>JAFRUI010000008.1 GCA_017438945.1 Bacteroidales bacterium
ACCCGCAGGGCGGTGCAAATCAAACCTTGAAGGCAGGGGAGGGAAGCGAGGAGAGCATGACACCCACGCTGAAAGTTCCCGTGATGGAAATCACGGATTCCAAGTCCGAACACCCGGAGTTTGTCATGCGCATCGAGCAGGCGGGCTGCAGCCCTGTCTTCGACACGGGCAACACGGACTTCCCGATGGTGCTGGAGACCTACCTCGGTAGTCGTCAGCTGGCAATTCCGCAGGCGGGAAGCCCCTTCATAGAGGTGGCGCAGCCGACCCGTTACAACCGTGGCGGCGAGTCCCTTGACGGCGTGTCGCTGACCGTGCAAGGGGAGAACTCCGTGGGGGAGAAATGGGTGCGCCCGTGGCTTGACTTTCTCGCAGGCTACGAGAAAGTCAAGTACCGCTTCGTCTTGCCCCTTTCTGAGTTCCTCAACCTGTGGCGACTGCTGAAGCCGCAGGAGGCACGGGCGGAAAACCAAACCCGCTGGCTGCTGGTCGCCGGAGTGAAGAGTTTGCCCGTCAAAATCACCTTCCAGTTCACCGAGGGCGGCGAATCCGTCACCGCCGAAGTGGAGGCCGCGAAACCGAAGGTGGTGCTTTAGCTCCGCACCTTGTCCGACGTGAACCCCGGTGCCTTCTCCCGAATCAGCTCCTTGAGGTGCGGGTCGGCGTGGTTGGAATAGATGGTGGTCATTGAGAGGGAATAGTGGTCGGCCAGCTGCTTGACGGAGAGCGGGTCAAGTCCGTTCTTGAGCATTTCCGTGATGCCCGTATCGCGCAGCGAATACTGCTGCATCTCCAGCGGCAGGTTGAACTCCTTGCGCAGCTTATCCCAGAACTTCCTGTAATATTTGGGTACCATCTGCTCCCTGCCCGGTCGCTGCTCCTTGCTGAATAGGAAGAACTCGGACGGGTATTCGTAAGGGTTCATTCTGAACAATATATGCTCTATCTCCTTTGTCATCGGCACAACACGCTGCTTGCCGTTCTTGGAGACTTCCGGCCTCACTGTGATGGTCTTCTCCTTAAATGACAAGTCCCCGACCTTCAGCTTCAGAATTTCCCTCGGGCGGAGCAGCGCACCGTATATCAGTTCGAGGAATGCGAGGTAACCCGGATTCTTCTCCACAAGATATTGTTGTATCTGCACACGCTTTTCGCTGGGAATGAGCACGCGCTTCTTCTCCGTCACTTTCTTGGTCTTGATTTTTTGGAAATGGTTCTCCTTGCAGTAGCACTTGCTGATCATCCACGAGAAGAACGCGCCGCCGTTCTTTATATAATTATTGTATGTGCGGGGGGAGATTTCGCCGCCCCTGCGCCCGCCGCGCTCCTTCTGCACATCGTCCATGAAGCGGACTATCATGCTGTGGGAAATCATAGAGGAATAGATGTTCGGGGAGTTCCGCTTTATCCAATCCCCAAAAATCTTGGAGAACGAGATATAGGATTCGGCGGTGGATTCCCGATGTTCCCGCGCCACCTCCTCGCGGTACTGCTCCAGCACCTCCTGTATAGGGGTGTACATGCGGGAGTCTTCGCCCTGAAAATAGGGGTTCCAGCCCGTGGACAGCTTCATGTTCAGTGCCACGATGATGTTGTTGATGTGCTTCCGCGCCTCCGTCTTTGACGAATAGCGGTTCATCAGCCGAGCAAGGCGGATCTTCTTCCTTGCAAGCTGCTGGGTCTGTGGATTCTCCACATAATACTCAATAAGCCATCCTGACTTGTTGGTTTTCAATGTTGCCGGCAGATAGTTTGCTGCTGCATACGCCGAAGATACGGCTAACCTGTTCGAAGTTTCTGACATTTTTTTTTTGGTTTTCGGCTGCGAATACCAAAAAATCGGTTTGTCTCAATTCTGTCTCAGTTTTAACGCAAAAATCAGCAAACCACGTCTGTAATTTGCTGATTTTTATTGTTTTATAAGACTTTGAGCGGAAAACGAGACTCGAACTCGCGACCCCAACCTTGGCAAGGTTGTGCTCTACCAACTGAGCTACTTCCGCTTGGGAAATCGGCGGCAAAAATACACTTTTTTTGATATGGTTCGACAGTTCGCGAAAAAATTTTTTTGATGCTTCCTATCGGGATTTTTTTTATCTTTGGCGGCTCAAATTTTATAGTAAAGAAACTAACGTAATTGAATATATGTCAGAACAAATAAAAGGGAAGATATCCCAAATCATTGGCGCAGTTGTCGATGTTCATTTTGAAGAGAACGTCACGCTGCCCAACATCTATGATGCACTGGAAGTGCGCAAGGAAAACGGCGAGAAGCTGATTTTGGAATGCGAACAAGACATCGGCGAGAATACCATGCGTTGTATCTCTATGGACTCCACCGACGGTTTGCATCGCGGCATGGAGGCAGTGGCCACCGGCCGTATGATCACCATGCCAACGGAGAATATCAACGGCCGTCTGATGAACGTCATCGGCGAGAGCATCGACGGCATCGGCGAAATTCCGTCCAAGAGGCGCAGCGACATTCACCGTATGCCCCCCACATTCGATAACCTTTCCACATCGCAAGAGGTCTTCTATACCGGTATCAAGGTCATCGACCTGATCGAGCCCTATGCCAAGGGCGGTAAGATCGGTCTGTTCGGCGGTGCTGGCGTGGGCAAGACAGTGCTGATTATGGAGATGATCCACAATATCGCGAAAAACTACGGTGGAACGACCGTGTTCACCGGCGTGGGTGAGCGCACCCGTGAGGGTAACGACCTGCTCCGTGAAATGCTCGAATCCAAGGTTATCCGCTACGGCGATGCTTTTTTGGAAAGCATGAAGGCCGGCAGCTGGGACCTTTCCAAAGTCGATATGGCGGAACTGGCCAAATCACAGGCCACTTTGGTCTTCGGACAGATGAACGAACCGCCTGGAGCACGTGCCCGCGTGGCCCTTTCCGGTTTGACCGTGGCTGAGGGCTACCGCGACGGTGACGAGACCACCGGTGGTCGCGACATCCTCTTCTTCGTGGATAACATCTTCCGTTTCACGCAGGCCGGTTCCGAAGTCTCCGCTCTGTTGGGCCGTATGCCGTCTGCCGTGGGTTACCAGCCGACGCTGGCTACCGAAATGGGTACCATGCAGGAACGTATTACCTCCACGAAACGCGGGTCCATCACTTCCGTGCAAGCCATTTACGTGCCTGCCGACGACTTGACCGACCCGGCTCCCGCTACCACCTTCTCCCACTTGGATGCTACCACGGTGCTGAGCCGTAAGATCTCCGAGCTGGGTATCTATCCCGCTGTTGATCCGCTGGATTCCACCTCCCGTATCCTTTCCCCAGACATCGTGGGTGAGGAACACTACAAGACCGCCCAACGCGTGAAAGAGAGTTTGCAACGCTATAAGGAGCTGCAGGACATCATCGCCATCCTCGGTATGGAAGAACTTTCCGAAGAGGACCGCAAGACCGTGCACCGCGCACGCCGTGTGCAGCGCTTCATGTCGCAGCCGTTCTTCGTGGCCGAGCAATTCACGGGTATTCCCGGCAAGTTCGTCAACATTGAGGACACCATCAAGGGCTTCAACATGATTCTCGACGGTGAATTGGATCACCTGCCCGAGACCGCCTTCAACCTCGTGGGCACCATTGAGGAGGCCATCGAGAAGGGAGAAAAAGAGTTGGCAGCCGCAAAATAACGGACTATGAAATTAGAGATTATCACCCCCAGCAGCACTCTGTTCTCCGGCGATGTCACGCTGGTGCAGCTCCCCGGTATTGACGGTCTGTTTGAGATCCTGAAATCCCACGCCCCGTTGGTTTCCGCTTTGAAAGAAGGCCGCGTGAAAGTGGAGGAGGCTCAGGGTCAGACACAATATTTCGACATTCGTGGCGGCGTGGTGGAAGTCAGCCACGACAAGATCCTGCTGCTGGCAGAGTAAAGGGATATAAAATATTATGACGTGAGACATTGAACGATAACCGTCTGATGTCTCACTTTTTTTTCGGAATTAAACGTGTATATTATGCCCAGGTAGAGACGCGCCATGGCACGTCTCTACAATGTTGGTGTTTCTCGATGTCGGATTTCCGGTTTAATCGCGTCTTCCACACACAAGCTGCCGATGCGAGTGCGGCGCAGAGCGGTGAGGTGCGCGCCACTGTTGAGCGCTGCCCCGAAATCGCGGGCGATAGCGCGGATATAGGTTCCCTTCGAACAACGGATACGGAAGTCGATTTCCGGCAGTTCAAAGCGGGTGATTTCAAACTCGTAAATAGTGATGTTCTTGGCGGCTAAAGGGGCATCCTCGCCGCGACGGGCGATTTCGTATGATCGTTCGCCCTGGTGCTTTACCGCGGAAAACATCGGTGGAACTTGTTGGATTTCGCCAGTGAAGGAACGCGCTACATCCTCGACCATCTTGCGGGTGATGTGCTCATAAGGGAATGTTGCGTCAATGGGCTTTTCCAAATCGTAACTTGGGGTGGTGGCACCCATCATGAAGGTCCCGGTGTATGTCTTCTCCTGCGCCTGCAGTGTATCGACCTGCTTGGTCATCTTGCCCACACAAATGAGCAACAACCCGGTGGCCAACGGATCCAATGTGCCCGCATGGCCCACTTTGACGCGATGTCCGGCGGCACGGCTCGCCATCTTGCGCACTTTGCCCACCACATCGAAAGAGGTGCACTTGTAAGGTTTGTCAATCAGCAACAAATCACCTTCCGGATTGATATTCATCTCCGGCAAATCGAAGGTGACGTCATGGATCATCTTCTTTAACATAAACCTAATATGATGGCCAGGATGCCGACAATCACGCAGTAGATGGCGAACCAGATCAGCTTGCCTTTCTTCACGATGTTGATCATCCATTTGCAGGCGAGACAGCCGGTGATGAAGGCGGCGATGAAGCCCACGGCCAAAGAGAAGGCGGAGATGCCGCTCATGGCGGTGCTGAACCCTTGTTGGGCGATGTCGAGGGTGTCAAGCAAAGCCTCGCCTAACACGGGCGGGATGACCATCAGGAACGAAAACTGTGCCATCCGTTCTTTCTTGTTGCCTAATAAGAGACCAGTGGCGATGGTGGTTCCCGAACGGGAAAGTCCCGGGAGCACAGCTACTGCCTGACCGATACCGATGATGAAGGCGTGCAGCGGGGAGATCTCCTCACGCTGGCGCGGTTTGGCATAGTAGGAAAAGGCAAGTAGCGAGGCCGTGACTAAAAGCATGATACCGACAATTAGCAAACCGGAACCGAAAATCTCTTCCACCGTGTCTTTAAAACAGAAACCCACAATGGCGACAGGAATCATGGAAATCAGGATGTTGATGGCGAATTTAGTACCCTCGTTCAGCCCGGAATAGCTTTTCCATGACTGTTTTGTGAACAGATCTTTGAAAATCCAGACAACCTCTTTCCACAAAATGGTCAGCGTGCTGAGCACAGTGGCTACATGCAAGGCTACAATCATTGTAAGGTTCGATTCCCCTTCCAGTCCGAAAAGGTTGGACAAAATCGTAAGGTGCCCGCTACTGCTGACAGGCAAAAACTCGGTTAATCCTTGTACGATGCCTAGGATTAATGCTTCTAACCAGCTCATGTCGAAGTTCTATTCGTTTTCGTTTTCCGAAGCTTTCGGATGCCACATGATGGCCACGATTTCAACCACTAATCCCAAGAAGATCAGGATCGGTGCCACCACAATCCGGCGAGTGTTGAAAATTTCACCGTCGAAAACATCATCCGGAACATCGCCGCCACCCAGGCAGATGTAGCCGATGAGCAGGAGTAGCGCGCCGACGCCCATCAAAATGTAGTTCATTTTGCGGAATAATGGCGGGCGGTTGCCTTTCACATTACTGATGTTCTCATTATTCGTATTAGTACTCATAATATTGGTTATTAATAATTTACATGTATAATCTTTCGTCATTTATGCGGATGTATTTGTTGACCGAGAAGGCCGAAATCAACATGGTGAACAACATGCTGAAAACAAATACGGCAGACAGAATGATGACGATGTAGAGCATGGCTGAAAAGTCTACAAAATCAGGGGCCATGCGGTTTCCGTAAAGAAGGGTGAGTGCCAGCAATGCCACAGCGATAAGCCCGCCCCAGATACCTTGGAGCATCCCTTTGGTGACAAAGGGCTTGCGGACGAATTTTGGCGTTGCACCCACCAACAGCATACTCTTGATATTGAACCGTTTGGCGAAGATGTTCAGGCGGATACAGTTGGCCACCAGTAGCATGGAAATGATCATGAAGACAGCACAAATAGCCACAATCACCCATTGTATCTTGCGGAAGTTGTTGCTAATGGATTTAACGATGAAGTCCGGATAATCAACATCCTGCACGATAGGATTGCGTTTCAACTCCTTGGAAATCTTGTTCAGGGAGTCGGAGTTGGCATATTGCGGCTTTACGTTGATGATGATGGAGGCGTTGATAGGGTTGGAAATCACTTCTGTGAAGTTGCTGCCGATGATCTGTTGTGCAGTGCGGGTATTTTCCTCCCGCGACGAAACCCGCGACGACTCAATATACGGTTTCAGCTTGATCTGCTTTTCCAGCGCGTCGATGTCAGCTTCCTTGATGTCGGAATAGAATAGCACTTCCATTTCGATTTTCTGGGAGAGGTTTTGGAGGTATCTCATGGAGAAAAAGGCGAAAAACGCCAAAGCTCCGATGAAGAACATGGTGAGTGCAATGCTGAAAATAGAACCGAAAGCCGACAGCCTGAGACGTGCTTTCGTAATTCTGTCTATCGAATCCGGATAGTTTGCCATAATAAATTTTTTGCGCCGCAAAAGTACAAAAAATTGGGAAACAAAAATATCGTACCTTTGCCGCCGATTTGAAAAGGTATGGAATATCTCGGAAGAATCTTTAAATATCTGAAAAACTACAAGTTACAGATTGCATTCATCCTGTTTGTGCAGCTGTTGTATGCGTTTTTCTCCATCTTTACCCTTACGCTCCTGGTGCCTTTCCTGCAAGTGCTTTTCCATCAAGTGGAGGCCGTGACCGTGCGCCCCGAATTCTCCTTTTCCCCGCAGTATCTCATCGATACGTTTTACTACCTTATGAACTCGGTGATTGAACGTCATGGACAGACTTCCGCGCTGCTGTTCATTGCCGGCACCATGATTCTGCTGTCGTTTCTGGCGAACCTCTGCCGCTATGCGGGCATGTTTTGGCTTTCCCACATCCGTTCCGGCATCCTTTCCCACATCCGCGATGATTTCTATCGCAAACTAATCCGGCTTCCATTGTCGTTTTACACCAAGCAGCGTTCCGGTGACATTGTCAGCCGGATGGGCGCCGATGTTCTGGAAGTCGAGTGGACGGTCATCTCTTCGCTATTGGCATTGTGTCGTGACCCTTTCTTGATCATCGCCTATTTGATCACATTGTTTACCATCAGTGTGAAACTCAGCGTGATAACGCTCTTGATTCTGCCGCTGATGGCGGTTGTTCTCTCCGTTATCGGGAAGAATATCCGCAATTATTCACTGCGGTCGCAGGAGCTGATCGGAAGCATGACCGCCTATTTCGAAGAAGCCGTGGATGGCTTGCGCGTCATCAAAGGGTATAATGCGCAGCAATACGTGTCGGAGCAATTTCAAAAGGAAAATTTCCGTTTTTACCTTCTTAACAAGAAGATTTTCAGGATCAAGGAATTGGGCTCCCCTCTGATAGAGTTTTTGTGCATTTTCACGGCGCTGGCCATTTCCATGATCGGATTGGTGGCATTTCCGGATAGTTTTGCCTCGCGTGGAGCCGCTTTCATGCTCTATTTTGTGGTCTTCGCGCGCATGATCCCCCCTGCCAAGTCGTTGGCCTCCACCTATTACCAGATCCGCAAAGGACTGGGGGCCGCCGCCCGCATTTATGAGATTATAGATGCCGAAGAGGAAATCAAGGATGTTCCAAATGCGAAGCATATTGCTGATCTCCAAAGTGTTATAGAGTTCAAGGATGTAAGTTTCACCTATAATCCCGAAATTGAAAACGCTGAAGATTGTGAGGTGCTGCGGCACGTCAGTTTTTCGTTGAAGAAGGGCGAGACCCTGGCGATTGTGGGACCGTCCGGAAGCGGAAAATCAACTTTAGTGGATTTGCTGTCAAGGTTTTATGACATCCATTTCGGAGAGATTCTGATTGACGGGGTGCCCATTAACCAGTATGCGCTGGCCGATCTTAGAGGATTGTTCGGCATTGTCAACCAGGACGTTTTCCTTTTCGATGACACGGTATATAACAACCTGACGTTCGGGACGGAAAACGCCACAGAAGAGGAGGTGATGGCCGCGGCGAAAATCGCACAGGCACATGAGTTCATCATGGAGTTGGAGGATGGTTACCAGACACGAATCGGAAATCGGGGTATGCGGCTTTCCGGTGGCCAGCGGCAACGGCTCAGTATCGCCCGCGCTATCTTGAAAAATCCGCAGATTATCGTTCTCGATGAAGCCACTTCCGCTCTCGACAACGAATCCGAACTTCTTTTTCAAGAAGCCTTACTTCCTTATATTGAACAACATACAGGCATTATTATCGCCCATAGACTCTCTACCATTCGCTTCGCTGACCATATCCTGTTTCTGAAAGACGGACAAGTGGTGGAGTTCGGGTCCCATGACGAGCTGATGGCGAAAAAAGGAGATTATTACCAGTTCTGCATCACGCAACAGATGTCGGAATAACACACAATTCGTTGTTAAAAAACAATTTTTATTCCAATTAAACAACGTCATAATAACACTATATTTGCGTTTTGTATATAATAATGTGTAATATGTATAAAATTGCAGTAGTGGCCGGTGGAGATTCCGGTGAATATGAGGTCTCCTTGAAAACAGCGGATAATGTCTTTCAACAGCTTGACAAGTCGTTGTTTGAGCCGTACATGATTCTTTTCAAGGGCACTGATTGGCATTATAAAACCTCAGATGGACGGCAAGTCCAGATTGACAAAAACGATTTTTCGCTGACTGTTGGCGGACAGAAGATTGTGTTCGATGCCGTGTTCATCGCCATTCATGGCACGCCTGGCGAAAATGGAAAATTGCAGAGCTATTTTGAAATGATCAAGATGCCATACGTGGGTTGCACAAGCTTCCCGTCAGCCTTGACATTCAACAAGTTCTACTGTAATTTGGCCGTCGCGCAGTTAGGAGTTCCGATTGCCCCGTCACTGCATTTTTATGCCGGCGATCCCATGGATGTGGACCGCATTGAAGAGGTCTGCGGATACCCCTGTTTCGTGAAATCCTGCAATTCCGGCTCCAGCGTGGGCGTGACGAAGGTGCATGGGCGTGAGGAACTGAAAACCGCTTTCGAGGAGGCGTTGAAATACGATAACCAACTGATAGTGGAAAAAATGATCCATGGTCGCGAATTGGCCTGCGGCGTGACAGCAGTCTATGGCGATGTCAAGATGTTGGCTATCACGGAAATCGTGGCCCATAACGAGTTCTATGACTACAACGCCAAATATACGGATGTGGGCCACAGTCTCATCACTCCTGCCGATATCGCCCCCGACATGCAGAAACTTGTCAAGCAATACGCAGAGTTGGTTTTCCGCCAGCTCGACTGCAAGGGCATCGTCCGCGTGGACTTCATTCTTGATGAGGATGCGAAAAAGCCTTATTTCCTGGAAGTCAACACGATTCCCGGACAAACGGCTATGAGCATCATTCCGGCACAGGTGAAAAGCCAGGGATTGGATGTGCAGGATTTCTACACGAAATTGGTGATGGAGGCGTTGGCTTAATGGATAATTGATAATGGATAATTGATAATGGATAATTGATAATGGATAATTTTGGAAAAACGATAGCGTGTGTAATAATTGGGCTGATGTCCGGATTTGCGGCATTTGCGCAGTACAACGAGCAGGATATCCGCGATTATATCGAGCAATACGCAGAGGTGGCTATCCAGAAGATGCACGAGTACAAGATTCCGGCGAGCATCACGGTGGCGCAGGGCATTTTCGAAAGTGCCTGCGGCAAAAGCCGGCTTGCGGTGGAAGGCAATAACCATTTCGGCATCAAATGCCACACCGAATGGACAGGTGACACCATCTTGGTTGATGATGACGAATTGCAGGAGTGTTTCCGTAGATACGCCTCTGTGTCAGAATCCTACACAGACCATTCACTGTTCCTGACCAATCGGAAACGTTATTCCAATCTGTTCCAGTTAGACATCATGGACTACAAGGCATGGGCGCGGACCCTGAAACAGGATGGTTACGCCACCAACCCACAATATGCCGACCGGCTCATCAGTCTGATCGAACGTTTCAATATCGCCCGTTTGGATACGATCTACTATCAGCAGAAACATGGCTATGTTCCGATGGCGGTCGCCGAATCCAAACCGGTGGTGCAGAATACCCAGCCTGTTGAAAAACCTGCTGAGACGAAGAAGCCCGGCAAGAAGGTGTTCACCGCAAGCGGAAGTGAGTACCCGGCGGATGAAAGCCCGTTCACCTACAGGAAAGTTTTCAAGAACAACAATACCTATTTTGTCATCGCCGAGAAAGGGGACACCTACGAGAAAATCGCGCAGGATATCCTGGTGATGTCCGATAATCTGCGGAAGTTCAATGATGTCGGGGCAAATGAGGAGCCTATGGAGAATGAGATTGTCTATGTGGAGGCCAAAGCCCGCGGGAATGCCACTCGCGTCCACACCGTCCAGCCCGGTGAGACATTGCGTTACATTTCGCAACGCTACGGGGTCCAGCTACGATATATTTTCAAATACAATATGTTGGATGAAAATTCAGTTATTCATCCGGGAGACCAAATATTATTAAAACGATAAATTCAGAACGATGAAAAAAATATTATGCTTATTGGCAGGTATATGCCTGGGATCCATCGGTTTTGCGCAATACACGATGGAGGATCACATTTACGACTACATTGACGAATACAAGAACCTTGCGATGCAGGAGATGGAGTTATACGGGGTGCCGGCCAGCATCACCTTGGCACAGGCCATCTATGCCTCACAGGCAGGCACCAACGATTTGGTGCGTGAGTGCCACAACCATTTCGCTATCATGTGCCATACGCAGGAGTGGACAGGAGAGACCTACTATCGTCCTTCCGATAAAAAGCAGGAAAATTGCTACCGAAAGTATGCCACTGACGCGGAATCCTATCGTGATCACTCACTTTTCCTTTCCACCCGCAGCCGTTATGTGAAACTTTTCTATTTTCCCATCACAGATTATAGATCATGGGCAAACGGTCTTCTGGAAGCCGGCTTCTCGGGCAACCCGAAATATGCCGACACGTTGGTCTCCATCATCGAAAAATACTATCTGATGCACTATGACCGCAAGGTGGCGCAGAAGTTGGGTGATACGGTGGCATTACGCGCCATGGACAAACCGCATCCGGAACGGACAGGGGTGGTGGCACATACGGAAACACCGACTCCAACCACACAACCCGTGACCCCGACAGTCAAGCCAGTGGAGAAACCAGTGGAAAAACCTGTGGAGAAGCCCGTAGAGGTGACGAAGCCTGTCCAAACCGCTCAACCCAAGGCGGAACCTGCGCCTCAAAAGCCTGCCGTAAAAACGGATACAATGGAAGTGAACGGTATTCAGGTCTTGGTGGAGAAAAAAGAGAAACCGCAACCTCAGAAACCAGCTGAGCCCCAAAAGGTGCAACAGCCTGAAACGCCTGTCACCCAAACGCAAATCAAACAGCCGGAAAAAGTGGATGGCATAAATGTTTTTGTACTGGACCCATATTCCATCCCGTTCAAAGCAGCCTATTATCCTTATACCAGCCGTCCCGTTTACGAGAATAACAAAACAAAATTCATTCTGGCGCGTCCTGGCGATACCTATCAGAAACTGGCAGCTTCATTGCAGATGACGGAGAAAAATCTGCGTCTCTACAATGATGTCTATGACGGATCGGAACCCATAGAGGATGAAGTGATTTATCTGGAGATGAAAAGCACAAAATCCCCGGAGTCATACCATACGCTGCAGGAAGGCGACACCTATCGCTATATTGCCCAACGATATGGAATCCAGTTGAAAATCTTAATCAAAAGAAACAGCGGAAATATCAATAATTACAAAGTCGGAGACCAGATTTGTATCGGTTGTAACTAAAAATGCCTAAGTCTTTCTATCATTTTAATCCAAAAACACTGACGTATGAAAAGGTGAAACTCAGTTTCAAGCACCTTTTCAAACGTATGGCCTGGATTTTTGCCAGCGGAGTGGCTTTCGCGTTGGTATTTGTCTGGATAGCGTTCTATTTTATAGACTCGCCTAAGGTGAAGATTTTGGAGAAAGAGAACAATGAACTGAAAGAAGAGGTTAATCGCTTGAGCACACGCATCAATGTCATGTCGGAGGTTTTGGCGGACATTGAAGACCGGGATGATAATGTTTACCGCAATGTTTTTGAGACAGATCCAGTGCCGGTGAGTGAACGATATCCGTTACTGGCGGAGGATGCGCATTTCGACAGCCTGTCCCGCTCTGAAGCCAATACCATGCTGAAGGCCGCCAACAAGAAAGCCGACCAGCTGACGGTCAGATTGGCGGTGCAGACTCGTTCGTTGGACACGTTGGAGAAGATCGCAACTTCCAAGGCGAAGATGTTGGCCGCCATTCCTGCCATACGCCCGTTGAAAAACATGTACACGATTACTTCCGGCTTCGGCAAACGCTACCATCCCATCCTCAAGACATTACGAAACCATACAGGCATTGATATCGCCGCTCCGAAAGGCACGCCCATCTATGCCACCGCCGACGGCACGGTCTCCCGAGAGAACCCCGGTTCCGGCTACGGTATCTGCGTGCTGTTGAACCATGGCTATTCCTACCAGACGCTCTATGCCCACATGTCGAAGGCCGCTGTGAGACCCGGTCAAAAGGTGAAACGTGGCCAACTGATTGGCTATGTGGGATCTTCCGGTATGTCATCAGGCACCCACCTTCATTACGAGGTCATCAAAAACGGCCAGCCCGTTAATCCGATTTACTACTTCTACATTGACATTACCCCCGAAGAGTATAATTCACTGTTGGAGTCCTCCAAGAAAATCAACCAAGCGTTGTCCTAAGTATGAAAAAGTTTACACCAGCGGCCGCTATTGTTTTGCTTTTCATGACTTTGCTGGTCTCCTGCAAGACCAGATTTGACCATCCTGACAAGCAGATTTTCCATTATAATGAGTCTTCCGGCATTTTGTCTTTGGATCCGGCATACGCTTCCGGGCAATCCACAATATGGCCTTGTAACCAGCTGTATAACGGCTTGGTGGATATGGACGAGAATCTGCAGGTGGTGCCGGCTATTGCGAAAAGCTGGACGATTTCTGATGACGGGAAAACCTATACGTTCATTCTCCGCGATGACGTGCGGTTCCATCAGACGGAATTTTTCCCGTTCGACAAACCACGATATGTCACCGCATCCGATTTCGTCTATAGTCTCGGGCGCATTCTTGATCCCGAAGTGGCCTCGCCGGGTGCGTGGATTTTCCAGAAGGTAAAGCGTGATGCACAGGGCAAACCAGCCTTCCGTGCCCTGAATGACACGGTTTTCCAGATTGAACTCTCCGAGCCGTTCCCGCCGTTTTTGGGAATCTTGACGATGAAGTATTGCTCTGTGGTACCGCACGAGGTGGTGGAACGCTACGGTAAGGATTACCGCAAATACCCCGTCGGCACGGGACCGTTCCAAATGCAGCTGTGGGAGGAGGGCGTGAAGCTCGTAATGCGAAAGAATCCCAATTACTTTGAGAAAGATTCCGCCGGTAACCGTTTGCCTTATATTGATGCGGTCGCGGTCTCCTTCATTGTCGATAAACAGTCTGTGTTCATGGAGTTTATGAAAGGAACCCTCGACTTTATGTCCGGTGTGGATCCGAGCTACAAGGATGCCTTGCTGACGAAAGACGGTCGGTTGAATCCGGAATACGCGGACAAAATCACGCTGATTACGGGTCCGTATCTGAACACAGAGTATCTTGGATTTAACTTAAAACCCACTGGGAAGCCTAATCCTTTGTTGGACAAGCGAGTTCGTCAGGCCATCAATTACGGTTTCGACCGGGACAAGATGATGAAGTATCTGCGTAACAATATGGGGTATGCCGGAGTTGGCGGGTTTGTGCCGCGAGGAATGCCGTCGTACGGACCTGAGCGCACGGGCGGTTACGATTACAATCCGCAGAAAGCGTTGAAGTTATTGGCGGAGGCTGGCTATCCCAATGGCAAGGGGTTGCCGGAAATCACACTTACCGTATCGGCGCAGTATGCGGATCTGTGCCAGTACATCCAGCACGAATTGGAGCAGCTGGGCATCACCTTGAAGTTGGATATCGCGCAACCCGCGCAGCAACGCCAAATGATGCGGGCTTACCAGCTGTCGTTTTTCCGTGGTTCCTGGATTTGCGACTACCCTGATGCCGAAAACCAGATGTCGCTGTTTTATTCCAAAAACCTGCAGCCGGTGGGCTCTAACTACACTCACTACGTGAACCCTGCATTCGACAAATTGTACGAGAAATCCCAGCGTTGCACCGATGATTCGTTGCGCAACGAGTATTATACCCGAATGGACTCGATTTTAGTGACGGATGCCCCGTTTGTCGTCCTGTACTATGACAAAGTGGCGCGTTTCGTGCAGAAAAATGTTCAGGGGTTAGGCACAAATCCTGTGAACATGTTGGATTTGCGGCGAGTAAGAATGAAATAATGTCGGATTATTTCAGGGTCTCCAATGCCTTGATTATCACATTGTCCGTCTTGTTGATCACAGGATAGAACGCCTCGTCGCCGTAAAGGTTGCGGCCTATTAGCGCCTTCAGCCAAGTTTTCAGCTCTTTGGAAGAGTTCGCGGACATTTTCGACACTTTCTTCTTGTTGTTTTTCTCGTAATATTGAATGAGCTGCTGCAGCATTTGGTCAGTGACTTGCATCTTTGCCACGTAGTTTTTTTTGTCAGGGTACTGTTTTTGCAGCGTTGCCTTGTGTTCGTTGGTGTAATGGAAGGCGAATTGGATGAGTGACGAGGAGTTGGCGATGTCGTAGTAGGCGTTGAGGTCGTCACCGCGATCAATGGGCACGAAAATGTCGGGCATGATGCCACCGCCACCGTAAACCGTGCGCCCCTTGAGGGTGTGATAGACTTTGGAGGAATCCAAGTGGATACTGTCGAGGCTCTCCATTTCACCGTTGACCAACCGCTTGTAGATGTCCTCGTAGTAAGCTTCTGTACCGTTTTCATACTCGCGTTGGATGCATCGTCCGCTAGGGGTATGATAACGCGAAGTGGTCAGCCGGATGGACGATTTGTCCTCTAAATCGAACTGTCGCTGCACCAACCCCTTGCCAAATGAACGGCGTCCGATGACGGTGCCACGGTCGTTGTCTTGGATGGCCCCGGCCACAATCTCGCTCGCTGACGCACTGAAGTCGTCAATCAAAATCACGACTTTGCCTTGCTCGAAATCGCCTTTACGAGAGGCATATATGATTTCGGGACGCACTTTGGAACCTTCGATGGAAACGATTTTTTGCTTGTTGCTCAGAAACTCGTCGCATACGCTTACCGCCGCATCCAAGAAACCGCCGCCGTTACTGCGCAAATCCACAATCAGACTGCTCATTCCTTGCCGTTTTAGTTTCAGGATAGCCTCGTTAAACTCCTTGGCTGTGGTGCTGCCAAATTCGTTCAATTTGATGTAACCGATTTGAGAGTCAATCATATAAGCCACATCCACAGTGTAAGTGGGAATCACTCCGCGAGTTATCTCGTAGGTATATTTGTCCTTGAAACCCGGTCGTAAAATACCGACTTTCACTTTAGAACCTTTCTTACCACGCAACTTCTTGAAAGCTTGTTCATTCTTGATGCCGATAATGGATTTTCCGTCCACCTCGATCATGCGGTCGCCTGCCATCAGACCGGCTTTTTCCGAGGGACCTCCGGAAATCACGGAAACAACCATCAAGGTGTCGTTCATGATGTTGAATTGTATGCCGATGCCCTCAAAAGAGCCCTCCAACGTTTCCATCATGGTTTTGTTTTCATCCGCGGTGGCATAACTGGAATGCGGGTCTAGTCCCTGCAGCATTGCGTTGATAGCCAGTCCATAGATGGAGTCTGTATTAACGGAGTCCACATAAAAGTGCTCAATGTAGCTCATCACCTCGCTCATTTTTTGTAGCTCGGAATTTCCGGTTTTGCTCAATCGGCGGGGATTCCAATGTAAGGCTATGGAAAATCCACCCAGAAAAGCGACTAAAAGCCACAAAAAAACGATGCATCCATTATATCTGTTTCTGTTCTCACTCATTTTTTGTCAAAAATAAAAGACCGCAAAAATACACTTTTAATTTTATTTCTGTCGATCGATGGAAGACTGGTGCAACAATTCGAGAAATTGTTCAATAAATGCTTGATAAGAAGTGTCTTCAGAGTGTTTCGTGTAACGTTTCACCACTTGTTGCCACTGTTGGGGTTGTACTAATGCGATATGATGATTTCGTTTGATTTCCGCAATCTCATCTACCATTTTCATTCGCTGATAGAGAAGCGTACTTATTTGATTGTCAATATTTTCGAGAGTTGAACGCTGTTTTACCAACTCCAAGTCGGCCGAGTCATTGCGCAGATCCAGATGGCTGATCATGTTCGCCCAATCAGCGGGAAGCATCTGCTGGTCTGCATCGGAAAGGGCATGTTCGGGATGGGAATGGCATTCGATCATTAGTCCGTTGAATCCATAGTTCATCGCCAATTGCGCGACTTCGGGAATCCATTCCACTTTTCCGCACAAGTGCGACGGATCGCAGAGGATGGGCAGATCGGGCATCTGCACTTTTAACTCGATGGGAATGTGCCAGAAGGGGGCGTTGCGGAAAATATTCTCCTGAACGTCTGGAAAACCCCGATGGATGGCCATCACACCCCGAATGTCCGCTTGCAGGAACCGCTCGATGTTCCCGATCCACAGTTTCAGGTCGGGAATCATCGGATTCTTGACCATGACAGTGAATTTGGAATGTTTTACGGCGTCGGCGATTTTCTGTACCTCGACCGGGTTGACGGAGGTGCGTGCTCCCACCCATATCGTATGTATGTCGTATTTGTCGCACAACTCCACCTGTTTGGCATTCATTGCCTCCACGCAAACGGGAATGTGGTAGGTGTTCTGCACTTCTTGCAACCAGGGCAAGGCGGCCTCGCCTGCGCCGGCAAAACTATCAGGCACACTACGAACCTTCCAGGACCCGGCTCTGAAATAATGCAGTGAAATGCCCTTTTCCTGTGCTTGTTCCGACAGTTGCGCTGCTGTATCCATCAACTGTCCGCGGCTTTCCGCCGCACAGGGCCCCGCTATCCAAATCCGTTCCATACTAGTCTCCGTTTTCAGATTCTTCTTCAACATCCGTGAAGTATTTCTTCACAAATTTGTTTTTCAAACTTCTGTTACCTAACTTATAGGTGAAGGAAGGAAGTCCTTTGGCCTGATCTGGCGCTTGGAACCTGTTCTTGGGCTTCACGCTGGAGATGGCATCGTTGAAGGCTTTGTCGGAGGCAAAGGCGGAAACGGCGTTGTTGTCGAACTGGAAGTAGTAGAACTGATTGTCAAATTCAAAATAGAGGTAGAGGCGGTTGCGGGAACCTCTTTTTTCAATCACGATGCGGCCCGGAACCATCTTATATACCGTCTTTTCGCCACAAATAATCAGTGGAAGCTGCGTTTGCGATTTGAATGTGGATTGCTCTTTGTCCCACTCAAAGTCGATGTTGGAGAATAGGAATTTCACCTGAAGCGCCTCCGGCAGACGACGGTTTTGTCCCAAAGCCACATTCCGCTGATATCGGTCATACTCCGTTTTGCCCAGGATATTGTAAAGTGCAAGGTCAAAAGCTTCGTCTTGAGAGACATCCACGAAGTCCAATGAGGCTTTGTCTATGGCCTTGTTCATCAGATCCATGGATTTTTCATTGAAGAAGAAGTTGATGGAGGTGGTGAGGTGCATTTCCGCGGAGTCGGCGAGGGTGTAGTTCACAATGGTACCGTTGGTGACGAAGTCCACGCGGCCCAGTTTGGCGCCCATATCGATGGTGCCGCTGCCGTGCGCCTCACAGTTGTCGGTGTTGAGTGTAATGATGTTGCCCGGAATACTGGGGTCGTTCAATTTCTCCAAAGAGGCCGCCTTGAACTCCCGCGTCTCCTTGTCGTAGGTGATGTAGCCGAACACGTTGATGTATTCCGCATCGTTGAACTCGTCTTTGGCCACACCAAAAGCCGTGTAAATCCGTCCGGTTTTGTTACTGGAGGCAATGGCCACCACCACTTTGCGTTCATTTACGTCTTTGGTGCGGTCATGCACCTGCAGCATGATGTTGTTCGGATCCACCTGTTGCAGGATTTTCATACGGGCGTGTTTGATGGTGTCACAGCCGTGGATGATTTCCACACCGCCGAAATAGGAGAGGAACGGGTTTGTGCTGTGCAGTTCCGCACGGCCATCGAAGGCAAACTGGTCACTGAAGTGGAAGTCCTTCTCCAACGGGATTTTCGCCTCCCCGAAGGTCTCTTTCATAAAGTAAACCGTGTCGAAATAAAGCGTCTGCACACGTTGCTCGGCGTCAATGTAGTCATAATAGCCGTTGGCATAGAATCTTGTGGCGCTTTGCACGCGGGAAGTGCAGTTGTAAAGCTCGTGATATTTGTTGTCGCGGCCAGCCAGAATGCGCGATTTTTCCAGAACGTCCATGGCCGCATTCTTCCGGATAGTGACATCCCCATGCAATGGGGTGATGGCTGCGTCACCGACGTTGATGTAGCGCACTCCATGGGCGAAGATGATGTTCTTCGCGAAATCATACTCCGCATTCACGGCCGTGAACATGTAATTGGAATTTACGGCAACAGCGTATAATTCATTTCCAACGCTCTGCATGTCAACGAGTTCCTTGATGGACGTGTTGTCAATGTCAACGTCCTTGTGCGGATCGTCCCACTTGAATCTCAGGATGGTGGAGTCGATGGGATCCCATTCAAACTCGGAAGATTTCGCCTTGATTTCATTTTGCACGAAGTAGACTTCCGAAGCCTGTCCATTTGCTAGAAAATGACCTTTTCGGGTCTTGAAGTCAATGTGGGAATTGTAGTTGTCGGTGGAAAAAGCGATATCTTTCCCACCTCCGATGTCGTAAATCCGTAGGTCGGCGGTGTCCGCTAACAGTTCGTGGTGCTTGAACTGGAACAGCCGGGAGGAAATGTCAGCACGATTGAACTTTACAATGCCGGTGCCGAACAGACCGTTTGGGGTAATCTTGGAATTACCGGTAAGCTGCGCCTCACGGAACAGATCCATAGGCTCTTGCAATGTATGGATGAACATTTGGTCCTGATAAGGCTCCCAATGCATATAGGCTTCATTGACAGAGGCAGGGGGAAATTCTGTACCCGCCATCTGCTCATCCACCACATGCTGGTTGGCAGCGCCATTGGTGGAGTCAATGTAGAAGACCAGACTGTCAGAGAACGTATGGGAGGTGATGTAGTCAATAGTTCCTTTTCCTCGCAAACCTCTGTTACTAAGACTGATACGTCCTTGATAACCGCCTTTTGTGCCATACATGGGCAACCCGCTCGTGTTGTGGACGAAACCGAGGGAGAAGTCGGATTGAACCTTCAGCGGTTCGGCAATGTCCGGGAAAATGCCGCCGGAAACCAACGCTCCGGTGAATTTCATGGAGTCAATCACGAAATTGTCGAGGTTGACAATCCGGAATTGGTTGACCAAATAGTAGAATTTGTCCCGATTATAAACGCCTCCCAGCACATAAGGTTGGTCATAGAAGACCTTGCCGCCTTTTCGCGCCTCAAAAATCGGATAGTCGGGATAGTCCACCATACCGCATTTGTTGCCGGGCACATCGATGTACAGCACCCCTGACAGCTCCTGAATCTGGCTGCGCACACGCTGAAGTTTGTAATCACCGTACATGTCCATAGGACCGTTTTTGTCTTCCACGTACATGATCAGCGTGTCAATGATATCCATATCGACCAAAAACCGGTCATAGTCGAATTTGCAGTTGTGTGTCACGAAATCGAACAAACCGCCGATAACCCTGCCGGAGAAAACCATGTCCCGGTTCTTTTTCACGGTCACCAACTCGTCCATGGGATAGACATTGACAATCTGAGGGTCACTCAACACAAAAAACTCACATCCAGTTATTTTTAAGTCATTGGTCAGCAGGTCTAAAGAGGCGTAATGCGTTTTGGACTCCAGCTTTATGTAGTCGTAGTCTTTCTTTTTGACTTGGTTGTTCAAGTATTGTGCGATTTTGCTCCGATAGTGGATTTGGTTGTGGTTTATGTCATATTCGACAAAACCACGGGCAGCGAAATCAATCATCATCGCCTTGATGTCCAATGGCGGTTTGTTGAACCAGCTGATAACATCCTCGATGGTGAGTGGTTCATAACCAGCACTGTTGAATAACTGCCAAAGGGTGTATATCGGATTGACAGTGTTATAACCGGCGATTTCGTGCATTACGTCCTCTTCATAGTAATTCTGGGATTCAAAGTAGGCTTCTTGGTCACTGGTGTTGCCCACAATGGGCTTGAACTCAATTCGTTTTTCCTGAGTCTCCCATTGGATGGATTCCACATACATATCCAGTTTATGATAGGAGTCGAAGAAAGGGGAACGTCCCACACCTTGTTTCGGGCGGGAGATGAGCAAGCTCCGCTTTTCGTTGTCAAATTTGAAGTTTGCGGCAGGATGATAGATGGAGTCGGTTTCAATATAGAGGGAAACCTTAGCGTCTTCTGAAAGCAGGGTGGTGGGTTTGATGAGAAAATTTTGAGATAACGCGGAGATAATGACTTTCCCTTCGTTGTAAATGGTGATCTTGGCCAGTGTGTCCCCTTGGCCTGCGCCGAAAATGGATGCTCCGCGCATGTCAAATCCGCCGATGTAGTCAATATCTTTGTAGAGATTTTTGATGGGAAGGGTGGCCTCATAACTGGTGAATCGGGGATAGGAGGCTTTCTCTTCGGAAGTCGGCAGCATGGCTTTCTCCTCCACGCGACCGATGATGGGGCGTGCGAAAAGGCGGGGATAGTAGAATAAGGCGTTCTCGGCCTCCACTTTAGGGAAACGCAAATCGATATCGTAAGTTTTCAACTCTGCTTTGACATTGGGGTCCAATCCGGCGCGATCCCAGGAAATGGTGCCTCCGTTAGCCTTAAATATCAGTTTGTCAGGATAATATCGGCCATTCACGCTGCTGACAATCAAACTGTCTTTGGCGGAATAACCCCAAAGGTCAATGTCTTTGAAATCAAAACAGGGCTCCCCGTCAAACCCTAAATGGTCGGCAAAGCCCATGGCTACCCATTTGACATTGTCACCCTGGTTCATGATGTTGTTTTTGAAGAACTGCTCGTAGTGCTTCATCTTGTCATGGAAAAAGGTGGAACTCTGCCCGATGTGATAGTTCAGGATTTTCTGCCATGTTTCGGTCTCAGAGGCGTATTGGCTTTCCAGAAAAGCACGATAAGTTTCTATGTAGCTTTGGAAATGGGGGAAAGGACGGTGTTTTTTCTTCACCATCTTGTTGGCCTCCTCAATGAAAACGGCTTGGTTGTCTTCGTCCATTTGGGTGGTCCACATCAACTCGAAAACATCAAGAATCTCCTTGGACTCTTTCTGGCGGTCTTTCGGCACTGTCGAGTAAAACTCCTTCATCTCTTCCACGGTTTTGGAAGGGTCTTTGGAGAACGATGTAAAACGCTGAGCTTGAGCAAGCACTGTCAAGCATATTAGGAAACTGACACAAAAAAATCTTTTCATCATTACATAGAAAAATGGTGTGCAAAGATAGCAAAAAGTTTGCTATTCTGCACACGGGATGTTAATGGTAAAATCTAAAAGATTGAAAATCAGATTTTCTCAAATTTCGCCGCCACCCATTTGTCTTTTGACTTATGGTCCACGTATTTGAGACCGTTTTGTGCGCAGCAATAACGCAGTGCGGGTAAATCTTCTTCATAGAAACCGCTTAAAAACAGTAACGCTCCCTCATTCATGCACTTGACATATTGCGGGATGTCCTGCAGCAAGATGTTACGGTTGATGTTGGCCAAGATAATGTCATAACTTTCGTCACCGAGCAGTGAAGCGTCGCCCAGTAATACTTTGAGTTGGTCGCAGTGATTGTGCCGGGCATTCTCCACGCCGTTGCGGTAGGCCCATTCGTCATTGTCAATGGCCGTGACAGGAGTGGCTCCCTTCATCGTGGAGAGGATTGCCAAGACTCCTGTGCCCGCACCCATGTCGAGCACTGCCTTGCCACGAACGTCCGTTTCCAACAAGTAAGAAACCATCTGTGCCGTGGTGGCGTGGTGTGCCGTCCCAAACGACATCTTCGGCTCAATTACAATATCGTATTCTGTCTCTGGTCGCGCAGGATGGAACGGGGCGCGGATATAGCATTTCCCGTCAATCAGCACAGGCTCGTAATTGGCCTCCCAAGCGGCATTCCAGTCTTTGTCTTCCATCGGTGCAACGGAATAGGAAATCTTCACTTCAGGAAACTGTGGAGTGTCCAACAAATCCTTGAAAACATCTTCTTGGAAATCTTTCTCGGGAATGTAACACAAGAGCTCCTGTTCGCTTTCCCCATCCATGAAACTGTCACATCCGGCCTCCGCCATTAGCGAAGTGTAAATTTCCTTCCACGGCTCTGCCGGCTCAATTACAAGTCTGATTTCGAGATATTTCATACGATAAACGAAATTAGTCCAACGTCTTACGTCTAAAGTCTTACGTCCTAATATTCAATCGGCTTTCCAGACAAATTGAACCACAGCTCCTGCTCCTCTTGAGTTTTCTTGTCCACAATGATGACCTTGTAGGCATTCAGTTTGTCGGCGAGGCGTTTCACGGAATAGAATTCTTTCAGCTTGTAGTTCTTATATTCTTTTTTGAGATAATCCTGAATGGTGGCGGAGAGATTGTCATTCTTCCCCATCACCCAGGTCTCTACGATTTCACCATAACTGTTGAAGACGCAGATTTCCTTGCCTCTGGTGGTGTAGAAGATGGCCTGATACTCCATATAGTCCCCTTCTCTCCACTCCACATTGTTCACTTTCGGGTATTTCAGCTTGAATGCGGCCTTGACATTGTCAGGTACACTTGACGCGTCGTCATTGTCCAGCTCCATGTTCATTTTTTCGTAATATTTGTTGAGTGCGTCATCCTCATCGCTCTCTTGTGCGCCACCACCTAATTCATAGTCGGGGTCTATGGTGCGAATCAGTTTGCCGGCTTTGTCAAAGAAGACGGTGGTGACCAACTTGGCCTTGTAGTTGGCTTTTTCGTAGAATTCCACCATCATTTTGTCATCTTTGTCTGCTCTCTGCTCTTTGACAGCATTCTTGAACCGCCAGCTGGGGTAGAAGTCGTTGAGGTGTTTGGCCATTAGGCCAGATACAGACTCTTCAGGCATGATGGTCAAGGTTTTTTCCCACACACCAGCAGGGGAGATGTAGACGGCTGTTTTCTTGCCTTGGTTCAGGCAACGGGCGATGTACATACTGTCTACTAGGAACCAGTTAAGCTCGGCAGGATGCAACACCTTTTTAACCAAAGCTTTGGAAACGACTTCAGGCACGGTGTTGGCTTTGATGGCGATATTGCCGTGCTCATCTTTCACCACGGGTTCAGGCTTCTCTTTCTTGGGTTTGGCCTCTTTTGGGGATTGCGTGGCGGCAGGCTTGCTAGTTGTCGTAGTGGGTTTCGGGGTGCTTTTCGCCGCTTTCTCGGCTGCGGCTTTTTCAGCGGCCTCGCGTTTCGCTTCCTCCTCCTTAGCTGCTTGTTTTTCAGCGGCAGCGGCTTTTGCCTGGTCTATCTTGTCGGGCTGCTTTACGGTTGGATCTTGGAAATCATCCGGATCCTCGCGTGTAAGTAGCTTGTTCTGGCCTGTCGAGGCGAAGGTCAGAACGGAGGGCTTTGTCCCGACGCCTTCAGGTTTCACCTCAAGGTAATAGTGCGTGTTCTCATCCTCTTTTTCTTCAAGGCAGCTCATGCTGATGTTGAAGTCAGGGTAATTGGTCTTCACATAGTCGGTGATGGATGACGGCAGCTCGCTGACAGGAACTGTGAAGAGCGTGCGTATCCATTCGCCGCTTGCGGACAGAAACACTTTCCCGGCTGTTGCGCCGTCTTTAATGGTGGCAATGTAGGTGCCTCCTTCTTTCATCCATCCGGTGACTTTCACGTAAGAATATTGCTCTTCCAACGTTTGAATGACATCCGCCGGCACATCTGTGGGTTTCAGTTTTTGAGCCGTAATAGTGTTGGTGTTGAGAATAACTATCTGAATCACAGATAATAACAGGACAAATAAAATCTTATTTTTCATTTTTGTAAAAATTATCAAACAGAGCCACAAAAATAAAGTTTTTTTGTGAATTTAAGATAAATAGTGAAAATTTTAGCAAACAAGTCAGCTAGTCTATGTTCTAGGTTTGAGTCTTCGTAATCTACAAGCCCCTCTTCATCTTCGTGTTTTCTCCTTTCAGCGTTTCCCGGATTTTGGCGGTCAGGATGTCAATCCCGATGTTGTTTTGGCCGCCTACAGGGATGATGATGTCTGCGAGGCGTTTGGTGGGTTCGATGAAAAGTTCGTGCATCGGTTTTACGAAGTTGCGGTAGTGGCGGATGGATTTGTCGAGTCCTCGTCCGCGTTCGATGACATCGCGGCTGATGATACGGATGAGCCGTTCGTCCGCGTCTGTGTCCACGAAAACTTTAATGTCCATGGTGTCGCAAAGTTCCGGGTTCGTGAAGATGAGGATTCCTTCGACGATGAGCACTTCGGCAGGGTAGACCGTGATGGTTTCTTTGCCGCGTGCGCAGGTGACGTACGAGTAGGTGGGCATAGGGATGGATTTGCCTGCCTTCAGCTGGTTGATATGGTCCACCAGCAAGGGAAATTCGATGGAGGAGGGGTGGTCGAAGTTGATTTGTTCCTTCTCTTCTTGTGTGAGGTCGCCGTTATCACGATAGTATGCGTCCTGCGACAGCACACTCACGTGGTGTTTTGGGAACTGGTTGACGATTTTTTGCACCACAGAGGTTTTTCCTGAGCCGGATCCGCCGGCAATGCCTAATACTAACATGGTAAAAGGATTATATGAAACAAAGGATATTATTTGACAGTTTACGGTGCAAAAGTGCAAAAAAAATCTGAACCCTAGGATAAGGATTCAGATTTTTGTTGCCCCGATAGGATTCGAACCCATACAAACAGAACCAGAATCTGCGGTGCTACCATTACACAACAGGGCAAATGCAAATGCGCGGCAAAAATACACTTTTTTTCTTACCGCGCATACTTTTTTTGAAAAAAAACTTTTAACTTACAAAAACCACTTCGTACCAAATATATCCGCTAACTACAACTGCCTTATAATAAACGTTATCCACTTTATAATAGAGCGTGTTGTCCAGGATAATTTCTTCGTAGTTGCTGGGGAGTTCCGCCACGCGCGCACCGATCGGAGGGGCTACAACTTGGTAATTATTGTTGTAGGGGAGGTAGAAAGTGCCGTCATCGTAGTAGTAGTTCACATTTTTGTACACCACAATTACAGGGCTCCAGGTGTGGAAGATGGCGTGGGCTATGATGGCTCCAAGGGGAGGACGGCAGATGATGTAGCGACCGTTGATGTAGCGGCAGTAGACGCTGTTGTAGAAGTAGTAGGGGATGCCGTGATAGTAGACAGGTCTGACGTGGTGCGGGACGTGAATGTAGGAGTGGTAGTTGTGGTAGTTGGGGTGCATATACGGGGTGTGAGGCGCTCCGCCATAGTGCGGACCATGATTTCCATGTTTGTCATTGTTGTTTACATTGCTGTTTCCCTCGTTACGCGGACCGGTCACAACGGGCTGAGGCTGAGCCTGACCTTCGGCGGTATAACCGCGCTTTGCAACGGTGCTGGCGCTGTTGGTGGAGGAAGAGGTGCCTGCATTTGCGCTGGGAGTCACATTCTGCTTGACGGCCGAAGAGCTGCTCGCATTCTGTCTTGCTGTTGTTGCGGTGGGAGTTGTAGTCGTTGTAGAGACAGGACGAGTGTTGGAAGTGGCGGGCTTGTTAGCCGTTACCGGAGTTGTGGTGCGGCTGGATGTAGTCGGCGTGGATGAAGGTCTTGCCGTTGCATTCGTGGCTGCCGGACGAGTGGTGGAAGGTGTGGTAGAAGGTCTGACATTGTTGGCAGGTCTTGTGTTTGCCGGGCTGGTCGTGGGACGTCCTTGCGTGGAAGGTGTACGACCTATGTTTTGCTGAGCTTTCTGATAGTTGTTGTTCGCTTTGCTTAAATGAGAGTCACCTTTCTGCATTTGACGCGCGGCCTGAGAGGAGGCAGAGGGCGTGTTTTGTTTAGTAGCCGTTACAGTGTTTCTGCTGTTGTTGGCGTTAATTCTGGATGAGTTGGGCGTTTGTGCCACAGCTTCCATGGACACTAAACCAGTCATCAGGAAGATACTCATCATTAACATTAACTTTTTCATTGTTTTGAAGTTTTTGGGTTAAAAGTTACTGGTAAGACGATCTTCCCTCCGTTTTGTTTAATGCACAACCACTATTTTTTTATGAGTGGTATTGCTCTCGCTTTCCATTTGAAGCATGTAGATGCCGTTTGAAAGCTGGTGGACAGGGATTTCAACCTCTCCCTCCACAGACATAAAATGCTGTGTGTATAACGATTGCCCTGACATACTATATATTGTGATGTCGCATTGTCCGACCTCTGCAGGTATCACAAGGTGCAGCATGTCGGATGCAGGGTTGGGATAGACGGACACGGGAATCTCGTGGTTTTCAATCCCGGCGCCATCGGCAGACCAAGTGACTCTGAATCCAGCTTCACTGAGATAGTTGTCCGAGGTGAACTTGACTCTGATCTTGATGTTGTCAAACGTCATGGGATCGGGGAGTGTGCTTCCCGAAAAGCGTGCCAGCAAAACATGGGGTATTGTCTGGATATCGTAGAAGTCCAGGTGATCCTCAGGGCTGATATCCATTTCTTCGAAGTTGAATGTGAGGGTCTCGACGTTTTTCAGCCTAAATGTCCAAGAGCAGTTAAGATTGTCGCGGTAGTTGTTATCTCCGCTGTTGTCAGTGATAACTCCGGAATTCTCCTTGACAATGTTGGCGCCGCAGCCGAAACCTTCTCGTTGGGACTCAAATGTGAGATGCCATCCTTTTCCGGTAATGGAATCATCCGTCTCAAACGTGATGTAGAGGCTGTCAGTAATGAAAGTATGCGTGACTTCGGATAATACTTCGCCGGAGATCTCCAACAGGAGGTTCTCTTGGGAAGGATATCCGTCCCAGAAACGGAGGAAATCATGGCTTTCTTGTGTGGAGCATTGTTTTAATGTAACCCGGACGTCGTATTGGTTCGGATGGGTGATAACATAAGTGCAATTGAGATTGTCCAGATAGTTTTGGTTTCCACTCCCGTCCTCCAAGGAACCGTTTGCGGCTGTGAGAATACGGTCGTTGCAGTAGGTCGGGTAAGAGTGCACAGTAGGATGGAGGTTGACGATGGCAGACTGCCAATGGCTGTAGCCGCCCACGGCATAGTCGTTGTCGTCGGTGCTTTGCGTAGCGTAGAATCCGTTGCTGGCACCGCCCCATCCGAAGTTGAAGTGGAAATAGTCGTCGCTGTTGTATCCGTCGCAGACAAAAGCGTGGCCGCCTTGTTCTGAATAGCCGGAGTAGTAGATGGGTTGGAGGATATTCAGATCCGCCCGGAGAATGACGTGCCAGGAAGAGTCGGAATAATGATGCTTGGAGACGTATTGTGCGTCGGTGTTGTATCTGAAATAACTGGCCATGGCTTCCGGCACCTCTTGGGAATAAGCGCCAGATCCATCAGGACCGTACATCATGTCGATGGCAGTGCCGCAATGGAAAATGAGTTTCGCCACCTCGTTGTTGTAAAAGCTCAGCTTGTCGCACATGACATCGTAGTCGTAGTGTTGTTGGGCGAAGTTGACGTGGAAATTTCCGTATTCGGTGTGGTTGGTGTGGCTGCCAGTGCCGGATTCGGGAAAACGATAGTAATACATGATTTGGGACATGGCGATGGCAACGCAACCGTTGGGGACCTTCCCGTCATATCCTGACGGCGCATTTTCGTCTTCAGGACATAAATCATTATAGTATTTGTTTTGGTTCCATGTGGAGTGCAGCAAGGGAGGGACGATGGCCTCGGCGGTCGCGTCCTTCGAAGGGTGCAGAAGATTGTCCCAAGCTTTTTTCACCTTTTCGCTAGGCGTAGCATGATTGCGACGTGCGGTGGCGATTTCCTGTTGATACTGGGCGATAAAGAGTTGTGCGCCGGAAGCGGGATTGTCAAGGTCGAAGTCATTGGTGAAACTGTAGGCAAGCACCGGAAGAACAGCGTCCTCAGCCGAAAAAATCAAAAAACCTGAATCGAAATGCAGGATTGCCAAATCAATGACTCCGTTGTTTTCCAAGTATTGGCAGTTTTTCAAGGAGTAGGAAAGCGCTTCGGGACAAAGAAATTGCGCTTTTTGTTGGAATGCGCGAACGCCCAGTGTCGTTATCTCTTCTTTGGACAGTGTCTTGGCGAGGGTTAGACCTGGTAGAAATAGCAGTAGAATTAGTAAATTTCTAAATTTCATATTGGAGTTTGTTTAATAAAAAAAGGAATACCCAAAACGATATTCCTAAATATGATTGTTTGTTGTCAGCATAAAGAATAGTTGGCGGGGTGATGTTATACCATCTCGTCGAAATCATCCGCTTCCGGAATGGAAAGATCATCCGTGTCGTCAGAAGGTCTGCCGGAATGAGAAAGACCGATGGTGGAACGTTGCAGGGAAGCGATAAGAGATCCGATCATTTTGGTCAGCTCCATTAACTCAGTGCGGGAATGCTCTTTGCCTTCTTCATTGAGTATGCCGACACGGGAAGCGATCTCTGTGTGAACAACACATTCCCGAACAGAACTCTTCGCCATTTTCAAATAATACAAGAATTGCGTTCTGTTGCGGGAAGACCCTTCTGCCGTGTTTAGTGCGATATCTTGGGCTGACTTCAAAAACGACTTCTGGATGAATTTTTGATTTGAAGCCATCTCTCCCGTGGGAAATTGCTGGTACAACCAGACAATATAGTCCATGGCCTTCGCGTAAATTCTTAAATCCTCAAATCTGAAAAAACTTACATTGTTGTCTCTTTCGTTCATAATACTTGACTTTATTGATTTTTTCGGGCAGCAAAAATACGATTATTTCTTTATCAAAATCCACTAAAATCAAATACTTTTCACCATTTTAGCTGTTGTTGTTTGCAATATTCTGATTATCAATAAAATAAAAAGTAATGATAAAATCATATTACATTTTTTGCTACTTTTGCACCGCAAAAACGGGTAGTTAAAGCAAGAATGAGTAAGTTAGAGAAACTGAAAAAAGGATGGAATATCGTCGTGAACGAGTGGAAGACAAGGTATAGGCTTGTCTTTTCCAATGAGGACACCCACGAGCAGAGCTTTTTGATCCGGAATATCACAATCCAAAAGGTGGTTGTCGTGTCCATCCTGGCTGCTTTTGTCATCATTGTGCTGACGACCATTCTGATTGCACTTACTCCATTGAGGGTTTATATTCCAGGATACACAAATCAGAAAGACTATAAGTTATACAGACAGACAGCCGCGAAGGTGGATTCCCTGGAGAAGCGTTTGGCGTTAAACCAGCAGTATATAGAGTCCTTTTCGAACATGTTGGAAGGTAAAGACGGGGTTCTATATGAGGATGATGAGGTGAAGGCAACGCCGGATGTGCATGCTGTGGAGCGGAAGGAGTCACGACGGACACATGTCAATGAGATACTGGAAGATGCAAAATTGATTTTGGGACGTACGTCGGAGAGCAGTGCTCCCACTGCTTCCAGTGTCCCTAACATAGAACAGGCCAAAATCACGAACATTTCCATTTATCCGCCTGCAATGGGTGCTGTGACGCGGCTTTTTGACGCCTCCCAAAACCATTACGGCATTGATATAGTCACAGCGGACAACAAAACGGTGTCATGCGTGGCAGACGGGGTGGTGATCGCGGCGGATTACACCTCCACAGACGGATATACGATCGTAGTGCAGCATCCCGGCAATATGATCTCCATATACAAACGCAATGCTGCATTGTTGAAAACAGTGGGTGCGCGTGTGAAAAGCGGTATGCCTATTGCCACAGCTGGAAACACAGGCTCCGCGGAAGGGAAAAGCCCGCATCTCCATTTTGAACTCTGGTACAATGGGTTCCCTATCAATCCTTTAAATTACCTTGTCATCGAATAACATCATGGATAAAATTATTGAACTGAATCCCGAAACTGCAGTTGAACTTATTGGTTTTCAAAACAATAACATTAATATGCTCACTCACATCTTCCCGAAATTGAAGATGTTTGTGCGGGGCAATGAAATAAAAGTCACGGGAACTGATGCCGATGTGGAAGAGTTTGAAAACCGTATCTCTTTATTACAGAATCATATAGAACAATTTGGAAAGCTGACAGAAACCGATATCATCAACATTACAGCAATGGAGGATGACAGCTTTTATGCGCTCAATCAGGTGGATGCAAATGTGATTGTGCATGGTCGGGAGGGTAAGGTCATCAAAGCCATCACCCCGAACCAGAAACGCCTTGTGGAAAGTGCGGAGAAAAACGACATGGTTTTCGTGGTGGGTCCTGCCGGTACGGGTAAAACCTATACCGCTGTTGCTTTGGCTGTTAAGGCGCTGAAAAACAAGCAGATAAAAAGGATTATCTTGACCCGTCCGGCAGTCGAGGCTGGAGAAAACCTCGGATTCCTTCCTGGGGACCTGCGCGACAAACTCGATCCATACCTTCAACCGCTGTATGATGCTCTTTGGGATATGATGCCCATGCAGAAGCTGATGACTATGATGGAGGACAAGGTCATTGAAATTGCGCCGTTGGCATTTATGCGCGGACGCACCCTCGACAACGCCTACGTGATTCTCGACGAGGCACAGAATGCCACCTCTTCGCAGCTGAAAATGTTCCTCACCCGCATGGGAAAGAACGCCAAATTCTTCATTACCGGCGACATCACACAGATAGACCTCCCCAAAAACCAACAGTCGGGATTGATTCTCGCAGACCGCATTCTGCGTGGCGTGAAAGGGATAGACTTCATCTATATGGACAATAAGGATGTCGTCCGACATCATTTGGTGACCAAAATCATCAGCCGCTACGAATCGTATGAGAATGAGGTTGAAGAACAGATGCGCAAGAGACGTGAGGAACGGGAGGCGGCCAAACACAGTGAAGCATCAGAGAATGGATCGGATTAAACTCATCATAGGGCTGTTGTTGACCCCCTTTTCCTTGATTTACGGTTTGGTGGCCGCAATTCGCCGGTTTTTGTACAGAATTGGCTTTTGGAAAGGGATGGAGTCCCCTATTCCCGCCATTGACATAGGAAATCTGGCGGTGGGTGGAACGGGAAAAACTCCTCATACACAGTATGTTATTGAATTATTGAAACGGGACTTCCATGTGGCGGCGTTAAGTCGTGGTTATGGACGGAAATCCAAAGGTTATCTTTCTGTCTTGCAGACGGATCCCCAAGGTCGGAATGCAGAAATGTTTGGGGATGAGCCGTTTATGACGCATCTTCGTTTCCCGGACATCCCTATGGCTGTGGATGGTGATCGTGTCGAAGGTGTACGGAATCTGCTTGACGAAAATCCTGGTACAGAAGTGGTTGTCTTGGATGATGCCTACCAGCACCTGCGTTTCCGTCCCAGCTTCCATATCTTGTTAACCGAATACAATCGTCCGTATCGTCCGGACATGCCAATGCCGGCGGGCAAGCTGCGGGAGTTCCCGGGTGCCGCGCGATTCGCCGATGTTGTTGTCGTGACAAAAGTTCCCGACAAGGCAAACCCTGATGACTCCACGTGGAGGTACAAACTCCGCTTAAAACCCCATCAGCACCTGTTTTTCACACGCTATCGTTATGAACAGTTGTTTCCCGTCACTCCTGCTGCGGAGAAAATCGATCCAAAGTCTGTTCGTGACATCGTTGTTTTGACAGGAATAGCCCATCCGCAACCCTTAATCAATCATTTGGAGAAAACGTATAACATCGTGGGGCATCACGAATTTCCGGACCATCACTCTTTTACTGAAAAAGAGATACAAACTGTTTATGATAAGCACTTTAACAATATCGGCAATCAATGTTTACTCGTCACTACCGAGAAAGATTGGATGCGGTTGCAGGCAGAGCGAATCGTAAATATTGTATCTTTGCTTCCCGTTTTTGTTGTGCCTGTGAATGTGGAATTTCTTACTAGTGCACAAAGAGATAAGTTTAATCAAATAATCATAGACCATGTTAGAGGAAAAGAAACAAAGAATAGCGCAAACGGTTGAGTATCTGAACAACCGTAAAACAATAAGCCCGAAGGTGGCTATCGTGTTGGGCTCCGGTTTAGGCGGCCTGAGCGAAAAAGTCGAAATAGTGGATGAAATCCCGTACAAAGAGATTCCCAATTTTCCGGTTTCCACGGTGGAAGGCCACAAAGGGACAATGATTTTCGGCAGATTGAACGGGGTGGAGGTGCTGGTTTTCAACGGCCGTTTCCACTATTATGAGGGTTATCCGATGGATGTGGTAACCTATCCACAACAGATTCTGCCCGGCATCGGGGTGAAAACGGTGATTTTGTCGAATGCTGCTGGCGGCATGAATCCCACGTTCCAGGTGGGTGACATCATGTTGATTCGAGATCATATCAACCTGTTTGGCACGAACCCGCTTTTGGGTCCGAATGACGATGAGCTTGGACCGCGTTTCCCGAATATGAGTGAGGTCTATTCGCACCGATTGGTGAAATTGGCGCAGCAAACGGGCAAGAAATTGAATATTCATCTGCAGGAAGGCGTCTATATTGGCGTGTCGGGTCCTTGTTTCGAAACGCCTTCAGAGTATAAGATGTTTTACCTTTTCGGAGCTGATGCCGTGGGCATGTCCACTGTTCCGGAAGCCATCATGGCTCGTCATCGTGGTATCGAAGTGTTCGCGCTTTCCGTCATCACGGATCTCGGAATCATTGGCAGAGTGGAAAAAGCCAGTCATGAAGAAGTTTTGGCCGCTGCCGCCGCTGCCGGTCCGCAAGTGGTGGACCTTATCTATAATATGATGCCGGAGATTTAGCTATTGGCTAAATTGGTCCTCAGTCCTCAGTCCTAAGTCTTTTGCTGCTGTTTTTTAGCGGCAGGAAAGAGTACGTTGTTGAGAATCAGACGATAACCTGCTGAATTAGGGAACAGATTCAGATCTGTGGGGGCATCGTTGACCAGATGCTGATAGTCTTCCGGGTCGTGACCGGAGTAGAAAGTCCAGGTGCCTTTTCCATATTCTCCGTGAATATAGCGCGCTTCGTTAAAGAAAGCACATTCACCCATGATGGTCACAGTGGGCTTGATAAGCTCTTTCCGGAACGCTGTGGTTTGGCCCATGAATCCCGGAATTACTTGTAAGTGATTTTGACACAGCATAGTAGGGACAGGGTCCCATTTGGCTGAGAATTCAAAGAGGGTGAAATAGTCGTTGGATTTGTTTTGGATATGTTGCGACGGATTCACGTCAATGTTGGAAACCTCATAAACGTAAGGGTTGGTTTCAATCCTGAAATCAGTGAAAGCGAAGCAGTTGTCGTAGTTGAGTTTGCTTTGGGCTTGCGGATCCATAGGGTCACCGTCGAACATGGTCTCGCAAATGTCAACCCCTTCGGCGGCAAGAGCGATGTCGTAGCTGTCGGGCCCCGAGCACATGGCGAACAGGTAGCCACCACCTGCTACAAAATCGCGGATGCCTTTGGCCACGGCGAGTTTCATCTGCGACACTTTCGCAAAACCCAGTTGCGCCGCACGTTCCTCGTTTTCCCGCACATCGTCCTGATACCATTTGGCATTGCGGTAGTTGGCCCAGAATTTCCCATATTGCCCGGTGAAATCCTCGTGGTGAAGGTGCAGCCAGTCATATTTTGGGAGCTCTCCTTTAATGACTTCTTCGTCATAGATCACGGTGTAGGGAATTTCGGCATAGGTTAGCACCAAGGTGACGGCATCGTCCCATGGAAGTTTGTTTTTGGGAGAATAAACGGCAATTTTAGGTTCTTTAGTCAGGCGTATTTCGTTCATGTTGTTCTCGATCACCGCGATTTCATTGAGAATTTGCGTGGCCTGCAGGTCAGCGATGACCTCGTAGGAAACACCGCGCACCAGACATTCATTTTCCACACCTTCATTATAAGGGCAGAGAAAACTTCCGCCGCGATAGTTCAACAGCCAGCTCATGTCTATCTGATGCGAAACGGCGAAATAGGCGATTCCGTATGCTTTCAAATGGTTGCTTTGTGCCAAATCCATGGGAATCAGCAGATAACTGGCCCGACCTGCTGTCATAAGTAGAAGTATCCCCAAGAATAAAACTGCTTTTTTCATCGTTTTAAAATTGACGGCAAAAATACACATTTCAGTTGAAAGAACACAACTGTTGTAAGTGAAAAAAGTTTAATTCAGCCGTTGGCTGTTGGCTTGAAGTGAAAGAGAATCAGTTCGAATCAAGCGAAAGGAGTTTCAAGGAAAAGTTCCATCCCGCGTTCGGTCAAAGCCGCATTTAAGATGAATTTCAACGTGTCACGCCTCTTATCTTTCTCGAAATCAATAAGAAACATATTGTTAAGTACAAAAGGAGTGTAGGCATCCGTGTTCAGATTTTCCTTTACATGAAAACACTTTTTCCCTTTTTCCAAAATAGAATACACAATGGAGTAAAAGTAGGAACCGGTATCGAGATATTTGCGGCTATCGCGTGTGAGTTCGTAATAATGAGTGTCGAATTCCCGTGTTTTGTACATGTGATAGAGGATCATGAGCAACTCTTCAACGCAATGGTTGCAGTTTTCCAAAATGCGTGACCATTTTTCCTTGCACAAGTTTTGCCAATATTCCCAAGCTATTTCTATGGACTGGGATTTGGTTCCGTAGCGGTTAAAGAAGGTCTTATGGCAAATTTTCAACTCTTTTACTATTTGCTCAGTAGAGTGGTGGAAGCCGTTTTCCGAATAATAGTCGAAAATAGCTTGTTTCTTTTTTGCTGATAAAGACATTTTAGTACATTTTTGTAGAACGAAAAGGTCGTTCAGATAATAACTTCAATTAACGGCGGCAAAAATAAAAAAAATTTATTGTAAATGAGAAGTAACTGATTTTTCTGTCAAATGACGTAAATCAGCAGTACTTTGCACTTGTCCATCGCTGATAAACAGAAAAGTAGGGAATTGCCCATTGACAGCTTGGACGGCTTGAAGTGGGGAAATCTGGAAGAATTGGTATGGTTCGGATTTGGTTTCTGTTTGGAATTGACGCGTCCGGGTGCTGTCACCCCATATCAGATAAAACACCCGATTGGTGTCCAGATGGTTGTTATCCACGATTTCAGACATTTTCAAGCAACCTGTATGACAAAATTCGCATCCGGAAGACACAATGCCAATGATGTAGTTGTCCTTGTCAAGGTTGATATCTTGCAGGGTGGAGTCCGCCATCAGCGCGTTGAAAGCGGCTTCATTGTAGTTGAGATTATCGGATTTGGAGAAAAAGTTGTAGATGTTGTCTATCGGGAACAGGGCGAAAGGGGGCACAATGGCGGCCACAAAAGCACCCACAAGGACGGCGATGCGGCCCCGGAACCGGTAATCCTCCTCTTTGCGGATGCAAAGCATCAGAGCGATGGCCACGAGGTTCTTGATGAGTGAAAGTGACGGCTTGATTTCCACCAAGTCTCCCATACAATGGCAGTTGCTGTCGTTCCGGAAAAGGATCACATAGACAAGAAGGAAGGAGAATCCAACCAACATCAGCAGGGTCATCCACCACGCTGCTTTGTATTTTATCTTGACAATCAGCAAAATACCGAGTAGAATCTCACAAGCGATGATGGCGCGTGCCACCAAGCCGCTCATTGTGAAACTGACAATGTTGAAACTGTAGATGTAAAGCTCGAAATGATCCAAGGAAAGCAGTTTCAAGATGGCGGATGCGATGAAAAACACGCCAATGCCAATTCGAATGATAGTCTTAAGTATGTTCATTGTTTTGCGGTTTACGATTAGAATTACGGTTGCTTGACAGCTTAGTTATCGTCAACAAACAATCCCTTTCGGGATAGCATCGATTAGTTTGCGGGTATAGTCGGTTTGCGGATGTGCGCAGAGGGCGTCCGCTTCGTTGATTTCCACGATGGAACCTTGCTGCATGACAGCAATGCGGTCGGCCATGAATTTCACGACGGACAGATCATGAGAGATGAAGATGTAGGTGAAGTGATACTCGGACTTGAGTTCGTTCAGCAGATTAAGCACTTGGGCTTGTACGGAAACATCGAGGGCGGATACGGATTCGTCGCAGATGATGAATTTGGGATTAACGGAGAGGGCTCGGGCTATAGAGATGCGTTGCCGTTGACCACCGGAAAATTCGTGAGGATATCGATAAAAGTGTGATTCGTTTAGACTTACACGTTCAAGCAGTTCGATGACACGTTTTTTACGTTCTTTGTCGTTGTGCAGGATGCCATGTACGCGCATGGGTTCCATAAGAGCTTCGCCGATAGTGAGTCGTTGGTTAAGTGAAGAATACGGATCTTGAAGAATGATTTGCAAGTCTTTCCGCATCTCGCGAAGTTCGGAAGCCGGAAGCTTGACGAGGTCTTTCCCGCGGAAGGCGACCTCTCCTGAGGAGGGTTCTATAAGTCGTAACAGGGTGCGCCCCAAGGTGGTTTTGCCGCAACCGGACTCGCCGACGAGCCCCAAAGTCTCACCTTCATAAATGTCCAAGTTGATATCCTTGAGTGCATGCAGAAACTGCTGTTTTTCGAAAAGTTTTCTCTTCCGAAGTTTATAAACCTTGTTTAAATCCTTGATTGTGATGATTTTGTCACCCGAATAGAGTTTTTTGTGCGTTGCCTTTCGCTCTTCGGGGTTGACGGTCAGTTTAGTGATGATGTCTTGCACCGCTTTGTCATCATTTCCAGCAAAATCAGACACTTGCGGCAGCGTTCTCAGCCGTTGGATCATGGAGGGACGGCAGGCGATAAGTTGTTTGGTATAAGGCTTTTGTGGATTCAGGAAAATGTTGTGAACGGTGTTTTCCTCCACGATATCCCCTTTGTACATCACGATCGTACGGTCAGCGACTTCCGCCATCACTCCTAAATCGTGGGTGATGAACAGCACGCTCATGCCATGTTTCTGTTGCAGACTACGGATGAGTTGAAGGATGTTTTTCTGAATAGTGACGTCCAAGGCTGTGGTGGGCTCGTCGGCGATGAGCAGTTTTGGATTGCAGCTCATGGCCATGGCGATCATGATGCGCTGTTTTTGCCCGCCGGAAAGCTCGTGGGGGTAAGCGTCGAATATTTGGGCGGGACGAGGTAGCATGACTTCGTTGAACAGGTTGATAACCTGCTCCTTCGCCTCTTTTCTGCTGACGTGTTTGTGCAAGACGATCTGTTCGGAAATTTGCTCGCCGCAGCGGATGACAGGATTGAGAGAAGTCATCGGCTCTTGAAAAATCATGCCGATCTGATTCCCTCTTATGGATTGCATCGTGGAGTCAGATGCCTTTAGAATATCCAAAGGTGGTTTTTCCCCCTCGTTTTGTGAAAAAAAGAGGATTTTTCCAGAAGGGTATCGTGCTGTTTTGGGATTCAGAAGCCGCATGACGGAAAGTGCGGTCACGGATTTCCCTGACCCTGATTCACCTACTATACCCAACACCTCTCCTTCATCAAGTGAAAAATTGATGTGATGCAGAATAGGGTTCCATTGAGTTTCATTGCGGAACTCAAGCGATAAATCTTCTATTTTAAGCAGGGGATTCATTCGAATGCCCGGACGTGAAGGCTTCTATTACCAGGCAATGCCTATTTTTTCTTTTCTTGAAGCTTGGTGTCGATGTCCAAGGTGGCATGGGGGACGATTCTCAGACGTTCTTTGGGAATCAATTTGCCTGTGATACGGTCCACTCCATAGGTCTTGTTCTCAATGCGAACCAATGCGGCTTCCAAATTGGAAATATATTTCACCAAACGAGACATCAGACGACCGTTTTCCTCTTTTGAAAGTACTTGGTTCCCTTCTTCGAGATTCTTAAAAGTGGGTGCAGTGTCTTGTGTGTCATTTCCGACACCGCTATAGGCTTCCTGATAGACTTCCAGGTTCTTTTTCGCTTCTTCTATTTTTTTCTCTATTAAGATTCTGAATTCTTCTAAATCTTCGTCAGAATAACGGTTTACGACAATTTCACTCATAATGGTTTTGTTTCTTGTTCGTGATGAAAATTCGGGTGCAAAGATATAATTTTTTCATACAGCAACCCTTTTCCAAGATGTTTTTTAGGCGTAAAATTAATAATGAATCAGTTTTAAGGTCGATTTTTGACCTGATTCATCAGTGAATACTGCAAAATAGACACCTTTTTGAAAAGGGAAAGGATAGGACAAATGATGGGCACCGGCATCCAAATCTTCATGATGTGTCATGACGAGGTGTCCGTCTGTGGCATAAATGCTGATGGCATATTTTCCTGATTCGTCGTTTTGAAGATCAATCCGAAGCGTTTCCCGCACTGGATTGGCGATGTTAACCTTGAAATCGGGTGTGAAAACAGGAACTCCTACATGGGCGTCAATGGTCATATCCATAATGACCGGCAGGTGGTCGGATTGCTGGTAAAGAGCGTTGACCACGGGACTTGGAATCGAGTTGTTGGCAGGCGACAAAATCGAGTTGTTGAAACGATTCCCGTCTTGTCCTAGCGCATGGTAAGATCCCTCAACGACATGCATTCTGTCGCTGCCGTAGTAAATATACGGCGAAACCAGAATGAAATCGAAGCGGTCATCCAAACCACCACTGGAAAAACAATAGTTCTCTTGCGAGTGGGTGGATTGCGTGTGCAGTGAGGAAAATTGCGAATTGTTATGCCAATAACCAGGGCTGTTTACGGGGTCGTAGAAGCGGTAAAGACTGTTGGAAAATTCAGTAAGCTCTTGATACGCAGGCTCGTCACTGTAGTAGATGTTGAAATCGCCGGATAACGTGTAGTTGCCTGGCAAGCCGGAGTTTACGATGCGATTCATCAACTTTTGCACTTGCGCCAGACGTGCTTCTTCGTTTGAGGAATAATTGCCCGCTTTCAGATGCGCAATCCAAAAGGTCATGAAGATCGTGTCACTCGCACTCAAATCATCCGAATTGTAATAAAAGGTGTAACCGTTAATATCTCTGTATGAGGTTGTTATATTGGTGGATTTGTATAATGTGAGTTTGCGCGAATCATAATAAATCATGTTGGCGATGGTCCCTCCAGACTGGTTGGTGAGCGGGCCTCGACGGTAATAGTCGATTCCATCGGTGTTGATGGCATTGTTGAGCAAACGGTCGGCATACAGGGTTTGCGATCCCATCTCGCAGACACACATCACGGTCGGCTTCACATATTGGAAAATGGTCTTGATGTGGGCGTCTTTTGTGTCCAAATTGTTACTCAAGCTGTTGCAGTCTGAGACGCCGGAGGTGTTCGTGTAGTACATCAGATTGTACTGCATCATGCGGATGGTATCGGGTCCTTGGGCAAAAGCACTCTCCACCGCCGCGAACAGCAGCAGCCCGAAAACAGCCATGCACAAACACACACGATGCCTCATCTCTTTGCTATTGCCTGACTTACTTTTTATGTTTTTGGTAATATTTCACACCCAATCGCACATTCTCTTTGACGGCGTTGGAAGAGTAGGTGGCGCCGGTCACTGCATCCACGTTAGCAGTGGCTGCCTGTTTCACGGTCATGCCGTTCCATTTGTGGAGCAAGTTGGTTTTCACCATTTCGAAGAACCGCGGGGTTTCGTCATTTGGCAACGCTTCGATTTTTTCGATTTTGTCTCCCTTGATGTAAATATTCAGCGGGGTGGGACCATTATAACCTTGGACATCCGCCCCCAGTTTGGTGGTGTTTACGATATAGGCACCGTTTTTCTTGGTCATGACGTCATCGCCGGATGTGGCGCAGATTAATACCAAAGCCGCCACAGCCACCATCACTACGCAAAGAATTCCATACAGCCATTTTTTCATAATTCTATAATCGTTTGGTTAACAATAATTTAAAAATGCATTCCCTTAAAAAGGGGACTTTGCAAAGATACAAATAAAATACGAATTCACGACCTAAAGAAATTGTCGTTGTAGAGTCGTTGCGCGCAACGTCTCTACGGGTGCTGAAATAGGACTGTCACAGAACCATCAAGTTACAGCCACGGATTTGTGCGTGGTCGAGGCGGCCGAGCACTTCAATGCCTTGCGGGTGGCGGCGGCCAAGGTCTTCGGTGGCAATGAATGAACAACTGTATATATTGGCCAGATCGATGACGTTGATGACGCCGGTGCTGACGGAGTCACTGCTGTCAAGAGGATCTTTCTCGTTGCGTAGGCGCAGCTTCATCCACGGTGGAGTGGCAAAGATGTTTCCCCCTTTGCTGTATGCTTGCGACAGCAGTTCGCACATGCCATATTCAGAATGGATGTCCGGCACGCCAAATGCTTTGCGAAGGGTGGCGTACAGTTCTTCCTTTACCATTTCTTTCCGACGGCCTTTCATTCCTCCTGTCTCAAACACAATAAGTTCTGGAAAATCCAGCGTGTAATTTTCGGCAAAATCCAAAAGAGCAAAGGTCACGCCCCATAAGATTGTTTTTTGCTTGTTATCACGCAGTTGGATGAGTTTTTTATACAGATCTTCGTGATTATAAAGATAATATCCGCTTTCCTTGGAGTGCGACTGACGCATCAGCGAGTCCATCATATAAACCAGGGAGGAATGCTTCTGTTCCAGATAATTGGGCAAAAGTGCGAGGAAGGTATAGTCGGACGGATTCCCATAAAAAAAACGGAATCCTTCCGTCAGACTCGTTTGGTAGATGATTGCATCTTTAATGAGGTGCCGGGATTGTTGCATTCCCGTGGTGCCGCTGCTGCGGAAGGTTAGGGCTGGCGTAAATGTAGTGGTCTTGACGGCGTGGGTCTTAAAAAACGAAATAGGTAAGAAGGGAATGTCCTCCAGATGATGAATGTCTTCTTTTTTGATGTTAAGAAGCTGGCAATATGAGCGATATGTTGTATTATGGGCGAATTGGAAACGAAAAACGGACAATGCCGATTGCTCGAATTCGGCATCGTCGCGGATGTGGAAGATTGAAAACGGATTTAAGGTCTCCATTCGAAAGTGTTTATGAGGTGCATGGCATCCTCTTTAAGATATTGTATGACAGGCTGCAGGGAGTCGTTGTTGGGCGTTTCGTCAAAGTATAGGGTGGCGCGAACGAATCGGTGAGCACTGTCGGTCAGCCAAAACTGGAACGGCGTGGCCACTTCTTTGCCGTAAATTTCGTAAGTTTGTCCCCAAAGGTGTGTTTCCGGATCTTTGATGACAGAATATTGCACGTCATCCGCTTTCTGATAATGGAATTTCACCATTTTGTCTTCGGAAACCATCAACTTTCGCAGACTGTCCGCATTCTTGACTTCAAAACAGGTGAACCGGAGCGATGCTTTCAAATCAGGATAAGAAACGGTCATCCATAAAGTGTTGTCCTTTTGTTTTTCTATAGTGGTGTTTGCGAAAACGGACTGTTCATATCGGAAAGGAAGGGAAGTGTCTAAAGTCCGGTATTGGTGATTTGGCAGGTCAATACGGAAATAGCCCATAGGCTTTGGCTCGGGCAGAGGTCTTGGCTTACAGGCTGAAAAAAATACGCATAAACCCATCGTTATCAGGAAACAAAACAGGGCTTTTTTCATGAAGATGGAGATGTTTTCCTATAAATAGCTTTTTAAGTTCTTGTTTTTTGCACTTTGACGCAGTCTTTTAAGGGCGCGTTCTTTGATTTGCCGCACGCGCTCGCGGGAGAGCTCCAGCTTGTCGCCGATTTCGTCCAGCGTGTGTTCGTGCGAGGTGCCGATGCCGAAGAAAAGACGCAGGACATCCGCTTCCTTGTCGGGGAGGGTCTTCAACAGATCGTTGATTTCAGAGGAGAGGGACTCTTTCATCAGCGAGGTGTCTGTGTTCTCGTCGTTGTCATGGACGAAGACATCCACGAAACGGGTTTCCTCGTTGGGTGCAATCGGGGAGTCAATGGATTGCGGGTGGTTGTTCATCTTCATGATCTCCGCCACCTTATAGACGGGCATGTCCATGGCGTTGGCGATCTCTTCAGTGGTGGGCAGGCGGTTGAGCGTCTGTTCCAAACGGGCGGTTTCTTTTTTGATTTTGTTGATGACACCGACTTGGTTCAGGGGCAGTCTCACGATGCGCGACTGGTCAGCAATAGCCTGCAGGATGGCCTGACGGATCCACCACACTGCGTAGGAGATGAATTTAAAGCCGCGCGTCTCGTCGAAACGTTGCGCGGCTTTGATAAGTCCCAAGTTGCCCTCGTTAATGAGGTCTTGCAGTCCGATACCTTGATTCTGGTACTGCTTGGCCACGGACACGACAAAGCGCAAGTTGGTGGTGACCAACTTGTTGAGGGCATCCTCGTCCCCAGCTTTGATTTTACGTGCCAGCTCCACCTCTTCATCCGCGCCAATCATCTGCACCTTGCTGATGTCGGACAAAAACCGTTCCAGCGATGCAGAATCGCGGTTGGTGATGGATTTCGATATTTTTAATTGTCTCATTTATTTAGCTTTTGGCCTTTGGCTTTTAGCTTTTGGCTATTGGCCTTTAGCTATTTTTCCAACAGCTAAAGGCTAACAGCTAACAGCTAACAGCCGACAGCTATTTTTCAACCTTTTCAGTTGTACCTTTACTATTTAATAAAGTTACATTTTTGGTTAAATTTTCTTTGTTTCTGACTAAAATGACCTTCACTTTGTCACCGGGCGACTTTGTTTTGAGCACACCGCGCACTTCCGCCAGGCTGTTGACAGGGGTGTTGTCGATATGAGTGATGACATCGCCTTCCTGAAAACCGTTTTGGGCAGCAGCGCCGTTGTCAGAGACTTCGGCCACGTAGATGCCATTTACGTCGCTGAGATTCAGCTCTTTGGCATTGGTGGCGTTCAGCTCCATGATGGAAACGCCAAGGTAGGCTTGTTGGGTGGTGCCGAAATGTTCCAGATCGTAGCAGATTTTTTGGACGATATTGGAGGGGATAGCGAAAGAGTAGCCGGTGTAGTAGCCGTTGCCGGAGGCGATGGCGGTGTTGATACCGACCAGTTTGCCATCAGCGTTGACCAGTGCGCCGCCGGAGTTGCCTGAGTTGACAGCGGCATCAGTCTGAAGATATACCTCATCGGACATGGTGTTGCGGCCAGTGTTGAGCTGACGGGCTTTTGCACTGATGATACCGGCGGTGACCGTGGAGTTCAGTCCCATGGGGTTGCCGATGGCCAACACCCACTCACCGATGCGCACGGAATCAGAGTTGGCGAATGTCAGGTAGGGGAGACGGTTCTCGTTGATTTTGATGAGCGCCAGGTCGGAGGCGGGGTCGGTACCGATGATTTCGCCCTCATACTCGCGCTTGTCATTCAACGTAATCGTCACTTTTTCCGCATCTTCCACTACATGGTTGTTGGTCACGATATAACCGTCGGAGGAGATGATCACCCCGGAGCCGGCTGCCTGCACAGGGTAGGTACTTGGAGCGGAACCGAAGAAATGCTCCCAGATGGTGCCGCCGAAAAAGTCATCCCACATGGAGTTTTTCTGCGTAAATTCGGTCTTGATATAGACGACAGCGTTCACAGACGACTCTGCCGCTTCTGTCAGGTCGACATATTTCGCCACCCGTTTTTCCGGTTGCGAACATCCGCTGTATGTGCAGGCGAAAATGGATAAAATTGCGATTAACAGAGCTTTAGAACAATTCATTGCTTTCATATTTACTGTATTTTTCATTGTATATTCTTATTGAAAACCCTATGATAACGGAAAAGTTTAAAAAAAATTGCATATAAATGGGTTGTATCAAAAAAAATCTTATTTTTGCCGCCCAAAAAATTACAAACAAAAATTATACCAAAATGTACGCAATTGTAGAAATAGCCGGGCAACAATTCAAGGTTGAAAAAGACCGCAGAGTCTATGTTCAGCGCCTCAAGGCTGAAGAAGGTGCGCAAGTCACATTTGACCGCGTAATGTTAGTGGATAATGACGGTGATGTCAAAGTAGGTACGCCGACCGTTTCCGGTGCGAACGTAACCGCTACCGTTCTCCAACACCTGAAAGGTGACAAAGTTCTTGTTTTCAAGAAGAAAAGAAGAAAAGGTTATCAGAAATTGAATGGTCATCGCCAGTGCCTGACCTCCATCAAGATTGATAACATAACCCTGTAAAATTTTTATTAACGATTAAAATTAAGACGTATGGCTCATAAAAAAGGTGTCGGTAGTTCACAGAACGGCCGCGAATCAGCGAGTAAAAGATTAGGTTTGAAGATCTTCGGTGGTCAGTTCGCCAAAGCTGGCAACATCATCGTCCGCCAAAGAGGAACCGTTCACAACCCTGGCAAGAACGTGGGAATGGGTAAAGACCACACCCTCTTCGCTTTGTGTGACGGTATCGTCGAATTCAAAAAGACCTACAAAGACAGATCTTACGTTTCTGTCATTCCTGCCACACAAGAGTAGGAAATAAAAAATCGCGCGGCATTTAAGGATATCGAAAAAAAGTGTATCTTTGCCGCGCAAAACCAGCCACTTTAGCTCAGTTGGTAGAGCGACGCATTCGTAATGCGTAGGTCGCGAGTTCAAGTCTCACAAGTGGCTCAAAATCAAAAAAAGAGGAACCTTAAAGTTCCTCTTTTTTTATATTTGCCCATTCCTCATCGGGAAGTTTTGCACCTATGTACTCAATCAGTCTTGCGGACAGATAAGAGGCCAGGTTGCCAGATTTCAATGCACCGAAGTCGTTGATGAGTCCGTATAGGAATCCAGAGGCGTAGATGTCGCCGGCTCCCGTGGTGTCACGGCGGACAGCGTCCACAGGAGTTATGGCAGTGACTTCGCCGTCCATCTTGATGTAGGATCCGTCCTTGCCGACTTTCACGATAGCCACGGGACAGTATCCCGAGAGCACATGCAGAGCCTCCAGGTTTTCCACGCCAGTGAAAGCTTTGGCTTCCTCTTCATTGGCGAAAATAATATCCACATAATCTCGCAAAAGCATTTTCACGAAATCCAAATTGCTCTCTATCAAATTATAGCTGGCCATATCCATGGAGATTTGAAGCCCTTGCTCCTTGGATTTCTGACAAATTGACAGGATCAAGTCGTGGTTAAAGATGAGGTAGCCTTCGATATGGATGATGTCGTAGCTTTTCAGGATTTCAGCATCCACTTGGTCGGGTTGCATAGTTGCGGCGGCACCGAGGTAAGTAGCAAAGGTGCGCTCTGCATTTTGGGAGATGAAAGAGATGGCCACACCTGTATCTTCGTTGGATTCAATGAGATGCGGGATTACGCCGAAGCGTTGGCACTCTTCGCGGAAAAGTCTGCCCAAATCATCGTTGCCCACTTTGCCGATATAACCTGCCTGCGCCCCTAAACGGGCCAAACCATGTATGGTGTTAGCGGTGGAGCCGCCTGTTGCCATGGTCTGCGGCATTCCGGAAATCACCTCCAGAATCTCGCGTTTCCGCTGGGCGTCGATCATCTCCATGCCGCCCTTCTGCAATCCTAAGCGGTCGAGAATCTCATCATTGTCAATATGCACCAGAATGTCCACCAGTGCGTTGCCGATTCCTAATATTTTCTTCATTTTTCTGAAATTGAAAAAGTATAAACAGTTCAGTTGATTTTATAAAAAAGTGTAGCGAATACCAAGATTCACAATATCGTCAAAATAAGATGAAATAGAAAACAGATTATTTATTTGAGAGTGCAAAAGTACAATTATTTCTAATAGCTTTCAAATCTTTATTTCGGTGGGTGGGCAATTTGTTGCCTTCCAGTTCTTTGAAATATTTCTCCGGCTCTGTGTAAAGCATATCTAACGCTTTCTTATGGAGAACAGTGTCCACGTTTTGTTTGGTTTCTTTAGCCACATGTAGGACTTCACGGTACTGTTCTGGATGATATAAAGAAATGCTATCTATAATGTTGAGGGCCATGGAATCGATGGCGGCTTTGTCGTAACAGAGATGCAGCAAGGCTCGCGGCAAAAATTTATGACTGAATTCGTATAGCGTCACGGTATTATAAATCAACATGATGTAATCGTGTCGCATCAGTTCCTGCTCAAAATCCACCTCCGATGTGGAAGTGTGTGCCTTATCGCCATGGATAGTGCTGTTATAAAACCAGTAGGTATTTGATTGGAAAATTTCCCAAAGCGGGACATTGTCGAGGATATTCCAAAAGAAAGAATCGCCCACGGTCAAAAAATTGGGTTTGGCCGCCAAGGAGTCTCTTTTGACCCCTACCACGGCATATAGATTTTTGGGTGTTTTAATAGGGAATATCAGATTGAGAACCAGTTCAAGGTCATTGTCAGGAGAACGGGTTTTGTCATAGTGTTTGTCATAGATGTCGAGGTTAACAAGATTTTGATTACCAATGTGTTCCATGTATTTGATAATGGAATCGAAAGCGTGCCAGGAGGCGATATTGCTCCAATGTGCGCCAGTCTCGGTAAATAAAGGATAATCAGCAGTATCCTTGAGATTCTTGAAAACGGGTATAAAATCAATGTAGTTCACATTGAGGTCGTCGAATCGTTTTTTCAGGTAATCGTAAGCGCGAACACCTATGGGTCTGAAGTATGACCTGTTTTCGGGAAGATATTCTGGAAAAATAACATGTTTACTGGGGTTTATGTCAACGAAAATGTAGATGTTGTACTCTTTTAGTAACTCCTGTACCTTCCATAGACGGAGTGCCTCTGTCTCCAAAATCCGTTTCATTTCGGCCGTGTCGTTGGTGTATTTGTACATCAAGCTCTCGTAGTGTTCTTTGACCCTTCCCTCTCCAAACAACCAGTTCCCTTTCCCGCGCATCACGGTGGCATTGTTTGTTTCGTGGAAACAGCTCCAGAGATACTGGTTGTAAAGTCGGATCATCCACTCCCGAAAGCCGAGGTGTTTCAGTAAATATCGGTTCAGACCGTCTTGGAAGGAGTGGTCAGTATAGCTTTTGAGTGTCAGTTTCGGTATTTCCGCTTCGTTGGAAACCCCATTGAGCGGCTTGAGCTTGAAAACACCGGTGCCGGTTTGGATCAAAATGAGCAGCAAGAGTAATGTCGTGCTGACAAACAATGTTTTATGTAGTAAATCTTTCATGTCTGACCTCTAAAACTTGAAATAGATGAAAGGACTGAATCCTGTCGCGCTAATTGCGCTGAGGCAGAATATGAAAAGGAGAATGCTGGCAGACCAGACAGCAATGTGCTGATTATTTGAGAAATCTGTGTAATATACCCAGTTTTGCATTTTTTTCCCAAATGGGGAGAGAACGATGAAAGCAAGGACTATTGCCAGAACGAGTGTGACGTAAAAATGTGGACTTGAAATCAGTACAATTGACTGGAAATCAAAAGCGAAGAGTCTTGAAATAAAGGAGAAGGCATCTGGCAGGTTTTCGATGCGGAAAATGGCCCAGCCTATCGTTACGATAAGGAAAGTGATGATGACGCTGGGTATCTTTCCCATCTTGTCGTAGATTTTGCTCAATCCGATGCGTTCCAATACAAGCCAGAAGCCGTGATATGCGCCCCAAACGACGAAATTCCAGCTTGCGCCATGCCATAATCCCGAAAGGAGAAACACCACCCAAAGGTTGAAATACATCCTCGGTTTGGAACAGCGGTTGCCGCCGAGCGGAATGTAAAGATAGTTGCGCATGAATGTACCCAGCGTGATGTGCCAGCGTCTCCAGAACTCGCTGACACTTGCGGAGTTGTACGGGTTGTCAAAGTTCTCGGGAAAATGGAATCCCATGATTTTGCCGAGACCGATGGCCATGTCGGAATAGCCTGAGAAATCGAAATAGAGCTGCATGGTGTAGGCGATGATGGTGATCCATGCTGTGCCGCTACCCATGGTCAGCAAATCGCCTGCAAGCACTGTATCCACTTGACGGCCAATCACATCTGCAATAAGTATCTTTTTGGAAAGTCCAATCACAAAACGGTAGAAGCCCTGTAGGCTTTCCGACCAGTTCTGCTCCCTGCTTCGGATTTCGTCTGCAATGTCGCAATAGCGCACAATCGGACCCGCGATCAGCTGGGGAAACATGATGATGTAGAGCATGTAGTCGGTGAGCCGATCCATCGGCTTATGGACATTGCGATAAGCATCGACCACGTATGTGATGGATTGGAACGTGAAAAAGGATATTCCGATGGGCAGCACCACCTTCGCGAAAGTGAAAGGTTCCAAGCCGATGGCCCCCAGTATTGCATTCAGGTTGTCCACAAAGAAGTTCGCATACTTGAAATAACCTAAAAGTCCCAAGCTGATTGCAATGGCCAATCCTGCAAGTAATTTTCTGTGTACAAGATTATTAGACTTATACAACAACTTTACCAGATAGAAATTGATGATGGTGGAACCGAGAAGCAGAAGGATAAAGGTCGGTGCCCCATACGAGTAGAAGACGATGGAAAACAGCAACAAAATGATATTTCGCCATTTTTTTGGACCTGCGAAATAGCATATCAAAAAAACAGGCAGAAACAGTATCAGAAAGACGTTGCTGCTGAAAACCATTTTTTAGGCAATAGGCAATAGGCAACAGGCAACAGGTCCTACTCTTTGATGCCGTAGGCGAGATCGCCGGCATCACCGAGGCCGGGCACGATGTAGGAGTGCGCGGTCAGTTCCTCATCCACAGCACCGATCCAGAAAGTGCAATTGTCTGTGGGGAGCTTACTCATCACGTAATCAAGGCCTTGCCGGCTGGCGATGACGCTCACGATGTGCGTGTGCAACGGGTCACCCTTGCTCATGAGTTCCTCGTATGCCAATGCAAGTGACTGTCCGGTGGCGAGCATCGGGTCGCAAAGAATCAGCGTTTTCTCGTCCAAGTCAGGCGAGGAGAGATAGTCGATTTGGATTTCGAAGGTGCCATCCTTGTAATATTTGCGGAATGCGGAAATGAAGGCGTTGTCGGCGTGGTCGAAATAGTTGAGCATTCCCTGATGCAGCGGCAGTCCGGCGCGCAAGATGGTAGCCAATACCGGCTTTTCCTGCAGGCGGGGAATATTGGCGATGCCCAGCGGGGTGACCACCTCCTGTTCGGCGTAGGCCATGTTCTTGCTGATTTCGTAGGCGAAAATCTCACCGATGCGTTCCAGGTTCCTTCGAAAACGCATGCTGTCCACCTGCATTTCAACGCTGCGCACTTCGGAGATGAACTCGTTGAAAAGGGAGTTTTGGGTTCCTAAAATGTTTAGATTTTTCATAATGCGATTTTTAATGGTGGTTATTCTTTTAGTTAGCAGTTAGTAGTCAGCAGTTAGTAGTTGGCACACGTTAGAGCGGTAATTACTAACTACTAACTGCTAATTGCTAATTTCTAATTGCCGAACACGCGTTCGAAGATGGCGGGCACCTGCTTCAGGTAGTACTCCAACGTGAAGCACTGGTCGAGTTCTTCGGGAGTGAAGTGGCTCATGACGGTCTCGTTTTGGGAGAGAAGTTCCTTGTAGTCCTGTCCTTCGAACCATGCTTTCATGGCGATGGGTTGCACGAGGTCGTAGGCGCTTTCGCGGGAGAAGCCCTTGTTGATGAGGGCGGTCATGACGCGCTGCGCAAAGATAACCTTGTGGGTCAAGTATATGTTTTTCAGCATGTTTTCTGGAAAAACGACGAGGTTCTCGAGGATGTTGCCGAAGCGGTTGAGCATGTAGTCGAGCAGAATGGTGGCGTCGGGGAGCATAATGCGCTCGGCGGAGGAGTGGGAGATGTCGCGTTCGTGCCAGAGCGGGATGTTTTCGTAGGCGCTGACCATGTAGCCGCGGAGGATTCTCGCGCAGCCGCACATGTTCTCGCTGCCGATGGGGTTGCGCTTGTGGGGCATCGCGGAGGAACCTTTCTGCCCTTTGCCGAAGGCCTCCTCGGCCTCGCGGAGTTCCGTGCGCTGCCAGTGGCGCACCTCGATGGCCATCTGCTCCATCGTGGATGCGATGAGCGCGATGGTGCCCATGTAGTGGGCGTGGCGGTCGCGTTGCAGCACCTGCGTGGAGATGCGGGCGGAGTGGATGCCGAGCTGCTCGCAGACATAGTCCTGCACAAACGGCGGGGTGTTGGCGAAGTTGCCCACGGCGCCGCTGATCTTGCCGCACTCCACATCGGCGGCGGCCATCTCGAAACGCTCGATGTTGCGGCGCATCTCCTCGAACCACAGCGCCCACTTCAGTCCAAGAGCGGTGATGTCGGCGTGAACGCCGTGCGTGCGCCCGATGCAAGGCGTGTCTTTGAACTCGTAAGCCCGTTTCTTGAGAATCTCGATGAACCGCTGGAGATCCTTGCGCAGGATGTTGTTGGCTTGCTTGATGAGGTAGCCGTTGGCGGTATCCACCACATCGGTGGAGGTGAGCCCGTAGTGCACCCACTTCTTTTCGTCGCCGAGACTCTCGCTCACGGCGCGGGTGAACGCCACGATGTCGTGACGGGTCTCCTTCTCGATTTCGTAGATACGCTGCACGTCGAAGGTGGCCTTCGTGCGCAGTTTCTCAACGTCTTCAGCCGGAATCACGCCGAGTTGGCTCCATGCGGCGGCGGCTTCGATTTCCACTTTCAAATAGGCACCGAATTTGTTTTCCTCAGTCCAGACGGCGCTCATCTCCGGACGCGAATAACGGGGTATCATAATCGCAAAATATTTTTTCGAAGCAAAGATTCAGTTTCAATTATGAATTAAAAAGTATATCGGACGCCGAGATTCACGCTCCAGTCAAAGTAATGGGCGTCGTAATGTTCGGCGAAGAGGCAGCCGTATCCCGGACGGAAGTCGAATTGCAAGGCCACGGGGGCGTTGAATTTGTATTCCAACCCGAAAATGCCGTTGGCACCGCATTTTCCGAAATCGCTGCGGGTGTGAATCCATATCCAACCGACATCATAGCTCATCGACGACCAGCTGTAGCCGATACTGGCGCCAAGTCCTACCAGACCATACAGCTTGCCAGCCAATCGGCCTTCAAACATAATGTTGGGATTCAGCTCAAGGGTCCAGATGTTCACTCCCGTGAGGTCCAAATTTTTGAAGCGGCCGTCAGTGGTGATGTATTTGGTGCCCAGATCCACCTGGAAGGCGAAATGGTTTCCTCCAAAAGTCTTGAAAGTCAATGCTTGCATGTTGCCGACCGACACGCCAATGCCGTTTTTATAAGGGGCTTGGGCGTTAGCGTGGAACATGATGCCCGTCAAAAGGGCAACGAACAGAATGATTACGCAATTTTTTTTCATTACGATGGTGTTTTATTGTATGATTTTAAGTTCTTGCATCAGGTTCTGGGCGTTGGCCATCTTGTCGATGATGAAGAGCAGGTAGCGCATGTCCATGCAGATGGTGCGCTGAACTTCATTTTCGAAAGCGATGTCGCCACTCATGGCTTCCCAGTTGCCGTCGAAGGCCAGTCCCACGAGATTGCCGTTAGCGTCAATGACCGGGCTGCCGGAGTTGCCGCCTGTGATGTCGTTGGTGGTGATGAAGTTGACCACCAGGTCGCCGTTCTTGTCGGCATAGCGGCCGTAATCGTGGTTTTCCCACAGTTTGATGAGGTCTTGCGGCACGTCAAACTCCCAGTTGCCGGGTTTATACTTGGCCATTACACCGTCGAGGGTGGTGATGTAGTTGTAGGTGATGGCATCCGCCGGCTGGCAGTCCTGCACGCTACCGTAAGTGAGGCGCATCGTGAAGTTGGCGTCGGGATAGAAATTGCGATCCTTTTGCATCTCCATCAACCCTTCCATATAGAGGCGGTTAGCGCGGCCGCATTCCACTTTTTCGGCCTGATCGCTCAAATTCCAATATGACTGCAGGATGTCGTACATCAGGGCATAGACAGGGTCTTTCGACAGAGATTTGGGATTGTTCAACCAAGCTTCCATCTTAGCCTGATCCACGAAGATGGATTTGGCGAAAGCGTTATCTACAAAAGCGGTGAAATCGCCGTGGTTTTTGTCACCCACTTTTTTGATGGTGGCGGGCAGCTGGGCGGGGTTCACATCTTTGTAAAACAGGTTCAGCAAGGCGATGGTGACGTCGCGGTCGAGCGCTTTGTTGTAGTCTTTGAAGAAATCCTGAATAGATTTCTTCATTCCGTTGGCTCGCTCTTTGATGGCATTCGGGGTGGCGGTTTTGTTCTCTATAATGCTGTTCAGCTGTCTGAACCGCAGGGCGAATGTGACGGCTTCGCCACCGTGCCAGCCGGCTTCACGGTGATAGATCAGCGCCTTCTGGTATTTGGACTGGTGGTTCCAGTAGTTGTTCATTTCGTCGAAAATGCCGTCATATTTGGCTTTGCGGTTTTTGTCCTGTGCGGCCCACTGGCGGAAAGCCTGCTCCTGTTCCAAACGTTTCTCATACACTTTGTTGCGCTTCAGCTGTTTCACCTGGCCGATGTAATATTTCCAATAGTTGCTGACGCTGGCCTGTTTGGAGGCGTACTGTATGAAGACGGCAGGGTCGGCATCCATGTGCTTGCGGTACTGCTCTAACTTGGTGGTACGGCAATCCACGATGGCGGGTCCTTCGAGCTCAATGACGTTCTTCACGGCGCCGGAGGCAGAGTAGCGGTCGGTGCTGCCGGGATAGCCGAGAATCATCGTGTAGTCGCCGGGTTGCACACCTTTCAGCGAAATCGGCAGGTAGTGTTTGGACTTCATCGGGATGTTGTCCTTGCTGTACTTGGCGGGAGAACCGTCGGGGGCGGTATAGACACGGAAGATGCAGAAGTCGCCCTTGTGGCGCGGCCACGTCCAGTTGTCGGTGTCGGCACCGAACTTGCCGATACCCCACGGCGGGCAGGCCACGAGGCGGACATCCCTATAGACGTCGTATTCGAATAAGATGTATTGGTTGCCGTGGTAGAAAGGCACGATTTCCACCTCCACATCGCGTTTGCCTTTGCGTTCGAGGGTCAATTTCTTGCCGTTCTCCGAGATTTTCGCGGCACGGTCGGCCTCGGACATGTCGTCGGTGACACCCTTCAAGATGGCTGTGGTGACATCCTCGATATAGGCGAGGAAGGAGACGGTAAGTCCTTCGTTGGGGAGCTCTTCTGCCTTGCTGCGAGCCCAAAAGCCATCCTGCAGGTAGTCGTGCTCCACGGAGGCATGGGATTGCACATAGGAAAGTCCGCAGTGGTGGTTGGTGAGCAGCAGTCCTTCGGGAGAAATCAGCTCACCGGTGCAGCCGCCGCCGAATTGCACGATGGCGTCCTTCAAGCTGGGCTGGTTGAAACTGAAGATCTGTTCGGCTGTCAACTTGCAGCCAAGTCGTTGCATGTCAGCCAGATTCTGGCCATTGATGGAGTAGGGGAGCCACATACCCTCGTCGGCGCGGGCGCCCATCACAAGCATCATCAGCGCGATGCACAAAAGGTGGGTTTTCTTTCTCATAATGGATGTTTATTGCATGAAAATGCAAAATTACAAAAAAAACTTGAATCTCATCCAAGAGAGAAGAAATATGCTTTTTTTATGTATGTTTGCCACCCAAAACAAACTTACAGAAAATGTTACAAATCGGAACAAAAGCCCCTTATTTCGAGGGCGTTGACGAAAACGGGAATCCCGTGAAACTGAGCGACTTCGCTGGCAAGAAGCTCGTGCTCTATTTCTACCCCAAAGACAGCACGCCGGGCTGCACCGCCGAGGCCTGCGACCTGCGCGACAATTACCAGCGGTTCTTGGCTATGGGCTACGAGGTGTTGGGCGTGAGCCGCGACTCCGCCGCTTCGCACCAGCGGTTCATCGCCAAGTATGAACTGCCCTTCCACCTCATCGCCGACACCGACCTCACCATCCTGAAGGCCTACGAGGCATGGGGCGAGAAGAAGATGTACGGCAAGGTGACCGAGGGTACGTTGAGAACAACCTACGTCATAGACGAGCAGGGTGTTATCATCGACGCCATCGGCAAGGTGAACACCAAGGCGCACACGGCGCAGTTGTTGAAATAATCGGATTGTGTCTCGGAATGGGATTCGTAGAGACGTGCCATGGCGCGTCTCTACACATTTTGTTGTTTCATCTCCCTGCGATAAAGGACAAAAGCGGCCAAAAACAACACCCAATTACAACAATTGGCGACATTGTCGAAAAGCATCCCATATTGGGTGGTGACTGTGTTTGCGGTGCAGTGTTCAAATAGGATGACACCCAAATAATTGGAAATGAAAAAATGAACGGCAACAACCGCTATAATCACCGCAAGCGGAAAAACTATCGTCCGCCTTTTGGCCAGCAAATAGATGGCTACACCTGTAACCAAGGCCATCAGCAGGCAAAGAATAACCTCCATCAACACAGGCTGATGCACATAAAACCACAATATGCCTCCTAAAATGGAAACGGCATAGAGCATATATTCGATGGTTATGACAAACAGTATCCCTGCGTAATAACTTCGCGATTTTTCTGCCGGTACTTTCGCATCGGCTTCTGTTTTCTCCGAATCGTAACACCACCACAAAAAGCCGATGAAGAGGAGTGAAACGGCTAGATTCGTCCATTTCCTCACATTTCGCATCGTAAGCATAGTGACATCACATTCCATCCGATTGTCCGCGACAGATTGAACGTCAAAGAAGCGGTCGAGCAGAAAAACATCCAGCGCTGTCATCAGGAGGATGAAGCCGACCAGCATCGCGAGATGCCCCCATTTGACATCGAACATCCTTGGTTTGCGGAACAGCAGGTAAAAGACTAGCAGGAAAAGCAGGGATTTCCCGACGACTATGGATGTCGGATGCAGCACGGCTTCCAGCGCGAAGAGGAACGGAGTGAACGATGCCCAAACGGCGTCAAACATCCAATACAGGATGATTCCGAGCAGAAAGCAGCGGTAATCAAGGGATTTTTCGATGGTGGTATTCATATTTTTAATAATCTTGTGGGGACTCCTAATCTTTCACTTTTCACGCAGCGTCCGCAAATGGGGCGAAGTCCGAAAACACCCTCCGAAGACAACGGCGCGGCAAAGTTACAACATTATACAGTACTATGAAGCAAAAAAGTCAAATGGTTGCAGTTTGTTGAAAAAAAGTATTTTTGCCGCCTGAAATCAACAGACCTATGCGCCAACCTGTCATCAACCTCCTGCTTTGCGACACGTTCCCCGGACTACTGCCGGAGAGCATTCCGAGCCACGAATACTTTTTCGAGAAGCGGTTCCATTCCGTGGATCCAAACATCATCCTCAAGGTGTTTCGCACGCTGGACGGCGAATTGCCGGAACATCCCGCCGCGGATGAGCTTTACCTCATCACGGGTTCCAACAACGCCGCCTACGACGCCCTGCCGTGGATCTTATCTTTACAGGAGTGGATTCGGAAGGCCGCGAAGCAGCAAATCCCCCTCGTCGGCATCTGCTTCGGGCATCAGGTCATCGCGCAGGCGCTGGGCGGACAGGTGGAACGCTATGCCGGAGGCTGGGGCGTGGGCATCCGCGAGATGGAGGTTTTGGACGCGGACATGTTCCCTTATTTCCCCGACAAGAAAATGCGTCTTATCGTCAACCACCACGACCAAGTGACGCAATTGCCGGAAGGTGCCATCCCCCTCGCCACCAGTGACTTCTGCCGCTACGAGGGCTTCCGCATCGGCCGACACATCCTCACCTTCCAAGGACATCCCGAATTCACCGTGGATTACGAACGGCACCTTATCCTTAACCATTCTGAAAATGAGGATGATACGGTGAAACAATGTGCGTTAAGATCACTGGAGAATTTACAGCACCAAGGTGACTTGGCTGCCAGACTTTTGTTGGAGGTTCTGTAGAGTATATTACGCCTGCAGCCACTTGTACTTCTCAACGCTGTAAAGGGGCAGCAACGGTATCAGAATAGGGGTGCTTTTGGCGTACTTCTGATATTCGGGGTCGTTGCCATAGACCTCGTTTTGGCGGATTTCGAGACGGCGTGCGCCGCTGAACATGACATACACGATGCCGATGTAGCCGATTATGGCTATGATCCATTGCCATGCGGCCAGACCCGCGCCGATGCCGCTGAGCAACGCGCCCGTCCAGATGACCACCTCGCCCAAATAGTTGGGGCAGCGCACGATACGGTAAAGCCCTGTATCGACAAAACGTTTGGGGTTGCGCTTCTTGGCGGCCGACTTCTGCGCATCACTGACGGCTTCCAGCAGGATGCCGCAAAGCATGACGGCGGCCCCGATCCATGCCCACAGCTCGCTCACTTCCACCCCCTTCGCGGCATTGTCCATGCGGAACGCCACGGGACTCACCTGCAGCACATACAGGATGGCGCAGAAGAGCCACACGGTAATGATGACGCCGACGGGCTTCTTTTTTTGCAGCGAGGGATCGTAGAGGATCTTGCGGTATGCGGCGGTGCGCTTCTCGCGCAGCAGCAGGTAGGTGCCGAGGCGGCAGCCGAAAAGGATCAGCATTGCGCAAAGCGCGACGGCGGACCATGTGAGCGTTCCGCCATACAGGCAGAGAAGAGCAACTGCCAAGGCTGCCACACCGTAGCCGTAGCCGAGGCTGAAGAAGTAGATGAAATATTTCCAGCCCACGGCTGAAACCGCCAAAGAGACGGCGAGAAGAATCAAGAGCATTTTCATACACGTAAAAATTTGGATGGCAAAGATAGGAAATATTCCGACACGAGAAACCGGGCGCCGACCGCGATGGGTCAGCGCCCGGTTTTTGGGGTGCGCAGGGGCGAATGATTATTCGCCCCTACGGGTCAATGGATGATTTTATTTTCCATCATTTAATTTCTTGTACCCTTCATATCTCAGTTTCGCGAACTACTCGGTCTTGGCGAACAACTCCTTTGCTTCCTCCGGGAAATTCGTACGGCATTCAAACCTCGTTTAGGGCAATTCTTTACCACCGTATCGTTTCATCAGCGTCTTTGCTTCGTTTCGAAACTGTTCTCGTAACCACTTCGGGCGCGTGATTTCAATGTCTGGACCAATGGAACGCAAAGCTTGCAGAAAGTCGGGGGTGGGGACAAGGCGCAGCTCGAACTCATCGGGACGGATTTCCTTCTGACTCTGGTGCAACGGTAGCGAGCGAAGATAGGGCGTTCGGAAATCATTGGTTTTCAGACGGATGGTTTCAACATCAGCATCGGTAATCATTGCTCCGAAGAAACGGGAGAAAAAATCGGCTGCATTAAAATCTTCAGGTAGGTGAAAAGTTCTATGCGTGGCAGTCACCGTACTCATGCGGTCGAGGGCGTAAAGACGCAGTGCGGTGTGGAAGTCGGTCTTGGCGAGCAGATACCAGCGATGATTGGCGTAGCGGAGGGCATACGGGCAAACCTCGAATTCACGGGGCTTCTGCATCTCGAAACTCTGGTAGGTGATGGCGATGCGGCGGTTGTCGCGCATGGCGGCAGTGATGTCTTCCAAGAAGGTGTTGCCCCCCACCGACACATTGTCCATCAGGATTCGGGGCATCAGGTCCTGGTTTTCGCGCAGCAGGTGGTTCGCGGAGAAGGCGGAGAGCAGGAACTTTCGGACATTCCGGGTCTGTTCTTCCAGATTGTCAGCGATGTAATAAACGTTGGCGGAGCGGTCGCAGGCAATGCGGATGCCGAACAGCTCCTCTATGGCATCGCGCATCCGTGCGAATGTGCGGCACGGAATCACCTTCTCTCCGGTCTTGTTGAGGGCTGACATTTCCCAAAGCCGGTCTATTTTCTCCTTGGTGAGCCTACGGTTAGGGGAAAGCTGCTCCAAAAGCCAGAGGTAGCGGTTGAAAAGGTTGGTCGGGGTCATGATGCGGTATAGCGGTTTTCAAGATAATCAAACCATGACATGAAGTTACTACTAGAACAATGCTTCTGACATAAAAAAATTGGATGTGAAAGGACTAAAAATATCTTTCCATTTTAGCATATTATAGTATTCATCATGAACTCACATTGAAATGTTTATTGCATTCTGAGATTCTTAAGAAGCCATTCTGCAGTTCTAAAATCCAAATATCTATAGCGGAATTTTTGGAATATTTCTTCATCAATAAATTCTTTAATGATAGCTTCTACAAAGGATTCAAGAGATATGACCTGAAATTTGTATTTATATTCCTCTGTCAGTATTTCAGTCAATTGATCTTCGTCCTGTTTGTTGCAAGTATTGTCTTTGGGTGCGATAATAATAGAAATAGAATTGTCTAGTTTTTCGTGTAATCTCACAGTTTCTGTGAGTAGGACATTTCGATAAATTTGTGACAAAGATAATTCACCATTCAGAATCTTCTTTTTCCCTTCAGCGGTAAAGATTTGTGAGATACCATCTTTCTCTGTTGCAGTCTTGATTGCCAACGAAGGATTAGAAGCCTGATTTTGTCCTAAGCAGTCGGTGTACTTGGTCTCAATGGCAATGATACCGATTTCTCCATCAGTCGTGACATATCTGAAAAACGCATCCATGGCTGTTCTGTCATTTAAACAGTTTTCACGATAGTCAGGGATATATTCTATACCTACTTCATCAATATATTTTATTCTTAGAATGTTATTTTTGTCCAATAGATTAGTCATAACCAAACCAAGTCTGTGTTTGCCTTCTTTGCTTTTGACTATTTTCATTAAAGGATAGAACAGATTGAATGCCATTGGTTGACTTGACAGGAAATTGTTGAATAATCTGTTTTTTTCAATTGTCTCGTATTTCTTTTTATTCGCTACTCTGGATTTAGCATATTCAAATATTTCATGATTGAGAAAGTTACACCCTGTAACTTCGCCATTCAAAGCAAGATTTGGATGATAGTACCTTACTTCTTTTTTGACGATATAACCGCATTCAGCACATGTCTGCCATCTACGAACAGCCTGCAAAAGCCTTGCTTTTTTTGTGAATTCGTTATCTGTGTTGACGAGATAATATTTGTCTGGTTTGTTTGATGAATGTGACATATAGTTCTCCATGTTGCCTAAAGCACCAATTTCATTATTGATAGACAATGGATCTTTGAAATCATTCTTTTTCATATTGTTCCTTTTTCAAGTAGACTTCTATTTTTAACTATTTTTCATTGTTATTCCAGTTCCTGTCGAAGTCAATTAAACAGAATCTAAAGATAACGCAGCTGCAAATTAATGTATTTCTATAAATTAACAATTCAATATCTCTACCGCACGCTCCGCATCTTCCTCCGTAATCCCCACGATGGGGTCGATTCGGATGAAGTGATCCTCCTGCTCGGGCAGAACATCTTTCAAGTCGTCTAAGATGACATACCGCTCCTTGGTGGCATCAACGCACAGCACCTCCTCGAAATAAGCCTTGATTTCGTTGCCTCGGCCGGAGCAGAACATATCGGCGGTGATCTCGTCCAACTGGCTCAGGTCTGTTTCCAACAGCTTGTCATCGTCCGTGTGCAAGGGCGTGATACCCACGATTTTGCCTGGCAGACCACGGTCGTGCCACATCCGCTGCAAATTCCCCAATCCCATATACCGCCATGATGAACTGGCTACAATCTGCGCATCCATGGCATCAATGATTTTCTTCAGGTTCTCTACTGCTTCGGGATCGAACAATGGACCATATTTGTCTTTGAACGGCAGTCCTTTCCCCTTCAATTCGGCAAAATGTCTTTCTGTGTTCAGCACCCCGTCAAAATCGAGAAAGACAAGGGGCCTGCTTTTGTCATCGGCTTGATTTTCAGATTCTTTCTCCTTCGCAAACAAGACATCCGCCGTCGTCCTGAACAATTTCTGTTTGCCATGCTTTCCGCTCTTTTTCCATTCCAACAAAACCGGTTGCTCTTTCTCGGCAAGATAGTCCGAGCATTCCAGCAGGTCGCTCGCGTCTGTGTCGAAAAAGATGTCGCTGGAAATGGTGGGCATTCGCCGGAACAGGTCACGACTTCCTTCAAAGAGCTCCTTGTTTTCCAGATATTCAGTCAGCGTTCCCATGATGACATATTTCTTTTCCTCAATATGATGCAAGACCGCCTCTATCAAGAAATCGTCAATTTCGTTTTTCAGAGCTTGTAAATTGTACTGTGCGCCGCAGGCCTCTAAAAACGCCTCCAAATGGGGCAAATCATAAAAAAGTTCAATGTGTCCTTTCATAATAACTGTTTTTATTTCGGCGGCAAAGAAACAAAATGAATGTGCCATTATGTGACACAATTAATTATTTTCGCAAAAAAATAGCCACAAACGCTATCTATAATATATATGGTCTTTTAGTCTGTTTCTTTTGTTCGTTGCTTTTTCGTTAATACCTATTATCTAATATACGATAATATCTATTTCTCAATAAGCTCCGCAATCTTCTCCACAAAACGATGCGTCGGTTCCTCCAGACTTTTTGCTTCTTCTTCCGTGACATCGTATGCACAATTGTAATCCGCTTTCTGCCGGAGTTGGAATAATCGGGCGAGCAAACTGCCGTCTTCCAAAGAGACGATGCCCGTTTTCACGAAATGCTGGCTGAACTGCGAAATCATTCCGGAATGGGTGCGGACGGATATACCTTTTTGCAAAAACAACGCTTGCACAATGTGGAAGCAAGCATAATAG
>JAFRUI010000028.1 GCA_017438945.1 Bacteroidales bacterium
TGTGTCGTATTCAGGGGTGGTGGCGGGAATCAACATGCCGTGGTAGTAGTAAGGCAGTGCGTTCCGGCATAAGGTCAGATAGTCATTGGAAGCGGTGGAGTGGTTCACGGTGAGATGCATTGTGACAATGCTGTCGCAGCCGGTGACGGCCTCAAAAGTCTGTATGTAATCACCTGTTGCATAATAAGTTGTCTGATTCCAGATAAATGAATCACAATCAGTTTGACTGATATTGTTATAAACAATAGGGGTAACGGTCAGGTTGAGGATCACGGTGCTGTCACAGCCGGAAGAGGATTGGAGGTATGCCGGGTATGTGCCTGTTGTGCTCAGTGTCTGTCCGTTGAAAGAATAGGTCTCGCCCTCGCAAATATTGGCAGATACATTAACATTATATATGTTGTTCACCATAATGTTGATATAGGCGATGTAATCTGCACCTGCTTGGTTGTAAATGAACGTATCGCGGAACATGCCGGGCATCTCTGGATAGACAAAGTAGTCATCGTAGAAGAAGCTCTCTCCGAGACAGATGGTGTCGTAGATATTCTGGCTATTGACAAGGCCGTGCTCGTATGCACCGATGTCTATGCGGTTTTGCTTGATGCGCAGGGAGCCGCCGAGGTCGTAAAGCGGCAAGTTGAGTGAGGTAGTGTTGGGATTGCCCGCGTTGACGCAGGCAGAACCTGGCGCCAGATTCCAGTCAACATCGGCCTGCGAACTGACACCCGCCACAGATGTCGGATTCACGAATCGCACGTATGACGCTGCGGCGTTGCTGCCGTTGTTGAGCGTGTCAAGCGCGATGTTGGCGATACCCGATTGTCCACCCTCGATGGCACAATAGGAAAAAGTCCCGTTGCCGTAAAGATTGCCGGTTTCCTCATACGATTTGTTCCCCCAAATGATGCAGTTGGTGTATTCGTTGTCGCTGGTGTAGTTATAGATGCCACCCCTGACATTGCTGCTCCCACTGTAGGTACTGGTCGCTTTGTTGTTGACAATGTTGCAGTTAACGAAACGGGCATTGTTTCGCGCCAACACACCGGCAGCGCTGGTTGAGGAATTCCTTGCCGAGCTGTTGTTGGCGATGTTCATGTTCACATACAGGCCGCCGTTCGCATAAAGTCCCGAGCAATGGTTGTTTGTAACAGTGCAGTTCACAATCTGCGCCGAATTGGAACTGTAAACGCCGAAGCTTTCGGAGGTGGAACCGGCGACCCCGTTGTGGTGCACAAAACACCCATTAGATTTCCCTCCCGATAAATACAATCCGGAGCCGTTGTAGCGGATCTCGCATTCGGAAACGGTGCTGTTGTCGGTGACATACATGCCATAGCTTCCATTTTCTTCAGCCATACAATTGCTGATATTCAAAGATTTACCATACAATCCATATCCATCGTTGTTCGCGAAAACGCAGCTGGAAAAGACACAGTTCTCGGCGTGGACGGCCTGACTGGAACTACCTGGATTGCCATGGTTGTCGGCAAACACACAGTTCTGCATTTTCGTGTTGTCCAACAGGTAGGCGCAGGTGCCGTAGCCATCAGCGCTATACGATGCATAGCCGTTCCGGAAGGTGAATCCGTCGAAAAGGTTGATGCCAATGGGGAACGGTGATACTGTCTGCTCAGCGATTTCCGGAATGTCGGGGGTGCAATTGGAACAAGTGAAGTGAATCTCGAAGCCGGAATTGGTCGCACTGCCATCGGAGGTGAAGGTCAGCACCAAAATGCCGTTAGGGACGGAGGTCAGATTCAGGTTTCCAGTCCCGCGAAACGTGCCCAACAGATTGCCTCCGACACCGTCGTAAACATAAAGTTTGTCACAGCAGGTTTCCGTGTGGTAAGAACCGCTTAGCGTGATGGTGGACCCTGGATTGTAAGAGCGGAGGATGATGGTCCCGTTGCAATTATTAGCGTAGCTACCCGATGCGCCGCCGTTGTCGTAGATGACACCTGAACAGGCGGTCACGTCCAGCGTGCCCGAGACAGGCATCAAGAGGGCCGCCGGTTCCGTGAAGTATTCGGTCTCAGTTGTTCCGACATTTCCGGTAAAAGGACAGCTCATTTGCAGCACACGGTGTGCGGAATCACCGTCGATTATGGTGGCGTGTGCTGTGAAGTTGCGCTGGGAAAGGTCGTAGGTATAATGCTCGTTGCCGACGAATCCGCCATAGACGGCCACATCAGGTTGCACGATGAGCGGTTTGCCCGGCAAGTAAGTACCGCCTGCCACCCATACCGCAGCCACCGGATTGCTGTTCATGGCCACATCCATGGCGTATTGGAGGTTAGAAGTGGCGTTTGCCCACGAGGATCCGTCATGCGCCCCCGCGCCTGTAGTGGTCACGTAGATGACATTGCTTCCCGCCTCCGGAACAATCGGGAAGGCCATGCTATACGCGGACTCGTATGCACCGATATCGGCACGCGCCTGCTGGATGCGGGTGTTGCCCGCCAAGTCCATGGTACCGCCCGCCATCGCATTCCGCCCCATGTCGGCGCAGACGGAACCCGCTTGGAGCGTCCAGTCGCCGATGGAATTGTACACATCCACACCCGCTTCAGCCGTCGGATTGGTGAATCTTGGGTAACCGATACCGATGCCGCTGTTTTCCGCTTCCAACGTGATGGCTCCGCTGTAGCCCCCCTGCACGGCGGAAGACACACAGGTAAAATATCGACCACTATAGTTGGTGGAAATCTGGTTGTCGCTGGTCCCCACCTTGTTTCCCCAGACAATCGTGTTCTGTAGCGTGCTTCCGTTGAGGGAGTGGATGCCGCCGCCGCTGGTCACAGCCGAATTGCGCACAATATCACACGAGATAAAAGTCGAACGGTTGTCATACACACCACCACCTGAAGCTCCTGCTGCATTGTTGCCGATCAGGCAGTGGTTGAACCGGCTTCCGTAGTTGTCGGCAAAAATCCCTCCGCCGTTGCTCCGGGAGGTGTTGTTGCTGATGACGCAACGGGTGATGGTGGAGCCGCTTTGCAGGTACAGTCCCCCGCCCAAGGCCGCACTGTTGTGCGTGACACTGTTGTCCGAGATAGAACTTCCGTCTTGGGCATCGTAGATGCCGCCTCCCCTGACTTGCCAATTATTGCCGTTGCCCTCATAGACGGCCACATTGTCATGGATATTGCAGTCCGCGACAAGGCCGTTGTTGTTATACACACCCACGCCATACACGTTGTGGCCGACTCCAGTGCCCGACAGATTGACAGTATTGTGATGAATTTCGCAATTGCGGAGAGTGCCGCCGTTGTTATAGACCGCCACGCCACTGAAGGTGACATTGTTGGCCGATCCTGAGATAGCCGCATTGTTGGCAGTGACGACGCAGTTCTGAAGCGTGCAGTTTTTGCGGATGTAGGCGCCGCCACCCTCGCCGACCATGTTCACAGTGCCACCCCGAATGGTGAAGCCATCGATGAGGGTGGGCTGACTGTCAGGGAAGTTTTCGATCTGGTAAAGCACACGGCGGGCGTTGGAACCGAACAGAATGGTCTGGCTGATGTTGGCTTGCGTGCGGCCACTCACGTCGTAATCGGCGGGCTCGTTGCCGTTGAATCCGCCATAGGCCGTCACATTGGGTTTGAGTACGAAGCTGTTGTCGGATGAAGTACTGCCAGTGTAGGTACCTTTCTTCACAAAGAGAACCGGTGTGCGGTCGGTGATGAGAGATGCCGCATCCATGGCCTCTTGCAACTCCATGGCATTGCTCCATGAGCTGCCGTTGTGGGAACCGGAACCCGTGGTGGTCACGAACAGAATCTTGCGCACGGAAAGATGCAACGTCACCAAACTGTCGCATTCATCGCTCACGAACCAACGATGGGTGTAAGTTCCTGGCTCACTGACCGAAGTGCCGTAGAAATCGTAGCTGCTCCCTTCTATAATAGAGACCGATGCCTCACGCGTGAGCGTACACATCCCGCCGCCACAAAAACGCATGTTGCAACGTTGTTGATAACGCGAAATATCGCCCGGGTTGTCCATGTCAATGGAGGATGGGTAGGTGCGCTCCAGAGCCATGATCTGGCTTGTGTTGTGCATGTAGGATACGGATGTTCCGTTCTCGACACCGCTGTTGTTCAAGATGGCCACCACCAAATTGGAAGTGCCGTCCCAAATGAACGGCGTGTCAAAAGAGATGGTCGTCCATCCGTTTTCCAAGGTCACGCTGCCGCTATAGACAAGCTGCATGGCGGAGGAAGGAATCCACGTATATTCGTATCCCATGTCGGGCTGGGTGGTGTTCCCGAGATAGACGCTAACCGGCGACTTGGTCTGCGCCGTGCCGCCATATTGGAACGAAATCGAAGTGATGCTGCCCTGCACACCTTGTGCCGCCAGCTCAGCAGCCGTGAACAGCTGCTGGGTATAGGTGTATTTCCAGCCGTTGCCGGGATACCATCCCATCGGGAAAATCTGGTTTTCAACAGTGCCTTCGCCAATTTGGGCACAGTCGAAACCGCCCACCGGAACGGAGACACTAACCCAGTCACTGGTGTCACTTCCGCAGTTCGAACGCACATAGAAGTCGTAGGTGCCGGCCGCCAATTGCGAGACGGTCAGTTCCGGAGCACTATTCACGACCACGGACATGCCGTCGCCCCGCGCAAAGCCATGAGAACCGTACTCCACATCCCAAGACGTTTCCTGGTATCCGGGAAACCATTCAACTTTCACTGTGTGACGGTTCAGGGAGGTGTAAGTCAGATGTGAGGGGTCGGGACAGTTCTCCTGACGGCAAAAGCGAATTAGCGGTCGGCTGTTGTCCCGATAATAATCGTCAGGAAGGATCATCGGATTGGGATCCATTAGGTTACAATACAGATGTCTGCTGTCGGATTCAGAAGAGGTATAAACTGTACGTGGACTAACGGAGGCATTATTAGAAGAAATAGAATGTTCTAAATCAGCAATAGCAATCACCACATTGCTGTGACCGTCCCATACAAACGGATTGTCGAATTCGAACTTTTCCCATCTAGTTTCTTTAATATCGTAAACGGTCTGTTTGTATGTGAACACGTTGGTCATAGCAGAGAGGGGCAACCAACCGTTGGTGTTGAAATTCGCCTCGTTGGTGTGTCCCATATAAATCGCGCTGCTATGGGTCAATGTTACCTCAGCAAAATAGTTCCCATTGTATGTATAAGTACGTTGTAGGGAGAAGGCGGTCAAGACATCACCGGCAACCAGTCCAGAAGCCGACAGCTCGGCAGCGGTGTATATCTGCTCTGACCAGTCATGGGCGTAAGAAGACGGGCCTGAATTATAAGGTATGCCCTCGTCAAAGCACACCATCACTCTTTCGGTCTTGAAGGTTACGGGACCCACCATTTTGGAGACGCCACCCGAGCAGGTGTAGCGGAGGTAGGCGTCGTACTCGGTGTCGGCAGTCAGTCCGCCGATGGATAGTGAAGTGGTATTGGACGGAACCATAGTACCCGTGCCGGGTGTGAAACCATGCAGCCCGTATTCTATCTGCCAGTTGAAATTATGGGTCGCGTAACTTGCCGGCTGGAACACCTCCCAGGCGAAGTCGGCGGTGCTGTAGCCAGTCCCCGTGCAGGTCAGGTCATATACCATCGGCAGACACGCCACTTCGTTAACGCGCAGTAACAGCTTGTTGTTGACATCGCCCACGCCGGAAGAGACTATCGTAAGGGCGCCGGCGGTGGACATGACCGGGTCTGATGCATTGCTGTTGGTGATGGACATCAAGAGGGAACCACTTGTTCCAACACCGTCATACACGTACACCCGAAAACCGTTGGAATAATTGTTAAGGAAGGTGATTTTCTCCAAAAGCAGCTGTCCGCCGGCAGTTTGCGGATAAAGTATCAGCGTGTCGCCGGAGGCTGCACCCCAATTGCCATAGGTGAGTCCGTCGTTGTAGCCCAACGGATGCGTAATCTCCAGCACTCCGTTGACGTTCATGGTGGAAGTCCCATCCGCGTTAAAACTATATTGCTGCGCACCGCTTGTACGCGGCTGCAAAAAGATGGCCGTGTTGTAGTTGTTGTAGTCGTCGCCGCCGGGATTAAGGCTTCCAATGGCGAAATAGCCATCCAAAGAGCCGCCCCAGCCCCAATTGAAATGAAAGAGATTGTTGTTGTCGTAGCCGTCGCACACGAAAGAGTGTCCGCTGTTGTTGTTGTCGTTATCACCACTATAGTAGATGGGTCGTTGAGCGTCAAGCTCTGCTTTCAACATTGAATGCCACGTTTCGTCATCGTAGTAGGTATGGCTATTCCATGTTCCGATAATAATGCCGGGTGTCCTGTAGGATTTGCACGCTATCCTCGTTTCGTAACCAAAATAGCTGGCGAGAGCCGTTTTGGCGCACATGTGATAGGCTGAGCTGCCGTATGGTCCGTAATTCATGTTCACGGCTACACCGCAGTCGTGCATCAACGCTGCCACGGCATTCACCTGCGCGGAACTGCTTGAAGAAGTCAATTCATTGGGCATCAGCGAGTAAGAGTATGCTGTACTGGCGAAGTCGGCCGTCAGGATTCCGTAAGCATCATGGGTGTAGGTGTGTGTGCCAAAACCCTGCGCCGGCCACTGGTGGTAGCGGATAAGCTGCGCCATGGCCGTGGCCACGCAGCCCGTCCACACATGCCCGCTGTAGTGGTTGTCGTCTTCGGGGCAAAGGCTGTTGTAATAGGTTCCCTGATCCCACTTGGTGGTGAGCAGAGGAGCAACAGACGTGCCGCTCTTTGGCATCATGGCTGGAGATGTCTCCTCCGTGGAGAGCAGTGCGTTCCATTCGGCCTCCACCGAAGCGGCTCTGACCAGCTCCTGTGTCCGCACGTAGGCAATCTGGTCGGCATAGCCCTGCAGCCAGGCGTGGCAGTTGTCAGGGATGTTCTGCGGGTCGAAGTGGCCGTCGGGCGAATAACCCAGAATCGGTGTCACCGCATCGTCCGCCGCCACGATGACAAATCCGCCGCCCACGTTGAAGACGTAGAACAGCGTGTCACCTTCCGACTGCCTGGCCTTGGCGTATGCCAGCTGGCAGGAACTGCTTTTCGTGACCGTCGGCACGGTGCGCGACATAAAGTTCAAGGCCGCCGTGCGAGCCTGCTTCGGGGTTATCGGCCCGGCAATCGCCAAGGACAGGATAAGCATGGAAATGCAAAAAAGTAGAGATTTTTTCATACAAAAGTTTTTATAATTAACTCAATACTAAGATTTTTTATTTTTTTATCACAGCATAAAATAAGCGAACAAAAGTAAACAAATCGGTTACGGTCATAATGTCAAATCGTAAAAAGAATATTTCATTACGTAAAATAATGTACTTTTGCCGACATGTTTGGAGAATTTTTTTACGTTTTGGCGCTCTGTTTCGTATCCGGCTTCACACAATGTGCGTTGCTCGGTTGTGCGGTGTTTATAGGCAAATATCACCGCACCTACCAGTTTCAAAAATTATTTGCGGCAGCACTGGTGTTGCATTCGTTCGGCTTTTTTAACAATTTCGTGGTGGCAGCTTGCTGGAACCAGCCTTTTTCAGATTTTCTAAACACACTGCTCATCTTCTATGATTACATTGTTGTGGGTGCTTATATGATGTTTGCAATTTCGTTGGTTTTCCCGAACAAATTCCGCATCTGGCAGCTTCTAATCATTGAGATTCCATTTGTCGTTGCCATGCTCCTGTTTGCGGTCACTGAAAGTCATCTTGTTTATCCTGTCATTCACGCATTTACATTAGCATCCTCGTTAGCACTGATGATCTGTCTGTTGCTTTCTATCAGAAAATACAATGCCAAGCTACGTGACAATGTTGGAAACATAGAGTGTTTCGACCTCCATTGGAGCGCTTATTTGTGTGTTTTGCTTTTTGTGGTTCAGACACTTTGGGCTACCGAAAGTGTGTCGCAGAACACCTGGTTCTCCGTCCCGGAAGTCAACAGCAATCTGCTCTTCGATACTCTCTATTGTCTTGTTATAATGATAGTTGTGGTATATGTCACGCGGAAGATCGTCCAACAGAAAGTGTTCTCGGTATCGCAAGAGGAGAAGGAAGCGGCACTGATGCATCTTCCTGCAAATGAAGAGGATGTAAGCCAAACACAGATCGACTCCACCCCACCCTCTTATCATGAGGTGCTTATTGACAAAAACATTGAAACGCTCATTCGCGAAAAGCGTTATTTTTTGGATAAAACATTGACATTGCAGAAGTTAGCAATATGCTTGGGCACAAATCGACAATATCTGAGCAATTACATCAATCAGGAGAAAGCCATGACCTTTTACGACTACATCAACGATTTTCGTTTGGAAGAGGCGAAAAACCTGTTAGATGGTCTGGACGAAGGACGACAATACTCCATAGAGGAAATTTCTAACCTGTCGGGTTTCAATTCCTACTCCACATTCCTGCGGGCCTTTGCAAAAAAATACGGACAAACGCCATCCAAATATCTGAAAAACAAGCGTTAAACCATTCTGTTCATCGTCGTCTCATCGTTTTTCGTCGCCTCATCGTCTCACCGTGCCATCATCGTCATCAGCACCGGCATCGCCAGCTCCACGATAATGGCCACCAGAACGGCCACGAGTGCCACCGTCACCAGGCCACGCTTCCGCCATGCCATGATGACAGCCACCGCTGTGGCAACAACGGCGGAAACCGTGATGTGCGGTTCCACGCCCGTGGCGGTTGTCGAATAGAACACATCCGGGAAGGTCATCGCCGACAACACGCAGAACGGAATGTAATAGATGAAATCCTGGATCCATTCGTTCTCCATTTTCTTACGCACAAATCCGATGGGAATCACCCTGATCAGATAGGTGGTCAAGAACATCAGGAACATGCAGACGACTATGTAGTTCATGCCACCCTCCTTTCTGCCATGGCGCGTCTGTGACGGCGTTTAACCTCCTTGATAGTGGCGCAGATGGCCGCGCCGAGAATAGCGGAGGTAATGATAGCCCAGCCACCGCCCCCGACTTTTGACAACATGTTGATGCCCGGCACATACTTGAAGATGCAGGAGAGCGCGGCAGCCACCACTACGGCCAAGGCCACCTTACGGCTCTTCCGCGCCGGCGGGATAATGATGGCGATGAACATGCAGTACAAGGCAATGCCCATGCAGCCCTGAATCATCGGGGAAAGCAGATTGGAGGCGATAGCACCTAACAAAGTGCCTGAGGTCCAGCCCAATATGGGAGTAATCATCAAGCCGCCAAAGAACGGGAAACTCACCTCGTCGGGCTCCATGGCCGCCAAAGCGAACACCTCGTCCGTGATACAATATGCCATAACCGCCCGCTTGTAAAACGGCATCTCAGGATCCACCTTTTGTGACAAGGAAAGCGACATCAAAAAGTATCGCAAATTGATGACGAATGTGGTGATTATCAATTCGATATAAGGTGCCCCGCCCTCAATCAGCCGAATCCCGGCGAATTGTCCGGCGGAAGCCATGTTGGTCAGGGAGATCAAGGTCGCCTGCAACGGCGAAAATCCCATCTTAACCGCTATCAGCCCAAAGGTAAAAGACACGGGTATGTAACCCAAACAAATGGGAAAGCCGCGTTTTATACCCCTAATAAATTCATTCATAAGAAGTTAAGAAAAATATTTTACCGCTGCAAATGTACACAATATTCGTGAATCTCCGACAACCTTTTGATTATTCTTGATTAAGCAAAAGGCAAAAGGCAATAGGCAATAGGCAATAGGCAATAGGCAAAAGTGATCAGTGATCAGACAATAGTCATAGTTATAGTTATAGTCATAGTTATAGTTATTATTTAAGCCAATAGCCAAAAGCTAACAGCCAACAGCCAACAGCCAATAAACCGTCACGCTCCAACAAGGCATCAATTTTCGGCTCGCGACCGCGGAAATTGATAAACATCTCCATTGCATCCACGGAACCGCCTTTGGAAAGGATGGTTTCCAAATACTTTTGCGCGGTGTCGTGATTCAACACGCCGCTCTCCTTGAAAAGTGAGAAAGCGTCTGCCTCAAGCATTTCCGCCCACTTGTAACCGTAATAACCGGCTGCGTAGCCACCGGAAAAGAGGTGACCAAAGGCAGTACTCATGCAGGCGCCGGGAACCACCGGCAACACCTCTACCGTATCAAATATGGAACGTTCCAGACGAAGAATGTCATCCACATCATCTGCAGCCTTTGTATGCCACATCATGTCCAGATAGCCGAACGAGAGTTGCCGCACACACAAATATCCCGCCATGAACTTGTTCATGTTCTTCAGCTGCGCGACATATTCGTCAGGAATCAGCTCACCAGTCTGGTAATGGCGGGCAAAAGTGCGCAGAAACTCCGGTTCCGTAAGCCAATTCTCGTTTAGCTGCGAGGGCAGTTCCACGAAATCGCGGGGCGAATGCGTACCGGAAAGGGTGGCGTATTTCACCTCCGACAACATACCGTTCAGCGCGTGCCCGAACTCGTGCAGGAACGTCTTGACCTCATCAACCGTGAGCAGGGAGGGCTGTTCTTTCGTCGGCGGAGTGAAATTCATCACCAAGCTCACCCACGGGCGGACATCGTTTCCGTTGGCATCCTCGTGCTGGTCGCGGAATTCCGTCATCCATGCGCCGCTGCGTTTCGTGCTGCGCGGGTGGAAATCGAGGTACAGCACCGACATGAACTGTTCGCCACGATACACCTCATACACCTGAACATCAGGATGATACGGCTGTATGTCCTCCGTTTTTACGAAACGTAGGTCATAGAGCGTAGTGGCTAATCCGAAAACGCCATCAATTACTTGATTCAGTGGAAAATAAACCTTGAGTTTCTCAGTTTCCAGCTGGAATTTTTCCTGACGCAGCTTTTCCATGTAGTAGCTCAAATCCCAACGCTGGAAAGTATCGTTAAAGCCTTGTTTTTGAGCAAAGTCCTTCAGTTCTTGAATTTCACGCTTCGCAACAGGCAAAGCAGCGGCTTTCAGCTCATCGAGCAGTTGATAGACGTGGGCGATGTCTTTTGCCATACGATTCCGTAATGCATAGTCTGCATAATGCTTATATCCAAGCAAATGCGCGATTTCCTCACGGCATTTCAGAATGGCTTTGATATTATCACAGTTGTCAAACTTCCCGCCGTAAGCCTTCTTACTGGAATGCATATAGACTTCCTCACGCAGTGAGCGGTCGTCAGCGTAGGTCAGCACGGTATTCACATCGGGAGCGGAAAGGTCGAAAACATAGCCGTCCAATCCTTTGTCGGATGCCTTTTGCGCAGCAAGGGCAAGAGCGCTTTCGGGAATGCCGGCAATTCGTGGCGATCCCTTTTCGACCTGCACGTGCCAGGCGTTGGTAGCTTTCAGCGCCCGCTGTCCGAAGTCAAGCTGTCGGTTAGCCAGTTCCAAACTCAATTCGGCGAAACGCTTTTTCTGCTCATCCGGCAAATTCGCACCACCTGACACAAAAGCGTCATAAGTCTTGTCTAACAATATCTTGTCTGCTCCATTCAGGAAATTCTCCTGCTGCTGACGGTCGTGCACCGCCTTGACGCGGGCAAACAGACCGGGATGTTGATAGACCTCATTTTCGTATTGCACCAAAAGGGGCTGCACTTTCTCCGCGACGGCCTGCATCTCGTCATCACCATCACATTCCAGAATATTGAAGAAGAGGTCGGCTACGGTACTTAACTGCTCGCCGGCACGGTCAAGCGCGACTATCGTGTTCTCAAAATCCGGCGCGGCGGAATTGTCGACAATCCGTTCTATATCCTGCTTGGCCGAAGCTATGGCCTCTTCAAACGCGGCAAGATAATGTTCGGTTTTAATCTCATTGAACGGCGGAGTCTGCCGACGGGTTTTCCATTGTTGGGTTAACGGGTTCATTTTTAATGGTTATGGGTTATTGGTTATGGGTTATTGAAGCTTGTTTTAAGGTTAGTGTTACATTGTCATATAAACAATGTAGAGACGCAAAATTTTGCGTCTCTACAAGGGGAAACATATTTTATGCACAACGATTTTATTTGATACCCAATTCGTTTTTGACGGCAGCGGTAATATCTTCAGAATCGGTGTGATAAGCGCACATGGTAATATCAAAGATATACGAGTATTTGCCGTTTTCCGCCACTTTTTTGATGGCAGCCATCAGTTTGTCCTGGAAAGGTTTCAGGAGTTCGATCTGTTTGTTCTGGATATCCATCTCGCTGGTGGAGACAAAATCCTGGAGTCTGGAGTAGAGTTTCATCAGCTCGTCCTCTTTCACCTTCAAGATGGCAGAAGAGGTGGTGGTATTGGCCAAGTTGGCATATTCTGCCTGTTTGGTCTTGAATTCATCAGCCATCTGTTTGCCCACTGCTTCCAGTTCTTGCTGATATTCCACCAAAGCTTGTTGCGCGGTGTCAATGCCAGGCATTTCCTTCATGATGGCACCATAGTCCACATGTCCGAATTTCGCCTTCTGGGCATATCCGGCGGTGATACAACACACCGCGATAATGCATATTGTGAGTATTCTCTTCATAATTGCCACTATTTAATGCCAAGTTCTTTCTTCACCAGCGGGGTGATATCATCAGAGGTGCCATAATACAACAACGTTTTGGTGTCGAAGATATAGGAGTAACCGTTGTTTTTCGCCACTTTGTTGATGGCCTCTTGGATAGCGTCCTGGAAAGGCTTGGCTAATTCATACTGCTTGTCTTCGAGGTCTTCTTGTGCGCTGGCTTGGAATTCTTGGATACGGTTGCCCAGATCCATCAGTTCTTTCTCACGCACTTGACGCACAGCGGAAGACATTGTACCGACTTCACGGTCGAACTTCTCTTTCTTTGTCTGATACTCCGTCATCATGTTCTCATACATGGACTGTAAGTCTTGTTGGAAAGCTTGGAGCTTGATCTGCAGGGAGTCGATTCCCGGCATCACTTCGAGAATTTCGCTTGAGTTGACATGTCCGTATTTTTGCGCATGAGCGGCTTGGGCGGAAAACAGGCCTACGATGGCCAAAATCAAAGCAATCTTTTTCATTGAAATCTTCTTTATGTTCATATTACAATATTAATCATCCATATCTTTGCTGACGGAAATGCCCATTTTTTGAAGCACCTCCTCATTGATATCCCATTTCGGGTCGGCGTAAATGATAGTCAGGTCACCGGCGGTGTCGAAGACAAAGGCAAAACCTTTTTCTTTGGCATAGTCATTCACCGCATTGATCACACGGTCTTGGATGGGCTTCACCAGCTCCTCGCGTTTCTTGAAAAGGTCGCCATCTTGTCCGAAACGTTTTTTCTGTAAATCTTTGGCTGCTTTTTCTTGTGCTATGATGGCTTCTTCACGACTCCGTTTGATCTGCTCCGGCAGGGTGATGGATTCCACCTGATAACGTTTGTACATGGAATCAATGGTGGAGAATTTTGCTTCAATCTCCTTTTGCCACTGTACGGCCACACGATCTAATTCCGCCTGTGCTTCTTTGTATTCAGGAATTTGGGAAAGAAGGTATTCGGAATTGATATACGCATATTTCTGTGCGAATCCGAAAGACATGACCAACATCAAAAAGAATGTGAATAAGAGTTGTTTTTTCATCTTTTTATACGTTTTTTATTGTTAACATTTGGTAAGACTGTTCTATTGCCATAAGTTTAATCGATGGATTGATTAATGGAGATGTGGAACTGCTTGCGCCAGTTGGAGATGCCGGGAACCGGATCGAAGCCGTAGCCATAGTCGAAGCCGAGCAATCCGAACATCGGCAGATAGACGCGCACGCCCAATCCAACGGACTTATGCATCTGGAACGGATTGTATTGGCGCTTGTCAATCCATCCTTTACCTGCCTCCACGAAGGCCAGCAGGTAAACGGTCGCCGACGGATTGAGGGTAATCGGATACCGTAATTCTGCGGTGAACTTCTGGTATATGGATGCGCCAATGACGGTACCGTTCACATTGGGAGAGAGCACATCGTCCTCATAGCCGCGCATACCGATGATTTCACGACCGTCGTAGGAGAAGTTGCTCATACCGTCACCACCAAGATAGAACCTGCCGAACGGGGAAATGCCGATAGTCTGGTTGTAGCATCCCATGAATCCCATTTTCATACGAACATTCAGCACGAGATTATCCACAATACGCGTAAACCACGACACGCTGAATTTCCATTTATGGTACTCCAGCAGCTTGTATTTCTCCTGATCGGTGGCATTGCTGTAGTCCTTGTGGGAGAAGACGGAATACGGAGGTGTCAGCTGCATAGAGAAGGTGATCTCAGAGCCTTCGCGCGGATAAATGGGCGCATTGACGGAATTACGCGAAATCGTGAAAATATAGCTTAAACTGTGTGCATAGCCGGTGGGGAATATAAAGGAACCCCATTTTTTCACATTGTAATATTCGTACGACAACGTGTGTGACATCATAAAGTAGTCATCCGGCCACTTAAGTTTGTTAGACAACGTGATGGACGCACCGGCGATACTCGTGTATGCATACTTGTCATCGTCTTTTTTGTTATATCCGTTCGTCTGCTTCTGGTAGTAGGCGCCGACGGTGAGTGCATTGGGTTTCTTCCCGCCCAGCCAGGGTTCGGTAAAGGAGAAATTGTAGTATTGGTAATATTTGGTGCTGACGGAGGCGTTAAGGGCGATTCTCTGTCCATCACCGCCGGGAATGGGAGACCAAGCGTCTTTCTTGAAGAGTTTTTTGGTGGAGAAATTGTTGAAGGCGATACCGGCGGTGAGCATGAAGCCCATGGCACCGAAACCGGCAGAAAGCGAAAGCTGGTCTGATGTGGTCTCCTCCACCACGTAATTGATGTCAACGGTACCGTCAGCCTCGTTCGGGTGGGGCTGCACATCCATCTTTTCCTGGTTGAAATAGCCCATGGACATCAACACCTGCTGTGACCGGATGATGTCGGCACGATTGAACATTTGTCCAGGAATGGTGGTGAGTTCACGCAGAATCACATTATCATTCGTCTTGGTGTTGCCCGTGATGGTTATCTGGTTGTATTTGGCCTGTTTGCCCTCCCTGATGCGGATTTCGATGTCAATGGAATCGCCTTCGATACCCACTTCCACAGGATTTGCACTGAAAAACAGATAACCGTTATTCATGTACAGCGAAGCAATATCATCACCGTCCTCCTTCATGGTCAGATTTTTGGTCAGCAAGCTCTGGTTATACACATCGCCCTTGCTGATGCCCAACAACTGTTTAAGCATGGAAGTCGGATAGACGGTGTTGCCCACAAACGAAATATTCCGGAAATAATATTGCGAGCCCTCATTGACATCTATGTCGATATACATATTGTTTTTCTTGACATAGAAAGTGTCGTGGACAATCACCGCATCACGGTAACCAAGTTCATTATAGCGGTTTATGAGATTCGCCTTATCTTTCTCATAACTCTCCTTGATGAATTTGGAAGGTTTGAAGATTCTCAGTTTCACACGATCCGAAAAATAGTCATCCAGATGATCTTTGATATCTTTGGACTGATAATAGCCCTTGTGTTTGAAAAGGTAGGCGATGGCGGTGTCAGCCTTGTAAAAAGGCATAAAACGGAATCTCTCCTTGGTTTCCTTCATGGAACGAAGCAGAACAGCATCGGTGACACCTTTGTTTCCGTTGATCGTGATTCGATCTATCTTTACTTTCTTGGATTTTCGAATATCAAAGAGCAGATTCACAGCATTTTTGATTTTTTCATTAGGAATCTGCTGCACATCCACATCACAGCTGAAAAATCCTTTGTCGATATAGTATTTGCGGATAATATTCTTGCATGTGATGATCATATTGTCGTTCACGATGTTGCCTTGGGAGATATTGAGCTTTTCGCGGAGATCATTTTCTTCGGTTTTTGTAGTGCCTTTGAAACCGAAAGCGCTCAGGCGGGAGCGGTCTTCCAGGCGTATGTCAAGGAAGATGAGATCTCCCTGCACGCGGGTGGCCGTTATTTCCACATCTTCGTACAAGCCGGTGTTCCACAAGCTCTTGACCGCCTTGGATATCTTGTCACCCGGAACTTCGATGAGATCGCCGACATGGAACGGGAGGATCCGCTGGTCCAGCGGAGCGGTTCCCGAGGAGGTGATGCCGCCGATTTCGTATGTTTTGGGGGACGAGTAATCAATTTTCGGGGGACCATCGGGCACGTCACCGCCCACCACGACTTGCGCGCAGGCAGCGAAGGTGCCGAGACAGAGAGCCAACACCAGAACCGTATATCGTATCAAACGCATGCTTCTCAAAAAAGGCGGCAAAGATAGTGAAAATATCAATGTGAGCGGACTTGTTCGCCAGTTTTTCCGAAACGGCGTTCACGATGGGAGAATTGCTCGATGATTTCTTTCAAATGTTCCCTGCGGAAGTCAGGCCACATGACGGGAGTGAAAAACAGCTCCGCATAGGCAAGTTGCCAGAGCAGGAAGTTGCTGATTCTCTGATCGCCGGCAGTGCGGATCATCAGGTCCACGTCAGGAATTTCCGGATGGTAGAGGTTCTGGCAGATGGTTTGTTCGCTGATTTCCTCGGGATTGAGTTTGCCTTCCGCGACCTGGCGGGCAATCTGTTTGGCCGTGTCGGCAAGTTCCGCGCGACCGCTATAGCTGATAGCCACATTCACCGTGGTGCCTGTGCAATGGGCAGACTTTTCAATCGTGTCCAGGATGACCTTTTTGGTGGCTTCGGGAAGGGTGTCGATCCGGCCGGAGAAAACGACACGGATGTTGTCCCTGATCAAGTTCTCGATTTCCTTGAGAAATGTTTCCGCCATCAGTTCAAAGAGGTAGTTGACCTCTTCCATCGGCCGGTTCCAGTTTTCCGTTGAGAAAGCATACAAGGTCAGATAGGGGATTTGGAGAGCGTTCGCACCCTTCACAACGTCACGGGCGGAATCCACTCCTTTCAGATGGCCGTAAATACGTTCATGGCCGTGCTGCTGAGCCCAGCGACCGTTACCATCCATGATAATCGCTATGTGTTTGATCTCTTTTTCCATATTCATTATTACTTACGTTTCTTTTTCAAATCGCAGGTTCTGTCCGTATTCCCGAATTTCACGGTCAGCGTGGCGCCCGCAAACGAGTATAGGTCATGTGTGGTCTGGTTACCTCGTTGTTCGCCTGCTTGGTGCAACGGGAGAGAAGTCCCCTCTACCGGGTCAACGAGTTCAGGGGTTCTGTCCGCCATGTCGGCAATGATGTCGCCCCGTCGTTCCCGCAGCAGGTCATTGTCATAGTATCTTCCCCCCACATCGTCCAGATAGTCGGTAAATGTGTAGCGCATGCTCCATTCAGCGCCAAGGCTGACATATTTCCCGATGTTGAAGCGGAATCCAATGCCGAAGGGGATGGCGAAATGCGTCAGAGAGTACTTTTTGGGCATTCCCTCCAAACCCTGTCCTTCCGTGCCCAGACTCTGCAGTTCGTAAACAGTCCCGTCCTTGTATTGCGCTTGCGGGTCAAAGGAGAACACTGTGAGGCCAGCAAAAATGTAAGGGGCGAAATGGTTTTTCCCGACAGAGGAGTACAGGCGGAGGAAGTTCAACTCGCCGACCACGGAGAACTCCGTAATCGGGGAAAAGAAGCTGAGGTTGCGGGAATATCCGCCGTTGGTCAGTCTGTCGCTTGCCGACACTTTGCCGAACATGAAATCCGCCTTGACGGCCCAGCGGGGAGAGATATTGTAGCGGTAAACCAATCCTGCGGCCAGCTGCGGCTGTGCGAAAAGTCTGGTCGGATTCAGCTCTCCCAAGTAGAACATGGTGCCCACGCAGGCGCCCACTTCCGAGTTCTGCGCCCGCACAGGCGCTTGCGGAAGTGACAGCAACACCGCACACAACACCACTATATTGATGATAATCTTCTTCATTTGTACATTTTAAATAAGGCTGCAAAAATAAAAAAAATGCTAAAACGAATTATACAATAAAAAATTGTGTATTTTTGCCGCCCAAAAAATTATAAATAAAGTTTTTACACTAAAAAGAAAGGATTTGATCATCGCTCAGAACAACCGTCCGAACAAAGGATTCGGCCCAAAAAACAAGAAAGAAGCCCAACACCGTATCAACAATTACATTACGGCGCAAGTCGTGCGTGTGGTGGGGGACAACATTGAACCCAACATCGTCTCGTTGCGTGAAGCGTTAGCCATTGCCGATGAGCATGGATTGGATCTGGTGGAAATTTCCCCCCAGGCAAACCCTCCCGTGTGCAAGGTGATGGACTATCAGAAATACCTTTACGAGCAGAAGAAAAAGCTGAAAGAAATCAAGGCGAACAGTGCCAAGACAGAAATCAAGGAGATCCGTCTGAGTCCGCAGATCAGCGAACATGATGTGGAATTCAAGTGTAACCACGCCATCCGGTTCCTCCAAGACGGCTACAAAGTGAAGATCATCATGACCTTCCGCGGCCGCAGCATCATCTACAAGGACAACGGCGAGCTCGAGCTTCTCAAATTTGCCGAACGCCTTCAGGATTACGGCAAAGTCGACCAAATGCCGGTGCTGACAGGGCGCAACATGACCATCCTCATGGTGCCGAAACCCAAAAAGTAATATATAACAAATACTATATATAAACCTTAAAAATCAATTAGAAATGCCGAAAATTAAAACGAAATCCGCTGCCAAGAAGAGATTCACTTTGACCGGCACCGGAAAAATCAAGAGACATCATGCTTACCATAGCCACATTCTCACCAAAAAAACCAAAAAGAGAAAACGTAACCTGGCTTATAGTGCTATTGTCGAACAAAACTTAGATCGCACCGTTAAGCAAATGCTCGGACAGTGCTAAATTAATTAATTAACAAACAAAAACGTTCACGTTCAGTTCCCGAAGCGCTTTATGCCACTGACGCGAACAGAAAGGAAAAAGAATTATGTCAAGATCAGTTAATCATGTTGCTTCAAGAGCAAGAAGAAAAAAGATTTTAAAACGTACCCGCGGTTATTTCGGAAAACGCAAAAACGTCTGGACCGTTGCGGTAAACTCGTGGGAGAAAGGCCAGCAATACGCCTATCGTGACAGAAAAGCGAAAAAGAGAAATTTCAGAAGCTTGTGGATCACCCGTATCAACGCCGGTGCCCGTGAATATGGAATGTCTTACTCCGTCCTGATGGGTAGCTTAGCAAAGAAGAACGTTGCGCTCAACCGCAAAGCTCTCGCCGACCTCGCGATGAATAATCCTGAGGCATTCAAGGCTATCGTCGATTTGGTAAAATAAACCGACAACGCCGTTTTTTAGTTCATTTGTATTTGTTATATATGAAAAAGGAGGTGAATTCACCTCCTTTTTCGTTTAACTATAACTATGACTATAACTATGGTATAGAATAACGTACAACCCCAAAGTCTTACGTCTTACATCTCACGTCAGCTTATGACACTCCAGTTTGTATCCCGTTGCATCTGTTTTTTTAGTGTTTCGGCAAGGCGTTTGTGCTCGGGGAACGTCAAATCCGGATCTTTTTCGAGAATCTGCTGGGCGTAGTTGCGGGTGTAGGCCACTAGTTTCTCGTCTTTGGTGAGGTCGGCGATTTTGAAGTCCAACATGCCGCTCTGGCGCGTGCCCTGCAGGTCGCCGGGACCGCGCAGCTGCAGGTCGAAGTTGGCGATTTCAAAGCCGTCGTTAGTCTCCACCATGGCATTCAGCCGTTTGCGGCCCTCGGTGGAGAGCTCATACTTGGACATCAAGATGCAGTAGGACTGGTTGCCGCCGCGCCCCACGCGTCCGCGCAACTGGTGCAGCTGCGACAGGCCGAACCGCTCGGCGTTCTCGATGACCATCACCGTGGCGTTCGGCACATCAATGCCCACCTCGATGACGGTGGTGGAGAGCAGAATCTGTATCTGACCTTTTTTGAAACACCCCATGGTGTAGTCTTTTTCCTCGGCCTTCATCCTGCCGTGCACCACCCCGATACTGTATTCAGGAGGCGGGAAACTGCGTTCGAACGCCTCGTAACCAGCCTGCAGATCCAGCAAATCCAGCGCTTCGGACTCCTGAATCAACGGATACACCACATAAACCTGCCGACCTTCCGCAATCTGTTTTTTCAGGAAACCGAACATCTTGAGACGGTCTTTTTCGTAAAAATGGCTCGTAACGATGGGTTTGCGCCCCGCCGGCAGCTCGTCGATCACGGAAACGTCCAAATCACCGTAAAGAGTCATGGCGAGGGTGCGCGGAATGGGGGTGGCCGTCATCACGAGAATGTGAGGAGGCGTGGCTCCGCTCTTCCGCCACAACTTTGCCCGCTGCTCCACCCCGAAACGGTGCTGCTCATCAATTACCACAAGTCCTAACTTGCTGAACACCACATTGTCCTCTATCAAAGCATGCGTGCCAATAAGGATATTCACCTCTCCGTTCTGCAAATCCGTCAAAATCTGCTTGCGTTTGGCCGTTTTGGTGGAACCCGACAAAAACTCCACATGTAAGTTCAAGGGTTCCAATTGTTTGCTGATTTTCTCGTAATGCTGGGAGGCCAGAATTTCAGTGGGAGCCATAATACAGGCCTGATACCCGTTATCAATAGCCAATAGCATGCTGAACAGCGCGATGATGGTCTTTCCACTACCCACGTCGCCCTGCAACAGCCGGTTCATCTGGTGACCGCTACCCACATCGCCCCGGATTTCCCGAAGCACCCGTTTCTGCGCATTGGTCAGGTCAAACGGCAGACACTCCTTATAAAACGTGTTGAAATAATGGCCGACCTGTTTGAACGGGTAACCCTCAAATCGGTTAGTGTTTATCAGTTTGAGCTTCAGTAGCTTGAGTTGAGTGAAAAACAGTTCATCGAATTTTAGCCTGAGGGTGGCCTGCGACAGTTTCTGACTGTCCTCAGGATAATGGATGTTGACCAAAGCATCATGAAGCGACATCAGATGCAGCTCCTCCACCATCTCCTTGGGCATTGTCTCCGGGATGATATCCTTTACTTGAGCGAGCAGATTTGCCGTCAACTTGGCCACCGACTTGGAGTCCAATGACTTTTTCTTGGCGGTCTCAGAGGTGTTATACAGTGGCTGAAAACGCAAAGACACGGGCGAGTTCTGTTGTTGCGCCGGATCAATAAGCTCCGGATGGGTAATGTTCCACCGTCCGTTAAAAAGTGTCGGTTTGCCGAAGATGACAAACTCCTTGCGCGACTTCAACACATCCTGCACCCAACGGATACCGTTGAACCACACCAACTCGATAGACCCTGTCTCGTCTGTAAATATTGCGGTCAGCCGCTGCGCTCGCATCTGCCCGACAATCCGGACATTTTGGATGGCGCCGCGCAGCAGGATATAGCCGCCGTCGTTCACAATGTCGCTGACATGATAGACGTGCGATTTGTCAATGTGACGGTAGGGAAAATAGTATAGTAAGTCATTAAAAGTCTGGATGTTGAACTCCTTTCGGAGCACAGCACCGCGCTTCTCACCCACGCCTTTCAGGAATTCGATGGGGGTTTGTAGTATGTCGGTAGTGGTCATCAGAATGGTTATGGGTTATGGGTTATTGAAGCGGGTTGAAAGTTTAAGTCTAAGTTTAAGTCTAAGTTTATAGTTATAGTTTGTTCAGGCATTCCAGGATTATCTGGCAAGAGTCATCAATCTCTTCATCGGAAATGGTCAGTGGCGGGGAGATGCGGAAGGCGGTGTCGCAGAAGAGGAACCAGTCGCTCATGATGCCGTTTTCCTTGAAAAGCGCCATCATTTTGAAGAGTTTTTCGGAGGTGCCGAGCTCGACGGCCATGAGCAGACCGCTGCGGCGGATTTCCAGCACATTCGGAGCGTTCCTAAGCGCATCTTCATAACGTCTGCCTTTTCTTTCGACATCTTTAACAAGCTGATTGTCCATAATATAATTCAGAGCAGCAAGTCCGGCGGCACAACATACGGGATGTCCTCCGAAGGTGGTGATATGGCCTAACACGGGATTGCTCTGCAGAGAGTCCATTATTTCTTTCGAGGAGATGAAAGCACCGAGGGGCATTCCGCCACCGAAAGCTTTCGCGAGGCAAACGATGTCAGGGGTCACCCCGTACTTTTGCATGGCGAACATGGCGCCAGTGCGGCCCATTCCCGTCTGTATCTCGTCGAATATCAACATAGTACCGGTTTCATCGCAACGCTGACGGAGAGCTTGGAGGTAGCCGTCTTTCGGAGGGATGACGCCTGCCTCGCCCTGCACCGGCTCCACCAGCACGCATGCGGTTTGGTCGTCAATGCGGTTGAGGTCGTCGAAGTTGTTGAACCACAAGTATTCCACATCAGGAAGCAGCGGCTGGAACGGGGCTTTCCATGTGTCGCCCTCGGGAGAAGCCATCATGCTGAGGGAACCGTGGTTAGAGCCATGATAGGCACAGTGCATCGACATCATTTTATGCCGCCCTGTATATCGTTTGGCCAGTTTCAAAGCGCCCTCCACCGCCTCGCTGCCGGAGTTGACAAAATAGACGCTATCCAACGGATCCGGCAACAAGCTGGCAATTTGGGTGGCGTACTGCACCTGCGGACGCTCCACCATCTCGCCATAGACCATAATATGCATATAATCAGCCGCTTGCTGCTGCACAGCGGCCGTCACTTTCGGGTTCGCGTGCCCGACATTGTTCACAGACACACCGGAAACCAAATCATAATATCGTTTGCCCTCGGGCGTGTAAAAGTACACTCCCTCAGCACGTTCCACTTCAATAAGGAGCGGTTCCGGCGAGGTTTGACCTATATGGGCTAAAAATTCTTGTCGTAATGTTTTCATCTTTTCAAATTTGCTGCAAAAATACACTTTTTCGGTGAGACAATGAAGCGACGAGACGACGAATTATAAAAAAGTAGAGACGTTTAACGAAACGTCTCTACAATAATAGTCAATAAAAATCTGTTCGATTAAAACCTCACTCTCACGCCACCGAGGAAATTGATGCCGGCTTGCGGGAAATAATACGGATCATACGAAATCTCACCGCCATAGTACCCCTCGTACAGCGCCGCATTGGTCTCATACTTCGTGTTGAAGAGGTTGTTGACGTTCAGGAACAGTTCCAAATCCTTCAAAGCTTTGAAATGGAAAGTATAGGAGAGGCGCAGATTGGTGTAGGTGTAAGGTTTCAGAATATACGTGGCGTCACCGGAGTTGTCGAGATACTGTTTGCTGACAAACTTGGTGATCAGACTGATGTTGAAGTCCTTGAGCGGCGTGAAGGTGAAGTCGTTGCCCAACACGATGTTCGGGGAATAAGCGATGGGCGTGTTGCCGATCTGCTGCTCCACATAGCCGCCGTTCTCCCAATCTTCGACATAATGCGTGTAGTTAAGGATGCGGTTGAGGCTGAAGCCGCCGTTGATGTGCCACGTGAAGAAACGCACCGGCTTGTAAGCGGCAGACAATTCGATACCCAAGCGGTAGCTCTTATCGACGTTCGTCATGAGCGGGTCACCGGTCTGGTCAAGCTCGCCCGTGCGCACCAGCTGGTTCTTGTAGTACATGCCGTATAACGTGGTGTTGAAGAAGTACTTGTCATTGTAGTTCATGTAGCTGAACTCCACATCGTAGAGGGTTTCCGGCACCGGCTTGCGGTCATCGGGGGCGCCCACGAGGTCGTTGCGGGTAGGCTCGCGGTTGGCCGTGGCGAAGGAGAGGTCGAAGCTGTGTTTCACCTTCGGACGTTGCAGGTAATAGTGCAACGCGACTTTCGGGTTCACGAAGTTCCAGTGGTACTCCTGCGGGATGGGCGTCAGCTCGTCGTTAACACCGTCAATCGTATAATCCACACGGCGATACTGCAGCTCGCCCGTCACGCTGAAGTTCTTGATCCAGTAGCGCAGGTTAGCGAATGCCTTGCTCTGCAGCTTATTACCTGTTCCGCGATACCACTCGTAGTTTGCCGGACAATCCTTGACTCTATCGGGCTGCACCCATACAATGTTGCCGTAGTGGTTGCCGTAATAGTTGCTCACATCCGCACCGGCCACCCAACGCAAACCTTGGTCGGTATGGTTCTTAAACACTTGTGAACCTGTGTATTGTGCATGAAGTCCATAGTAATAGTTGTCCAAATACTTTTGCGTAACCAAGTCTGTGCGATTCTGATCCTCGTGCAATTGCTCTAAGCCGTATTTGTTGATTTTCTTGTCATCCTTATATTGCTCATAATAGCCGAAGCCACGCGTCAGATAGGGCATCACCTGTAAGCTGTGGTGTTGGAGGCCTCCCTGACGAATCCAATCCTTGAGATACTCTAACTGGTAGAAAGTCTGGGTATAGTGGTCGTAGGAATTTTCGTAGTAGTGACGCACTCCGTTGTCATCATAATATTCGCCGCAAGAATTGTAGGTGCGGTTGGTGGCAAGACTGTCGTAAGGCACGCCGTTCCAAGCTAAGCCGGAATTCTCCTTGCCAAAGAGCATGTGAAAACGCAGTTTACCGTTGTCCTTGTTCTTCTTGAAATTATAGAGGTCGAGTTGTGCGGTAAGGAAACCCGAGTTGAGTCGCACACCGGAGAAGTCGATATAGCCGTCGCTGCGGATGTCGGAGAAGGAGGCGAGCATGGAGAAACGCTTGCCGATGAGGCCAGTACCCGCGCTAACCATATTGTGGAAAGTGTTAAAGGAACCGTATGCGGTACGGGCCTCGGCAAAAGGTTTCAACGGAATGTCGCGGGTCACGAAATCGACACGGGCGCCGTAGGAAGTACTACCGTCGGAAGTGTTGGCGCCGCTCTGCACGCTCACATTCTCGATATAAGTTCCCATATCGGGCAGGTTCACTAACCATGAACCCTGCGACTCGGCGTTGTTGATGGTCACGCCGTTGAGGGTGGTGTTGATACGGGTCTGGTCGATGCCGCGGATGAACATGTAGGTGGCGCCCAAGCCGTTACCCGACTCGGAAGTGACCACCACGGAGGGCATCAGCTCCAGCAGGTTGTTAACGCTACCATTGCCCTGCTGCGCACGAATCTGCGGCATCGACATCGTGGTCACGTTCGCCGACTGCTGCACCGTGGGCTTCGTGAATTGGATCGTCACCTCCGGCACCGTACCCTGCTGCACCGTGTCCGGTTGCTGCGCGAACAACGCAGTCGCAAACAGCACCATCATTAACGACAGCGCTGCATTCTTAATTCTTAATTCTGCATTCTTAATTGAAAACATACTCTAACAGTTTGGTTATTAATAAATTAAACACACTGAAAGAGGGATAAGAGGACGTTGTGAAAATCCCTACGGCGGCATTATCCGCATCAGGTTCAACGGGTCTGATCTCAGCCATACGGCACCCCTTTCAAAACGGCGGCAAAAATACGATTTTTTGCGATGAATTTGAAAAAAAACTATTTTTGCAACTTGTAAAATTTTTGGAATCAACAATAATCAAAAATATAAGAACAAGAATCATGTATCCAATTTTACACCATCCCATTTTGGATATTCCCGAAAGGGAGATCACGACCTTTGAGTACAAGGGTCAGCAAGTTAAAGCCGCGAAAGGCTACACTATCGCCGCCGCATTGCATCAGGCGGGATTCCCCATTCACAGTCACAGTTTGAAGGGCCGCGAGCGCAGCATGGACTGCGGCATTGGCAAGTGCGGCGCCTGCGAAATGCTCGTCGATGGCGTGGTGAAACGCATTTGCGTCACCCTCGTCGATGGCGTGAAGAAGGTGGAGGAGATTGCCCACAACTATCTTCCCGAAACCGCTGCCGACAAACCCGCCGCCGCACAGAAAGTCTACAAGACCGAGGTCGCCATCATCGGCGCCGGTCCCGCCGGCCTCGCCTGCCGCGAACAACTCAACAAATTCGGCATCCCCAACATCGTCATCGACAACAACGACCGCATCGGCGGACAGTTCACCATGCAGACCCACCAGTTCTTCTTCTTCGAGAAGGAGCAGAAATACGGCGGTATGCGCGGTTTCGACATCGCCAAGACGTTGGCTGGTGACGACCACTCCGGCATCCTGCTCAACAGCACTGTGTGGGACATCCTCGAAGGCAAACGCGTGGCCGCCAAGAATATGGAGGACGGCAGCATCTTCTTCGTGGATGCCAACTTCCTCGTCGTGGCCACGGGTGCGTTCCCGTTCATGCCCACCTTCGAGAACGACGATCTGCCGGGCGTTTATACCGCCGCTGTCGTGCAGAAGATGATGAACCTGCAGCACACGCTCCTCGGCAAGCGCATCCTCACCATCGGCGCCGGCAATATCGGCTACCTCACGTCGTATCAAGCCGTTCAAGCGGGTGCGAAAGTGGTGGCCATCGTCGAGGCCATGGACCACGAGGGCGGATTCCCGGTGCAGGCCAACCGCGTGCGCCGTCTCGGTATCCCGATTATCACTTCCCACACACTGCTGAAAGCCATCCCCAACGAAGATCACACCGGCGTGATCGGCGCGGTGATTGCCGAATGCAAGAACTTCCAACCCGTGCCTGGCACCGAGCAGGTCATCAAAGACATCGACCTTATTAATATATGTACCGGTCTGAAACCCGACAACCTCATCCTCGAAAAGGGCAAGGTCACCTTCGGGCTCAACACCTACGGCATCGGTGACGCCACCCGCGTGGGTGAGGGCACCTGCGCCGTGCTGCGCGGCAAACAGGCCGCCATGGAGATCGCCCAGGCCTTGAACGTGCGCTTCAACTATGACGACTACCTCGCCGTGACCAAGGATTACGCGGATTCCCAGCAACATCCGGTGCGTGTGTTGGAGAAACCCAACCGTCCCTGCGGCGACCGTCTGCAGAAGCCGTTCGTCATGGCCGACTGCCTCTACGGTTTCGCCTGCAACCCCTGTACATTTGCCTGCCCGCAAGGCGCCATCACCAAAATCGCCACCAACCACGTGCCGCAGATCGACTACGACAAGTGCATCGGCTGCATGAAGTGCGTCAACCACTGTCCCGGCTTAGCTCTCTTCGGCTACAACATCCCGAAAAACTGGCTCTTCCTGCCGTTTGAGTACGATGCAGAGGAGAATGCAGAGGTTTTCTTGGTGGACGACAGCGGCAAAAAGGTCGGCGAAGGCGTCATCGAGAAGATCACGAAGGGCGCGAACAAGACGCATGTTGCCCGCGTGAAATCCCTGGATATCAGCGGTGAAGCAATGATGAACGTCACCGGTTTCATCCTGAAGGAGAACTATCCCGAACCGCTGAACTGGCAGAAGTTGGATAAGAAAGAAGAAGATCCTGCTTTCGTCTGCCACTGCGACGATGTGAAAATCGAAACCATCTTAGAGGCCGTGAAAGGCAAGAAGATCATCTCCGTGGACGAGCTGAAACATATCACCCGCATCGGTATGGGTCCGTGTCGAGGCAAACGCTGCATCCCGCGCGTGAAGCTGCTGCTGGCCGGTCATGGTGTGGAGGTGGTAGGCGACTCCACCCCGCGCGGCCCGCTCTCCTCGCAGCTCAACATCGGCGAGCTCTGCCCGAACGACCAGCCCGAAGTCTTCGTGACGAACGTCAATGGCCACCCGACCAAGAAGGTCGAGTGCGATGTCTTCGTGGCGGGCGGCGGCATCACGGGCAGCGGCCTTTTCCGTTACTTCGCCGAAGCCGGCAAGAAGGTGGTGCTCTGCAACGCCGAGCGCGGCTCCTCCTGGCGCTGCATCGGCGGCGGCCGTCCCAGCTTCTCCGTGCCGGAGATCGCCGACATTGCGGAACACAACCGCGCCATCTTCGAATCCATCCAGAAGGTCACCAACATCAACTACAAGCCCACGCGCTACGTCGGGTTCGCCCACGACGAGGCCAACTACAAGGCGTTGGAGAAATCCCTCGAATGGAGCGACGGCTATATGGTTGATAAGAAGGACTTCGTGAAGGAGGTTTCACCCTATTTCAATCCGAACCTCAACACTTATCAAGCCGCCTGCATCACCAATGCGTGCTGGCAGGCCACGCCGGGTCCCACCATCAACTACATCCGCAATATCGCCATTGAGCACGGCGGCGTGCTGCTGGAGGACACCCGTCTGTTGGAGGTGCGCAAGACCGCCAAGGGTTTCATGGCGTTGGTGAAGACCCACGACAAAGAGTACGTGGAGTACCATTGCGAGCATTTCGTGAACTCCCTCGGACCGAGCGCCAACAAGTTCGCGGAACAGCTAGGCATGTATCTCGGATTGTATCCCATTAAGCACCAGGCCTTTATCACGCATCGCCTGCCGATGTTGGGTAAGGACGGCGACTCCTTGGACATGCTCATCGACCGTCGGAAGTACAAAGGCTTCTCCGCCGTCTATGGTCAGCAGTTCGCGGAGACCGGCCAGATCATCGGCTGTGCGTCGCCCGCGACCGAGCAGCAGCAGGCCGGCAAGGAGCTGAAGTACAACACGCAGGAGTTCCTGCAGGTCTGTGCAGAGATGTTCATCGACTGGATTCCGCAGCTGAAGAACGTCAGCTTCCAAGCCACGTGGGCAGGTTACTACACCGAGCCGCGCTACATCGTGGATCCCGAGCACGGCCTTTTGGTCGGTATGCGCGGACACGGCTTCATGCTGGGTCAGTACCTCGCCAAGATTTACGTCGACAAGTACCTCGGCAAGGAAGCCCCGTCCTACATGTCACGCCTCGCCATCTCCGGTGACGGCCTGAGCGAGAACGCGTTCCAGTAGTGGCGAATCGCATTCGCCCGGCGAATCGCATCGCAAACAAAAACGGCCACGAAATCGTGGCCGTTTTTTTGTAAATATCTCTCTTTTATTCGTAATAGTCGAACCGCAGATGTTTCACCGAAATGCCCTTGTTTTGCAGTTCTTGCAACGATTGGATGCCGATTTTCAGATGGGTGAGCGCAAAGTCTTCCGTCACTTTTTGGTCGGAATCGGCGGTTTTAATGCCGTCAGGGAGCATCGGTTGGTCAGAAACCATCAGCAGCGCCCCGGTGGGGATTCGGTTATAGAACCCCACGGAGAAAAGCGTGGCCGTCTCCATATCCACGGCCGTTGCACGGATACGGCGCAGATAATCCTTGAACCTCTCATCATGCTCCCACACGCGACGGTTGGTGGTGTAGACCGTTCCCGTCCAATACTCCAACCCGTAACTGCTGATAGTGGCAGAGATGGCCTTTTCCAAGTTGAAAGCGGGAAGCGCAGGCACCTCCTCCGGGAAATAGTCGCGAGAAGTACCTTCACCGCGGATGCCGGCGATGGGGAGCAGCATGGCGCCAAGACCGATATAGGATTTCAGGCTGCCGCATTTGCCAAGAAACAGTACTGCTTTGGGCTTCACTGCCGTCAACAAATCCATGATGGTAGCCGCATTCGGACTGCCCATTTGGAAGTTGATGATGGTGATATTTTCATGGGTGGCGCACTGCATCGACTTTTCCATCCCATAGACTTTAGAACCGGTCAGTTCGGCAAAATTGTTTACATATGACTGGAAATTCGTCAGCAAAACGTACTGTCCGAATTCTTCCAATGGCATCCCCGTGTAACGCGGGAGCCAGTTTTTTACGATGTCGTCTTTGGTTTTCAGCATTATTGTAATGGTTATGGGTTATGGGTTATTGAGGGCATATCGCATACGCCCAACGTGTCAAATGATGAAATTTGGAAATCCGGGGTCGCGTGGCCGATACGCTCCAACAAGGTGAAATTGATCATGCCGTTACGGTTTTTCTTGTCGTTTAGCATGAAATTTGTGAGTTTTTCCAGTATGTCTGTAGATAAAGTTATGATATGGAAGTGCTTTTTCAGGAATTCGGCGATTTGAAACCATTCTTCTTGCGGTAGATGCCCGAGTTTGTAAGAGAGAAGGCTTTCGTAGTAGAGGCCTTGCGCCACCGCAACCCCATGCGCAACAGGCTTGCCGATTTCCGAAGCATAACTTTCAATCGCATGGCCGAAAGTGTGTCCGAAGTTCAGAATATGCCGAAAAACCTGGTCTTTCGGGTCTTTTTCGACCACTTCTTGCTTGAATTTTACACAAAAGTCAACGTATTCCTGCTTGATAACAGGGAGTTTTTTTGCTTGGAATAATTCTTGAAAGAGTTCCACTGAACCAATGAGTGCATATTTCACCAACTCACCGAAACCGCTAAGCAACTCTTCTTGCGGAAGCGTTTCCAACAAAGAAACATCGGCAGATAGTTGTATTTCAGGAAAATAGAAAGTTCCGACAGCATTTTTCAAATGGTGTAAATTCACTCCTGTCTTGCCTCCGACAGCCGCGTCAATCATAGCGAGCAACGTGGTGGGACAATTGGCGAAACGGATGCCGCGTTTGTATGTAGAAGCTACAAAACCGCCGAGATCACAAACCATACCGCCCCCAAAATTCAACAGAAAAATGTTTCTGTCATACTGTTTGTCCACAAAATTATTCCAGATAGAAGCTGCCGTCTCAATGGATTTGGACTTTTCACCGGCAGGAATCACGATTTTATCCATCGCACACAGCTCCTGCAAAGCAGTGAAATATCCGGCATAATGACGATTCACATTCTCATCGGTCAGAATCACTGCTTGTCGAATGCCCTCCCGCTGAAAATAATCTGTCAGTTGCCGTATGATGTCCGTTTTTACCATTATCCTTCCATTTCTACTGCCACATACTCCGTTTTCCCGTCCAACGGTGGGTTGAGTTTGCACAACTTCACCGTCACGTGCTGCACCTGCGGGAAATCTTTCTTGATGTCGCGAACGATGTGGTCCGCCACAGTCTCAATCAGATGCCGCGGCTCGTTCATCACCCGCTGTATGGTCTTGTAAACCAACTGGTAATTCACGGACATTTCCACATCATCACCTGCAACAGCCGCTTCAGCATCATATGTAAGCGCCACATCCACAGTGAAATGCGTACCAATCTTCTGTTCCTCTTCAAAACAGCCGTGATACGCGTAAAACCGCATTCCTGTTAATAATATCGTTATTTGTTTCATATATGCACTTATGACAATGACTTATGACTATAACTATGACTATAACTTATGACTATATGCCCTTTAACCCCTTGTTTTTAAGCATCACTTCGGGGTCATTTTCAACATCACAATCGTGATTATCAAGAAGATGATGTTTGGGAACCAAGTGCCCAAGACAGGCGGAAGACCGCCAGACACGGAGAAGACGGTGGAAACCTGCTGGAGGAATATGAACGAAAACGCCAGTCCCATGCCAATGAAGACATGCACGCCAACCCCTCTTGTGGATTTCCGGCACGACACACTCACCCCCAACAGCGTCATTATCAAGATGCCCACCGGGTTGGCCAGACGTTTATGCTGTTCTATCTGATAGTTAGCCAACAACGAAGACCCTCTCATTTTTTCCTCTTTGATAAAATGTCGTAACTCATCGTAAGACATTGTTTCACTGACAAATGCGTCTTGACAAAGATTTCTCGGCAATATGTTCAGTACGGTGTCAAAATCTTCCCCTCGTGCGATAATTTCCTCATTGTCAGGGGTGATATACCGGCGAGTAAAGCGGTGAAGCTGCCACATCCCCTTTTCTTCATTATAATCAATCGTCTGGGCCGAAATTTTCAGGCGCATGGCATTTTTGTCGAACTCCTCGTATGTGAAATTGTACCCTATTTCCTCTACTTTATCCCATCGTTCCACGAAAACATAACTGTTTTTTGAGTTTTTAATGTGCAAGTAAGTGGAGGAGATATTCCTTTTGCCAAAATACTGATATTTGAAATCGTTCAGGTTTTTATTGGTCATCGGGACAACAAAATTAGACAAAAACAAGGACAGTAGCATGATGATAACCGCCCCTGTAACATAAGGCACCAGCATTCTGTTAAAACTGATACCGTTGTCAAAGATAGAGATGATTTCGTTACGAGAGGAGAGTTTGGAAGTAAACCATATCACGCTGATAAACGTGAACAACGGGATGAAAAGATTGATGAAATAGGGGATAAAATTAAAATAGTAGCCAGTAATCACCTGTTTGACAGGAACATTGTGACTCATAAACCGTTGAATATTCTCCGACACATCGAAAACCACCACGATGGTCATCAGCAACGATATAGCAAACACCACCGTGCCCAGCATCTTCCGGAGCAGATAGCTGTCGATAATCTTCCAGCCGATCTTGTCCCGAACACGCTCATTGAACTCCTTTATGCGGCCAAACCCATTCATCATTTACCATTAACCATTAATCATCAATAACCAATAACCAATAACCAATAACCATTATTTCAGCCATTGGTCGAGCCAGCGGAAGAATTCCCTCTGCCAAAGCATTGAGTTCTGCGGTTTCGACACGAAATGGCACTCTTCAGGGAAGTATAGGAATCGGCTCGGAATGCCTTGCATCTGCGCAGCGTCGAAAGCCTGCATGCCCTCGGTATATGGAATACGGAAGTCCTTGCCGCCGTGGATAACCAAGATCGGGGTGTCCCAGTTGCCCACGAACTTGTGGGGCGAGATGTTGTAGCTCTTCGGCATAGGTTTTTGCCAATACGCCCCTTCAATGTCGTGGTTGGCAAAGAAGAGCTCCTCGGTAGTGCCGTACCAGCTTTCAAGATTGAACATGCCGCAGTGTGCAATGAAAGCCTTGAACCGTTTCTGGTGATGACCGGCGAGCCAATAGACACTGAATCCGCCGTAACTGGCTCCTACACAGCCCAATCGGTTCTCATCTACATACGGCTCTTTCGCCACATCGTCGATGGCGGCAAGATAGTCCTTCATGTTCTGTCCGCCGTAGTCGCCACTGATCTGGTCGTTCCATTCATGACCGAAACCCGGCAGTCCCCGACGGTTCGGAGCCACGATGATGTAGTCGTGCGCTGCCATCATCTGGAAGTTCCAGCGATAGGAGAAAAACTGGCTCACAGACGATTGCGGGCCGCCCTGACAGTAGAGCAAGGCAGGGTATTTCTTCGTGGAGTCGAAATTCGGGGGCAGGATCACCCACACGAGCATCTGTTTGCCGTCGGTGGTCTTCACCCAACGTTTCACCGATTTGGCCGGGGTAATCTTATCCAAAACATCTTTGTTGATGAAGCTCAGCTGCTTGACGGATTTGTCATTCAGTCGAACAGCGTAAATCTCTGACGGACAGGCGTGAGTCGTGCGTGTTACAATCAACTGGTTGCCATCAGCCTGCACACTGTTATAATCGTAGTCGCCATCGGTAAGTTGCTCGATGATACGGCTTTCCACGTCCAGCTTATAGACTTGGTGCGTTGCCTCCTTACAACTAATGAAATAGACCGTACGGCTGTCCTCGCTCCATGCGAAGCCGGTGGCATCCTGGTCGAAATCAACGCTGTAGTCCTCAGCATTTCCAATCTCGAAATCGAAAACCATCAAACTGTGTTTCTCCGACTCGAATCCATCGGTTTTCATGTTCCACCAAACCATTTTCTTGCCGTCAGGGGAAATCACCGGATCCATGTCATAACCTTTGTTGGATTCCGTCAGATTCAGGGTTGTCTTCGTGTTCAAGTCGTAGAGGTAAATGTCGGTGTTGGTGCTTTCGGCGAACGCTTTGCCCGTCAGCTTCTTGCAGCAATAGACAAGCTTTTCGCCATCGGGAAGCCAAGCCACTTCCTCCATGCCGCCGAACGGCGGGTTCGGGCAATGGAATTTCTGGCCTTCTAACAGATCGACCTCGTTTTCCATTGAGGGGTAATCAGCCACGAACAGGTGACTGTAAGTACCGTCAGCCCAATAGTTCCAGTGACGGTACATAAGGTCGTCGTAGATCATGGCGTCGGCATCCGGCAGGTCGGGGTAACGTTCCGCGACGGTCTGTTCCATCTGCACATTACGGAAGTAGCAAATATGTTTCATATCGGGCGCATAGCCGAACCCGTTGATGTCTCCGTCTATGTTGCTGATAGCCTTCGCGTTCGAGCCATCGGGATCAGCCTCCCAGATCTGCATGCCTTTGTCGTTGGCGCGGAGGAAGGCGATCTTCTTACCATCGGGACGCCACACGGGCTGCATCTCGTTCTCATCCGTCACGGTGATTCGCTTGGGATCGCCGCCGGTGGCAGGCATCGTGTAGAGCTCCGTGTTGCCCTTGTTGACGCGGTAATCGTAGTAGGTCACCGTGTAGAGCAGCGTCTGCCCGTCCGGTGAAACCTGCACATCTCCCAGACGTCCGAGATACCAGAGGATTTTCTCGTCCATCACGCCCTTTGAGAAGTCGGGCGTCTCACGGCTCTCCTTGTCGATTACTGCCGCTGTTTTCTCGTTCTTCGCTTGTTTACAACCACTTACCATTATCATAATTAGGGTTAAACAGAAAAGTGTTCTCTTCATTTTGGGTTCTTGATATTCGTGATATTCTCTTTATAAGCATCTGTATTTTTCAACCTGCAAAAGTACACTTTTTCCCGTACAACTGCTAACGACTAACGACTAACCGCTAACTGTAAAAATCGTATCTTTGCCGCCCGAAAAAACCCATCCACAATGATGATATTCTACTTAGGCAGCTGGTATTTCCAGACGAAGTTCCTGAAACGGCGCAAACCGTTGCAAACGGTGCTGTTCATCACCAATCGGTGTAACCTGTCGTGCTCGCACTGCAGTGTCTATGATCACGAACATCCGACCGACAAAAGTTACGAACAAATCCGCGAGGAACTGCAATATTCCTACGATTTAGGCTCCCGCTTCGTGGATTTCGAGGGCGGGGAACCGACCCTTTGGCGCGATGGCGACCGACGGCTCAACGACCTCGTTGACCTCGCACACCAGATCGGTTTTTTCACCACCACCGTGACCACCAACGCGCAGCAACCTTTTGCCGGACTGAAGGCCAACTCAATATGGGTCAGCATGGACGGCATCCACGAATATCACGATGCCGTGCGCGGACAAGGCACCTTCGACAAGTTGGTGAAAAATGTCGATAGTTGCGGACATAAAGCTCTGAGTGCCAATATGGTGATCGATGCCAACAACTACGTCAGCGTGATGGACACGCTGCAATTTGTGAAAGAGCACCCCACCTTCAAGAGCATCGCTTTCAACTTCTATACTCCCGCTTTCTTCAAAGACGAAGACCCGCTGATTCTGGATTGGAGCAAACGCATAGAACTGATTGACAAGTTAATAGAACAGAAAAAGAAACGGATGCCCATCATGAACTCCGTTTCCGGATTGAAGCGGATGAAAGATTTGTCGTTCGAGAAGGCCTGCTGGATGTGCAACTACATCCTGCCCGACGGAACTCGCCTGCCCGAATGCGTGGGCAAAAGCGCCGGTGTCTGCGACCAGTGCGGCTTCTGCATGGCCGGCGAAATGCGCTCCGTCATGGACTTCCGCCCCGACACACTGCTCGCCGGGTTGGACTTGAGAGGCTAGTTATAGTTTATTGTCATAGTTATAGTCAAAAAGTGGAACAGATCCGATACATCACCCTAAACTCCACCTCCCCTTACCACAACTTGGCAGTGGAGGAGTACTTATTACAGCAGACCACGGACAGTGTCTTCATGTTGTGGCAGAACGACAACACCATCGTCATCGGCCGGCATCAGAATACAGCGGCGGAAATCAACCAAGAATATGTTGACAATCACCGTGTTAACGTGGTGCGGCGGTTGACTGGCGGCGGCGCGGTCTTCCATGACACCGGAAACCTCAACTTCACTTTCATCCAGAATGTGGAATCCGGCAAAAAGGAGATTGACTTTCTGAGGTATCTGCAGCCCATCGTGGATGCGCTCCAGTCATTGGGCGTTCCGGTAGCGTTTTCCGGACGCAATGATCTGGTTATCAATGGACAGAAGATTTCCGGCAACGCCATGACCTTCTTCGGGAACCGAGTGTTGGAACACGGTACGCTACTGTTCTCCTCGCAAATGTCGGATTTGGCCAATGCCCTGAAAGCCGATCCCGACAAGTTCATTGACAAGGCGGTGAAGTCCGTGCGCAGCCGCGTCACCAACATCTCCGACCATCTCCCCCACCCCATGACCGTCTTGGAGTTCAGGGATTATCTGATGGACTACATTATGAAAGACAACCAACTATCTGGTATCCAAAATCTTACCAAAGAAGAAGAGGCCATTGTCAACCGATTGATGGAGGAGAAATACCAGACTTGGGAGTGGAACTACGGCAAATCTCCGGAGTATTCAATGAACAAGAAAATCCGGACGAAAGGCGGCACGGTGCAGGTGATTGCCGATATCCGTGACGGTCACCTCCGCGACCTCCAATTCTATGGCGATTTCTTTGGCGAAAAAGACCCACAAGAACTTATCAACCAACTGATAGGCATCCGCCCCGAAAAGAAATCCATCGCAGATGCGTTAACCAACATTTGCATCAACGACTATTTCCACAATGTAACCCACGAAGATATTATTAACCTCATAACCCAATAACCCAATAACCATTAACCCTCAATAACCAATAACCTATAACCAATAACCATTAAATGAAACTCATCGTATTCGACCTCGACGGCACGTTGCTCAATTCGCTGGAAGACTTAGCGGATTCTGCCAACCATGTGCTGGAACAGCACGGATTCCCGACGCATCCCGTGGATGCTTACCGCTATTTTGTGGGCGACGGCGTGCGCAAGCTCATCGAACGCATTCTTCCGCCAGATGAGCGGAATGAGACCCAAATCGAGCAGTGCCGACAGGAATTTGTGGTCTATTACAAAGTCCACATGGAGGACAAAACATCTGTATATAAAGGAATTACAGAGTTACTCATCGAGTTGAAAAAACGTGGGTTGAAAATTGCCGTGGCCACGAACAAAGTGCATATCGCCGTAAAGCCGTTGATGGAGAAATATTTCCCCGAAATCCGATTTGACTCGATGATTGGGCAGCGGGAAGGAGTGCCCGTGAAACCCGCCCCGCAAATCATGTACGACATTCTGAAAGAGACCGGCTGCAAGCCGTCAGAAACCTTGCATATTGGCGATACCGCCACGGATATGCAGTTAGCGCACAACGCGGGCATCACCCCGGTGGGCGTACTGTGGGGTTACCGCCCATTAGAAGAACTACAGGAAGCCGGTGCCCGATATATCATTGAACACCCCCTTGAGTTACTGGAAATTGTAGATTCCGGCTTTTAGCGGTTTGCTGTTGGCTTTCGGATACGACCTGCTAACAGCTAACTACTAACTGCTAACTATTTGATAAGGCTCACCGCCGCCACCGCCGCGATGCCCTCTCCGGCACCGGTGAAACCCATCTTCTCGTTGGTTTTGGCTTTCACCGCCACCCGATCCGGCTCTGTTCTCAGCAGCTCAGAAAGTCTACCGATAATAGAATCGACATGCGGTTTCATTTTGGGTTTCTCCAAAACAAGTGTGCAATCTAAATTGTTGACCTTCCAACCTTTATCGGAAATCAAATCCACCACTTTGGTCAAGAGCATCGTGCTGTCGGCATTTTTCCAAGCGCTGTCAGTATCTGGAAAATAGGTGCCGATGTCTTTAAGACCGGCAGCGCCCAACAAAGCGTCGCACACAGCGTGGAGCAGCACATCGCCGTCGGAATGGGCGGCCAATCCGAGCTCGTATGGAATGACAACGCCCCCAATGACCAAAGGTCTGTCGGGGGCGAATCTATGGGAATCGTAGCCGAAGCCTACGCGAAAATCCGTCATACTATGCTAACTTAAAACGATTATCTGAGACGTCCCTGCTGTTTGATTTCATTCTTGTTAGCAGACACGAAATCGAAGTTCAGCGTGAAACGAAGCGTGTTGGCCAGCGGATGGTATTGCTTGGTGGCGACCAAATAGGAGACGTCAATACCGAAAACGCTGTACTTGATGCCGGCGCCGACAGAGAGGAACTGGCGGTTGCCTTTATACTGGCTTTCATGGAAATAACCGAGACGCACAAAAAAGAGGTTGCGGTAGCTGTATTCCGCACCCAACGCCCAAATAATTTCCCGCATTTCCTCCTTGAAACCGCCGGGAGCGTCATAGAAAGACTGTATCATACCCATCGGCACGGAAACATCAGGGTTGCGGCCTGCCGCTATCACAGGGTCGCCTGCCTCGTTGTAAACAATCCGTCCAGATGAATCGGTCGCATAGATTGGATTTGTAGGAACCAGCAACTTGTTAATTTCTCCGTTGACAGTCAATTTGTTATAACCATCAAAATCCATCTCATAACCAAGACCGACCTTCAAATTGGTGGGCAGGAAGTCACGACGCAGCGTACCAGAAGAGTATGACATTTTGTTACCCATGTTCGAGATACACAAACCGGCACGCAAAGTACTGTTGTTCATCCCTTTGGCATCAAAATCTTGTTCGTAAAACAATGAGATGTCGGCAGCGCCTGCCAGACCGGCTTTGGTCTCCTCACCATTCACGAATTGACCTGCCGTCAGGTTGGAATAGACAAATCGGGGCGTGATGGCAAGTGAGAGCTGATCAATCAACTTACGGGAATAGGTGAAGTCGATGGCGAACTCATTGGGATTTTGCGAGCTGATAAATTCACCAAACTCATCCATAAAAGAGATGTCGCCCAATGAAAAATAGCGCAAAGAAGCACCAATAGCATCCATATCCGTGATTCTCCAGTAACCGGCAAGGTACGCCAGGTTCACATCATTGACCAAATTCCGCAACCACGGGCTGTATGAAATGCTGAATCCGAATTTGTTCTCGTTAAACACATATTTGGCGGGGTTATAACTCTGTGAATTGGCATCCGCGGAAGTCGCACATCCAATGTCACCCATGGCGCCTGCACGTGAGTCAGGGGCAATAGACAAGAACGGGACCGCCGTGGTGATGGCATTCAAAGTTTGTCCCAGCGGATTATTTCCGCTGCTATTGTTCTGGGCATTAGCGGTTTGCACGGAGGCCATGAGAATAATTAACATCAAAACAGTTACTGCTTTTTTCATCATTTGAATTTTTCTGAACTCTTTTTCGGGTTTGTCTTTAATTATTGTAAAAATTGCATAACGGCAAACCTCACCTTTTATTATATTTTGAATTTGTTTTTTTTCTGAAAAAAATTTTCTTTTTGCAAATAATTGAGGACAAGCCATTTATCTACAAAATCACCAGCTTTTCTATCATCTCAGCCGTCTGACCGTCTTGGTTCTTGACCCGAAGCCGGTATAAATAGGTTCCCTTTGCCAATTTGTCGCCATAATCATCCAATCCGTCCCACGAAATGGCACGGCAGCGGTTGCCCTCCATATATTGGGTGTCATATAGGGTTTTCACTAGCTTGCCCGAGATAGTGTAAATCTGCACTTGAATCTCAAAGTTGCCGCCCGGCTGGTTGTGCTCAAAGAAGAAATCAGTATGGGTGGTGAAAGGATTCGGGTAATTCAACACATGGCTCAGCTCAAACTTGTCTTCACTCATCACCTTAAAGGTCAGCTCCTGTTCTGCACTGTTATTGTTGACATCCCAAGCCCTGACCGCGATGGTATGCTCGCCGGGTGTGAGATTTTGCAGACGATAACGGACAACGCCACAGTTAAAACTGTCCTTTTCGGTTTGATAATAATCGTTCAGCACGATTTTGGATCCAGTAGCGCGGTCCAGCACTCCAGTCAAATCATGCCCGATGCCATTTCCCGTCGTGTTGACCCCGAAATTATCCGATATTTTGGCGATCAGCACTGGATTCTGATCCGTAATGCCACCATTCACGAAATTCTCGTCATTCATAAACAATTCTATCACAGGACTCTCGTGATCGTCAATCCCTGTCGTGTCCATTCCTCCGATGGTGAAATCGGTGAACACACCGGCTGCATCCTTGCTTTCGCTCTGGGCATAATAGCTGATTTTTCCATTACCATAGCTGTAGTCGATGTCCTTCGGAACATAAAATGAAAACTGGAAGCGTCCGTCTCTGACAGAAACATTGCCTTTGAACAGAACACTTTTCTGGATATCAAACTCAAAAGGATCCACATTGGGGTTCGGATCGTTGAGCAATGTCTGTGTGCGCACCTTTTTGTCATAAACCAAGGGAAAAACGGTTCCGTTAAAGTTCGACACAGGTTGCAAATTGTTGTCTGTCAAGTGTCCGCTGACCGTCACCCTCGACAAAGCCCGGAGGGTGTCGGCAGAAGCCCCCGCAGCGTGATGATTGATAGAATCCGTTACGATGTTATAAATCGGCACCGCCAATTTAATGGACGGATCACCGATATAGACAAACATCTCCAAATTCTTCCTCGGGAAATACTTGTTCTTCGCTTTTCGTTCGATGTCGCTGACTGAATAGTAATGTCCATCATTGTCTTTTGAAAACATCAAACTGTAAAAATACTCACCATAGTAGTTGTTCGGGAGCGACCATGCCTCGCGGGTGGCGGCAATTACCGAGAAAGCGCCCCCGTTGGGGTGGAAGAAAATCAAGTCAGCGGGCGACAACGTAACTCTGTCATAAAAGACAAACGTGCAAGACAGGGACAGTAACGTGGTCAGGTTGTACTTGTTGGTCCAGTTGTTGACATCGGCGTTTTCGAACACACGCTCCGCCGCCCAGCCGTCTTTACCACTGTGCCCGATATACATATAGACCAGCGCCCCACGGTTCATCCGGTTGTTAATATCCGCAGCTGCAGCCGGATAGCGCTGCCCGCCAGCATTGGAAACCTGCTGATAGGCATCCAGATAAATCTTGTCGAAATTGATGTTGGGGTTGGCTGTGTCCACGATTCTGGCGAACTTGTCCGCATGAATCACGAAATCATTGCTCTCTTCATCGTCCGCCACAAAAGCCATCATGTTACGCCACTCCCCGAAGTTGGAAATCTGCGCGGAATTCTCGTCCACTAAATTCCGTTTTTCTGTATACCGGATGCTCTTATCCACCGCCGTGACAGCCTGGGCATTGGTTATACACGGAAATCTGCCGACAGCCAAATCAAACAGTCCGTAGCCGTCCTCCCCCTCTCCTTCATCCAAAAGGCCAAACACATCATCATTTGAACACTGACGGATGTCGGAAAGATGATAAGTGTGGGTTTGCTGTTCCATGTAAACTGTGTTGTATTGGTAATTCGGGACAAAAATGCTTGTTCCTTGTTCCCTCCCCCGGAAATCATAGCTGGGACGTCCAAAAAGGAGGAGGTATTTCGGATATTCCTTCCCCGTTTTGTCATAAATCATCTTCATGTAATCTCTAATCGCCATCGGATCCTGGGAACCGCTTGAAAATTCATTGTAAATTTGCTGCGTGGTGACCACCTTCACGGCCAAACCGTCGTTCTCCGTACGGAATTTGGCCAGCCGATTGGCCTGAGCCATAAAGTCAGGATGCGTAACAATGACCATATCCACCGCACCTGTTGCGTGCAGATTCTGATTGGCGACAGAGGAAAGCGGGGTCACAGACTTGTAATGGGTACCGTCAAAGACGACAAACTCCCGCAACACATCCGTGGAGGACTTGAAATGAGCACCCTGCCCATCTGCCGTCAGGGCAATACGCACCGTTTGGGCCGGATCTGTGACATCCCACAGCGAAGCGGAGGCAGAGACCCCTGAAATATTAAACTTAGCGACATTGCCACTGCCCATCGTCGAAAGGTTACGGAAACAAGTCTGTCCATCCCGTATGGTCAGAGTGCAAGGAATTTCCACTTCGATCCAGTCGAGGTATCCCGTCGAGGAAACCGTCGGTTTGTTGTAGGTCAACGCCACATTCAAGTCCTTTGAAGTGGTGTTCAATGCCAGCGATTCCGTGCCGATACAGACGACACTGCCCATAGTTCGACCAATGACAATATTTCCGATATTGCTCTGGTTGACGGAAACCTGGAAAAACGAGGAGGTGGTCGCGGAGGAGGCTCCGCAGACAGTAATACGACCCGCCCCAGTGGGGGTGCCGGGAAGGCGGAAAGCATAGCTGCGGGTCAAAGTGGCATCAAACCGGTCACCAAACCACGTCTTTCCTGACTCGAACAAATTGACCGCATCCACTTCAATGAAATCAAAAAAACGGAAATCATTGACCGTGATGTTTTCTACAAGATTTTCATTGTCAACCGTTTGTACACGTTTTTTCTCCCCGACGCCAGGGGTTGGGGTAATAAAATAGATCGATGCCTCGGAATAGATGTTATACTTATGGGTGAACCGCTGCTCCACCATATCATACGAAAAGTCGTGCGGTGACTCCCCATAGAACAGGAAATAATCCCCGTTGTCGAAAGAGCCGTCTCCACCGTCAGACACCTGAATCGGGATTTCCCGCAAGTCGTCAATGCGTTCTTTCGTGTTCGACTCGGGTAACATCCTTCCGCTGTTCCCAAAAAGAGCCAATTGCGACGAAGCCACCGGGATGGACATCCCCATCGCCGCAAGCTCCTGGCCTGTCACCTTGTAAACCCCTGTTTCCGCCAAAGAGAAGCAATACCATTGTCCTGAGGCCAGCACCGACTGCGAAGCATGACTGCGAACACCTTTGGACTCCGCCACCTTTTTTCCGGTAATCTCCAGCGTGACTGACAGCAACTTCTGATAATGGCCTTCTGTGGTCATTACGATGGGGACAAACGTGAGAAGTGCGAAGATATCCTTTCTGTCGTAGGCTGACACCACTTGGTAATCGATACTTTTCTGTCGGAATCCGGAAGGCACCAGCTGACACTCCTCCGCATTCATCTCCTCAAACTCGCTGGCGAGGACCCTGACCTCGTATTCGGAAAAAAATTTATCAACAGGTATGGCCTCATAAAAAGAGGGCAATTCAGGAAAATCGTTTCCAAAAACAGCCCGTTCAAAATAGAGGAATTGTTCTGAATATCCGTTTTCGAACGTGTAAGACTGGGGTGTCCGCCATTCGAAGGTATATTTTTTTTCAATTGTTTGTGACTGACAATCAATTAGTTGCAATGTAAAGAAACAAAAAAATAAAAGTCGTACCCAAGAATGTTTTTTCATTTTACGTTTATTTGATAAAAAGCCTACAATTTTCTAAACGAAATGGCGTTAAAAATATTGCAGAAAAATTGTAACAAACCAAATGTTGGAAGCGTTAAATAATTTTGTATCTTTGCCCGCTATAAATAATAATGATATGAAGAACCGAATTGTTATCATAATCACCCTCGTGCTGGCCTTGGCAGGATTGCGGATTCAGGCACAAGATGCCATGTTTTCACAATATTATGCCAACCCGCTGTATTTGAATCCGGCGTTTGCGGGAACAAATGTTTGCCCTCGTCTAGCTTTTCATTTCCGCGACCAGTGGCCCTCCGCACCGGGAACATTCATGACGTACACTGCTTCCTACGACGAGCATTTTGACAAGATATCCGGCGGCGTGGGCGTGCTGCTTTTCGGTGACCGCGCGGGCGAAGGCGGTATCATCAACACCTACACAGCCAGCGCCATGTATTCCTTCAAGTTGAAAGTGACACGGAAGTTCAACATGCGCTTTGCCTTACAGGCCTCTTACGAATACCGCGGCCTCAATTGGGAGGCACTTACGTTTCCTGACATGATAGACCCCAAATACGGTTTCATTTATCAAACGTCAGAAATTCAGCCCGACCACTTGGCCATCCACTCTTTTGACATGGCCGCCGGTTTCCTGGGCTACACCCCGCACCTCTACTTTGGCATGGCTGCGCACCACATCATTCCCGTAATCGGTGCCAAAGGGTTTATCTCCAATGGCTTGGGAGCTTACGACTACCGCCCCGTGAAGTGGACCGCCCATATTGGCGCCTACTTTGACCTGAAACGCAAAAGCAAAAAAGAAACCTCTTTCGGCGACATTTCTATCAGCCCGAACTTCATTTACCAACACCAACAGAACTTCAACTACTTCAGCGAAGGTTTTTACCTGAACTTCTACCCCTTCACCGTTGGCATGTGGCTTCGCCATGGTCTGACTTACAAAGGCAACGCCTTCATGGGAATCGACACCCTCGGCAACCCTATCACCCAACCCATTTCCTACCACAACATGGATGCTTTCATCGTGATGTTTGGCGTGGAATACGAATGGTTCAAAGTGGCTTATTCTTATGATGCCACCATCAGCAAACTGGCCAACTACACCGGTGGCTCCCATGAGGTGTCCCTTCAATTCATGCTTCCCTGTCCCAACAAACGGAAAGCCATCAAAGACCTCCAATGCCCCTCTTTCTAACCATCACTTCACATTTATAACATAGAAAATCACTTAAAACAATGAATACAGCAAAAAAATTATTAGGATTGTTTACCATAGCAGCATTGCTGCTAGGCATGTCTTCCTGTAAGAAACAAAAATCAGCCACCACAGGCTGGAATTACAATGACGCCAAGAACGGCGGTTTCGAAGTGGCTCCCTTTGAGGAACAAGCCACCGGTCCCGGCCTTGTCTTCATCGAAGGCGGATCATTCGTGATGGGCCAAATGGAAGAGGATGTCATGAAGGACTGGAACAACACCCCGCGCCGCGTCTCTGTAGCCTCTTTCTACATGGACGAGTGCGAGATTGCAAACGTTGACTATCTCGAATATCTCTACTGGTTGGAGCGCGTCTTCATCCCGCAGGATCTGAAGGTGGTCTATGACAACGCCGTTCCCGACGAGGCTGTGTGGCGTGACCGTCTGGGTTACAACGAACCGCAAGTGGAATACTATTTCCGCCACCCCGCGTTCCGTTACTACCCTGTCGTGGGTGTCAACTGGCTGCAAGCCACCAACTACGCTGCTTGGCGTACCGACCGTGTCAATGAGCAGATTCTCGTGGACCGCGGTTACATTGAATTTGCAGAAACGCCCTCCGCAGAAGGCTATTTCAACACCGATGCTTATCTGACTTATGAGTCATACGAAGCTGAAGGACAGAAACGTCTCCGTTACATCTCCAGCGGTGAATACCGCAACGTGAAGATGGAAGACGGTATCCTCCTGCCGAAATACCGCCTCCCAACAGAAGCTGAATGGGAATATGCGGCTTACGCTACCGTCGGCAACACCTTGAACGAGCGTGTCTTGGAACGTAAAGTCTATCCTTGGAACGGTCAGCAATTACGTACTGAAGACAAGAAATACTACGGTGACTACATGACCGATATGCGTCGTGGCCGTGGTGACTACATGGGTGTCGCCAGCGCCTTGAATGACGGCGGTTTCTACACCAAAGAAGTCAAATCCGACTGGCCGAACGACTACGGCCTCTATCAAATGGGCGGTAACGTCTCCGAATGGGTCATGGATGTCTATCGTCAGACCTCCCACGATGACGTGACCGAATACAACCCGTTCCGTGGTAACTACTTCGAAACCAAAAAGCTGTTGGAAGACGGTACTGTTGCCGAACGTGACAGCGTGGGTAGAATCCCCATGGTTCCCGTCTCTGACTTCAAAAACGACAGACGTCGTAACTACCGCTCCGCTGACAACAAGAACTATCTGGATGGTGACTGGCAGTCTCTGAAAGATCTGGATGACTGGAAAAACGCCACCACGAACACAGAAGCTACGGACAGAATGTATGCCAAGACCTCAACCGCATACGACTTCTCTCTCGTCAGCGACCATGCACGTGTCTATAAAGGCGGATCTTGGAAGGACATTCCTTACTGGTCTTCCCCCGGCACCAGACGCTACCTCGATGAGGACGAATCCACCGACTATATCGGATTCCGTTGTGCCATGGCCCGTGTAGGTACCCAAACCCAAGGCAAACGCAGATAATTTCCATCATATCCGTTACCAATCATGACCTCTTTCCTCTCGAAAGAGGTCAATTTTTATGTTTTTATGCAAACAAAACTATATTTCCAACCTGTTGAAATCCAACATCGCGACATTTTTCAACCCTATTTGACGAAAAACTCGCAGACCTGCGATCGGACATTTGCCAACACTTTCTGTTGGCAGCACCTTTATCACACCAAATGGGCCGAAGCAAACGGCTTTCTCGTCATTCGGGCATTCATCAATGGCGAAAGAAGAGCCGCTTACATCATTGTCTCCCAAAAAGACAAGCCCAATTACTCTGACATTCTCTCCGCTTTGGAAGCCGATGCCGCTGAATTTGACCAATCCTTGACACTCATGGGTCTCAGTGAAGAGGAGTGCAATGCTTTGCAACGGCAATTTCCCGAACAGTTTTTCTTCGACAAAAACCGGGATTTCGCAGATTATGTCTATAAAACCGAAGACCTTAAAACCCTAAAGGGACGGAAATATGCCCAAAAAAGAAACCACGTCAACAAATTCGAATCGCTGTATAACTATCATTATGAAGCCATTTCGGGAAAAAACATTGCCGAATGCATGCAGTTGGAGGAATCCTGGATCAGTCAGCACGCAGAAGACGAGTCCGCGCAATCCGAATACATCGCCATCCAAAAAGCGTTTCAGAACTTCGAAGCACTTGGCCTTTTCGGAGGAGCGCTTTATGTGGACGACAAGTTAGTGGCTTTCACTTACGGTTCGGCCATCCGCCACGACATTTTCTGCACCCATGTGGAAAAGGCTGACATCCATTACGAAGGGGTCTATCAGATGATCAACTATCTGTTTGCACAGCACCTCCCCGAACAGTTTACATTTATCAACAGAGAGGAAGACATGGGACTGGCTGGGCTGCGAAAATCCAAGACCTCGTACCAACCTGCAATGCTGGCATACAAACACACGGCTCTGAAACTGAACGATGAGATGCAAGACATCATCCATGTATGGAGAAGGTGTTTCGGCGATGATGATCCGTCCATCTACACCTTCCTGTCGCGTTACTACTTCAACCACTGCACGATGTTGGAAAAAAGGGATGGCCGCGTGATTTCCACGGTTTTCATGATTCCTTGCCAAACCCGGTTCGGACTCGCCGCCTACTTGTATGGCATCGCCACACTTCCCGAATATCAACATCAAGGCATTTCCAGCAGATTAATCCGGCAAATGTTGGAAAAATGTCGGAATAACGGAGCCGTTTTCAGTTTCCTGATTCCTGAAGACGAGAAGCTGAAAGAGTATTACGCACGGTTCGGATATATACGTACGCAAACCAACGTTGTTTTTGAGAGTGACATGGATTTGGGAACCGGCGACACAAAAAAAGACAGAATCATGATTCTGCCTTTTGATGACACTTTTAGGATTGAAAATCTATCCGAAACATTGGACTGCCGCCCTATGTTATAGTCATAGTTATAGTTATAGTTATCGTTATAGTTATCGTCTTTGCTAGGGCTTATTCGACCTCCTCCAGGTTCACCCCTTTAAAGCGCATAAGCTCCCTCTCCTCTGAAAAGAGGATCAGTTCGTTGTCATGTAATTCGTAACGTGTGACATCGCGTTTCAGAATGACCAGGAAACGTCTTTCCACCTCCATTTTGGAACAGAGGCGTTTTGTGGCTCCATCGAATTGTAACCTCATCTTCTGCTTTTTTGTAATCTCGTATGTGCCGAAAAATGTGTTACAACCGAGATTGCCATGAAAAGCACCTGCAGTGTCGAACACTATAAAGGGATGCAGGGCAAAATCTTTGTTGATTTCCTCGTTTTCCAATGCCACCAGCATCCACTGAGTACCCACCAGCGGGAATTTGCCGGCTTTCACGTTTTTTTTGGAAGTTTTACAGCAGCTGCAGGACAAAATGAGGATTATTGCCGTCAGGCAGTACAATGTTTTTCTCATAGCTGTCTATTTGGTGTTATTAAACTGTTGGTTTATCTGATCAATAAACTCCAGAATCTGATCCTTTCCAAGGCCCGACAATGAAGAGGATTTAATCATCACCGGGAGTTCCTCCCATGTTTCATAAAGCTTGTTTTTCATTTTCTGGATGTTGCTCATGGCTTTTCCCGTGGACACTTTATCCGCTTTGGTGAAAATAATGGCAAACGGTATGCCATTTTCCCCGAGGTTGTTGATGAAATCCACATCGTTTTGTTGGGGTTCCAGCCGGGAATCCACCAGTTCAAAAACCATTTGCAGATTTTCACGGTGAAGAAGGTAATCGGAGATCATCTTCTGCCATTTTTCACGATTGGTTTTAGAGGTTCTGGCGAATCCATAACCGGGCAAATCCACAAGATACCAAGTTTTATTCATTAAGAAATGGTTGATGGTCTGCGTCTTCCCGGGTTTTGAAGAGGTTTTGGCCAATTTGCTGTTATTTGTCAGCATATTGATAAGGGAAGATTTGCCCACGTTGGATCTTCCGATAAACGCATACTCAGGTTTATCCGGCGCGGGGCACTTTCGCCAGTCAACTACGCTTTGCAGATATTCAGCTGTTTTGATTTGCATTTCAAGTCTATTTTCGGGCCAGCCATTCGTTCGGGTTGACATATCGGTCGTTCTTCCAGATCTCGAAATGGAGTTCATACGTGTTGGAAGAGGAGCTTTTGGCCACCGTGCCGATAGTCTGTTTTGTGGAGACTTTGTCCCCTTTCTTCACGCTGGATGAAGAAAGATTCTGGTATACTGTCAGATATTCCCCATGGCGGATCATCACCACCGTGGTGCCCATGATATTCATCACGCCCGTCACAACACCTTCAAACACTGCACGGGCTGGGGTCCCGGCTTCCACCATGATGTCGATGCCATGGTTCTCGACTTGGACGGAAGGTACATCCGGATGGGGGTAGTTGCCGAAATCACTTACTTTCGCGCCTTTGGAGACCGGCCAGGGCAGTCGCCCCTTGTTGTTGATGAAAGAGGTGTTCAGGGTTTTCTCCTCCGGGGTCAACGAGATGGTTGCGGAGGCTTTTGGGGAAGAGCTTGCGGTGTGGGAAGCTGTGGAAGCGGAAGATTTTCCCGACGAGGTGTTGGCGTTCTTTTTGCGTTCCGCATTGGCTCTGGCGATCTCTTCTTTCACCGCCCGCTGGATCGCCGCATCTATATTTTTCCGTTGCTGCTGTTTTTGCTTCAGCTCAGCATTCAACTTCTGCGACTCCTTCTTTAACTTTTCAGCATTTTGCGTTTTCTTCCGACGGTCAACCTCCAGATTCTTGATTTCCTGTTCTTTGGTGGAAAGAGTGTTGAGTTTGTCATTTTTCAGTATCACAATTTCCTCGTTCTTTTTTGCCAATTCCTTCGTTGTTTTGGCGATTTTCACGGACTGCTCACGGACGTTCCGGGAAAAAATGGTGTAATACCGCAGCCGGCGGAACATTTGGGAGAAATCGTCAGCCGCCAGAATGAATGTGACCTTATCCATGAGCCTGCGGTTGCGGTACGCGTTATAGACCACCTGCGCATAATCTGCCTTCATATAAGCCAACCTCTTTTCCAGTTGACTGATTTCGTGTTGGTTCTGTTCCTGTTCATCCTCCATTTGGATGATTTGGGAATTCAAGTTGGTGATGATTTTTTCACGATTGTGAATTTGCTGCCGCAACAACGCCGCCTGCTGGACGGCTGCTTTCTGGTTGGACTCCGTTTTTTTCAGCAGCTTCTTCGTGTTGGCAATCTCGTTTTCAATTTTCTGTTTGTCCTTTTTCAGCTGCGTGCTGCTTTTCCCGTTTTGTGCGTAACCCTGCACGGAAAGGGACAACACACCCACCAAAATCCACATTCGAACAGCTTTCGGGCAATATAGGTTCTGAAAAATCCACATACTATATAATATAACCTGCAAAAGTAACAGTTATTTACGTCTTTTCGTTAATAGTTCAGCATTTTTATGAACACCCCAACGTTAATCGCGTCAGATTATTTTCTATTTTTGCGCGCTTTTCAAGATTGTCTTTTTATGTCAACAGAACTTATCTTTGAGATTATTGGAGCGGTCATCGGATTGGTATACCTTTATTTGGAATACAAGGCCGATGTTTGGTTATGGCCCGTGGGCATTTTGATGTCACTCTTTTATGTGGTCATATTCTTCCACGGGAAGTTTTACGCCGACGCGGCCATCTACCTTTACTATATTGGGGCGAACACGTATGGCTTGTTCCAATGGACCCGTTCACGACAAAAAACGACAACGGAGAACGACAATTCTGCCGAAATGCCCATCACACACGTGCCTGCCAAACGCGTTCTGCCATTAGCTGCGGTGACACTTGTCCTGTGGATGGTTCTCTATTTGATTCTGAAAACCGTCACGGACAGTCCGGTACCCTTGGGCGATGCATTCACCACGTCGGTCAGCATCGTGGCCACATGGATGCTGGCGCAGAAATACATCGAGCAATGGTGGTTGTGGGTTGTGGTCAATATCGTTTCCACCATGCTCTATTTTTGGAAAGGGCTCTATCCCACTGGCGTGCTGTTTTGTGTATATGTCATCGTGGCCATTCTCGGATACTTCCGTTGGAGGAAAGAGATGGTGCAAGACGACAATATGTGACAATGGTAGGGGTGAATAATTATTCGCCCCTACCACGTCCGTCATTTTTCATTAATATTGACGATGTTTACGTTACACTGACTGCCAGCCAATGTCTTTGCGGAAGAACAAATCGGCATGTTCTAACGCCTTAACTCCTTGATACGCATCTTGTTGCGCTTCTTTGAGCGTTTTTCCTCTGCCCACGACAAAAAGTACACGACCGCCGTTGGAGAGTAACTGGCCGTTTTCCTCCTTTACGCCCATGCAGAAAACCTGCTGCTTGACGTCCGCGGGGTTGGATAAGGGAATATTTTTCGTATAGCTGCCAGGGTACCCTTTAGCCGCCATCACAACACCCAAAAAGGCATCCTCGTAAAATTCTGGTTTAACATCCTTGTTATCAAGAATATCCAACATCATCTGGGTAAGATCCGATTTGAGTTTCGGCAATACCACTTCGGTCTCGGGATCGCCAAACCGGGCATTGAATTCAATCACTTTCGGGCCCTCAGCGGTCAGCATCAACCCACCGTAAAGCACTCCGCAGAATGGACAGCCCTCAGCGATCAGAGCTTTAGCTGTCGGCTTCATGATATGCTCCACGGCCCAATCAATTTGATCCTGCGGGATAACGGGCACGGGGGAATAAGCCCCCATACCGCCGGTATTCGGCCCTTTGTCTCCATCGTATGCACGCTTGTGATCCTGCGCTATGACGAGCGGCACCACCTGTTCCCCGTTCACGAGCGTGAGCAGTGAGAATTCAGGTCCCTGCAGGAATTCTTCCATCACCACTTTGCCCTTACCAAAGCGATTGTCCAGTAGCATGTCTCGCAGGGCATTGTCTGCCTCCTCCACGGTCATGGCGACCACTACCCCTTTTCCGGCGGCCAATCCGTCATATTTGATGACGATGGGAGCCCCCTTTTCATCCAGATAGGTTTTCGCATCCTCATAGCAATCAAACGTGCAATAGGCTGCCGTGGGGATATCGTACTTCCGCATCAGATTTTTGGCGAACTCCTTGCTGCTTTCAATTTGCGCAGCGGCAGCAGTCGGTGCGAAGATGCGCAGTCCGGCGGCGGCAAACACCGTGGCAATGTCATTGGCGAGGGCGGCCTCAGGACCCACTACCGTCAAATCGATACGATTCTGCAAGGCGAAGTCGCGGAGAGCATCTGTCGCGTTCTCGTCAAGGCTGACCAGCGTGATAGGAGCACCGGTCTGCCGAGTGATTTCCGTCATGCCGGCGTTTCCGGGTGCGATAAACAATTCCGGCTTCAAAGCCGACTGTGCCATTTTCCATGCGATGGCGTGCTCACGTCCACCGCGTCCAATTACCAATATTTTCATTCTTCTTTTGTTATTGCAAATCCATTGTAACGCGACATCACCTCATCCACATAGTTAACCGTATGTTTTCCAGGATAATAGCCGCATTTCACAACGGTATCCCTATAATATTCTTTGTGTGATTTCAAGATCAGATATTCTGCCACTTTTGCCCATCGCGTGTTGTCTTCACCATATTTCTTGCATAGGGCAATGGCATCGAGAATATGCCCGGGTCCGGAGTTGTAGGCTCCCGACACAAAATAGTAAAGGTCTGCAGTGTCCACTTTATCTCTGAAAATATTGCAGAGAAACGCGATGTACTTGGCCCCGGCCCATATTTGTTCTTCCACGGTGGACGAATCGGTGATGCCGTAGCGTTCGCAGGTGACGGGCATCATCTGCATAATACCATAGCTGCCGCCGAAACCGACCAAATCAGGGATAAACCTCGACTCCTGATAGATAATGGAGGAAATCAGCCGCCAGTCAAATCCATATTTGGCGGCTGCCTTCTTCAGCACGGCATCATATTGGGAGGTACTGTTACGGCTCTTGCCGAAAGAGCGGGAAATGACATACGAGTGCGGCGAGAGATATTTCTCGCAAAGGGTTTGATACTTGTTTGTCTCCTTGTATTGTTCCAGCCACTGGTTGATGGTGTCGTTCAACAGCTTGTTGTGGGTGTTCAGGATCCAGGTCCGCGGAAAATTATCTCCGACACGGGGGCCGATTGTCAGCTGACTATAAAAAGGCATCAGTGTGACCGCCTCGTTGTAATTGCACACCGCATAGTCAATCTGCTTGTCCACGAGCATGTCCATCAAGTCCTCTATGGCCAAATCGGGATTGTGTTTTATCTTCCATCCCTCATTATTATCAAAAGAGCTGAAATCCAGCTTGTTCTGGTATTTTGCGGCAGTGTTGACAACGCGGACCACCGAATCAGACACATTCGCTTTTTTGCGCATGATCAGCACGGGATAGGTATACGCCACAGGATTGGACAATGTGAGGTAATCCGGCACATAGTTGGTTTTGTCGAAATCGAAACAGACAATGTCGTATTGGTTTGACAAGGCAGTGACGAACATTTTGTCGGGATCTGACTCTATGGTAATATCCACCGGGTGATGCAAATCCTTCTCCAACTGTTTCAGCATATCATATTGAAATCCGATCACCGAACCTTGATAGACAAAATAGTCGGCAGCATGATAAAACAGACACACCGACAAGGTGTCGCTGTGTTCCTTTTGTTTTTTTTCCAGTTTGGGGATATGCAGTTTGGGGATAAACCGTCCATGCGAAAACACACCGACGGCGAGGAACAGACTAGCTACAACTAAAAACAGATAACTAAGATGTTTCTTCTTCAAAATCAGGGATTTAGTTAGTCGCGACCATCAAAATGGTCTTTTCTGTCGTCTCACCTTCATTCACTTGTACCTGAGTGGTACCCGTGTATTTGTTGATGGCGACAATATTGCTGTCCAAATCCAGGATGGTGTCAATTTTCAAAGCATTCACAATCAGCAATGCAGGATATTTGAGTGTGTAGGTGAACACGCCGAAAGCATCCGTTTTCACATTCTGGACTCTGGATATGGCAGTATCCACTGCCAAGCCCGAATTATATTTCACGGTGTCGAAAGAAATAAGCGCGAATGGGACCACGGAATCCGCATCCATGCCGTTGGAGGAGTAATAGCAAGTGACTTTCATATTGCAGGAATGGTCTTTCTTGCACTGGGTGAACAACACTGCAACTACCACGGCAACAACTATCGGCAGAAAAAATCTCAAATTTTTCATAACGGTTTATTTTCTAAAAACGAAATGCAAAAATATAAAATATTTCGAAACACGGGAGTTTTTCTGATATTTTTGTATTTTTGCCGACTTATAACAATTATTGTCTAACTTATTAATAAAGTCAAATTGAAAAAGAAATATGCTTGGATTGCTGCAATTGTGGTGCTTTCGCTTATCATAATTGATCAGATTATCAAATTCTGGGTAAAAACACATTTGACTATAGGACAAACCCTTCCACTCATAGGGCAGTGGTTCAATATCCATTTTGTGGAGAACGAAGGGATGGCTTTCGGCATCAGTTTCGGACAGCAAATCGGGAAACTGGTCCTCTCCATTGTTCGTATTCTCCTAGTGGGCGGGCTTTGCTGGTATTTCGTGTACCGACTTAAGCGCAACAAAATGGACGGAGTGGTACTGGCTATCTTCTGTCTGGTGATTGCCGGTGCCTTCGGGAACATCATCGACAGCATGTTCTACGGTCTCTTTTTCACTGAAAGCAACTTCCTGGAGGTGGCGCAATGGTCACCCGGGCACGGTTACGCACCCTTCTTCTTCGGCAAGGTGGTCGATATGTTCTACCTCAAGCTCTTCCCTATCCCTGACAAATTCCCGCTTTGGGGCGGTTCCTACTTCTTCCCCGCCATCTTCAACTTCGCCGACTCCTGCATCACTGTAGGAATATTCATGGCCATCATTTTCAACAAACGGATTTTCAGTGACTTGGAGGACAACTCCGAAAATAATGTAGCAAATGAAGGGTTGGAAGCGTCTATGGATGAAAATGTAGAGACGTTTCATGAAACGTCTCTACAGAACGAACAAACTTCTGCTGTATAATAATTCAAACAAACAATAATTTAATCAAAAGCACTATGAAAGTATTAACATTTCTGAAAAAACAACTGCTGTTAGTGGCAGTTTTGGCGATCACGGCTCCTGTTTTTGCCGTGAATCCGCCCGATGAAGGTATGTGGCTGCCGATGTTCATCAAGAACTACAACTATGCGACAATGCAGAAGATGGGCTTGAAACTGACGGCCGAGCAACTCTACAACATCAACAATTCGTCCCTGAAGGACGCCATCGTGCAACTCGGCGACGGCTTCTGCACTGGCGAGATGGTCTCCCGAGACGGTCTGATGTTCACCAACCACCACTGCGGCTACTCTTCTGTGGTGGAACTCTCTTCCGTGGAGCACGACTACCTCAACAACGGTTTCTTCGCCATGAGCAAAGAAGAGGAGCTGCCCGTTGATTTCCACGTGCATTTCCTTGAGAGAATGGACGATGTGACAAGTATTGTGTTGGAGAAAGTCGACAACAACACCTCGGAAACCGACCGCGCAAAATATGTGGAAGAGGCCATCAAGAAGCTGCGCAAAGAGAACTCCGCCGACGGCCGATACAAAGTCATCGTGAAACCCTTCTACGAAGGCAACGAATACTATATGTTTGTTTACACCATGTATGAGGATGTGCGCCTCGTGGTGGCTCCCCCGAGTGCCATCGGCAAATTCGGCGGCGACACCGACAACTGGATGTGGCCCCGTCACACCGGCGACTTCACCGTGTTCCGCATCTATACCGCTCCCGACGGTTCTCCCGCCAAATATTCCAAGGACAATGTGCCGATGCATCCGAAGCACTACCTGCCCATCAGCTTAAAGGGCTATCAACCTGGCGATTACACCATGATTTGGGGCTATCCTGGCACCACCAACCGTTTCATGACCTCTTACGAGGTGCAGAACGAGATCGACATCAACGCCCCGGCTATCTATGAGCCGTTAGATGTCATCCTGCCCGTGATGCACGACGCCATGGAAGCTTCCAACAAGGTGAACCTTCAATATGCCGACAAACACGCCGGTCTGGCCAACTACTGGAAAAACCAACACGGCGAAGTGGCAAGCTTGAAAGCCCTCAAAGTGGTGGAATCCAAAGCAAAGCAAGAGGCCGAGCTGACCAAATGGATCAACGCCGACAAAAAGCGCAAAGAGAAATACGGCAACTGTCTGGCCGAAATCGAGAAAATCTGCAAGGAAGTCGATGGCGCAAAATACAAATCCGCATTGAACGGCAACCTGCAGTTCTCCGCCTCCCCGACATTGCTCGCCACCCTGCGTCTGCAAGGACAGCTGAAACTTGACAAAGGGGTGAAAAAATTCGACGACAGCAAAGTGGAGAAACTTTTGAAATCGTTTGACAAGTACAACAACGACACCGATCCCGCTACTGAAGCCAAGATCGTGGTGGCTTGCCTCAAGACTTGGCAGAGCCATTCCGAAGCCAACCGTCCCGACCTCACTTTCTTCACCAAGAACTACAAAGGCAACTACGATGCTTTCGAGAAAGCCATGCTTAACTCCATCTTCATCAGCAAGGATAACTTTGAGAAATTTGTCAAAAAACCGTCCAACAAGGTTTTGGAGAGCGATCCTTCATACCAGTATTTCCAGGCTCTGCTCCAATATGTCATGTCAGCATCCTCCGCTATGGATGTGGAAGAGAAGTTAGAGGTTCCGCGCCGCACCTACATCGCCGCTTTGAAGGAGATGAATGCCTCCACGCCGATGTATCCGGATGCCAACAGCACCATGCGTACCACTTTCGGCACCATCTGCGACTATTATCCCGCTGACGGTGTGCATTACAACTACTACACCACCACGAAAGGTATCTTGGAGAAAGAGGTTCCCGGTGATTTTGAGTTCGACGTGCCTGCCAAGCTGAAAGACCTCATCCTGAAGAAGGACTTCGGCCAATATTTAGACAAGGACGGCACCATGCACGTTTGCTTCCTCTCCAACAACGACATCACGGGCGGTAACTCCGGCAGCCCGATCATGAATGCCAACGGCGAGCTCATCGGCCTGGCCTTCGACGGCAACTGGGAGGCCTTGAGCAGCGATATCGTATTCAATACCGAGCTGCAACGCTGCATCAACGTCGATGTGCGCTACGTCCTCTTCGTCATCGACAAGTTCGGCGGTGCCGGCTACCTGCTGAAAGAGATGGATGTGCGGAAATAGTACGGTTTTGTGCTATAAGAGAGAAAGAGACACCTTTTTCGGGTGTCTCTTTTTTTTAGTGCGTGGGCCTCGGACGTGGGGAGGCGGGCATAAGATTTTAAAAAGGTGAAGATACAAAAGTTTCGGGTATGCTTGGTGTTTGGAATCGTGGCTATTAGTAGCAATGGATATAATTCGTGTATAAGATCTCTTGATAGGTTATTCCGATATGGGTTGCAATCATGTATTTGAATTTAAATTATTATATCCGTTCTCGGTAACATTGTCCGTTTGAGGATTATTCATCCGTTTAGTTGCCATTAACATAAAAAGGCCAGCTGGTCCTAACATAATATAAGCTTTCTTTTTGCAATACGTACATTGATACTTCCTGGTGATTTTTTTTTGATATGTTACACCATAACAATAAGGACACTGAACAACGAGCTCATAATCTTGATTATTTTTCTCTTTGATTTTTGCCATTTTTCTCCATCCTATTTTCGCAAACAAATGTTGCAACAAGTGTATGAAAAACGAAGTTCCAGCATCAATCACGGCAATATCAGTTTCACAAGGATGTAATTCATGATAATAACGAAAATCATTATTCGTAAATGTTTTGTCATGCATGTCTTTCATTTTCTTATTAAGTTAATTTTGAGATCAAAACCTATTCCCAACCTTGCTCCTAATCCGACAGAAACCACCATAGAGGGGTCTGAAGAATACATATTGTATCCTAACACATTGATTGTTTGTGTTTCATTAATAAGATTATCAAAATAGTAATTGCGAGTATGATCATAGGATATTGGTCCTGCCCTAAATCCAATATTATGCTGGGTTGCATTAGGAGAAATAGTATGAGCATCAAAAGCAGCAGGTTGGTCATGGTCTATACTGATAGATAACTTTGCCACATCAACAGAACTGATATTCACATCGACTCCTAACCGACGGCCTTTAATGTCTATATAATCTCCTGCTTGAGCTCCAAATGAAATTGAAGCGTCCACTCTGACACCATATTTAGGTTGTTGGCTTCTATTATAAGACTTGAGATCCTTTCTTGAGAAAACCACTTTGTCTGGTTTGTTGCAAGTAATGACAGGCCCTCCGTCTTCATTTGTTCCTCCGCTATAAGACCGTTTAGTCTTCCCTTTGCCATATATGCTGAATGCATAGTCAGGCTTGCTTCCGTTTATTGTGTTGTTGAACACATCGCTCACTCTGTCCTCTCCAAACCTTTTAACGGCTCTGTTTCGTAATCTTGTGGCTTTTGCCTCATCATCAAACATCCCGTTGGGGTCAATAAGCCTAATGGGGTTATTCCTACAGTATGCGTATGGTGAAGTTGACGGATATTTCGCAGCCATCGGGTCCACGCTCAGCCATACACTCAAATCGGAGGAGTAATATCTTGATCCAAAGTAACCTAGTCCGGTTTCGGGGTCGCGTTCTTTGGCGGAGAAGGTGTAAGACCAATTCAGAATTAAGAATGAAGAATTAAGAATGGGGTGCGCTGGCGAGATGGGGGTTGCGACAGTTGAGTTAGCAGTGTGCAGTGAGTAGTTAGCAGTTTGTTGGGAGCGGGCGGAACAATTCCACTCCAATACGAACAGAACCCCATCCCCGTAAGGGGATGCCTCTCTGTAGCCGTAGGTGGTCCGATGCGTATCCCAAATCCCCGCGAGGGGATTCATGGGGCTCCGCGGATCGCGCGGATCTCCGCGGAGAGGGTCTGCGGGAATCGGCAGGAGCGGCGGGCGATATGGTTGGTGGTGGGTCATCGGCGGTTTTTTTGACGGGGCGAAGATACGAAAGTTTCGGGTTTGCCTGGTGTTTGGAAATCGTGGCTAGTATAGTTGTTAGGGGAAATAATTAAGATTGAGGATATGCGATTCGATGTTTTTTTATTCGTAGTCCACATAATTTTATAATTTTCCTGAATTCTCTACGTTCAGTTGCTGTTAATGGTATCTCTTTGAGTGGATATAAAATCAAAGTCTCCCCCATTTTTATAGAGGAGGATCGAACAACTATCTCACCCTCTATTGTGCTCATCGGGTCGGGATAGCGTGCACAACGCAACAAAGCTTTTGAAAAATCATCGGATGCATTATTTAAGCGGTTGTCTGTATATAAAATCGTGCTATCGTTAATATGTTGAATTGTTCCATAGAATGATTCAATCTTGGGTAACCATTGTTGTTCTTTGTAAAAAAAATAAATGTGGCTTTTAATGCAATTCATTTGATTGTCAAATGATATAATGCAGATGTCGCAAATCCTATAGGTGAAATTTTTATTTCTATCTTTTTCGCAAAATGAGATTACATAATAGTCATTGGCAATTATTTCATTTTGAGAAAAAATGAATCTGACTGCTAATGTCATGATAAACAATATTAAAAATATTTTTTTCATAAGAATCTTCCATTTTACCTAAGGTTAAAAACAGCTCCTCGTTGGTTTGCTATGCAACCGCGCATGTTATCAAATTGTTTTGAGATTTTAGGATATGCTGTTTTCATGATATAACCTGTCGCATATCCATCATACGAAACACTGCCGTCTTTTCTGTATGGATAATCTCCATAATCATCCTTAATGTTTCTCAACCATGAGAGGGTGAGGATAGGATACTCGTTTTGCGGCAAAGAACTCTGACTATAATAATACTGGGATTTATAAGCTTCCAATTCATCATAAACATCTACCAAAGCACCAAATCCATTGTCGGTTTCTATAAAACCTAATTTCCCGCCCAAGAACTGACCGCAATGGTTGACTTCGTGAACAAAGTTAGCTATATCTACATATCCAATTTGAAAAAGGTAAGCCATGTTATGATCGGAATCTCTTGTTAGTTTTGTATATCCAGATGTTTTCCCGTTTATTGAGGATAGGGAGAACATCCAAACAGGATCTTGTTCCATTTGATCCATCACAGTCAAAGTGTTGAAAAGACTCATAATGCTTTTGTTTGTATATGAACTGTTCTCTTCAGTGTTGGTCACAAGCTGAAACAATCGATTCATAATAGTTGATGTGATTTGCTGTTTGTTTCTATTCCACTCATCTTGCGAAGCTGGGTCTATTGTCTCCCCATCCGGATCCACCACCCTCACCGGATTGTTCGCGCAATACGTGTACGGCGACAGCGACGGATATTTCGAAGCCATCGGGTCCACGCTCAACCACACACTCAAATCGGAGGAGTAATATCTTGATCCAAAGTAACTTAGTCCAGTTTCGGAGTCCTTTTCTTTGGCGGAGAAGGTGTAAGTCCAATGAAGAATGCAGAATGTAGAATGAAGAATAGGGTGCGCTAGCGAGATGGGGGTTGCGGCTGTCGAGTTAGCAGTGTGCAGTGAGTAGTTAGCAGTTGTGGGGTAGGCGGCGGGGTGCGGGTGCACTCCCCCGCAGGCCGTAGGTCTGCAGGGCTCAGTAGAGAAGGCAGCACACGAGCACACACGCAGGCCGTAAGTGTGCGGGAGCGTGGAGAGCAGGTGGTTTGTTCGGCGGCGGTTCATTGCTGTTTTTTGAAGGGGCGAAAGTACAAAATTTTAACTTGTTTTGCCATCTTGAATAACAATCACTCACCGTAACCATCCCGACAATTCCTCTTCAGACACCTCAAACCTTTTTCTTTTGTTGGTGAAATCTCTGAACACATACATTCCTTTTCGGAAAGACAGATATCTGTACCTGATGCTACCATTCCACATATAAAACGTTCCGTCCAACAATACATTATCTTTAAAATTACAGACAAAGCCGATTCTGCCATCGCTATAATAACCTTTCCAGGTGCCTTCTTTATGACCGTCTGTATAATATTGTTCCGCCTTGACTGCAATATCGAAAGGAAGATAGAAAGAGGACGCATCCTTCCTATTGTTATTGTTTATTTCATATACGATCCATTCTCCTTCTTTCTTTCCAAAAGAATTATATCGGTTGAATGTGTCACCTTTATATAAAACATAATCCGATTTAATCTCCAATAATGGTTTAGCCATCAGTGCGGAGTCATATGGCATTCCATTCCACTTGTTCTGCAACCACTGCAAATATACGCTGTCTTTGGGATGCGGACAAGAAATCTTATATTGGCCTGGCCTCAGGGAATCTATGTTCATAGAAAAATAAGGATAGTTTGGTGTTGTGCTCGAAAGAATGGTTACTGTGTGGAACATAAAGTAGCTGCCATCAGAAAAAGCAAAAGACAATATGTCGGCTTGATGAGATGATACTGGGAGACAGATGGAATCTTTCAGCTGTAAGATATTTTCTTCCGTGATTAACAAAGTATTCTTATCAAACGCACAAACAGTGTCACACATCCTCTCTTGGTTCCATTTCAACAGAAAAGCCTGATGTTGCGCATCAGCACCAACGAAAAGCAGGAGCAGAACAATTGATATTATAGAAGTTCTCATTATTTACGCTTTTAATGGCCATAATTATACATCCCACTATTGCCTTGCAATCGTTCGGTTGCAGTTCTCAAAGGTGTAACGGTACCGTATTGGGGGATATTTTCAACATCTTGCAGTAGCATTATTTTCGGTGCAGGGAACGGCCCGTTTTTTGTGAAAACATAGGTGTTCCCTGAACGATCCTTGCCAAAATAAATTGCAGCGTGTGTTGCTTTTCTGTCGTATTCAAAACGCAATAATGTTTTCCCCAAAACAGGTGTGTTTGTACTATACCATTTACCATATTCCAAATCTTCATCCAAATCCTTAACCAAACGACTTCCGATTTCATCCCCCATGGCAGCACTCATAGCAGCACTGAAACAATTGTAATTTTTCCGATATCCAGCACTTTCGGCTGCGTTCCAGTCACTATACTTTAGTATGTCTTCATCTGGGGGATAATTCAATTTTATCGCATTTTTGATGGCTTTACTAAATATATTCTTAGATAGCATTACATTGCCATTTTCATCTCGGTTGTTCCACATTTTATCAATTTGCCTTTTTGAAAAGATACCTAAGTCACCACCAAGAAAATCTGTAAGGGACTGGTAGTCATCGCCTTCTTCGTACAGAAGCCTGATACCCCCATTGTCTGTGACTTCTGGAATCCACACGTCCTCCCCATCCGGATCCACCACTTTCACCGGATTGTCCACACAATACGTGTACGGCGAAAGCGAAGGATACTTGTCACTCATCGGGTCCACGCTCAACCAGATGCTCAAGTCGGAGTTGTAATACCGTGAGCCAAAGTAACTTAGGCCCGTTTCGAGGTCGCGTTCTTTTGCGGAGAACGTGTAAGACCAGTGAACTGTGAACAGTGAACGGTGAGCAGTTGTGGAGGCATGGAGCCATCTGCGTCCTCGCAGATGTTGCGTGGCAGCCGTGTATGTCTCGCGGAAGGCACATCTCCGCGTATCACACGTATCTACACGTATGAGGGGGGCGGGTGGCGGCGGGAGCGGAGGGCGATATGGGTGGGGGCGGGTCATTGGCAGGGTTTTGAAGGAACGATGGCTTGATTTAATAAAGATAAATAGGTTTTATGTCCCCAAGAATTGTAAATATACCATTAAAGTCTAAAACATCAAATTTAATAATTGGATAAGAAGTACTTGTGTGTATTTCGGGAGGGCCAATGCCGATGCCACATTCACTTACCACAGTATCTCTTCGATAGATAAATTCGGACTCTGATATTATCTTTTCAGTTGAACTACGAGTAAAAGAGACTGTGTCATTATCGCAACAGAAATATTGCTCTACGATTGATTTACTGTCCGAATCTTCATTGCGTTCCGACGAGTCTCGCAAAACGCCAACTATTATTCGGCGATTATTAAAAACAACGAGACCAGTAGTAAAAAAAGGGCACCACCACCCTAACAAATTCACAGTAAACACAGGGTAATCGTATAATTGCTCAATGGTTATATTCCATAATACCCCATTCATAGTGTCTTTATGTGGGGTCATAGTTGCATAAGAAAATATATCTGAAAAAGAGGAACAAGTCCAACAACTGTCAATGTACTTCAACACAGGGGCGATGTTTTCATCGCAAATAGAGAGATGCTGAAATGAAATTGTATCGGGGAAAAGCGCAGGAATGCCTCTTTGTCCTTTCAAATCTACTGTATTAAACAAGACAAAAAACGTCATGAAATACATAATTCTTTTAGTACCCATTACTACGACCTCCATTTCTTAAAATAAACCGTGGCTGTAATTTGCCAGATCCGCACTCTTTGAGAATATTTTGTTTAGTTTCCATGTCGCCTCCAGATGGAATATGACTAGTGTAAGGATAAATAATTTTATAATAGTACTTAAAACCTGTGTAATGATTTGGGTGGCTATGTTTAAATGTGTCCAAGGTGCCTCTTTTTGCATTAGTATGAACCATAGACTTGTATAATGAAGGTAAATCCGAGTTTATGTTTTCATGACTTGTTGATAGAAAATCGTATTGGTTTTCATATTCATCGTGGATACTTAATTGCGTCCATTCCACTTCGGTGTTGTCCGCAAAGAAGTTAAATAACTCATCCATTTTTGTCCTGTCGTTTTGAGCCGTGAAAGTGGTGTATTTGCCACGATTGTCCATTGTCCCCATAATAGATTTATCAACATCAAGAGGCTCTACATCTGTCTTCCGTTTTCCCCATCTTTCTTTCCCAAAACCATACACAGCATATAATCGGTCAGGTTTGCCATTTTGAATATGTCTAATATAACCAGATTGATTCACTTCCCACTCATCCTCCCCGTTAGGATCAACCACTTTTATAGGGTTATTACTGCAATAAACATAGTTAGATTCATGTGGATATTTCGCACTCATCGGGTCCACGCTCAACCAGATGGACAAATCGCTGCTGTAATACCGTGAGCCAAAGTAGCTTAAACCGGTTTCCGGGTCGCGTTCTTTGGCGGAGAAGGTGTAAGACCAATTCAGAATTAAGAATGAAGAATTAAGAATGGATTGGTGGAGAACGGGATGTGTGGCGGTGATTCGGAACGGCGGACTATCCCCGTGAGGGGAAACATATCTGTAGCCCGGGACAGTTGTGCATGCGGGCCAAATCCCCGTTAGGGGATTCATGGATCTGCGCGGATCAGGCGAATCACACGAATCTCCGCGGAGGGAGTCTGCGGGGATTTGCGAGGGCTGCGGGCGATATGGTTGGCGGCGGTTCATCGGTGGCTTTTTTGCGGGGCGAAGATACGAAAAAGTGAAAAAAATCAAAACAAAAAATCATATTCTATGGTCTGCGTATTAATTCAAGAA
>JAFRUI010000029.1 GCA_017438945.1 Bacteroidales bacterium
GCATTCAGCATTCAGCATTCAGCATTCAACATTCTACATTCTACATTCTTCATTCTTCATTCTACATTAAAAATGCTATCTTTGCCGCTTAAAATGGATATCGTATGAAAAACAGTATTGAACACCTTGACGACCTCTTCCCAAAGTCTTTTGACGAGGCGCAGAAAGCGAAAGCTAAAACTTTATTTTACAAACAGTTGTCTTTGTTTGCACACGAATATTATCGGGGCAAGATGGGTACACTTCCCAAAGTGCCCATCGAGAGTCTGAACTGGTTCAATGCCTGGTACACGCCAGGCGTATCAGCTATTTCCACAACCATCCGCGACAATAACGACCGTTCATTCCAACTCAGCAACCGCTCGAACATGGTGGCGGTGGTCAGCGACAGCACCCGTGTGCTCGGAGACGGCGACTGCACGCCTCCCGGCGGACTGGGAGTGATGGAAGGCAAGGCGCTCATTATGAAATATTTGGGTGGCATCGATGCCAGTGCACTCTGCATTGACAGCCGTGACGAGAACGGCGAGCATCAACCCGACAAGATCATCGACTTCGTGAAGATGGTGCAACCCAGCTTCGGGGCTATCAATCTTGAAGACATCTCGCAACCCAACTGTTTCCGCGTCTTAGACGTGCTGCGCGAGGAGTGCGACATCCCCGTCTGGCACGACGACGCGCAGGGCACCGCCTGCGTCACGCTTGCAGGTGTGCTGAACGCCCTCAAGATTGCGGGCAAACGTCTTGAGGATGTGAAGATTGTGCTCTACGGATCAGGCGCGGCAAACTGCAGCATCGCCCGTCTGATGATGGAGGACGGCGCGAAGCCCGAGAACATCATTCTGTTCGACAGCAAGGGGGCGCTGCACAAGAACCGCGAACGCTACGCCAACGACCCGCGCTACTATCCGCAGTGGAAGCTCTGTCAAACCACCAACCCAAAGTGCATTGACACCGAAGAGGAGGCTTTCAAGGGAGCGGACGTTTTGGTGGCGCTCTCCAAACCGGGTCCTGACACCATCAAGCCGGAGTGGGTCTCGCTGATGGCGGAGAAGGCCATCGTGTTCGCCTGCGCCAACCCGGTGCCGGAAATCTATCCGCATGCCGCCAAGGCTGCCGGCGCCTACATCGTGGCCACCGGTCGCGGCGACTTCCCCAACCAAGTCAACAACTCCGTCTGCTTCCCTTCCATCCTGAAAGGCACACTGCTCGTCGCTGCCCGCAAGATCACCGACGAGATGGCCGTCTGCGCCGCACATGCCATCGCCGACTTCGCCGAGCGACAGGGTATCAGTCCCGACCGCATCATGCCCACCATGATGGACAGCGACCTCTTCCCTGAGGTAGCCGCCGCCGTGGGTGAATGCGCCGTGAAAGCTGGACTCGCCCGCAACCCGCTCACCCGCGAGGAAATCCACAAACTGGCCAAACACGACATCGATGAAACCCACCGTGTGATGGATCTGCTTGTCGAACAAGGGATTATCGAGCAGTTCCCCGAGTCGGAAGTGAAACGGATTTTCGACGAAGTGGTGGCGACGATGACACGATGAGACGATGACACGATGAGGCGATGAGGCGATGAGACGATGAGACGATGAGACGATGAGACGATGAAAGGGACTTTACAGACACCAATCACCAACTCAATAACCAATAACCCATAACCAATAACCATTAATGTTCACCAACAACATCCAAGCATTCAAACAGTTAGGTCAAAACCTCGCTGTCCCGCAATGGGTTGACGCCACCTTCGGGGAGGCCATTGAGCGGCAGTACCGCGAGAACAGTTGGTTCACTCCGGAGTTCTGCCGGCACGCGCTATACGCCATCGGGCAGATGCTTGCGCCCGATGCGTTGGACACGTATCACGCCCAATACCAAGGCGTTGCACTGGCTAACGCACGACGTAAGCGCGTCGCGGTGATCTCCGCCGGCAACATTCCCTTGGCCGCCTTCCACGACTTCTTCTGCATCCTCGTTAGCGGCAATGACTACCAAGGAAAACTCTCTTCGCAGGATAAGCACCTGTTGCCCGTGCTCGCACAGGAACTCATTCGCATCGAGCCTGCATTCGCTGAACGGATCTCTTTTGTTGAGAAAGTTGCCGATTTCGATGCAATCATTGCTACGGGAAGCAACAACTCAGCCCGTTACTTCGACTACTACTTCAGCAAATACCCGCACATCCTGCGCAAGAACCGCAACAGCGTGGCCGTCCTCAACGAAACGGAGAGCGACGACGAACTTCGTGCCCTCGCAGACGACATCTACCTCTATTTCGGACTCGGTTGCCGTTCCGTCTCCAAGCTGTTCGTACCGCGAAATTACGATTTCGTGCCGTTTTTGCAAATTTTAACACAGGAAAGTCAACCCATCGCCCTGCATCACCAGTTCAACAACAACCTGGAATACCAAAAGGCTGTCCATCTGATGAACCAGATTCCCTATATGGATGCAGGAACCTTCCTTCTTGTTGAGAATCAGAATTATGCGTCTCCCATTGGGATGATATACTACGAATTCTACGATGACATCGAAACGGTCAACCGCCGTTTGGAAACCGACTCCGATCTTCTGCAATGCATCGTCAGCAACGACCCGCACATCACCCGCGCGGAGCCTTTCGGCAGTGCCCAATCCCCCACCCTCTCCGACTATCCCGATGGCATTGACACGCTACGCTGGTTGTTGGCTGTTGGCTGTTAGCTGTTGGCTGTTAGCTGTTGGCTGTTGGCTGTTAGCTGTTCTACTTGCGAGAGACTGATACCTAATAACAATAACTATAACTATAACAATAACTATAACTATTACCCCAAATTGCTAACTACTAACTACTAATTACTAACTGCTAACTAATCACTCTTCACTAATCACAAGAAAAATGAAAAAACGCATCATCGTCACTTTGTTCATTTTGGTCGGCTTGTCGGCTATTCCGCTGATGGTCGGCATTTTCTATCTTTACACGGAGGCTGAAAAGGTGCAGCGCAGCATCTTTGTGAACGAGGTGCTGACGGCAGGCAACGAGGTAGTGGACCGCATCGACGCCACCATCAAGAACGACACCAACGCCCTTGACGGCATTGATGCGGCGAATCTTGCCCAACAGGATATTGACACCACCAATGTCATTTCCGTGCAACAGAGCCGCAAATTCCTGATTGACAGTGTCAACAATCAGCCCATCGGGGTCATCAAATCAACTATTTACTTCCAAGAAAACGATTCCCGCATCATCGCCAACGACACGGAGTACTTCACCGCAGCATTCCGGCGATTGTTCCCGCTCTACAATGACCCCTGGGACCCGAAAAATCCGCAGAACGGCATCTCCAACGCATTCAACATCAAGGACAAGAACCTGATTCAACTGGACAGCGCGACCACCGAACTGCTGAATGCCGGAACCTTGCGACGGATGATCACGGAAGCTTTAATCAATGAAAATGTCGATTCTCGCTTCGACTTCGCCCTTTTCAACGCCTTCACTTCGCAATTCGTTGTCGAGCCGCAATACACCCAGCCCGACAAAGTACTCAACAGCGAGTTCATCTTCCTGCTGAAATACAACGAGAAAGTGAGTTCACCGCACTACTTGATTATCTACTTCCCCACCGTACGCGGCATTGTGTTCAAACGTATGAGCAGCATTATCATCCTGATTGTCATCTTCTTCGTCATCACTTTCACCGTCGCGTTTGTCGCCCTTTATTCGCTCTACCGCCAGAAGAAAACTCAAGAAGTGACCAACGATTTCATCAACAACGTCACCCACGAATTCAAAACTCCCATCGCGACCATTTCGCTGGCTTGCGAAGTGCTCGCTGACCCCACCATGCTCGGGGACCAGGACATTCGGGCCTCCTACGTGGAAATTATCAATGACGAGAACAACCGGCTTAAAGACATGGTTACCACCGTGTTAGAAACAGCACAGCTGCGAAAAGGACAGATCAAGATGAACATCGAACTCCTTGACATGCACGAGCTCATCCAGAAAATCACAGATAGCTTTGCCCTGATGATAAACTCTTCAAACGGAGTGCTGACCGTCGCGCTGAATGCGGACAACCACCAACTGTTCGGCGACCGCACCCATCTGACCAACTCCATCACCAACCTGATCGAAAACGCCATCAAATACTCCACCAACAGTCCGGAAATTCTGATCAACACCCTGTCAGACAACAAGAATTTCATCTTCTCGGTCACCGACAAAGGTGTCGGGATCCCGCAGAAAGCCATTACCAAGATTTTCGACAACTTTTACCGCGTGCCCCATGGCAATATCCACAATGTCAAAGGTTACGGATTGGGCTTGGGCTATGTGAAGAAAATCGTCCACCTGCACCACGGCCGCATCGAGGTGCAGAGCGAGGAGGGCAAAGGCAGCACGTTCACGATATATTTACCTTTGAAAATTGGGAAATAATTGGCCATTAGCTTTTAGCTATTAGCTGTTGGCAATTTGTTGGCCAGCACTTGTTAGATTCCCACTTTTAAGAAAGCCAGGGGGAATTTAACCATGAATTATGAATGAATTAATAATGTAACAAAAAGCAAAGAGCTAAAGGCTAATAGCCAAAAGCAAAAAAAAAGCAGCGGCATAAAATTTACACCGCTGCTTTTTCTTTCACCAAGTATAGGACTACACTCTCTCCGCCTTGATTGCAGCCTGTGCGGCGGCCAAACGGGCCACGGGCACGCGGAACGGCGAGCAAGAAACGTAGTTCAGACCGCTCTTGAAGAAGAACTCCACAGATGCGGGATCGCCACCGTGCTCACCGCAAACACCGCACTTGAGGTTGTTGCGGGTGCTGCGACCGCGCTCCACACCGAGCTTCACCAGTTGACCGACACCTTCTTGATCGAGGGTGTTGAACGGGTCAGCGGGGATGATCTTCTGATCAACATACTCGTGGACGATAGCGTTCACATCATCGCGGGAGAAGCCGAACGTCATTTGCGTCAGGTCGTTGGTACCGAAGCTGAAGAACTGAGCCACCTCAGCGATCTTGTCAGCCACGAGCGTTGCGCGCGGGATTTCAATCATCGTGCCGAAGAGGTATTCAATCTTCACGTTGAACTTAGCCTCGACCTCAGCTTTCACGCGGTCGGCGATGGCTTTCTGGTGTTTCAGCTCGTTGACGTTGATGGTCAGGGGCACCATGATTTCGAGGTGCGGGTCGTGACCTTCGTTCATCAGTTCAGCGGTGGCCTGGAACAGGGCGCGGAACTGCGTTTCGGTGATTTCCGGATATACGATGCCGAGACGAACACCACGGAGACCCATCATCGGGTTCACTTCGTGCAGAGCGTCGATGCGTTTCTTGATTTCTTCGTAAGTGAGGCCACGCTCTTTGGCAACTTCACGTTGTTTGTCCTCGGTTTGCGGGACGAACTCATGCAACGGGGGATCCATCAAGCGGAAGGTCAGCGGCTTGCCGTCCAAAACCTTCAACGTGCCCTTAGCGGCTTCCTTGATGTAAGGTTCCAGCTCGTCGAGAGCAGCCACACGTTCCTCCTTCGTGTCGGAGAGGATCATGTTGCGCAGTTTCTCGAGAGGTTTCTCGCTGTTCTTGCCGTAGAACATGTGCTCGATACGGAACAGACCGATACCCTCGGCGCCGAAGTTGACAGCGTTCTGAGCATCTTCCGGCGTGTCGGCGTTGGTGCGGACACCCATGGTGCGGTATTTGTCAACGAGAGCCATAAACTCTTGGAACAGAGGATTCTCGGTGGCATCAATCATCTTGACTTCCTCGCCATAGACCCAACCCTTGGAGCCGTTCAAGCTGAGGATGTCGCCTTCCTTGAAGGTCTTGCCGTCGATGGAGACGGTGCGGGCGTTCATGTCGATCTTGATAGCGTCGCAACCAACGATGCAGCACTTGCCCCAGCCACGAGCCACGAGAGCAGCGTGGGAGGTCATACCGCCACGGGCGGTCAGGATGCCGGTAGCGGCACGCATACCCTCCACATCTTCGGGGTTGGTTTCCTCACGAACGAGGATGTTCTTGATCTTCTTGGCTGTGTAAGCCATAGAAGTTTCGCTGTCGAAGGCGATTTTACCGACGGCACCGCCAGGACCTGCGGGCAGACCCTTCGCGATGACGGTGTGTTTCTTCTCGTCAGCGGCATCCAGAATCGGGTGCAGCAGTTCATCGAGTTGAGCGGGAGCCACGCGGAGCACCACTTCCTTCTCGTCAATAAGACCTTCGTGCAGCATGTCGAGAGCCATGGTCATGGCAGCCACACCGGTACGTTTACCGACACGACATTGGAGCATATAAAGTTTACCTTCTTGGATGGTGAACTCGATATCCAGCATATCCTTGTAGTTCTTTTCCAGGATGTTGCGGATGTCGCAGAGTTCTTTATAGGTCTCAGGCATCAGCTCCTGCATGGAGGCGAGATGCTTGTTCTGTTCGTTCTTGGTGTCGTCGTTCAGCGGGTTCGGGGTGCGGATACCGGCCACCACGTCCTCACCTTGGGCGTTGATCAACCATTCGCCGTAGAACTGGTTGTCGCCAGTAGCAGGGTTACGGGTGAACGCCACACCGGTGGCGGAATTGTCACCCATGTTGCCGAACACCATGGCTTGCACGTTGACAGCGGTACCCCAATCATCGGGAATACCCTCGATACGACGGTAAGCGATAGCCTTCTTGCCGTTCCAGCTCTTGAACACGGCCTTGATGCCGCCTTCCATCTGAGCTCTCGCGTCATCAGGGAACTCGATACCGAGCACCTCTTTCACCTTTGCCTTGAAATTCTCGGCCAGAACCTTGAGTTCATCGGCAGTGATCTCTGTGTCGCTCTTATAGCCACGGGCAGCCTTGAATGCGTCAAGCATGTCATCGAGTTGTTTGCGGATACCCTTGCCGTCGGCGGGCTCAATGCCTTCGGACTTCTCCATCACGACGTCAGCATACATCATAATAAGACGACGGTAGGAGTCATACACGAAACGGGGGTTGTTGGTCTTCTTGATGAGTCCGGGGATGGTTTTGGAGCTCAGACCGATGTTGAGGACGGTGTCCATCATGCCGGGCATGGAGCTGCGGGCGCCGGAACGACAGGAAACGAGAAGCGGGTTCTCAGCATCGTCATATTTGAGACCCATAATGTTCTCCACGTTCTTCATGCCAGCCCAAACCTCATCCATGAGGCCTGCAGGGAGTTGACAGTTGTTGGCATAATAAGCCGTGCAGCATTCCGTAGTGATGGTCAGACCAGCCGGAACGGGCAAGCCCAGCAAACACATTTCAGCCAAATTGGCGCCTTTACCGCCCAAAAGATTCTTCATGTCCGCTTTACCTTCGGCCTTTTTTCCGCCAAAAGTATAGACATACTTCACATTGTTATTCGTCATTTTCAAACAGTTTTGAATAAAAAAATTTCTCTAAAAAACGGCCGCGAAAATACAAAAAATGTGGGTACAAATCAATTATGAACGTGAACTTTTTTTCAAAGTCACGAACAAGAAGGAAAATAATGAGAAATCATGTATTTTGAACTTGATCAATCGCGGACACAGCGGACGGAAAAACCAGAATTATTAGTGCTATTGTAATGATAATCAAGCATGCTGATGGCTAATAGGCTAAAGTATCTGGAGGCCTCATTCATTTCCCTCGTAGAAGACCATATACACGCTTCGGCACCCGCATTTACCAAGGTCGCGCCGAAGTAGCCTGCAGGAACAACGCTGAAGCCCGTGATATTGTTGGCGGTCAGGTCATTGCCGACCGAACAGTTGTATGTGGAACTGTCCCACCATGCCGTGGAGGCCATCGCCTTGGCAATGAAGTAATTGATGTCCGGGCCACAGGTATAGGCGGTCTGGTCCTTCACATACATCGTCAACTGTGACCACTCCGCCGAGCTCGGCAGATGCCAACCTGAAGGACAGACTCCCTGCACCCCGCTCGGATTGGCGTTGCTGGAGGACGCTCCGTGCATTGCCGCACGCCAGTTGTACAGGTACCCCCGTTCCTCCAACGGGATTCCGGAGCTGTCGTAATCGTAATAGTAGGGATCAAAATAGCTGTAGTCGTTTCCGCCGTAAGGGATGTCGGTGCCGTCCGCGTATTTCGTGACACGCAAGTTTTCCTTCATCCAGCACTGGAAACCAATCTGCACGGTGTTATAGACGTTGCCCTCAACGTCTGTCAGTGTCGGAGACCCAGGGCAAGGTTGACCGTCTTTCAACGACATCGTGAAAGAGAGCTCAATTGTCTGAGATTCATACTGTCCCTGCCACAAGCGATTACTCTTCACCTCTTCTCCGCGAAAGATAGCATAACCTACGATATCCAACATATCGCCGAGGTCAAACGGATTGTCAGAAACACCACGAGAGAGGGATTTGGTCTGCAGGGGCGTTTCTTCGGCAACACCCATAAACGTTATGGCATAGTCGCTTCCGTTTCCAAGGTTCACCATCTTCACCGAGGCAGACTGCCCTTTCTGGCTGGCGGTCAGGAAATAGAGGCCCGCAGAAGGAATGGTGACGCGCAACGAATAGGTCCCCGGCTCGGAAGCCAAATAATGATTCGTCCCCACAACCCGGCCAGTAATGTCCGTCATCGCTATGGACACATCACCCGGCTCGCTCACCTGCAGGTTCACAAAAGTTGTACCTTCGAATGGGTTAGGGCTGTTTGGTGACAACCTTACCGATGCGCCTTGGAGCGTGCCAAAATCATCGATGCCCGTGGCGCTCAAATACAACACGGTGTCAGGCCACGTCAGTGTCTCCGACCAACCCTTATTGCCGTCGTAAACCTCCACACGGGTGAGCTGAACATTATCGTTGTAGATATCATGCCCTGTGAATGTAAGGGTCAGCGACTGCGCCTGCAAGAAATTCAACGTCAGGCAAAATATCAAAAGAATAATGGAAAATCTTTTCATATAGTTATCTCTTTAACGAGAATTTGTTACGTGAATAATAATGCGTCATCGGGGCATTGCGACACTCCCTTGTCTCGTCATCGCCGAAAACACCTTCGCTGAATTCGTCAAATTCGCCGAAAACATTTTCGCTAAATTCGTCAAATTCGCCGACTCTACGCCACGGTCACGGCGGTTCCTGACGCGGTGACCATCAACATGCCGTTGTTCTCTCCCAGCACTTCGTAATCGAGATCGATGCCGACCACAGCGTTGGCACCCTTCTCCATGGCGCGCTGTTCCATTTCCCGCATGGCGGCGTCGCGGGCCTGCGTCAGCTCGTCCTCGTAGGAGCTCGAGCGGCCGCCCACGATGTTGCGGACCCCCGCAAAGAAGTCCCTCACGAAATTGACACCGGCAATAACCTCGCCGAACACAATGCCATGATAGTTTACAATCTGTTTTCCTTCGATGGTTTGGGTGGTGGTTAATATCATAATGGTTGGTTTTAAGATGAGGGTGCAAAGATACGATTTTTATTGGTTTAAGGTACACCTACCGCACCGTCACCCTCACTCCGCTGCCCTGTGCGCGGTACTCCGGTGCGTACATACACTCCACGGTGGTGGCACCGGCGGAGAAGTCGCCGGTCTGAGTGGCAAAGACATCGTATTCCAGCACGATGGTGCCTTGCGGGAAGCGGCTGAAGAAGAAGCAGTTGGCGGCATCGCGGGGACTCTCCACCCACCATACACCGCCCTGATTGCCCTCGCGCTCGTGGATGTACACCGGCTCGAAGGCCGCCGCCCGCGGATCCTTGACCTGCACGTACTCTAAGTCGCGGTCGCTGGTGATGACGATCTTCACGGTGATGCGCTCGCCTAAACGGACAGGGTTCTCGTCAGTCACCGGCGCGGCGGTCTTCCCGTCGCCGACAGCCGGCTGGTGGTAGAGCGTGCGCCGCACCGACAGTCCGCTGCCCGTTGCCTCCACCTTGTCGGGGACCTCCAAATACTGCCAGTACGCGGCCCCGAAGGTCGGGTGTGTGCCGTCGGTGCGCACGGTGATGTCGGCCAATCGCGGCGACATTTCCTCCGGAGCCCAGACCCGCTGCAGGTAGCCGGTGCCGGCTTCGGCGCGGACCGCCTCCGTGTTCGTAATCTCCTCGCCGCCCACAGTGATGACCGTCGCGGCGGATTGCAGCAGGTTGGCTGGGGCACCGAGCAGCAGCGCATAGACGGCCTCCGCCGTGGCTTTCGTGTTTGACCAGCTGTTGCCTTCCTTCTGCATCAGCAGCCACTGTTTCATCATCGTCAGCTCGCCCTCGCGCGGCGAGATCTCGGTGAACGCTTCAATGAGCAACGCCTGCCGCTCGATGGGCGCCTCGTACCAGCGATAGTAACACCCGCTGTACTCCCTGCGCCAGTACATCCCCTTCTCACGGTCAATAACCGACTGCTGACGAATCGTTTCCATAATGTCCTTCGCTTCTTTCACTCTGCCGATGCGATACAAAACCAACGCCACCTCCGCCTGACGGGTGAACTTGGCTTTCTCCAAATCCTCCATCATCCGTGTGGTGAGATTCTGCACGTAAGGCTTTGACAGCCAAATGGAATCAAACGGTGCGAACGTGCGGGCGTAGAGGTAGTGAATCTCTTCCTCAGAGAAATAGAACATAGCCTTGGGATCTTTCTCCAACCGTTTCAGGTACGCTTGATAACGCTCCTCTTGATACCGGTCGGCGGCGCGGATGGCTCTTTCGAGCATCTTGTCGGCGTTTGGCACCGTGATACCCATGCGCTGCAGCTTGTAGAAGCCCGCCACGAGGTGGTCGGTGATGTACGGGGAGTAGCTCCAGCGTCCGTACCAGTCCCAACCGCCGCCTAATAACTGATTGTTCTGCAGCTTGTTGAAGCTCTTGTCCAACACCTTCTGCAGGTTCTCGTCGGCGAAGAGCTTGGCGGTCTCTATCCGCTGTTGCGACTCGATTTGCGCGTCCCGCAACCACGGAGTCTCCTCCGTCAGCATACTCTGCAGCGACTCGTTTTTGAGCAGCGGGGAGGTCAATGCGTTGTTCACTGTGTCGCTCAGCCATTGGGTGAACACCTCGCGGAGACCGGGGTTCTGCGCGAGGGCGTGCTGCACGGTCGCCGCCGCGAACAGCTTGCTGAAGGTCTGCTCGTTGCAGTCGTAAGGGTAGCGCATCAGGTACGGCAGTGCGCGGATGGCGAGCCACGCGGGGTTGGTGGTCGCCTCCACGGTGTAGCTCAGAGGCTGCATCGTGGGGGTGCTGTGCGTGCGGTAGCGGCGGAACGTGACGGCCGTGTCGCTGCCCGCAGGCACCACGAACGGGCACGATTCTGTCACTAACATCTTGTTGGGCAACACGGGCAGGAGGTTCTCCTCGCCATCGCCGTAGTTGCCGGCGCGGGCCACCATCCGGTAGCCGATGGCGGGGAGGCCGCCAGGGACGACAATGAGGAATTGGACGGATTGGGAGGCGCCGGCCGCCACGGAGAATCGGGAATCCCCTTCCGTAGAGACGCGCCATGGCACGTCTCTACCGTCATCGTTAATTACCATTTCCACGGGTAGTCCATCCTCCGCATTGAAAAATTCCACCGTCACCGTGCCCGCCAGGTCGGATTCACTGCGGTTGGTGATTTTGGCACGGAGCGTGAGGGTGTCGCCCTCGCGGAAGAAGCGCGGGGCGTTGCTCTGCAGCATCAGCGTGCGGCGGCTCTGCAACAGCGCGGTGACACTCTTTATGCGCATGTCCTTGGTATGCCCGAAGGCGTAGAACTCCCAGCCGGTGTATTGGTCGGGTAAGGTGAAGTCGATGTGCACGCGGCCGCTGTCATCGGGATGGAGGTTCGGGTAGAAGAAGGCCGTCTCCACGAAGTTGCTGCGCGGGGTCACGTCGGGCGAAAGGGTCGGTTCCGTGACCGTCTCGACTATCTCTATCTCCGGAGCGCTGTCCGTGCGTACGCCATCGACGATGGTCACCTGCCCGTCGCTGCGGTTGCCACGCACGAGGGTCATCGTCCCATCCACGGAAGAGACTCCGTCCAAATTAGACAATGCGCGGGCCACATCATAGCCGCCGGACGAAGAGGTGTTGTCCGCGCTGAACACCGGCGGTTCCCACGCGATAACCACTTCACTAAGTTCATTTGAGGTTGTGTTGTCCTGATAGTAAATGTATCTCGGCATGGGCGACTGCACCTTCTCGTAACGCAGTTTGGTCTTCGAAGCGGTCCCTTTGTTGTAGCGGGTGTAATCGCTGTAGGCATCGGACAGGTCATAGCAGTGGTTTCGGGATGGCCTCATCAGGGCTTGGCGGATTTTGCGCGGAATGCTGAATCTTTGCGGATAATAGTGCTGCCCGTAGTCGGCCTTGCGCATGCCCAACTCATACAGACTCCCGTCGATCATCCAGGCTAAAAGTTCCGCCTGCTGCACGGATTTCGAATCGCCGTCGGTGAGGGTGATCTCCCAATGTTCGTTGCTGCCGGGCTCCGACACGTCGCGATAGTGTGTCAGCTTGGCGTTCATAATCAGCTTGCGGTAGCGTTTGTTCACTCGCTCGATATAGCGGGCATCCAGCGGCAACAACGTGTCGCGGATAACTTTATGGAGCTGGTCGTCTTTCACGATGCGGGCGCAGAAGCTGAGATTGCGTTTGCCGCCACGGTGCGTCTTCACCGTCACGGTACGTTGCTCCTTGTCGAGCGGAATGCGCAGGGTCTTGAGCTTCCGCTCTCCCTGATAGACGTCGCAAATCGCCACCGCGTTACGCAGACAGCTGCCGACCGAGAGGATCAGCGGTTCGCCAAGCCTCTCCGGCACTGAGACGAAGGTCGCCCGAATCGGTTGGTAAGGACGGAAATCCGAATCGTTGGAACGGTTCACTGTGAAGTGCCGTTTCGCCGATGCCGTTTTCCCGGATTTGTCAACGCATTCGACCAACAGCAGGTAATTACCCGCTTCCCAGTTTCTCACATTTATCTTTAAGATGGAATCCGGCACCATCGTTTCCACCGTTTTATACACGGTGTCCAAACCGGGCCAACTGTCGGGATTGTTGGCGTGAGGATCGAAGGTGAGGTGCGGGAACTCGCGGGCGTATTCCGCTTCGCTGTGCATGGGATGCCAGTAGAGAGGCTTGCGTTCGAATGCCGGAATCCGGTATTCGTCGGGTGCCTGCAGGCGCACCACGCGGATGTTCATCGGGACGGGTTGCAGTATGCCGTTGTGGTTGACCGCCTTCACTAACCAGCGGGCCGTGTCAGCCAGCGACAAATCAATGTCGTCATCCTTGGAGATGCTGACCGTCAACATCTTGTCCGGAATCCAGACAGAGCTCTCGTCACGGTGCGTTTCGCCGTTCAGGTCGGTGACGATGGCCTCGATTTCCAACATATAGGAAAACGGCCCGACAGGATAACGGTACTCGAAACGCCCGTCGCGCTCCGTATAGACCTCTATGAGCCGGGTTTTAGCTTCGCCTTTCGCCTGAATATGCAGGGCGACGGCGGCGTTGGCGATGGGCAAGCCGTTAAGGGCGGTCACCGTGCCCCGGATGGGGAGCGTGTCGCCGGCGGCCACCTGCTGCGAGTCGGGCTCCAGCTTCACCTTGAAGGTGGGCAGCTTGTATTCGGCCACCTCAATGGTGGCACGCTCTCCGGAACAAGTCCGCATAGAACGCCTCCTGCCATATTTGGCGTGGTCTGGGCAGAAGACCCGCAAGGTGTATTTCCCAATGGTTTTCGGCAGGGTGAACACGCCAGACACACTGCCGTATTCGGAGGTGACGAGCTCCAGCGTGTCGGGCGCGGCATTCGTTCGCTCCAGAATCGCCAGCACCCGCTCGTTCTTGACGGCCTTGCCTTTTTTCGACAATATATACTTGAAATGAACGGTCTGCCCCGGCCGGTACAACGTCCTGTCGGTGAAAAGCTGCGGATTGTACTGGCAACGGTGACCGTGCCGGAAAGGATAGCGATAAACCGCCGAACTTGCCAATTCATCTATGACAGAATACTCGGCTTTTTGATCAAAAACAGAGATGTTACCCTTCATATAGATAAAGCCAAACAAATTGTCCGAATAGGGAATCTCCCCGAAACGATTAGAGTAAAGGGCGTGAGGGTGATGACTTCTGACACGTAATTTGCGAAGGGGTTCGCCCGTGCGCAGGTCATTGACAGCCACGAATCTTTTCTTGCCGGCATTCCAGTTGGCGAGCTTGAGGCGGGTGACCCGGAATTTTGCCGTCATGAGCGCTCCGGTGACATCCAACTCCGGCCGCGTGTGGAAGCAGAACAGGTAGTTCCCCGCAGGCAGGGAATCCACCCAAAGTTCCGTGGTGGAGAAACGGCTCCTGTCACGGCTGTCCAAATCAAACCGCTGCCAGAGGACAGGCACTTTGGAGAGCAAACTGGTATCTACATTGTGATTTTTATAGCGCGACGAATAATAATCTTCACTGCTTCCGTCGTCATCATATTCACTTGTAGTGATGGGTGACGTGGTATAAACGCTGACGTAGAGGGTCTCTAAGTTTCGGTATTGTACAGGGATGCGCAGCTTGTGTCCGAGGGTGAGATCGGTATGGGCGTTGAAAAGCGAGATGGCCGGGAGGGTGAGCGTCTCCAAGTAGTAGGCGGCGTTCTTTGCGTACATCCTGATGACGGCATCGGTGTAAGGCTCCGTGCCGCACTGCTTGAGCACTTGGTTGAAATAGTCGATGGCACGGGACTTGTAGTCGGTCTCCCGGTCCACAATTTGTTGGGCGGCGACGAGCAGCACTCCGCGCTCGTAGTCGAAGGTAAGGTCGGGACCGAAAGCCTTCTCTAACGAGTCGAGCGTCTTCCAGCAGGCGGAGGCGTACACGTCCTCATCGACTTTTGGGAAACGATAATGCAGCCGCTGCACCTCATAGTCTATCAAGATATTCCGCTCCGTATGGGCGGTCATGGCCTCGTCAATCAGCGCGATGGCGAGTTCGGGCTCCTTATCCCCAACAATCCGGATGCAGCTTTGGTAGAGCACGTCGTTGAGGGTCGGGCGCAGGTGGCGGGTTTCGGGTACCGTTTCGAGCAGGAAATCCCAGCGGTGCGTGAGAATCGGCACGTCGCGGGGCATCGCGTCAAAGCAGGCGAAGAAATGCCGTTTCGCGACCTCGCGGTAGTTCTCCGCCGACCACTCCGTCATATTGCGGAAGTCGGCCTCCTGCAGGGTGGTCGCGTCGGGGTCAGCCGGTCTTGAAGGATAAAGCATCAACCCGATAAGATAGTGGTACAACGACTGATACACCATGCTGTCGCGGTCGCTCCAACGGGCTTCCACATTGTCGCGCCGCAGCGAGTCGAGCCACATCGCCGACTGCTGCACGCTCATGTCACCATACAAACGGTTGAGGAGCAGCCGCTTGTGGTTCGCGATGAAGCGATGGTAGGCGTTGTGCTCCGCCTCGGCCTTCCACCTGATAGTATCGAGCATCGCCTGCTGGCTGGTCAGATGGCGCTGTGGGATGCCGTCATAGAGCGTCCACAAATGCTCGAACGAGCGGCTGTCGGGGCGAGTCTGCGCGTGCGACCCCGTCACCGCGAATAGTGCCGCCATGAGCAGCAAAATATTGAGAATGTGCCGATTGTTCATTCTTCCGTCGGTTTTTCGTAATGCAAAAATACAACATTTTTGTATTAAAACGGAAAAAAGCCAAAGGGTTGCAGAGAAATTTTTTTTTATTTGGGCGAGTTACAATGTTTTTTGCCATCCGTCCCGTATGTACGGATGATTGTCCGTACACACAATCCATTGTACGCCAGTGTTATATCATCGAAAATAGGCAAAAAACATTTCCACTTCAATCCCTCTCGCACACCCGTCCGCAACACCATCCCATTTCGCGGCGAACTAACCAATCCCCTCGCCCTAACCTTTTTTCCGCGCCGCGAACATCGCGTCCGGACCTTCTCACAAAAAAAATGGGAACATCGCCCGCATCCGGCTACAGATATGCAACCGCTAACGCGGTTTGAGGGCAAATCCGCCCATTTTCTCAACACAAATCACAAATCACAAGTCACAAGTCACAAGTCTCAAATCACAAGTCTCAAATCACTACTCTTCCCCCGCTAACAGCTGCAACAGCCGCACCTGATACATAAACTCACACTTCGCCTGCGCGAGGTTGGAGGCCGCTTGCAAGTAGTTGTTCTTCGCTTCGTTGAAGGATGTACCCGTGGATTTCCCGTTCTCGTACAGAGCCGTTTCAAGGTCGAAGGCCTCTTTCGCGCTGGCCTCCGCCACCTGGCTGCTGGCGTACTTCTCCTTCGCAGCCACTGCATTGAAATAGGCCTGCTGGATCTCCTTGTACAAACTCTTCTTGACGTTCTCTGTCTGTATCCGCTGGCTTTCGAGCTGCAGCTTGGCCATCCGCACGTTGTTGCGGGTCTCTAACCGGTCGAAGATCGGCACGTTGAGTGAGATGCCCACGTACGGACTGAAGTTGTCGCGCAGCTGCGCCCCGAAACCCTTGCCCGGGTAGCCCAACAAAGCATAGTAGTCAGTGACCAGTCCGCCATTCATCGACAAAGTAGGATACCAACCGCCCTTCGCCAAGGCGATGTTGGTCTTCGCGTAGTCGGTGCGGATCTCCTCGGCTTTCACGGACGCCCTGTTACCCAATGCCTGCTGGTAGATCTGCTCGGGCGACGGCAAAACGGCGGGCAAAGCAGCGTCAAGTTCCGGCTTCGCAACTACGAAACCCTCCGGCGACTCCAGCTCTAGCAACTGGGTCATATCCAACGTGGCGGAAACCAGTCCGTTGTGCGCCTGCGTGTAGGTGAGGCGGCTCTGTGCCAAGGTGGACTTCCTTGCGGCAACCTCCGCGGGACCAATCTTGCCGAGCTCGTAAAGGGCAATCAACCGCTCCACCTGCGCGGAGTCGATGGCGATCTGCAGCTTCGCGACCTCGCAGACCTCCATCTGGTACAGAATCTGCATGTAGGCCTGCGTCACCGCGATGCGGATGTCCTCTTTGGCCTTGTCGCAGTCGGCGGTAGCAGCTTCCAAGTTCAACTTCCCCATTGTGATGTTGTTCTTGACCCGTAAGCCGGTGAAGAGGTTCATGCTCCCCCCTATACCGAAGGATGTGTTGGCAGTGTTGGAGCTGACGTAGGTGTTGTCCTCCGAGAGTCCCCTCCCGAAGGAGAAACTCTGCGACGCACTCGCCTGCAATGCCGGCCACACGCTGTTCTTGGCCGTGTTCAGCTCGACCTCCCGCTGCGACTTCACCAGTTCGCTCTGCTTGACCGTCAGGTTATGGTCGAGGGCGTACTGCACGCAGGCGTCAAGGGTCCAAGGGGTGGATTGGGCCTTTGCCAGGAAAACGCACAATATGAATATTGCTATAGAAGATGTCTTTTTCATATTACCAAGCATTTGCCTCTACCGAGGCTAATTATCAATTATCAATTATCAATTCTGAATTACCTTCGTGCCCCGCACTTTCTCCCCTTCTTTCAACCCGCTGGTCACCACGATGTTGAGGCCGTCGCTGAGGCCGGTGGTGATGCTACGGCGTTCGTAGTCGTTGCCTTTCTTGACATAGACGAAGGTGGAGTCGCCGGAGAACTCCAAGGCGCTCTCGGGGATGGCGAGGACGTGCTCGGCACTCTCCAAGACGAGCTCGGCATTGGCGCTGTAGCCGGAACGGATCTTGTTGTCGCTCTGCGGCTTGACGGCGGCACGGATCTCGAACTGGTTGGCCCCGTTATTCTGCACGGCCTTCGGGGAGATGTACTCCAACACGGCGTCGAAGCTGTAGTCCTGCAATGCCCCGATGGTGATCTTCAGCGGGGTGCCCTCACGCAGCGTACCGACCTCCGTTTCATCGACGTTCCCCTTGAAGATCAGGTCGTTCATGTCGGCAACGGTGGCGACCGTGGTGCCGTCGTTCAAGGTGTTGGCTTGGATGACGGAATTACCGACTTTCACCGGCACGTCGAGGATCAAGCCCGAGATAGTGGAGCGGATGAGCGTGGAGCTGGACTTGGCGTTCGTGGAGGAGACACCGTCGCGGATGATCTCTAACGCATCCTGCGCCGCCGACTTCTCCTCCCTGACCTGCTGCAACGCCTGCGTCACCTGCTCGAACTCCTCGTTGCTGACCAACTTCTTGTCGTACAAGGCTTTCTCGCGGTCGTAGTTGGCCTTGGCCTGGTTGTAGTTGATGTCGGCCAAGCGCACCCTACTCTGCGCCGCACTCAGCGAGTTCATGTCGGGGATGACCTTCAGCTTGGCGATGACCTCGTTCTCCTTCACCTCCTGACCGGCCTCCTTGTACAGCTCGGCGATGATGCCGTTGATCTGCGGCTTCACGGCCACCTCGTTGCGCGGACCTATCTGTCCGGTGATCAGCGTCTTCCGACTGATGTCCATGTACGTGACCTCGTACTCGTTGAAGACCTCCTTCTCGGGTCTCGACTTCTTGAAGAGGAACACGAAGGTTCCGATGAAGATGAGGGCGATTAATCCAAAAATCAAATACTTAATACCTTTTTTCATATCAATGTTTATTATCTCATTCGTCTTTTATCCATCATTCTGCTACCGAGCTTTTGCCCCTCCGGGGCTGCTCAAGGAAGTAGTTCTGATACCCCCTGCCCTTCGGGCATCCCCCCTAAAGGGGGGAATGGTGCTTCGACCGTATCTTTTGTCATTCAACATTCAGCATTCAGCATTCAACATTCAACATTCAACATTCAACATTCAGCATTCACTCGTCCCTCATCGCATCCACGGGCTTGATGTGCATGGCGCGGTAGGCGGGGGCGATGCCAGCGAGGAGGCCGAGGAGCATCAACAGGAGCAGAGCCGCGACGGCCGTACCGAACTGGATCTGGAAGACGGCCTGGTGCTTGGTGATGACCTCGAAGAGGTTGAGCAGCAGCACGGAGAAGACGATGCCGGACATGCCCGCGACGGTGGTGAGGACGATGCCCTCGAGGATGATCTGGGTGAGGATGTCGCGCGGCGTGGCCCCGATGGCCCGGCGGATGCCGATCTCCACGGTCCGCTCGCGCACGACCACCAACATGATGTTGCTCACCCCGATGGCACCCGCCAACAACGTGCCGATGCCCACTAACCAGATCAGGAAGTTGATGCCCCTGAAAAGGTTGTCGATGATGCTGAACATCACCTCCATGTTGAGCAGCCTCATGGCCTCCTTGTCATCGGGGGCAATATAGTGCTGACGGGCAATCACTTGCCGTATTCTTCCCTCCAACTCGTTCATGTTGACCCCAGGGCCTCCCACGGTACAGATCACACCCACCTTGTCGCCGCTGTTCATGATGTCGCTCATCACCGTGAAGGGTATGGTGACCTCATCCGCGCTGTTGCCCCAGAGGTTGATGTTGGAGGTACAGACATCCACGCCAATGACCTGATAGTAAATCCCTCCCACGCAGATGTACTGTCCGCAAGGATCGTCGCCATCAGGGAAGAGTGTCTTCCAGACGCGCTCGCCGATAACGCAGACTTTCCGCTTGTGCATCACATCGACTTGGTTGAGATAACGCCCGAACTTCATTGTGGGTGCCTGCACCTTTACGTAGTCGGCCTCCACTCCTTTGACGGAGCAGCTGGCGTTGTGCTCGTCGCGGGTGGCAGTACGTCCCCACTCGGGCAGCAACGGGGTGACGACCTCCAGTTCGGGCACCATGGCCTTCAACCGTTCGATGTCCTTGTACTGCAGGTTCCATGAGCGCCCCTCTTTGAAGCCCTTGTACGGCTTGGTGGTCTCGTTCGCCGCGATGATGACAGTGTTGGTGGCAAACCCTTCAAAGTTCTTCTCCAACAGCTGTTTAAGACCATTACCGCCGCCGATGAGGAACAACAGCATGAACAGCCCCCAGAAGATGCCGAAGCCCGTGAGGAAGCTGCGCCGCTTGTTCCGCATCAGCGCATCGAGGATTTCCCGGTATGTGTCTGTATCGAATTTCATTCGTTTATTGATCTCTGTTCCAAGCCCCACACTGCGGCTTCGCCTTGTGTGGGGTTATTAGCGCTTCGCGCGTCTTGCCCCTTCGGGGCTGCTCAAGGAATATGTTTTCATACCCCCCTGCCCTGCGGGCATCCCCCCTAAAGGGGGGAATGGTCCTTCGACCGTATCTTTTGTCATTCAGCATTCAGCATTCATAATTAGTTAACGTCGTTCAACGCTTCAATGGGGCGAATCCTCGCGGCTTTCATCGCGGGGGAGATGCCGGCGAGGGTGCCAGCGATGACCAACAGGATGGTGACGCCGACGGAGATGCCGAGCCCGACGGTCGGGTTGACGAACAGTTGGACTTTCTCGCCGAAGAACTCCACCGACGACTGTCCCACGGTCATCTTCATCACCTCGCAGGCCACCATGCCGAGGAACATCCCAATGTAACCGAACAACGCGGTGATGGAGACGCTCTCCGCCAAAATCAGCTTCATGATCTCCCACGGCGATGCGCCGATGGCCTTGCGGATGCCAAACTCGCGGGTGCGCTCCTTGACGGTGATCAGCATGATATTGGAAACGCCCACGATGCCACCCACCAACGTGAAGATGCCCAAAATCCACAACGCCGTACGGATGAAATGCGTCCCCTTGTCCATCTGCATGTTCTGTGTGAAACGGTTCCAGATCCAGATCGAACTCTCATCATCCGGAGCCGCTTTGTGCGCCCGGTTGAGCGCGGCACGGTAGGTCTTCTCAAACTGCTCATTTTCCTCCTTGGTCGTCAATCCGTGGAAGGAGAAGTTGATCTGATCAACATAGTTGATGTCATTCGTGATCATCTGCATGGTCGTTATCGGTGCAAAAGCCTCCACACGTTGTGCCGTGCGGTCTGTCTTATAGATGCCCACCACCACCCACGTGATGTTGTCGGTGGTCACCGTCTTGCCAATCAGGGAGGCGTAATCTTCGCCGCCATTCATCAACTCAATGGCATGAGAAGCGGCCAAGACAATGGACTTCCGATGCTGTTTTATGTCATTTTGGTTGATAAAACGGCCCTCCAGCATCTCGATCTTGTTCATTTCCATCAAAGAGGGATAACAACCGTTCAGATAAACGGATGTGTGTCGGCTTTTAAAGGCCAGCGTATAAGGACCTTTGAAGAGCTCAGGGGAAATCTTGTCCACATTTCCGGAAAACAGGGCGCTTTGGGTGATGGCCACATCCTGGTCATTGAGATTAATGCGCCGACCGGTCTGATAGCCGTTGGCGGGTTTGCTGGTGACTCCACCAAACACCGCCATCGTGTTGGTGGCAAAGCGACCGCCTTGGTTCATGAAGGCGTTCATCAGCCCGTTGCCTGCGCCGAGGAGCACGATGAGCATGAAGATGCCCCAAGCCACTGCAAATCCCGTGAGGGCGGTGCGCAGCTTGTTGCGCCGGATGGATTCCCATATCTCTGTCAACAGATCGTTCATAGTGCTATTTCATAATAGTGGTGGTGCCGAAAATCGAGGCTTTGTGCTGCTCGTTGAGTGTCGTCTCGCCGATGATGCCGTCTTTGATGTGGATGATCTTGTCGGTGCAGTTGGCCACGCCGCTCTCGTGCGTCACCACGATGATGGTAACTTTCTCGGTGCGATTGAGCTCGGTGAGCAAATCCATGACCTCCACGGAGGTCTTGGAGTCGAGAGCACCGGTGGGCTCGTCAGCCAGCAGAATGCGCGGATTCGTGATGAGCGCCCGCGCGATAGCCACACGCTGCTTCTGTCCACCCGATAGCTCGTTGGGGTAATGCATGGCCCAATCCGCCAAACCGAAATGCTCTAAGAAGTGCATGGCTAACTCGTTGCGCTTCTTGCGACTCACCCCTTGGTAGTACAACGGCAACTCCACGTTCTCGACCGCCGTCTTGAAGTTGATGAGGTTGAAGGACTGGAACACGAAGCCGATCATGCGGTTGCGATAATGCGCCGCCTCCTTCTCGCTCAGGTTCTTGATGAGCTTGCCGTCTAACCAGTATTCCCCTTCGTCGTAATTGTCGAGGATGCCGAGGATGTTCAGCAGGGTGGATTTTCCCGAGCCGGACGCCCCCATGATGGAGACGAACTCGCCCTCGCCAATCCCGAGGTCGATGCCCTTCAGCACGTGCAGGGGCTGGCCGTTGTTGTAGGTTTTATGGATGTTGTGGAGGTCGATTAACATGATGAAACTGTTGGTTGTTGGCTGTTAGCTAAAAGCCAACAGCTAAAAGCTAAAAGCTAAATACTATCAGTTTTTATTAACGTACTATCACTCTTTTTATTGCCACTGATATGTAGATTCACGCCTTTGTCGGGATTGGTTTGGATAGTGATGTCGTAGGAGGTGTTTTCGTCGCGGAGCTCATCGAGTACGGGATCAATGATACTGTCGAGTTCTTTGGTGCCGTAGTAGCTGTCGGTGCTGATGTAGTCGTGGTCTTCGAACCAGCGTTCCCACTGCTCACCCGTGCGCTCGAGCCGCTTCCCGATGTCATCGCGCTTGTCCATCTCGATGGCGAAACCGATGATGCCGAACAGGCTCAGAAGCCACACCGCCAACAAGGTCCAGCCGACCCATTTGTGTTTACGTTCACCGTTTGCGGCACGCACGCACAACACCGCGATGCCGATGACAGGACAGAGCAGGAAGAGGGCGCAGCTGCCCAGCAACCCCATGTCGATGGCGTTGCCGAACGTGCCGGGCGCGTGCGTCAGCAAAGCCACGAACATGGCAATGAAGATGCCTAAAACGGCCACGGCAAGACTTGAACCTATAACAACACCAACCACTATCAGACAGATTTTCAATATCTTGCCAAATGTATTTGAACCATCACTTCGGGTACTGGGCTCCTGATGGAAATTATCAATATTCTCCAAAGTGGGTTCTATGCCCTGCATTTCAAGGAACTGGGCCTTGGTTTTGGCTTCCGGCATGATGATGAGCATAACCAAATAGACGAGAATGCCCCAACCGAAACTGATAAGGGTGAGGACGATGAACAAAATCCGGGTGATGGCCGGATCGATGTCGAAATAGGCAGCAAGTCCGCTCGCCACACCGCTCACCATGCGGTCATTGCTGTTGCGATAGAGTTTGCGCGGACGACGCGGTTTCCGCTCCGTGGTCCGACCGGAATTTCCCGTCGTGGCGTTGTCAGCGGAGGTACCACCGTCCGGTTGCCCCACCCCGCTCTCGTCATCGAACTGCTCGGGGCGACCGATAACCTCGATCACCTCTTCCACATCGTGGATTTCCACAACGTTGCGGGCCTGGAGTTTGAAGGTGAGCAATTCCGCCATACGTTCTTCAATGTCGCGGATAATTTCTGCACGTTCCTCTTCGGGAAAACGTTTTTCAATGTCGGCGAGATACTGACTCAGCCGATCGCAAGCGTCATCGTCGATGTTGAAGACGACTCCACCAAGATTGATTGTTACGGTCTTTTTCATATTTATTTAATGGTTATGGGTTATCGGTTATTGGTTATTGAAGCAGGTGATTTGTGATTTGTGATTGACATTCATCGTTTCATCGTCCTTCATCGCTTCAGATGTTCTACCGCATCCCTCAGCTCCTCCCAGCCGGCTTCAAGTTCGGCGAGGAAAGACCTGCCGGCTTCGGTGAGCTCATAATACTTGCGCGGGGGACCAGAGACAGACTCCTGCCACTCGTATTGCAGGATACCGTTGTTCTTCAGGCGCGAAAGAAGCGGGTAAAGCGTGCCTTCCACCACAATCATCTTCGCCTCCTTCAACTCGTTGATTATATCCGAGACATACGCAGGCTTTTTGTTGATAATCAAAAGGATGCAGTATTCCAAATACCCCTTCCGCATCTGAGATTTCACATTTTCCGCATTGATGTTCATCGTTTCTTGCTTTATAATTTGACGCGGCAAAGATACAAAATTTTTAATACCTTGCATTGCAAAGTACTATTTTTTTTTAAAATTTTTTTCTGAATATATTTTCAAGCTCGTCAGATTGCTTTTTTTATATTTTTGCAGGTTCAAAAATTAAGAGAAAATTCTTAAAATTAATATGTAGCAATATGAAGAAATTAAGTTTACTTTTGTTTTCGGTTTTGTTCGCCCTATGCGGGCTGAACGCCCAAACCGTTGTCCTCAGCGAGGATTTCTCCGCCATTGTGGACAGTAACTCCTACACCATCACCAATTCGCTGGACGAATACACGCAGGTGCCCGGCTGGACGGGTGACTGGGTGTATCCGAGCAACGGAAAGGTGAAGATCGGCAAGTCGGCCGAAGCGGGTTTCCTTCAAACCCCGGCACTCAACCTCTCCGCCAACAACGGTCAGTTCGTGGTAACCTTCGACGCTAAGGCGTGGACGAATGACGCCACCAGCCTCATCGTGGCTGTGGACGGTGTCCCCTACACGGTGGAAGGTCTCAGCACGAGCACCTTTAACACCTTCTCTGTACCGCTCTCTGGCGGCACAGCGGCCACTGTCGTCAAATTCCAAGGATTCCAGGCCAGCCACGGACGTTTCTTCCTTGATAACGTGATCATCACATCCCAGGAGCTGGGTCCCGACACGGAAGCCCCGTTTGTGGCAAATGTGACCCCTTCCAACAACTCTCTGGCCGTCACCTTCAACGAAGTGCTGGATCCCTCCACTGCCCAGAATATCAGCAACTACTCCCTCGACAACGGCATTTCTATCTCCTCCGCCACGCTGAACGGCAGTGTGGTCACGTTGGCCGTCTCCCCTGCCCTCACAGAAGGCAACACTTACACGCTGATAGTCAACAATGTGGCTGATGTTGCCGGCAATTTCTTGACCGCCGACACAATCACTTTCACCTACGGCGTCGCGCAGGATTTCCAAGTGGCCAACATCGCGGCTCTCCGCGCCAAATGGACTGACGAGCTTGACGTCAACGGCACCCACTTCGGCAACGATGTCTACAAGCTCACCGGCCATGTGATTGTCACCGGCATCAACGACAGCTACCGCCACCAGATCTTCATCCAAGATGCCTCCGGAGCTATCGTCATCGACGACCCCAACGGACTTATTACCAGCGCATTGGAATCCGGTGATGAAATCTCAGACATCTATGGCAAACTCACCGACTACTACGGTCTGCTCCAGTTCGCCGTTTCTGAGCCCTACACGGCATCCGCACTCTCCATCTACAACGACGTCACCCCGCTGACGGTCTCGCTCGCCGACTTACAAAACGTGAGCTACATGAACGCCCACCAGTGCGAGCTTATCCGCATGGAGAGCGTGAAGATCAATCCGCTCACCAGCAACGTTTTCGAGAATGGCAAAAAATACACCCTGACCCAAAATGGACAAACGGGCAACGGAATGTGGATCCATTTCTATAACATTGAAGGCCTCACGGGCGAAGCCATCCCGACTTCTCCAGTGAACCTTCTAGGTGTGAACAAGATTTCCTACAGCGAGTATTACCTGATTCCGCGTACGGGTGCCGACCTCGGCACGGGTCTTCCGCAGTACCTCACAGAGAACGACCTTGTGGTGTACCCCAACCCTGTCAGCAACAGACTCACCGTGACCCTCCGCACCGACAAATTCCAGATCTCGAACATGGCCGTTTATGACATCAACGGCAAACTGGTCCGCATGCTAGCTGTCAGCGACAACCAAATCGAGATGAACACGCAAGGCCTCGCCGCCGGAAGCTATTTCCTGCGCCTGAGCGACGGAAAGAACTGCGTGACGACGAAGTTCGTTAAGAAATAGGACTGAGGACTTAGGACTTAGGACTTAGGACTTAGGACCATAAAAAAAGCGTAGGTTGTTTGATACAGCCTACGCCTTTTTTCATCGTCTCATCGCATCATCGCATCATCGCATCATCGCCTTATTTCTTGTAGAACACGAACTTCCCGTCTTCCACAGAATCCACCATGATGGTGTCGCCGGGGCCTACGCCGTCGGAAAGAATCAGCTTCGACAGCTCGTTCATGATCCGCTTCTGGATGACTCGCTTCAGCGGACGCGCGCCGAACATCGGGTCGTAACCCAAGTCAGCCAACAACTTCATCGCATAGTCGCTGAACTCGATATTCAGACTCTTCTGCTCCAACAGCTTACGCAAGTTGTTCAGCTGCAGGTTGATAATATCCTTGATTTCGCGCTTTGACAGCGGCTGGAACATCACGATTTCATCGATACGGTTCAGAAATTCGGGTTTCAACGTCTTCTTCAACAGCTCGTTAAGTTCCGCTTTTGTCTTTTGGAAGATTTCTTCCTCGGACTGTCCGTTCGGGTTGGAATAGTTTTCCTGAATGATGTTGGAACCGAGGTTGGACGTCATGATGATGATGGTGTTCTTGAAGTCCGCCACCCTACCCTTGTTGTCGGTAAGCCGCCCGTCGTCAAGCACTTGCAACAGCACATTGAAGACATCCGGATGGGCTTTCTCGATTTCATCGAACAAGATTACGGAATATGGTTTGCGACGCACCTTCTCGGTGAGCTGACCGCCTTCATCGTAGCCGACATATCCTGGAGGCGAGCCGATGAGCCTTGAGACGGAGTAGGATTCCTGGAACTCGCTCATGTCGAACCGCGTCATGGCCTCCTCGGTGTTGAAGAGGTACTCGGCCAAGGCTTTCGCCAGTTCGGTCTTGCCGACACCGGTGGTACCCATGAAGATGAACGAGCCCAACGGTCTGCGCGCATCCTGCAAGCCCGCACGGCTGCGGCGGATGGCATCGGAAACGGCCGTGATAGCTTCATCCTGACCGATCACACGTTTGTGGAGTTCCTCCTCCAAGTGCAGCAATTTCGATTTCTCGCTCTGCATCATCTTGGTGACAGGAATGCCGGTCCAACGCGCCACCACCTCAGCAATATCGTCTGCGGTGACCTTCTCATCAATCATGGCGTTGCCGTCCTGCAGTTTCTCCAACTCAGCCTGCAGTTTCACGATCTGGTCTTCATCGTTCTTGATCAGACCATAGCGCAATTCCGCGACACGTCCGTAGTTGCCCTGACGCTCCTGGTCGGCGGCCTCCAGCTTGTAAGCCTCGATTTCGTCTTTGCAGTGCTGGATTTTGTCCATAATCTCTTTCTCGCTGCGCCATTTGGTGGAAAGAGCATTGCGTTTTTCCTGCAATTCCGCAATGGACTTGCTCAACTGCGCCACTTTCGCCTCATCCTTTTCGATCTTCAAGGCCTCGCGCTCAATCTCCAGTTGGGAGATACGGTGTTGCACATCATCCAATTCCTCAGGCACGGAGTTAATCTCCAACTTCAATTTGGCAGCCGCCTCATCAATCAAGTCAATGGCCTTGTCGGGCAGGAAACGGTCGCCTATGTAACGCTGCGACAGCTCCACAGCCGCAATGATGGCCTCGTCCATGATCTTCACCTGATGGTGGTTCTCATAACGTTCCTTCAAACCACGAAGGATAGAAATCGCGCTGTATTTATCTGGTTCTTCGATTTTTACAGGCTGGAAACGACGTTCCAATGCCTTGTCCTTTTCGAAGTATTTCTGATACTCATCCAATGTGGTCGCACCGATGGAGCGCAGTTCACCACGGGCCAAAGCGGGTTTCAGGATGTTGGCAGCATCCATGGCACCTTCGCCCGACGCACCTGCTCCCACAAGCGTGTGGATCTCATCGATGAAGAGAATAATTTCACCGTTGGACTCGATGACCTCGTTCACGACACTCTTCAGACGTTCCTCAAACTCGCCTTTGTACTTGGCACCGGCTATCAGGGCACCCATATCCAAGGAGAACAGTTTCTTGGTTTTCAGGTTCTCCGGAATATCGCCGCTGACTAAACGCTGCGCCAAGCCTTCGGCGATGGCGGTCTTGCCGACACCGGCCTCACCGATCAGAATCGGGTTGTTTTTGGTACGACGCGACAGAATCTGCAGCACCCGACGGATTTCTTCGTCACGGCCGATGACAGGGTCGAGCTTGCCCTTCCGCGCCATCTCGTTGAGATTCTTGGCATACTTGTTCAAGGCATTGTAGGTTTCCTCCTGATTTTCGCCGGACACCTTCTTGCCGTTGTGCAGTTCCGCGATGGCAGCTTTAAGGCTTTTCTCGGTAATGCCGGCGTCTTTCAGCATCTGTCCTGCCTGTCCGCCAGCCATGAGGATACCATAAAGCAGGTGTTCCAGCGCCATGTACTCGTCGCCAGAGGCATCACAGAACATGGCGGCCTTCTGCATGGCGGTCTGCGTGGTGCCACCGAGGTAGATTTCATTTCCGCTGCTCTTGGGCAGACGGTTGATTTCGCGCTCCACCGCCGACTTGAGGGTCTGCGGGTTGCACGACTGTTTCTTCAGCAGGAATGGGATGACGTTGTCATCCGTGTCGAGCATCGACTTGAGGATGTGCAGCGTATCGACCTGCTGGTTCTGGTTCCGGGCCGCGATCATCTGCGCGTTCCCGATCACCTCTTGGGTTTTGATTGTTAAATTATTGGGGTTCATATTGTTTTCTCCTTTCTTATAAAACGCCCCCTATTCAGCAATTATTTTGCCAAGAGAATCTTACTGACAAAATGGCAGTTTTACGATAACTATGACTATAACTATGACTGCTAACTACTAATTGCTAACCGTAGAGAAAACAAATCTCCGTTGGCCGAGGAGCATCAGGAGACCCCTGAATATAAGGAAGAAGATGAAGGCGAACCAAAGGGCGTCGTTTTGCCACGAAGAGAAAAGCGCGTAATAGAGGATGAAGAAGACCGCGGTGGCCACGAACATCACGTTGCGCATGGCGGCCGTGGCGGTGGCCCCGATGTAGATTCCGTCGTAAATGAAGGCGGCAAAACCGGTGAACGGCAGCAAATAGGTCCAGAACATGTACTCCATGGCTGTTCGGATCACCGTCTCGTCGCTGGACAAGACACGCAGCAGTCCTTCCCCGAAGAACACGAACAGCAACGTGAACAGCACAGCCAGAGCCACGCCCCAGTAGAAGAGGTTACGGACGGTATGTCGCAGCATAAGCGGTTCGCGCGCCCCCACATACTTGCCCACCACCGACTCGCCGGCATAAGCAAAGCCATCCATCACGTATGAAGTGAGCGTGAACAGTTGCATCAGCAAAGTGTTGGCAGCCAGGATTTCCTCGCCCATAGTGGCGGAAATGTACGGGATAAAGGTAAACACCGCGATCAAACAGAGCGAACGAAGGAAGATATCAGCGTTCACTTGGAAGAAGCGGAGCATTTTGCGCAAATGCAATGCGGCTCGCCATTGGATATCCTTCCACAAATGCCTGTACCGGCGGATCCAGATGATGATGGCTAGCAGCAGACCGCTGTATTGCGCCATCACGGTGCCCCACGCCACGCCGGCGATGCCTGCATCAAAAACATAAACGAACAGAAGGCTGAAAATGATGTTGACCACATTCAGCAACGTGGCGATCCACATCGGGGATCTGGCATTCTGCATGCCCAGAAACCATCCTTTCAGCACATACAGACTGATGGTGGCCGGTGCCGCCCAAATACGGATGTAGAAATAGGTGAGCATCAGCCCTATCGTTTCCGGGGAACTTTTGATCCACCGTTTGCAAAACAACGCTATCGGATATTGCAGCGCAATCAGCACCGCCGCCACCGAGAGTGCAATGACCATACCCCGCACCAGCACGTTAAGGTACTCCGTCTTGTCCTCAGCGCCATACGCTTGTGCAGTCATGCCTGAAGTCCCCATCCGAAGAAAACCGAAATTCCAGTAAATCAGGTTGAAAACCATGGTGCCGAGCGCAATAGCCGCAATGTAGGAGGCGTTGCCGATGTGCCCGACAATCGCCACGTCCACCATGCCGAGCAGCGGCACCGTGATGTTCGTGATAATACTGGGGATAGAAATGCGTAGGATTTCGCGGTTCAATGAGGTCATCGGGTCGGAGGGTTAGAAGGTTAAGGGTTAGGTTTTTGGCCAAAAGCCAACAGCTAAAAGCTAACAGCCAACAGCCAAAATCATTCTTTCGGTTTCTCTGTGTTAAACAAAGCTTTCACCATCTTGGCTTCCACACCTTCGGAATAGATCTCCTCGTCGGGGGCTGGCGCCACTTTCACAATTACAGCGTCTTCCGTATCCTCCACAGGTTTGTAACTGACAAATGCGTCCAGAGCAATAATGTAGCGCGGGTTCACCTTCATGAACTCCGTGTAATCAATCCATTGCTCTACATCTTCCATGCTCTCGTCAATAGTCAGCTTCTTGCCGCTTCGCAGCACCACCGTCATTTTGTCGTGGTTTTTCACAAAGTAGGCCACTGTATTTTGGTTGAGCTTCTGCCCCACCCCTTTCTGATACAAGTAGATGTAGGTGTTCAGCAGCCGCTTGTCCTTATACACCATTGTGAAACGTATTTTCCCGTTCACATCGTAAGTATGCCATTCCCCGTCACGCCAACCATTATGGTAATTTCCTGTCACTGAAACACTTCCATTAGGGTAATAGGAGGTACTCTTTCCGTTGGTTTTGCCATTCAGATAGTTCTCTTCCAAACTGGCGTTGCCGTTGAGATAGTATGTTTTGAACACACCGCTTCTCGTGTCGTTCAAATAGTTGCATTCTTCAAGAAGGATACCGCCAGTAGAGAAGGTCTTCCAACTTCCGGAGCGTTTTCCTTCCGCATAGCTTTCCTCTTTGATGAGTGTGTCTTTATCGGAATAATAACGCCACAAACCGTCTTTCTGCTGGTCGATATACGATCCTTCGGAAGCTTTCCGCCCATTCTCATGGTAAATTGTCGTCTTAACCTTATGCACTCCCTGCACAAACTCCGTGACGCTTTTCAGTTTGCCATTTTCGTAGTAGTATTTGAATGTCCCATAAGGCACATTATCCTTGAACTGTCCCTCATATTGGAGTTTTCCATTCTCATATTTCTTCCAGACACCCTGCTTTTTCCCGTTCTTGTCCGTAAAGTTAACCCTGTCCTGCGCAAGCAGCACAAACGGAATCATCAAACAGCAAATTATGGTGAATATTCTTTTCATATTGAGATGATTGAAAAAACAGTTCAGTTCATTCCACCCCTCTAAACCTTGAACCTTGAACTTTTAACCTTAAACGAAAATCACAGCACTTTATTGCGCAGGTCAAAGCCGCCGGTGACTTCGAAGATTTTATGCACCTCCTCCATGTCCTCGTGAGGGATGGTCCGCAGAGCGCCGGCACCTTCACCGTGATAGTTGGCACCCAATTTCGGGGCGACCTCCTCAATATTCTCCACAAACCAGCGCCAAACGGGTCCCTGTTCCACATGGTAGTCGGGATCCACACGGTCGGGATGGACACAGTACCCTATATCAAGGATGTTCTTCTCGATGCTGTTCATGAGCTGAGTCTGCTGGCGACCCATTTCGCTGTCGCGGAAATAGCCGGTTTCTTGGGACACCTTCCGCAGCACGTTGATGACCTCACCGGGGGCATTGCCGCGCGGACAGCGGGGTTTGCACGACATGCACTGCCCGCAATACCAGATGGTTTCCGAGCGCAGCAGCTCCTCAATGATCGTTTCGTCGTTCCGTTGCACGAGGTCACAAATGCGGCGGGGGTCATAATCATAGAACTCCGCAGCGGGGCAGACCGCCGTGCACATGCCACAGTTCATGCAGGCATGGAGAGCCTCCTCGTAACGCAGGTCTTTTTTTATCAAATCAAGCAGATTGCCCATATCAGTCAAATTTCACGCGGTTAAGTTTCATCAGACGGAAAAAGAACTTCGGCATAGGCTTTGTTCTGTCCTTTTTCATCAAATTCAAACAGATATTGAATTTGTTGCTGATGGGTATCTTATGAATTTCCACGAATTCGATCAACGTGCCATCGGGATCCTCGATATAGGTGAAATGACCAGAGGCCAATCCCATGTCGAAATTGCCGGCGTCGGGACAGCTGTCCACGGTGAAAGAATAGCCGTGTTCGTTGCAATGTTGTTCCAATGCCCGCATGTTGACCACGTCCAGACAAAGCTGAATAAAGCCGGGATCGCCCCACTGGCGCGGTTTTTCAAAGATTTTCCGCGGGGTGCGTTCCACTGCTTGCACCAGCTCGATGGTGCTGCTGCCATAAAGTTCCGAGAAAGGACCCACAAAGGGTTTGGAATGGGTGAGGAGCACGCGTCTGTACCGTTGGGTGCCGCCGCGCAAGGTCTGCCAGTCGCTGAATGCGCCTGTTTTGTCATAAACCACCGTGTCATATCCGAGGATATCGCGATACACCTCGAGGGACTTGTCTATGTCCGACACGCCAATCATTGCGCCGACCACGCCGCCGGAGAGACGATTCTCGTCAATGAAGATGTAGTTGTCCTCCACCACTTGGAAAAGGTTGCCGCTAGGGTCATAGACATAAAAAGTGGGCAATCCTATCGGATCGGTGAAAATCTGGGAGACGTTTTTGTACTTTGCGGCCAGTTCGGCATGATAAGAGGCGATATTATGGGATTTGACTTTAACCGCGAACACGCCCAGATCGCCTATTTGCACATCAAAGTCAATAGGCAACGGCTTGCGTTCCGAGTACTGCCAGATTTCCAAACCACCGCCACCCTGAAGGTTTGCGGCAATACAAGCGTGGCGTTTCTCCGGTTTGTTGTTCGTATAGGGCAACATCCGTTCCGCCACCGTGTCATCCTCAAGCATCCGTATATTCATCTGAAACATGTCGGCGTACCATTTCCAAGAGGCCTTCATATCCTCCGTTCCAACGCCAACTTGTTGGATGCCAACAATATAAAAATTCTGCATATTATCTTATTATAACTTGCAAAGATATAATTTTTATTAACACTTCCATTAAAAAAACGGCCGCCCAACAGCAGCCGTATAATGTTTTCTCTTCAGGAACTATTTGTCTTCGTGCTTGTCGTATTTTTCGAAGACAGAGTTTTTGCTGACGAACTCGGGCACGAACTCCTTCATTTTCATAACCATTTCCGGGATTCTGACAAAGATGGAATGCTCTTCCATCTCATTGACAGCCTCGAGAGCTTCTTTATAGGAATACTCGCGAACTTTAGCGACATAGATGCGGTTATGAGTGGTCTTGGTCGTGTTCTCCTTGTTGGAAAGCACCTCCTCGTACAGTTTTTCGCCAGGGCGCAGACCCGTATAAACGATCTGGATATCTTCGCCGAGTTTTAGTCCGGCAAGGTCAATCATACGTTTCGCAAGGTCATCGATTTTCACGGACTCGCCCATGTCGAAGACGAAAATCTGCGTGCCCGTGCTGAAGGTGGCAGCTTCCATCACCAGACGGCAAGCTTCGGGGATCGTCATGAAAAAGCGGGTGATCTCCGGATGGGTAACCGTGATGGGGCCGCCCTTCTCTATCTGCTCACGGAAACGCGGAATCACAGACCCGTTGGATCCCAGCACGTTGCCGAAGCGTGTGGTCACGAATTTCGTGCGTCCCTTTATTTCACCGCGCTCAATGGCCAGACCCAGCGACTGCACATAAATCTCAGCGATGCGCTTGGAGCAGCCCATCACATTGGTGGGGTTCACCGCCTTGTCAGTGGAAATCATCACCATCTTCTCCACGTCATACTCGATACACTTGTCCGCCACGGTATGCGTGCCGTGCACATTGACACGGATGGCCTCGCAGGGGTTCTCCTCCATAAGGGGCACATGTTTGTAGGCAGCGGCGTGGAAGACAATCTGCGGACGATAGGCGCGGAATGCGAAGTCCACGCGCGGTCCTTGACGCACGTCCCCGATCACCGGCACAAAGGTCAAATCAGGGAATTTTTCCTCCAATTCCAGACGGATGTTGTGCATCGGGGTTTCGGCATTGTCGAAGAGGATCAGCTTTTTGATGCCGAATCCGGCAAGCTGACGGCACAGTTCCGACCCGATAGAGCCCGCGGCACCCGTGACCATCACCACCTTTCCTTGGAAATTGGCCTTTATGGCATCCATGGAAATCTGTATCTCCTCGCGGCCGAGCAAATCCTCAATCTTCACGTTACGGACGGTATTATGCAGCATCCGGCCTGTTATCTCGTTAATATTCGGGATAATCAGAGGTTTCACGTTCAAATCGAGGCATTTCTTCACCAAGCCATCACGTTCTTGTTTGGCATCCACTTCGGAGGTGAACAAGACGGCGTCCACATCATAATCGTTGATTTTCTGTTTGAACTGTTTGTCATCCTGATAGCTGAACACAGGAAGATTGGCCAACCGCAAATCGGAAGGTTGTGGTTCCTCTGTGAGAAACCCCACCACCTTGTAGTGGGTGGAGTTCTGAAGGCGCACAACAGCAGCCATGGACTTGTCACCCGTTCCGAAGAGCAAAACACGCTGGCAGCGACGGTTTGTTTGGCGTTTCTTCATGAAATAGTTGTATACAACTATCATCGCCAAACGGACAAAAACCAGTAAAAAGAGGGTGAAGAAACCGTCAGCAAACAAGGCAAACAAAACGCCTTTGTAGAGTTGGCGGTATGCAACCAGCATCACCACAAACATGATCGCAAACTTAGCCGCGACCTCTTCCACAAAAACAAGCACATCATGCAAGGAAGTGTGCCGTATGATTAGCTTATGCCCCTTGAAAATCAGCATGGCCAAAATGGTTGCCACCAATGAAGAGGACAGCCAGAGAAGCGCGAAATTACCCGAGGCGTACATCGTGCCACGCATGTACCCCAGACAAAGAAGCGCAAAAATGGAAGCAATTATGGAAAGTAGGCAATCGAGTATGAAAATCACCCTCGAATCCAGAAAAGTGGAAAGCTTACCAGCCAATCTGTCGAATAAGTTTGCCATATCTAATGATTTCGTTTTTTCTTTGAGATTCCGATTATCAGTCATTTACAATCACACAGCGAGTCCGTATAGTTTCTTAAGAATAAATTGCAAAAATAAAAAAAATACAAACCGTACGTTTATTTTTGAAAAAAAACGATTCCCGCCTGTTTCTCGGGAATCGTAACTATTCATAACCTAAGAAGATCGGCATCAAGCCTCCAGACTTTTCTGTATTCGTCCCACCAAACCTGTAAGCACGGTGCCCGGACCGCATTCCACGAAATCCGTCATGCCATCGGCAATCATATTCATCACCGACTGCGTCCAGCACACAGGAGAAGTCAGTTGTTTGAGAAGATTTTCCTTGATCTCCGCGGGATCCTTGTGCGGCAGAGCATCCACATTTTGGTATATCGGGCACACCGGCGCACTGACGGGCGCCTGCTCGATGGCAACGGCCAGTTCCACGCGGGCGGGTTCCATCAACGGGGAATGGAACGCGCCACCCACAGCCAACGGGAGCGCACGCTTCGCCCCTGCGGCTTTCATCCGTGCACATGCCTCCTTCACAGCGTCCACATCTCCGGAAATCACCACTTGTCCGGGACTGTTATAGTTGGCAGGAACCACCACCCCACCCTCCTTGCTGATCTCATCGCAGATCTTCCTGATGGCCTCATCCGGCAGGTTGATGATAGCCGCCATGGTGGAAGGCGTGGATTCGCAAGCTTTCTGCATCGCCATGGCGCGGGCATAGACCAGTCGCAAGCCATCCTCGAAGCGGAGGGCACCCGCAGCTGTCAGAGCCGAGAACTCGCCAAGGGAATGTCCCGCCACCATATCGGGATGGAAATCCTCCAAGCACATCGCTGTGACAACCGAATGGAGAAAGATGGCCGGTTGAGTAACTTTGGTTTGCTTCAGATCCTCATCCGTGCCATTGAACATAACGTCCGTGATGCGATATCCGAGAATCTCATCCGCCTGTTCAAAAAGCTCGCGGGCAGCTGGGAAGTTGTCGTAAAGGTCTTTGCCCATCCCCACAAATTGGGCGCCCTGACCTGGAAAAAGATATGCTTTCTTCATTCTGCTGAAAAGTCTTTGATTCTTTGTTCTTCACTGCGTTTGCAAACCAAGAGGCGGTCGCCTTTCTGCGACACAATATAATCCTGCAGACCCTGAAGCACCACTTTGCCGGCATCCTCGGCATGCACCACACAGTTGCTGCATTCATAGAGGCGCACCTTGCCTACCACTCCGTTACCATCCCGATCGTGCTGAAGTTTGTCGTATAGAGATGCCCAGTTACCGAGGTCGCTCCACCCGAAATCAGCCGGATGGGTATACACTTTCCCGTCAGCTGCGGCGGGTTCCATCACGGCAAAGTCTATGGAGATTTTCTCACACTGCGGGAATATGTGCTGCACGTCACCGGAGGCCATCATGCGGTCCATATCCTCCGCGATATTCGGCTTGTACGTCTTGATGGACGACGTGATCATTTTAACATTCCAGACGAAGATGCCGGCGTTCCACAAATAGTTTCCGGCAGCGAGATAGCGTTCCGCCACTTCCCGTTGGGGTTTCTCTTTGAAGGCGGCCACCTTGCAAATCTCTCCCGACACCGTTTCTGCTGCTTCTACATAGCCGTAGCCTGTCTCGGGTCGGGAGGGTTTGATGCCGATGGTAACGATAGCCTCCTTGTGCGCCGTGAAAGACAGGGCGTTCTGGATCACACGCCGGAACTCTTCGGGGTTCATCACCACCGCATCCGCCGGGGTCACCACCACATTGGCATCGGGAGACTCTTTCCGGATACTCCAGCAGGCCCAGGAGATGCAAGGTGCCGTGTTCCGGGCGGCGGGTTCCGCCAGAATATGGTTGACAGGGATTTCCGGGAGTTGCTGCCGCACAATCTCCACGTAGGCGGCATTGGTCACCACCCAGAAGTTCTCCATCGGGCACACCCCTTTGAAACGGTCCACTGTCAGCTGGATCAGCGTCCGTCCACAACCCAGAATGTCAATAAACTGCTTCGGGAACTCCGGAGTGCTGAGCGGCCAGAAACGGCTTCCCACACCGCCGGCCATAATCACAACATGCGTTTTCATATTTCGATTTTTGGATTTTCTTTCTCAGATGGCAAAAATACATTTTTTCCGAACACGATGAGACGATGAGACGATGAGGCGATGAAACGATGAAACGATGAGACGATGACGCGATGAGACTGGTTTGAGCTTTGAACCTTGAGCAACGAAACAAGAGCGAAGATCCCTCTCCGCCCTTGTTTTTGGTATAGACGGCGCCAACGGCGCGTCTCGAGACACAACGCTGGTGCTGTCTCTACTACCGCTTCACCACCTTCCGCATGGTCACGCCCTGCGGCACCGTGATACGGAGCATATACACGCCCTTGGCGAGCTCGCCGATGTTCAGATCGTTCACGTTGTCGTAAACGCCCACCAACTGGCCCATCTGGCTGTAGCACTCCACTTTTTGCACATCAACCGCGTCGATGTGCAGCACACCCGTCGTCGGGTTAGGATAAACTGAGATGTTGTCCAGGTAGCGCTCGGTGTCCATGGCGTCGCCGCCAAAC
>JAFRUI010000030.1 GCA_017438945.1 Bacteroidales bacterium
CAATCATTCAAATGTGAAAAGAATGGTCAAAATGAATCTTTGGACAGAAGACGGGGACAGTGTAGTTGTTCAAGGCTTTAAGAGTCATTACTATGTGCCGATTTCTTCGGATTCGGGTTTACTTTATTGTTGTACCTTCCTAAAAAATGTTTTCGACTATCGACTTGACGTGCGGATCAGGATGTTTTCCCGTCCGATGTTCCATGTTTTTTCGTATAAAGACGGACAGCTCAATCCGATTCGCGGCCTTGGCACTTATCCGGCCATCCACCGTAGCAAGGACAATACACGCTACAACTACCACTTCACCTCCACCATGAACAAAGACACGGATTTGGTGGCGATATACACCTTCATCGATTCGCTGTATGTCATCCACCGCGACGGCACACAAGAGCAGCACTACATCCACAGTAAACACCAGCGGCATATCCAGGAAGAATTTGACACGGCCAACACGTACAATTACACGGAATTAGCCCGCACGGAGAGTGCCAAAACCTCGTACCTTGGCGTGGTTTATGATTCTTACCGGAACCTGTACTACATCACCGTTTCCAGACCAATGCCCTATGAGAACAGGGATGGTACACGCAACAACGTCCTCGACAAACCTTGGTCGCTGCTGGTGCTGGATTCTGCTTTCCAGCAGATTGCGGAAATGGACATGCCCGACTGTTTGAGCAAGCATGAGCTTATGGTGGTGCCAAAGGGCATTGCCTTAGCCGACAAACGGCTGTCCGACGATGAGAAAACCTGTTTTGTGATATTGAGATACAATGAAAAAGACCTGTATAACACTGATATTGCTACTGTTCGGAGGCATTCTCGCGGCGCAAACAAACGGAAATGACCTGAAACGGCACTCCCGTTTCTTCAAGGCCTACAGCCTATTCCCGTTGCAACCAAAGACTCATGATTGGATCCGATAAAAATATCTTTTTGTCCTCAATTACAATGAGATCCTTGTCCAATAGGGATTTCTTGATGATGTTGACGTTGGCGGATGATCCTAAATGGTAGTCTTGTATGATTTTGGCAGAAGACAAACCAGTGTGATTTCCATCTGCCACGGCCCGCAGGAAATTCATTTGATAGGCAGTCAGTTCATCGGTTTTGGCTTCGAAAACATCATTGCATTGATCCACCAACTCTTGGAGTGCATCAGCAAGTATGTTTTCCGACACTTTTCGTGTGGTTCTCTGGAATACATACCAAGATAGCTGCTGTACGTACGAACAATTTTTCCATACTGTTAAACTAATAATCTTATAACTAATAGGCTTATTAGTTATAAGATTATTGCATGAAAATCAAAAAAATGCATAATATACTGACAATCAACAATTAAAGACATATTTACACTTGTCACCCGCTTCTTTCTATTGCCATCGCCCATAAACAATAAACCAATAACCCATAACCCAGCTTCTATAACCAATAACCTATAACCAATAACCATTAACCAATAACCATTAAAAATACTATCTTTGCCGCATCAAATTAAAACCTACTAACTATGGCAATCTTAGTAAAAAACATAAAGCAATTAATCCAGGCGGAACCCAAATCCATCAAGTTCCGCGCCGGCAAGGAGATGCAGAACCTCCCCGTCATCGACAACGCCTACCTCCTCACCGAAGGCGACAAAATCAAGGAGTTCGGCAAGATGGAGGACTTCAACCCCGACATCCTGAAGAAAATCAAGGAGCCCATCGAGGAGATCGATGCCACGGGCAAGTTCGTGTTCCCCTCCTTCTGCGATTCGCACACGCACATCGTCTATGCGGGCAGCCGCGAGGTCGAGTACATCGACAAGATCAAGGGCTTGAGCTACGAGGAGATTTTCAAACGCGGCGGCGGCATCCTCAACTCCGCGAAACGGCTACACGAGACTTCCGAAGAGGAGCTCTACGACCAGGCATGGCAACGGTTGGAGGAGATGGCCTCCTTCGGCACGGGCGCGTGCGAGATCAAGAGCGGTTACGGCCTCACCACCGAGGATGAACTCAAGATGCTGCGCGTCATCCGCAAGCTGAAAGAGAACTCCCCGCTCACCATCAAGGCCAACTTCCTTGGCGCACACGCGGTACCGCTGCTCTACAAGGACAACCCCGACGGTTACGTGGATCTCATTATCAACGAGATGATTCCGATGGTAGCTGCCGAGGAGCTTGCCGACTTCGTGGACGTCTTCTGCGACAAGGGCTTCTTCACTACCGAGCAGACCGAGCGCATCCTGATGCAGGGCATCAAGTATGGTCTGCGGCCGAAAATTCACGCCAACGAGATGGCCTGCTCCGGCGGTATCCAAGTCGGCGTGAAATACAATGCATTGTCGGTTGACCACTTGGAATACACGGGCGATGAGGAGATTGCGGCTCTCTACAAGAGCGAGACGATGCCCACGGTGCTGCCCGGCGCTGCCTTCTTCCTCGGAATGCAATGCGCCCCCATCCGCAAAATGATCGAAGGTGGTCTGCCGGTTGCTTTGGCCTCCGACTTCAACCCCGGCTCTTGCCCGTCCGGCAACATGCAGTTGGTCTTCGCGATGGGTTCCGTGATGTACAAGATGCTGCCCGAGGAGACGGTCAACGCCACTACCATCAACACGGCCTACGCCATGGACGTCTGGCGCGAGTTAGGCACCATTACGAAAGGCAAAATCGCCAACTTCTTCATCACCAAACCGATGGACACGCTCTACTACATGAACTACGCCTTCGGAAGTAACAAGGTGGAGCAGATTTTCCTGAATGGCAAACGGCATTAAAAAATCCCCCTCATGCGAGGGGGATTTTTTATTACATCAACGCATCCCTAACGTAGTCGATAAACTTCTTCAGATTGGTTCTCCCATAAAGCCATATTACCCGTTCTTTGTCCCCTAATCTCGAGACAACCACAAAGTTGGAACATCCTTTTTGGTCTTTTTCAGAAGCACAAACCTTCAACAAATAATCCGACTCGTTGAACTCAAAAACAATGTTGAAATTCTCCATCGACTTGCGGATGTCTTGATTGAATTTCTTGTATTTATGAGATTTGGGGTTGGCATCGCAGGAAAGGATTTTCACGAAGGAGGCGTTGTGCGCGATGAGGTTCAGCCATACCGGTTTTTGGGAACCGTATTCGAATTTCTCAAAATGGCGCTTGCTGTCGTATTTGCTGAACAGCTTGTCCATATCGGCGGACTGGGCGAAAGCACCGCAGGAAAGGATGACGCAAAGCATCACCAATCCGATTTTTTTCAGTATGTTTTTCATCATGCTAAAAATTAATTGATTTCGAGGGAATAAAACTCTATTTACCCACAAAAGTTTAACGGGCGTCCCCAACGGATTCAGAATATTCCTTGGCGGCTGCATCTAAACGCATCTCCACCATATCCGCTAAGTTTGTCATCGCTTTCACATATTCACTTTCAGGATAAACCTTTGATAAACTGTTGTTTATCTGTTTCAGTATGTCCAAGTCCTGATAGATGTCAAAGAAATTCCTTCGATTATAGCTTTGGAAGAAAGCAATGTAGGAAGCCATGTTGTTGGGATGGCTTTTGATGAAATCCTGCAAGTATTGTTGGTGATTTTGCAGCATTTTGACATATTTTGCCTCTATTTCTGCCCGGACGGAATCATTTTCACCATTTTTCTGATAGGTTTCATAGAGTTTTTCTGTGGGGAGGACAAAAGCGGTCAACGAGCTGTCCAACTGGTGAATGAGGATCGCCTCTTCACCGCCTGAAATGTGGTATGTCCGAGTCAAATCCTGCGCGTCAGCGGTGATTTTCAGCCGTTCTCCCTTTTTGGCCATTGTTGACAGACTATTCTCCTCCGAGAGGAACAGCTGGAACATCATTGGGGAGTTTTCGCGCTCTTTAATTTGTTCATTTTCAGAGGAAAGCTTGAATTCGAAATGCCCATTTTGCAAATTCATGGAGTCAATCATCTCCATGCCCTCTGAAGTAATGAGGGCAAGCCGGATCATCTGATTGCCACCGTCATGAATGTCACCTGCAATTTTTACTGAAACATTGCGATCCGCACAGCTGGCCAAAATCATGGCCATAATCATCAATAACACAATCTTTTTCATCGTTTTATCATTTCATCGTTTTTCATCGCCTCATCGCCTCATCGTCTCATCGTTTCATCGTCAGACATCGCCAACTCGCATTCCGTTTGGGAAGTGTAAATATTCTCGCATCCGCAGTTGCGGTCGCGGCGGTGCGGCGTGGCACCATTTATTTTTCTCGCGCAAGATGTTGATATGCAAATTGTTGCGCAGATAATAAGGATTAATGACAGTTTCTTTTTCATACGGCAAAAATACATTTTTAATGGTTATGGGTTATGGGTTATTGGTTATTGAAGGTTATTGGTTAGAAAGTTGAATGGTTAGGAGGTTAGAAGGATATTGGTTTAGGACGGGGACTGAGGACTGAGGACTGGGAACTGAGGACTGGGGGAATAAGCGGCGATTTCAAAGTCTCAAGTCCTTAGTCCAGAGTCCCAAATTATAGTGTGGTGGCGGCGAGGGTGGCGACACTGACCTTGACACCTTCTATTTCTAACAGTTTTCGGATGGCGGCCTCCATAGTGGCGCCGGTGGTGAGCACGTCATCGCAAACTAACACGTGCGTGTAGGCCACCTTTTCGGGATTTTGTACTGCGAACACCTCTTTGACGTTCTGCCAACGAGCAAATCGACTCTTTTTCGTCTGTGTGTCAGTGAATTGCGTTCGTACTAGCACGTCCGTCAAATAGGGAATCCCCATTCCTTTGGCGAGTCCCATGGCAATCCATTCGCTCTGGTTGTAACCTCTCTTCCGTAGTTTCTTCGGGTGCAACGGGATGGGCAGGATGTATTGGATTCCTTGATAACGTTCTTCTGTAATTAATTGACCACCAAGATATTCACCCAACACAGCTCCGATTTCCTTCTGCCCTTTGTATTTCAGGCAATGGAGAATTTTCTGGGTGCGGTTTGACTTTTTGTAACTCATCAAGGCCGTTACCTCCTCCACGGGAACTCGTCCGTCAAACACCTGTCGAAGAGCATTGAAATGTTCCTTATGATATTGTGTCTCAGGTAGATGTAACATGCAGTTCAAACAAATGCAGGATTCGTTTTGCTGTAGGGCATCGCCGCAAGCAGCGCACAATCGCGGATAAAACAGGGATAATAGATTATCTATCAGTTTCATAGTTTTTTATTTTGTTTACGAAAACCAATAACGATAGAGCGAATGAGATTATTGTATTTTTTGTATTTTTGCAACTTGAAATTTAAGAATATGAAATATAAACGCATACTACTGAAATTAAGCGGCGAATCATTGACAGGCGATGATGGATATGGTGTAAGTTACGATCATATCCTGCATTATGCCAATGAAATCAAGTCTGCGGTGGACGCGGGCGTGCAGGTGGCGGTGGTCATCGGCGGCGGCAACATCTTCCGTGGCGTGCAGGGAGCGTCAGCTGGTTTCGAGCGTCGGCAGGGCGACCAGATGGGCATGTTGGCCACGATCATCAATGCGCTTGCCGTTCAAGGTGTGTTGGAATCCATGAACGTGAAAGCCAGAGTGTTGTCAGCAGTCAACATTGAAGGTGTGTGCGAGAAGACCTCATGGCGCAAAGCGATCGAATCATTGGAGGCCGGTTATGTGACGTTCCTCGGTGGTGGCACGGGCAACCCGTTCTTCACCACGGACACAGGCGCTGCACTTCGCGCTCTCGAAATCAAAGCCGACCTGCTCATCAAGGGCACTCGCGTGGACGGCGTCTATACCGCAGATCCTGAAAAAGATCCCAATGCGGTGAAATTCACCGAAATCACTCTCGCGGAAGCTTACCAAAAGAACCTCAAAATCATGGATATGACGGCTTTTGCGCTCTGTCAAGACAATAAAATGCCCATATATGTCTATGACGCCAACACCAAGGGCAACTTACTGAAAGTGCTCAATGGCGAACCCATCGGAACCCTCTTATACTAAATAATATGGCAGAAAATAATCCCAATATTCCTGAAATCACGCCCGAAGAGGAAGCCAAATTGGCGAAAATGGCGGCACGAAGGACCTCGTTCAAAATCCATCTTGCCATTTTTATTCTTTCTAACGCATTCTTATGGGTGGTGTGGTATTTTCTATTCAAAGACAGTGAAGACATCACTTTTTTGAAAGCTATCCTCTTCTTGCTGATTGTTTGGTTGTTAGCTATCATTCTGCATTATATGATTGTCTATAAATGGACAAAATCTTACAAGGAGAAAGAATTAACTTCTTTGAAGAAAATACGTCAAAGGCAGCTGCTTGAAATTGAGAACCTTAAAGCGGAGATGGCGCAGAAAGATGAGAATCCTTCCGAAGAATCTCCTGAAGAAGAAATTGAAGATAGAAACAGTAACTTAATAGATTAAAAAATCAACATTATGGATACACAAACCTGCTTGAAACAAGCAAAAGATAACATGACCGCCACAGTGGTGCATTTCGACAAAGAACTGCAGAAAGTGCGCGCCGGCAAGGCCTCCCCTCAAATGCTAGACGGCATCAAGGTTGATTATTACGGCAATCCCACGCCTATCGACCAAGTGGCCAACGTCAACACCCCTGACGCTCACCAAATCGTCATCCAACCGTGGGAGCGCAACATGCTGCCCGTGATTGAGAAGGCCATCCTCGCAGCCAACATCGGCGTGACTCCGCAGAACAACGGGGAATTCATCCGTTTGGTGATTCCCGCCCCGACAGAGGAGCGACGTAAAGAGCTGGTAAAGAAGGCCAAACAAGATGCCGAGCAGACCAAGGTGGCCATCCGCAATATCCGCCGCACCGCCAACGATGACGCCAAAAAGCTGAAAGACGAAGGTGTGGAAGAGGATGCCATCAAAAAACTGGAAACCGACATCCAGAAGGCAACCGATGAAGCCATCAGCAAGGTGGATAAAATCATGGAGGCCAAGGAAAAAGAAATTATGACCGTTTAATTTTTCATTTATAAAATCTAAAAGTATGAATATTCCTGAAAATTTGAAGTATTCCCAAGACCACGAATGGTTAAAGGTGGATGGTGAATTTGCATTGGTGGGTATCACCGCTCATGCCGCTAACGAATTAGGCGACATCGTGTTCCTCGATATCCCTTCTGTGGGTGAGACGTTGGACAAAGACGAGGTTTTCGGCTCTATCGAAGCTGTGAAGACCGTCGCTGATCTGTTGTTGCCTGTTGGCGGCGAAATCGTTGAATTCAACGAAGCTCTCGAAGGCGAACCCGCCCTCGTGAACAGCGATCCTTACGGCGAAGGCTGGATCATCAAGATCAAAATGACGGATCCCGCACAAGTGGCTGACCTGATGGACGCTGCCGCTTACACCGCCATGTTGGGATAATTATCCAACCATTGTTGCATTTATGAAAAGAGACGCAAATTTGCGTCTCTTTTTGTTTTAGGAATATTTTCTTCTTAATAAATCGCAGAATGACAAATAGGCATCGGATTTAGAATCCCAGAAGAATTTCTGTTTAAGCTTTTCAAGGCAGTCAAAGGCTTCTTCCAAGGTTTTGCATTCATTCAATTGTCTGATGGATGCGCTGAAATCCTCGCCCCGGTTATGGAATAATTCTTTGATATAGATAAATTTGTCGTTGATGGAAATAGCTTTTGTCAAATCGCCGACCTTGGCGCGTTGGTATTGACTGCTGATGGAGTGGTCTTCCCGCTGTTCGTTGAAAAGATCGTTGAGAGATCGTTGTTGAGTTTTGTGAATAAGATTTTGGGTTTCTTTGGGCGGCTCCGGTTTGACAGGGGTGGGGGCCGGTGTCGCAGGAGACTTCTCTGCAACGGGAGCCGGAATCACTTCCGCGGGTTTTTTCTCAACAGGCGTTGACTTCGGTTGAGGTTTTTCCGGAGCAGGAGTACTTTTGGGAGGAATGAAATTCAGAATGTCGTCTTCTTCATGGAAATTTTTTTCTTCTGCGGATGCTGTGATTTCTATGTCAGGTTCGTTGAAAAGGTCGTTGGCGTCATCGTGAATGTCAGCGTTAATAACTATCTCTTCTTCAGGTTCTTCCAGATTCTCGAAAACATCATCGACGGGTTCGGGTGTCGATTCTTTATTCAAACTCTTGGCAGTCTGTTGTACGGGTTGTTCTTGTTCTTTGGCTTCAATTTCCTCCGCAATCTCCTTAAGTTCCTTTTCCACAGCAGCTTTGTAGCTTTCATGTTCCGTGTCGAAGAAAAGGTCCACGTCTTCTTCCAATGTCTTGGCGGGGGTGAACTCTCTTTTGGGATTTGCAGTAGCTTCCGGTTGTATTGTCTCTTGTTGAGGAGCGGTGTATTCTTCGGTTTCCAAGGCTGAGACACGGACATACAGATTCCGGATTTTCTCTAACAGGATTTCTTTTTCAATAAAAGCAATTTTGATTTCTTTTTCATTGTCAGATAGCAATTTATCTAACAATTCCGACATTTGTTGATAGGTGTCGTTCATTTTTTTCGATTTTTTATATCAGGTTAACGGTTTTTATTATAATTTTGCGCTCAGAAAAAGCGCACAAAAATACGAAATTCTTACATACGGAATAGAGAAATGTTTTTAGAAAATAAGGCGAGTAGAAATCATAAAAAAGGCTGGATAGAAGTAATTTGCGGTTCCATGTTTTCTGGAAAAACAGAGGAACTTCTTCGTCGTATCCGTCGTGCGGAGTTCGCTAATCAGAAAATCGAGCTCTTCAAGCCGGCGATAGACACGCGCTATGATGAAACGGAAGTGGTCTCGCATAACGATAATTCCCGGATTTCAACACCGGTCAACAACTCTTCGGAAATATTGCTCTATATCAACATGAATGATGTTCAGGTTGTTGCCATCGATGAGATTCAGTTTTTCGATGACGGAATCGTAGATGTTTGCAACCAGCTGGCCAATGCCGGTATCCGAGTGATAGTCAGTGGGTTGGATATGGACTATAAGGGTGTTCCGTTTGGTCCGATGCCGAAACTGATGGCGGTGGCGGAGTATGTCAGCAAGCAACATGCCATCTGCACGCGTTGCGGTGACCTCGCTCAGTTTTCCTATCGCATTGTCCCAAACGAGCAACAAGTCCTCCTCGGCGAAAAAGACGCCTACGAGCCGCTCTGCCGCCACTGCTACGAGGAAATGAAAGCCAACAGCCAATAGCTAAAAGCTAATAGCATAGTCTAAGTTTAAGTCAAAGTTTGAGGGGTGTTCCAATCGCTTCCCGTCACCGACTTTTTGGCAAGGTTCTCCTCTTGACATCACACACTGTTATCACCGCCATGGCTGCCCATACGATGGCAGAAAGTTTGTCTGTGTCCAAGAAATTGTTGAATACCCCGTGGGTATAATAGGAAACTAAAGAAATCACCATACATAAAGACAACAGTTTCAATGTTTTGTCTTCCGTGTTTATATGTGTTTTGATTCCTACGACAAGGAAAGCGATTACGATGGCGAAGACCGATAACATGCCGGGTATACCGCTTTCTGCGCAAGGTCCGATATATTCGCTGTGGGCGTTGCCGCCATCGCCGAAGTCAGTGGAGATGATGGTGCGGTAATAGCCCTTCTGGAATGGCGCGTACTCGAACTGGTAAGTGCCAGGCCCCCAACCGAATACAGGTTTTTCCTCAATCATGTCGAATGCGGCCGTCCACCGGTTGATGCGTTCCATGTTGGAAGCATCGGTGCTAATGTTCGATATGGACTGGATATGTTCGACAAAGTTGCCGGAAGAATCCTGGCTGTTACGGCTCATTTTGTAGAGAATGTCGTCCGCATAGAAGAATAGCAGCAGGCCTAAAACCAAACCTCCGCCCAGTATCCATGAAAGTTTGATGCGCAGTTTGAGAATAACCAGCACTCCGATCGCCACAACAAGACTGATCCATGCAGCACGGCTGAACGACAGGTAAAATGCCATCAGCAGAATTAAAGTAATGACTACATAAAATATCTTGTGCGATAATTTGTTGTCAGGCAAGAAGAAAAAGCCTGCCGTGATGGGAATCATGAAAGCCAGTGCCGCGCCGTATGCCGTATGGTCGTTATAGAACGGTGACATGACATAGTGGGCGTAGTGTTCGTCAAAACCGCTGAGGGCATGCAAGTAAGTGGTGATGAGAACGATAACGGTTAACCCGACGGCATAACAATTGAAATAACGAACGGCATTTTTCAAATCATCCTCCACCAATTGCATGAAAAACCAGTAGCAGGAGGTGATGAACCAGAGCTTGGAGGCGAAAGCTTTGAGCGAAATGACAGGACGCACGCTGGTCAGACAGGTAATCAGCATCCAGCCGAGATAAACCATTATTGCGATGGATATGGGATGATTCAGGAAGGAGCGGTTTATGCGCAGGTCGTAAAGAATCCGTGCGAAGAAAATCATCGTCAACGCAATCATCAGTCCTTCAGAGGGTAAGGATAATCCAAGGTGGATGTCTTTGCTGCTGAAGATGACGGAGAACGGGGTGGTGAGGGCGATCAGGTACATGGCCACGTCAGCATGGAAAAAAAGAACATACAATCCCACCGCGGCTATCGTAATCAAAGGAAATATTTGAAATTCTCTGATTATGGAGTAGCCGTTGGCCACCACAAGCGCCATGGCGATTACAAAGCCTATAATCTGCCGTTTAGTGATCTTGTGAATCTGCTGCCGGATCTTTTCTAACAGGCGTGTTTTCAATTCTTTCAATCATTAAAAGAATAATCATAGTCAGAATGAAGGCGCAAAGCGTGGAAATCACAACAATGAGGGATTTTTTCGGATAGAACTTCTTGTCAGCAGGGAATGGCTTGTCTATCACAAACTTAACCGGCATAATGGTGGTCATATCCATTTTGGCGTCCATCATTTTCTGTTTGCACAGGGCATGATATTTGCTGAAATTGTATTCAAGATCCTGATATGCGGTGAGTTGCGCTCCATATTTGGCAATGGTATCCTGTTCTTTCTGAATACGCTGCATGGCGGCGGTGTTCCCTTGCGCGGCGGCAATGGCGTATTGCTGGGTGAGACGTTCGCTCTGGAGTTTCACGTCGAAGACACCGTGAGCCATAATTGCCCTGATGGAGTCGTTGACGGATGCGATTTCACGTTCAACAGAATCCATCTGGTTTTGCAGGATAATGCAAGCGGCCAAAGCACGCTCATGCTCCACGGCGTTCTTAATAGTGTCCAGCCAGCGCACCACATCGAGAGTCATCTCATAGGCGCGTTGGGGATCCCAGTCGCTCACCGACAGCGAAATGGCACCATAGTCCGTGCGTTTTACGGTCAGATTGTTGGTGATAGTCTTATAAAGTTTGGTCATCCCGCCCTTTTTGTTCACATCGATGTTGTAGTATTCGGCGAGTTTGTATTTCTCAATCAGCGAGTCTTTGATGGCCACGGAGTTCAGGAACGGCAGCATCTGCTCGGTTTCGTCAACGGTGGCCAACGCCTTGATTTCCAGTCGTTCGTTGTAGTTTTGCTCGTTCAGGAGGATTTTGGAAACGGAGCTGGTCCGGGGTGCGTAGAGTATTGCGGTGGATTTATAGCGCGGTCGCACGAGAAAAGAGCATGCCGCCGACACGAAAAATGCTGCAACACACACAATCAACAACCATTTCCGCCATTTCCACATAAACTGCAGCAGACTGAAAGCATTGTACTTGTTTTGATTTTCCATTCGGTATTTTTTTGTTTGATAATGATATAAAATTCTATTTATCGTGTAATATTAGCTACTAAAATAATACTAATCACTGATCACTGATCACTGTCCACTGTTCACTAATTAATACAACAACCCGAGCTCCATTTTGGCGGCATCAGTCATGCGGTCCATCGTCCAGGGCGGGTCGAACGTGACATCGACCACCACTTTGTTCACGCCGGGAATCATGGACACGCGGGTTTGCACCTCCATCGGCAGACTTTCCGCCACGGGACAATTGGGCGCGGTCAGCGTCATCAGGATATAGACATCGTTGTTTTCGTTCACCTCTAACTTGTAGATAAACCCTAATTCCCAGATGTTTACAGGGATTTCGGGGTCGTAAATGGTGTTGAGAACCTCGATTACTTTATTCTTCATAAACGTCACTTTTTAAATTTTGCAAAAATATGAAATCTTAACGTATCGTTGTCGTTTTTAGTTTGGTTCTAAAGATATTTTTTTAGGTTTGCCACTTTCTACTTGCTTTTTTCATAGGTACTCAGTTCTGAAACGCCAACAGCTGACGGCCAAACGCCAATAGCTATAACCGATTAAAGAAAAATCGCCATTGTATTTTGTTTTTCGTTTTATAACGAAAAATTCGTTATCTTTGCCGCCGTAAAATAAACAGATATGGTGACATTGAAGAAACTTACTGCCTCGGAAGAGGCTATTATGCAGATAATCTGGAAGTTGGAACAAGGTTTCGCGCAGGATATCATGAGCGAGATTCCCGAGCCAAAGCCGCCGTACAACACTACGCTCTCTGTGGTGAAGGCGTTGGAACGCAAGGGCTATGTCGGGCACGAGACTTTTGGCAAGGCGAACCGTTATTATCCGCTCATTTCGAAAGAGGACTACTCCCGCAGTCTGCTCGGCCGCGTGGTCAGCCACTATTTCAACAATTCCCTCTCTTCGCTGGTCTCCGCTTTCACGGCCGACCACCCCATTTCCGACCAAGAGTTGCAGGAGCTCGAACTTCTGGTCCAAAAGGCGAAACAAAATCCAAAGTCGTAAATCGTAAGTCCATGTTCAAGCTGGTAGATTTCGGAGTTATAGTGTTTTCGAGTGGGATTTTTCTGCTCTGCTACCTGCTCTTTTTGCACAAAGAAAAGAATCATCAGCTTAATCGTTTCTATCTGCTGTTTTCTTTGGTGTTTTCTTCGTTGCTTCCCTTTTTACGGTTTCATTTGCCAGTTCAGACCTCTTCGATTCATTATGTTGCGAAAATGTCGGCCTTGGCGGAACCCACTGTCAATCAAGCTGTTTGGATTATTTGTACGGCCGTGGCATCGCTATTTTTTATCTTCTTCCTTTTCAAGTTGATCAAGGTTCTGCGACTTATAGTTGGAAAGCAGTACGTTACGGTTAATGGCCTAAAGGTTATTAATCGAATGGGGCAGACTGGGCCGTTTTCTTTCTTCCGTTACGTTGTAGTGGATTGCTCATCCTTTAACGATAGCGAGTTGGATATGGTGTTGCGTCACGAGGCGGCGCATGCCCAACAATGGCACACGTTGGATATTCTTTTTGTAGAGCTTGTGGGCGTGGTTTGCTGGTTCAACCCTTTCGTGTGGGCGTATAAATCCGCGCTCAAGTCTCAGCACGAGTATGCGGCCGACGCGGCAGTCATCCATTCGAATGTTCCCCGAAATGACTATTTCGATCTGATTTTGAAACAGATTCGACATCAAAACCATTTGTCTCCCGTCCATTCGTTCGGTGCCACTGCTGTCAAAAGCCGCATTCGCATGATGATAGCTCCCGTTCACGGTCGCCACCGTTGGATGCGTTATCTTTCCGTGATTCCGATGTCGGCATTGCTTGTTGCGGGCAATTCGCTCCTCGCCTCCTCTAAAAACGTTCCTTCGTTTATGGAAAATGTGGTGGTTCCCGCTGCGGTTTCGCAGTCGCTTTCCGAATATTCTGATAAGGCGGAGACAGTCCCAATGGAAAACATCAAGGCAAAAAGGACTGTCCGTCAGACCAAAACGCATCCCCAACATACGGAAGAGGTTTCCCAACCTAACGTATTAGAGTCCCAGTCCTGGCTTTCCACACAATATGGGGATCCCGTGGAGTTCTATGACGAAGCGCCCGACACAAAGCAGGAGGAGCATTACAATGTAATTGTGACGGGCGATGCGCCGCAAATCTATCAGGTCAGCGTTTCCGAAACGCCATAATCTTTCCGTAATCTCCCTTAATGTTCAAAAACTTATTCCTTAAACAGCCCCGTAATGGGCAGGAGCTTGGTAGAATTGATTATAACGAAAATGTCATTATACAACGAAAGTATCATTAAAACCCCAAAGCAATGAAAAAGATTATAAACATTCTGATTATCACGATTTTGTGCTTGGTCGTTCAGGCACAGGAACCCGTTCTTTCACCGAGGTTGAAAGAGTATTACCGTATTAAAATGGAGATGAACAATCTTTACAGTGAGTTCAGTTGGGCAGGAAATCGGACGAAGGACACGGTAGCCATGCGGGAGATTCTTGCCCGTTACGAGGAGAACAGGCAGCGGTTGCAGCAATTTCCCGAGTATTTCCGCCCTTCCTGGGATGCGCGCAACTATGCTGATATGCTCGCTGTATTCGGTCGTTATGCGGAGGCGGTTGCCCTTTACGATACGGCGTTCTACGATCGCAAAATGGAGGCTTATGACTTCAACCTTTCTTACCGTCGGGCCTATTTTGCAGGCGACACGCTGCTATACCAGCGCAAGCTGGCCGAATACCAGCAAGCGGAGTGCGGTCTGTATTCATACAACGAGTGGCAGGTGCGCAGAAAGCTCTGGGAACTGCAACAGATGGACCAGATGGCCATCAAGCTGTCGGATATGCCGGGACTTGACCACGAGTTGGAAGTCCGGATGTTTGCATTCAAGGACTCTATTTTGAAAGCGTCCATTGCGCAGCTTCGAGCGGACTA
>JAFRUI010000031.1 GCA_017438945.1 Bacteroidales bacterium
CGCAACCTTGTCCAAGGCTTCTTTCAATTTGGCAGGATCCACCTGCTTTCGTCCTAAGACAGTTTGGAATTTTTCTGAAAAAGCCTGGATTCCGACACTGATTTTCGTAACGCCCGCTGCCTTAAGTTTCCATAGTGTCTCGACTGTCACGTTCTCGGGATGCAGTTCCACGCCAACACCTTCTGTAACAATAAAATATTCGTTAATTACCTCTATGATTTCGCCGATTCTGTCCGCCACCAAAGCCGGTGTCCCGCCCCCGAAATACAAACTGGTCGTCTCTTTTTTGCCGTCATATTGACTGCCGACCATACGTATTTCCTGTATCAGCGCATCGATGTATCTATCGCATAACTCCTTGTTGTATATTGTTTTGCAATATGGGCAAAACGTGCAAATGCTTTTGCAAAAGGGAATATGGACATACACTCCAAGTTTGTCACAATCCCCAAAAGGAAGATGACGGTCGTACTCATTTTCAAACAGAAACGGTTTGAAAGATCGGGTGAGCCAAGTTCTGGTGAAGGTCGTAATCAAACTCATGGGGAAAAATAATCTTGTTCGCTGTTTTATATGTACTTTGAGTAAGTTTTCAGTGCTTCCAGGGTGATTTTCAAGTTACCCTTGAAAAGAAGTGTATATTCTGCCGCGAAAAAGTAACCACACGCCTCACATAAGCCGGGTTCGTCTATACATCGTCCGCATACCGAGATCTTGCCGTTTTCGATAATCAGACTTTGATGACAAGGGGTCGGGAAAGAGTTGTTTATCAAATAGGGAAATGCGCTTTTAAGGTTGAAAATGGGGAATCCTTCGTCCTTCATCTGCGAAATCTGCTCACAAACAGCCCTTTTTTCTTCGACAGACAAAAGGAGCTCTTTCGTGTCAGGGTAAGGCGTGTGAAAATTAAACGACACCGCTTTGACATTCTCCGTCTCATTTGTAATCCGGCACACCTCCCTCACTGCGTCTTTGTTGATCTTGTTGATGGCCATATAAAGACAAATGTTCTTCGCATTGGCATTTTTGACATTCGCCATAATGGTGTCGTAGGTGTTGCCTCTTATGGCGTTGTGCCGTTCTTTGTCACCATCGAGGCTGACCAAGATCAAATCCGCTTCAGGCAAAATGATCGGAAAAGTTCCGTTCGTGACCACAGTTACAATCATAAAACCCATTTTCTTGGCCACCACCACCAAATCCCGGACTGTCAAATCGCCGTCTTTCCACAGGAACGGTTCTCCACCATAGAGGAACAGGATTCTCACGCCCAGATCATACAATGTTTGCATATCTTTTTTAATCTGGGTGTAAGGGTACATGATTTCCGTGATATTGTTCACCGAACAATGTTTGCACCTCAAATTGCACCTGTCGGTAATGATTATTGACCCGATGATGGGGTCTTTTTTCTTGAACAGGGCAGTTTTAATCCAGAAATTGGCAAGATACCAATAGGAAGAAGCTTTCATCACAGCGTTTCGATGGTTTTCTGCAATGCCTCGAGAAAGCGTGCCGCGTCGCCGCCGTCCATCTGCACGTGGTGGAACTGGAACGAGACGGGCAACTTGGTCTTGAACCATTCTTTGCGGTACTTGCCCCACATCACCATAGGGTTGAGGAACTTGTCGGTGTATTGGTTGCAGATGCAGTCGAGTTCGGTCTGGATCATTGCGGAGGTGCCGACAATCATGTAGCCGTCGAGGAAGCTGCTCGCGCACTCCTCCGCCACCTTGGTGGTCAGCGCCGCGTAATCGCGGTTGAACTGCTGCAGGTCGTCGGTGAAGGGGATGTCGCAGGAGTTGATGCCGCCCTTGCGGTTGCGCACCACCACGTTGATGGCGATCTGGTCATAGCGGAAGAGCTTGCCGTCCTCGGGCAGCAGGTACAGTTCCTCGGTCCGGCTGGCGGTCTTCCCAATGCACCAACACATCAGCGTGTTGAACTTGATGCCGCTCTTCCGGCTGGTTCTCAGCAGTTTGCTCACGTTCATCGTCTTCACCAGCGTCACCATCGGCATCGGTGCGGTCATCCACATCTCGAAGGCGAAGGCGCGCGGGGTCACTTTGGGGTCGGTTTCTTGTTTCATTTTGGGGGATTTGAGGGGGCAAAAGTACGAAAAATGCGGGAACAAGTTGCATGGGCAACATGACCTACAGGCTGCCTCGTCATAGACTATCGTCTGTGTCTTTGACGAAGAAAGTCAAACGGGCAGCAATCTGTTGATTTTTCTTGAGTTGTCGGATGTCGAACTGTTTCAGCTATTCTTGTATCCCCGCCATTTCTCCACCACCGCCGCAAAATCTTCAGGCAGCTCCGACTCAAAAAGAATATCCTTGCCTGTGATCGGGTGTTTGAATCCCAACGACTTGGCATGTAGAGCTTGACGTGGCATGAGGTTGAAACAATTTCGGATGAACTGCTGGTATTTCGTGAATGTGGTGCCTTTGAGGATGCGGTTTCCTCCGTATGCTTCATCGTTAAAGAGCGGATGTCCAATGTACTGCATGTGCACGCGGATCTGGTGCGTTCGACCAGTCTCGAGCTGACACTCCACCAGCGTCACATAGCCGAAGCGTTCCACCACACGCCAGTGCGTGACCGCGTGTTTGCCTTGGTCGCTGCCTTCCGGGAACACGGTCATCACCATGCGGTCTTTGGGATTGCGCCCCACGTTGCCGACAATCGTGCCGGAATCCTCCTCCATGTCGCCCCACACCAACGCCCAATACTTGCGTTCCAGATCGTGGTCGAAGAAAGTCTTGGCCAAGCGCATTTGCGCCAGTTCATTCTTAGTCACCGCCAGCAGTCCCGAAGTGTTCTTGTCGATGCGGTGCACCAACAGCGGTTTCATAGGGGAACCATCCTCCAGCTTTTGGTCGCGGAGATAGTAGTAGAGCGCATTGACCAGCGTGCCGGTGTAATTGCCGTATGCCGGATGCACCACCATGCCCGCCTCCTTGTTGACAATCAGCAGGTCTTTGTCCTCATAGACGATGTTCAGCGGGATATTCTCGGGAAGAATCTCCGTGTCGTTGGGTGGATTGGGCATCAACACGGAAATAGTGTCGCCAGGACGCACCTTGTAATTTTGCTTCACGGGTTTGCCGTTCACCAAGATACAATCCGCCTTCGCCGCCTGCTGCACTTTGTTGCGCGACGTGTTGGCTATCAGATTGAAAAGATACTTGTCGATGCGGAGCATTTCCGTCCCCGCCGTGACCTCAAACCGGAAATGTTCGTATAATTCGTCTTTCTCCCCTGAATTCTTTTCTATATCACTCATAGCTTTAGCTTTTGGCCTTTAGCTTTTAGCCGATGGCCAACAGCCAATAGCTAAAAGCTAATAGCTAACCCTACCTATTGCAAGATTTGCAGATTATCTTCTTCGCCTCTTCGTTCTCCAAAATGCAAGTAGGCAGTTTGTCCACCAGCCCGCACAAACGTGCAGAATTCTTATCTGCAGCCATCTGTACTGCTTTGGTGAAGAGTCCGCTCAAATAGGTCTCCTCGCGATGTGCCGCTAAAGAAACGTATGAGAAGATGAAATCTTCCGAAACAGTCGGATCGTCAAGGAAGGGATTCATCAACGAGAGAGAATACATGTAGTCATGACGTTTGTTGAAATAAGAAGCCAGTTTGAAAGCGTTCTTCCAACTGTCCAGCTTCTCGTTGCGGATCTCCTTGATCTTGGCGTATGTGCTGTTAATCATGGCCGTGGATTCTGTGGTGACGGGAACCGTATCCAAATAGTTGATAACCTTGAACTGATATTCGAGGTTCAGGCTGTTGACGCGGTCTTTCGGAATGGCGGGTATGGTGTAGAGCCGGTCAATGGCAGCTTGGGTCTTGGCAATGTCGGCCGGAGAATTGATGGAGGAGGCGAGCACATCCGATAAAGTGGTGTTGTATAATAACAGTTGATTATTCGTGTTGAGGTTATAGATTTTCGTCATTTGTTCCGCCATCGCCGGGGTCAGCTTAGAGCTCTTGTAGTATTGCGCATACAATTTGTTGTTCAATAGGGTCTGATACTCTTTTTTGAATGGGATCTCCATTTTTTCCAAAGAAGATGAGGAGAATTTGCCGTTTTCAACCTGTTTCAGGATGAAATTCTCCACAGACATGGCAAATGCGATTTTTTTCGGGTCTTTGACTGCGTTGTTGAATTTCCATAATGCGAAAGCCTCTTCGCCAGATGGGGAATCCGCATAGTAGGTCACTGATTGACGGAGTTCCATGGTGCGTAAAGGAGCCAAATAGTTGGTGTCCAGAACCTTGGCGGCATAGCGATTGTAAAGGCGCAACTCCTTGGCCGCTTCTTCCAACGTCTTGAAACTCAAGTCATAATATTCTTCATGTTGGGTGATTTTCTCCTTGAATTCGTCCCAACAATAATCATACACCAGCTTGATGTCCATGCCCGGGAAATAGCGTTGCAAATCTTTTTTGATGGCGGCGGCGCGTTTTTCCTGAATGGCCTTATATGCGGGATCTTGATAATAATCGGGCGAGATGTGGGAGATGAGTTCCACGCTATTCACCTTATAAGGGGGAAGATTCGGGTCTTTCTTGTCGAGATGGAATCCGGCGGCGGTGTAGTCGGTCTTTTTGGCATCGTAGGGGAATGAAAGACTCACAGTGCCGTCTTCGGGCGAAATGGTCCACTCACCTGCACTTTTGACACCCTCCTCATCTTTCACGTAGTTGATTTTCTCGATGTAGTCGGCGCCCTTGCTCTCAATATGTTTGGCAATAACAGAACGGCAGACACGAGTGCCTTCCTTCAGCACCAGCACGGCAAGCTCCAGGTTCTTGCTGTCATCCACGTTTTCCGGCAATGTGCCGATTTTCGCGATGAGCTTGCCGGATTTGAGGTTGGCATTCTCATTGGCGGCCAGTATTTTCTCAAAAGTGATGGGTTTGGTGACCGTTCCACGGTGATACAAATCGTAGTCCACCTGATGATTGTCGCAATCATACTGTCCTTCTTGAATGATGTCGATGGCGATGGCATCCCCATCCTTGCCGATAAGTCGTTTTAGTTCCTTATAATTGTCGCAGTTAATGTATATTTCGCTGTTTTTGTTCACCGATACCCATTCTGAAAGTATTTCCAAGCCGGGTTCGGTGGCGCATTTCTTGCAGATTTTTTCATCATATCCCTTCAAACCGGCCTGTCCTTTGGTATATGGGACATCCTTCTCGTTGTAGCCGGCCTTGTAGTTGTTGAAAGTGCGGTCGTTGCCGAGGACAAGGGACGCGTACATGCTTTTCATGGCGGCATCCGTGTTGAAACCGAAACCCATATAGGTGTACTGTTCATTCATCATGACATCGGCAGTCTTCACATTTTTGAGGATAGATTGTATCAGTGAGAGACAAAGGTCATAATACGAGTATTCTGCCTCGCCCATGTAAGCTTTTGCTTTTGTCACTAATTCCTCGCCATTGCCGGCCAAACCATACTTGCGCAAGCGGAAATAGGTGGTTTTGTAAGGGGCATTGTTCTCCAATGTCTTTTCATCTTTAGATGCTTGATAATCAGCTTGAAATTGTGCCGTAGAGTCCAGGCTGATGTTGTGTTTCAATTTAGGGACATACCGGAATTCTGCACGTGCCTGGTCCACCATGTCTGTGAAACACTGGTACAGAATTTTTTCATCATAATTGTTCGGGGCAAAATTCCGCGTATATTTGGCATTTTCCTTCAAGGAGGAAGGGTCAAACCTGCTGTATTGGTTTTCGGTTTGTGCCTTTGCTAAAACACTGAAAAACAGTATTATAGAAAAAATCGACAAGGTAGATTTAATATTCATAAACGACAATTTTAAGAATTCAATTTAAATTTAGCAAAGGTACATAAATTTTGAAAGCAACAACAGCGGTTAATTTTTTTTAAGAAAAAGATAAGATCTTGAGAATGTGAGGTTCAAAAAATGGAAGCCAACTGCTATTCCTTTGTTTTCCCAAGATTCAGATACGGATTCTCGCAATCCTTGTAGAGGTCCCGGTAGTCTGATTTCGGGTGTTTGGGAATTTCGATCTCGTAGGATTTTCCCCCGGCGACAGTCAGTCTATTGTTGCGGATCCAGGGATTGAGATTACGCAGCTCGCGGTAGGTGACGTGGTGTTGCTCTGCGAAGCGCGGCAGACTGGGAATCGAGGAGGTCACCTTAACGGTCTTGGTCTCAACGGGATGATACATCTGTGCAGGACACAGTTTGACCCCATATTCTTGCGGGTTTTCGAAGATGAGCTTGAAGGAGAGTATGCGGTAAAGATAGCGGGACGTCTCGTTGTTGAGCCACATATCCCAGTATTCGTGTACCTGCTGGTCATCGACCGCCGCTTGCAGACCGCCGTCGCCACGGTTGTAGCCGGCCGCCGCCATGGTCCAACTGCCGAACTGGTTCTTCATCTTCTTGAGGTAACGGCACGCGGCGCGGGTGGATTTCTCCAGATGGCAACGCTCATCTACATCGTTGGAAACTTCCAGACCATACACTTTGGCGGTGGAAGGAATGAACTGCCAGTATCCGCCGGCACTCGCGGGTGAAGTGACGTTCTCCAACCCGCTCTCAGCCACGCAAAGGTACTTGAAGTCGTCCGGCACGCCTTCCTCTTTCAGGATCTTCTCAATGACAGGGAAGATGCGGGTCGAGAGCTTGAGGATGCGCAGTGTCTTAGAGTGCTGGTAGCAGTTGACAATAAGCTCCCGGTCGAGGGCCTCGTGCACCCAATAGACATCCAACGGCACCTCTTCTCCTGCAAAGGTCATGGCCTGCGGCACGGGCGGCGCGGTGATAGTGTTCGCATACTGGTTCGGGGTGGGGTCGCTGTCGGTGTTGCTTTTCGTGACGGCCCAGCAGCCCGTCACCGCCAAAACGGCGGTCAACAGGCACGTAGTAATGATAGTCACGTTCTTTTTCATTATGGTTAACAGTTTTAATATCAGGTTTTTAATGCGCCACGAACAAAGAACGGATCCTTGTCGTTTCGCGGCGGCAAAGGTACGCAATTATTCTTTATTGTGGGGTGGCTTTTATGGTGGTCGCGCCGAAAGTTGACTTTAGCTATTGGCTTTGAATAAAGTTTTTTCGTTATCAATGCTAAAAAAAATGTTACTTTTGCGGCAGGCAAGCGTATAATTGTATAATCTTAAATATAGGTTATGTCCAAAAAGAGAAATAATGTCAAACTATTCCTCGACAGGGCGATGTCGCGAAGCTTCAGTCGGCAGATCCTCATCCTGCTGGTCTTGTTTGTCGTCCTGTTGCTGATATCCTACCTGCTGCTCTCCTTCTCCGGTTCTGACTGGAGAGCCTATTGTGCATACAAAGGCATCCCGGTGTGGTCGTTGCCGTTGTTTCTGTTGATAGATACCAGCGCGTATAGCTATGTCTATTTTGGCGAGGGGACCCATGGATGGCTGCTGGTGGCCAGTGGGATCTCCTACCTCTTCGGTCTTATCATCTTCAACGGCATCATGATCGGTCTTATCACCAACGCCATCGACAAACGCGTGGATGCGCACCGCGACGGCTTGCTGCACTATGTCAAGAGCGGCCACTACATCATCATGGGCTATGATGACATGGTTCCGTCTATCATCACCGAGATATTTGCCAAGACGCCTAAAGCAGATGTGGTGCTGCTGTCGGCTCTGGATGCCAAACAGCTGCATGAGATACTCCTCCGCTCCGTGGCCCGCGACAAGATGGACCAGATATTCATCGCCTACGGTCACCGGATGGTGAAAGATGCCTACCAGGATATCCATCTGGAATCATCAGAGGCTATCTATATCGTCGGCAACCGAACCAGACCGGAACATGACGCCATCAACGTGGAGTGCGTGGATAACATCTACATGTATCTGACAGAAAACCACTTCAACCAAATTCCGAAACGGGTTGTCTGCGTCTTCGAAGACTTTGACACCTACTCGGCTTTCAAGACTACCGAGATATTCTCGCAGATCGGCGACTTGGGGATTGAATTTGTGCCGTATAACTTTTATGATGACTGGGCCACCCAAGTCTTTGTGCGCCATTCCTATAAGGAGAAGAACAATGTGGCTGTGGAGATCCCGTATCCCTCTGTCTATGGCAAGGGCATATGCTATGAGGACACGAAACGGGTGCATTTGGTCTTTGTGGGAATCACGAACTTCTCCATTTCTTTGGCTATGGAAGCGGCCCATCTGCTCCATTTTCCTAATGTCAACCGCGATAAAGCCCTGCGGACACGCATCACATTCATCGAGAAGAATGCCGACGAGGAGATGCGCTTGTTCGTCACCCGCAACCGGCATTATTTTGAAGTCCAGCCCTTCTTCTATTGCGATATGTCGAAGGATGATGCGGCGTATCTTCCTGTGAAAATCGATCAGCGTGTCTCCCGGGAGCTGCCGGACACGGACTTCCTGGACACCGAGTTTGAATTTGTCAAAGGGGATGTCTATGCTGATGGAATCCAGCATCTGATCAAGAGTTGGGCGCAGGATAAGGATCACGAATACCTCTCCATCTTCGTCACAAGATCCGACCAGCGCCATAATTTCATGACGGGGATGAACCTGCCTGACGAGGTGTACGACAATGCGGTGCCGGTCTTCATCCGTCAGGATCGTGCCGATGACTTCGTCACCAACCTGAGGACGGCTGACGAAAAGGTGTATACTTATGGCAAGGTGGAGGACGGAACGCTGGTGCAGGAGAGACGCCAACATCGCTATGCCAACATCTATCCTTTCGGCATGAACGACATGGCCTATTGGTCTGATGAGACCCCGCTGAAGCAAGCCAAACTGTTGAACTATCTCTATGAGACCGCCGACTACAGCACCTTCCATTTTACCAGTCTTGCAGATCTGGACGCCATGCCCGCCACCGCGCTGTGGGCCGAGGCCGACCGCTATTGGCGCGCTCTGACCATGGCCAAGAAGTGGTCGAATCTCTATTGCGCATACAGCATCTCTTGCAAACTGGCCACGCTGAGGACCATGCGGGGACTGGAGCCAGATGACCGGTCTCAAGACCTTCAAGACCTCAGCGCCGAGGAGGTCGAGATGCTTGCCCGTGTGGAGCACAGCCGTTGGAATACCGAGAAGCTGCTGATGGGGTTTCGCAAGCCCAAGAAGGCGGAAGACAAGTACGAGAACCCATCTTACGACCGAGAACTGCAAAACAACAAGGAGTTGTATGTCCATTATGATATTCGTCCGTTTGAACAACTGCCCCCAAAAGTGCAACAGCTGGACTATGAGATTTCGCAATATATCCCGTGGCTGTTACGCATGACGACACTCTAAAACCCCAACCACAATGAATCAAACCCCAGATATTCCGATTACTGTTGACACCTCCCATGTCGAGCTTTCCGAAGAGTTGCAGGCTGTCGCCGAGCAGATGGCCGAGCATGTCCACGAGGTGTGGGCGGCCGCACGTGTTGCCCAAGGCTGGACCTATGGTCCGGAGCGCAATGATGCCGACAAAAAGCATCCTTGTCTGATTCCCTATGCTCAGTTGCCCGAAGAGGAGAAAGCCTATGACCGGGAGACCAGCACCGAGACGTTGAAGTTCTTGATGGTCAGTGGCTTTGAGATAGTCCCTAAACATCAATAACCCTTTTGAGCCTATCGTTTATGGAGCAGCAGTATAAATATTTTGCCTTTATCAGCTACAACTCCCATGACTTGAAGTGGGGGAAGCGCCTGCAGAAGAAGCTGGAGCACTATCGTATGCCGGCCACCTTGTGCAGCGAGCGCGGCTGGAAGCGGACGCCCATCCAGCCGGTCTTCTTCGCGCCTACCGACATCCAGCCGGGAGGCCTCTCGCAGGAGCTGCAGGAACGGCTGAAGGCTTCTCGCCATCTGGTGGTGATCTGCTCGCCCCATTCGGCCAAGTCGGAGTGGGTGGGCCGCGAGATGGCCTTCTTCCACCAACTGGGCAGGACCCAGGATATACACTTTTTCATCGTGGAGGGCGAACCTCACAGCGGCGACCCCGACACAGAATGTTTCAATCCCATGGTGGAGACGCTGGGACTGCACGAGATCCTCGCCGCCAACATCCATGAGGATGTTCACCGGATCTCCTACCTGAACCGTGAGCGGGCCTACGTGCAGCTTGTCTCCAAACTGCTGGATGTGGAGTTCGATGCGATATGGAAACGTCACCGCCGACAGCTCATCCGTAAGGCCATCGCCTGGATGCTCGGCATACTCGTTGTGTTCGCAGCGCTGGTCGGCGTATGGCGCCATGGCCTGCCTATGGATGTGACCCTGCGGGTGAACGAGGTCTCGGAATACAATGCCAACCTGCCGGAGATGCAGGATGCCGTGGTGACCCTGGCCCTCCCCAACAAGACCGAGACGGACACCCTCCGGACGATGGATGGGAAGGTGGTCTTCCGCAACATTCCCCACAAGTATCTCAACAAGCCGGTCCATGTGACCGTCTCCTGCCGCGACTTCCTGACCACCGACACGACGGTGGTGCTGACCGACACGGTGACGGTGAGTGTGGCCCGCGACCCGGCAGTCTATGGCGACATCCGTTTCCGCCTTTACGACCCGCAGACGGAACAATATCTGTCTGGCGTGGAGGTCGTGATAGAGGGCCACACTGTATGGTCCGACGAGACGGGGCTTGTCACGCTGACCATCCCGCTGGCGGCACAAAAGAAGACCTATCCCATCATGGCATCTATCCCGCTGCATGAGGACAGCCTCTATATGCCCTGCGGCGATACCTATTGTATTTTCAGACAATAATTTATCGTCATATTCTTGTTTACGATTATTATGAAACGATTTATATTCTCCGTCATATTAGCCATGGCCGCCATCTCGATGGTCTCTGCGCAGACCACCCAGAAGGGGTATGTGAAGACTAAAGGGCGGCTGGACAGCAAAGGGCAGCTGATTCCGGGCCAGCGTATCGCCAGTGCGGCTATCCAGCTGACGGGTGGCCATTCCACTGTGAGTGATGCTAACGGCAACTTCACCCTGACAGCGCCCGACAAAAAATTCTTCCTGAGCGATGTGCGGAAGCAGGGCTATGTGCTCTCCGACCCCGACGTGCTGAAGAAACAGTATGCCTGCTCCTCCAACCCGCTGGTGATCACGATGGAGACACCCGACAAACAGACCGACGACCAGCTTGCTGCCGAGCGGAAACTCCGTCGCCAACTGCAACAGCAACTGCAGCAGCGCGAAGAGGAGATAGACTCCCTCAAGGAACATAACAAACTGACGGAGGAGGAGTACCGCCAAGCTCTACAGAACCTTTATGCAGAGCAGGAGAATAAAGAACGACTCATCGCCGACATGTCCAGGCGCTATGCCGAACTAGACTATGACCTGTTGGACGAGTTCTACCGCCAAGTGTCATTCTGTATTGAGCAGGGCGACTTTGTGAAGGCTGACTCGCTTCTGGCATCCCGTGGCGATGTGCGTCAGGAGGTGCTGGAGCAGCAGAAGAAGGGCCAGGCCCTGCAGGAACGTAAAAAACAACTGCGTCGCGCCGAGGCAGTGTTCGCCGCCGACAACGAGGAGGTTGCCCGCCGCTGCTATGGCTATTTCGAGAGGTTCTCCGCCCAGTTCCAGAACGACTCTGCCGCCTTTTATCTGGAACTGAGAGCAGAGCTAGATACTACCAAGGTGGACTGGCAGCTGGATGCTGGCACTTTCGTGGAAGACTACCTCGCCGACTACCTCAAGGCTATCGCCTATTACCAGCGTGCCCTCCGCCAGGCGGTCTCTCAAAATGGGAATGACAATCCGGCCGTGGCAGCATGCTATAACGATATCGGATATGTCTGCAAAACACAAGGAGACTATGAGCAAGCCATGGAGTGCTACCAGAAATCTTTGGAGATATGGGATAAGGTTTACGAAGGACCACATCCCGATATGGCCATCAGTTATAACAATATAGGCGGAACGCTCTATAGCAAAGGGGAGTATGCCCCAGCTATGGATTATTTCCAGAAAGCGTTGAACATCAACAGGTCTTTTTATGGGGAAAACCATCCCGATGTGGCGATGAGCTACAACAATATCGGTCTTACCTGCTATGCGCAAGGTGATTATGTGAAGGCAATGGAATATTATCAGAAGTCATTGGATGTCAGAAAGATGGTCTATGGTGAAAATCATCCTGATGTGGCGGTCAGCTACAATAACATGGGCGCTGTTCGCTATGCCCAACGTGAATATGACCAGGCAAAGGAATATTATTTGAAATTTCTCACGATCTGCAAATCGGTCTATGGCGAGAAACATCCCGATGTGGCAGTAGGTTACAACAATATCGGGTTGGTGTACTTTCTCCAGAATGATTATGCCCCAGCTCAGGAGTCTTTCCATAAAGCATTGTCTATCATCCGGTCGGTCTATGGCGACAATCACCCGCAGGTGGCGACCAACTACAATAACGTGGGAGCATTGTACAAGGCGCAAGGGGATTATGCCCAAGCTTTGGAATACTATCGGAAGGCACTGGCGATCTACCAGTCCGTCTATGGCGAGAATCATCATGATGTGGCGGTCAGCTATAACAATATCGGGAATGTCTGCTATCATCAAGGCCAGTATGCCCAGGCTCTGGAGTGTTTCCAGAAAGCGTTCGCTATTCTGAAGGCAGCCTTAGGAGAGGATCATCCCGACACACAATTCTTGAAAGAGTGTGTGGAGATCACCCAAGGCAAGATGCAGGATAATTAGATGGGATCAGACGGTTTTGCGCTTCCCGTTTCGAAGGAGTGATACCCCTTGCTCCAGCGCCTGGATCCCTTGGAGTGCCAGGAGAATGTAGAACCGGCAGATGTTGCCGTGGCACACAAAAAGGATTTTGGTCATGACCGTGATTTTTAGGGGTGCGAAATTACATTTTTTTTGTATTTTTGCCGCCCGAAAAACAAGGGGTCGTAGCTCAGTTGGTAGAGCGCATGCTCCGCAAGCATGAGGTCGCGGGTCCGACTCCCGTCGGCTCCACAAAATCCCAAAAAACAGGAGAAAAAGAAAAGCACCTAACCGTTTGGTTAAGTGCTTTTTTTGTTAGTACCGAAGACCGGGATCGAACCGGTACGAGTGTTACCTCATTGGTTTTTGAGACCAACGCGTCTACCTATTCCGCCACTTCGGCTCAAATCGGCGGCAAAAATACACTTTTTTCCGATATGGCAACCTATCAGGGAAATATTTTTTTCACCCTGCGGATAACTGCGCTGATTCAGCGTCTGTTTGAATATCTTGGATTCGTTAGAGTGCTCTGATCGAGAATCACACAATGTACATTAAAAGTCCTTGTCTTCGTCCATCGCCAAACGGAATCCTGTATAGCTGAACTGGTAGTTAGGGGTGTTTGGGTTGCGGGCGGAAACGCGACAGACATCCCAATAACTGGTCATGCAGCCGCCACGAAAGACTTTCAGCTCGCTCAAATTGTACCCTTGCGGATTTTCAATGGCCTCGTAATAGTTCAATTCGTAAAAATCGTAGCCATCGTTACACCATTCATACACGTTGCCACTCATATCATAGATTCCCAGTTCATTTGGCTTTTTTGTGCCGATAGGATGGGGCTTGTTCCCACTGTTCTTTTTGCACCATGCCACCTCTTCCAAGTTGTTTGACCCGCTGAACCTGTAATTTTTTGAAAGTTGTCCGCCCCGAGCGGCATATTCCCATTCCGCTTCGGTGGGCAAACGATATTTCTTGCCCGTAAGCAGGTTCAGTTTACCGATGAAAGTTTGGGCGTCATACCAACTTACCCGTGTTACTGGCAAGCTGTCGCCGATAACTTTGGAGGGGTTCTTGCCGCCCATCACCGCCATCCAAAGCTCCTGGGTCACTTCGTACTTGGCAATATAAAAACCGTTTAGCTTTACAGGATGGGCAGGAATCTCGTTGCGGGCACAGTCGGAATTCGAATTGTCAGTGCAACCCATGAGGAACTCACCTCCTTTTACATAGACCAGTTCGATGGTGGGAATCTGTGCAACCCCCGACATCACGAACAGAAAAGTGATAATGGCAGTCAAAAAGTAGTTGTTTTTCATACTAGAACTTCGTTTAATCGAAATAACAGCCAGCAGCTAATAGCCAACAGCCAATCACCCGATTTTCTCAATCCAGCCCTTGATGGCCTCCAGCGTGGCGGCGGGAACCTCTAATTTCAGCTTCTTACGCAATCCGCCGAGGTCATTCAGCAGCTTGTTCGGGTTGGCGTTTTTCAGATGTTCCAACGTCAGGATGTTCAGCTTTTTCAAAGCCGGGATCCACGCGGCGTCCATTCCCAATGCGGTGAATTCCTCATCCTTGGCGACCTCCTGTTTCTTCTCGGGACGCATCTGCGGGAAGAAGAGCACATCCTGGATGGAGGGAGAGTTGGTCATGATCATCGCCAGACGGTCGATGCCGATGCCCAGGCCGGCGGTCGGGGGCATGCCGATTTCCAAGGAGCGGAGGAAGTCCTCGTCCAAAACCATGGATTCGGTGTCGCCGCGCTTGCCGAGTTCCAGCTGGTCCTCGAAACGTTTGCGCTGGTCGAGCGGGTCGTTGAGCTCGGAGTATGCGTTGCAAATCTCCTTGCCGTTGCACATTCCTTCGAAACGCTCGGTGAGACCGGGTTTGCTGCGGTGCTTCTTGGTCAGCGGGGACATTTCGATGGGATAGTCGTAAATGAAGGTCGGCTGGATGAGCTTCGACTCGCAGGTTTCGCCGAAAATCTCGTCGATGAGTTTGCCTTTGCCCATAGAACTGTCGACCTCCACGCCTTGCGTCTTGGCGAAGGCGGCGAGCTGCTCTTCGTTCATCTCGGAAATGTCGGTACCGGTGAAGTGCTCGATGGCCTCGAACATGGTGTAGCGTTTCCACGGACGCTTGAAGTCGATGATGTTGTCGCCGACCTGCACCTTGGTGTCGCCGTGCAGCGCGAGGGCGATGCGCTCGACCATCTCCTCCACGGTGTCCATCATCCAGTTGTAATCCTTGTAGGGGACGTAGAGCTCCATTTGGGTGAACTCGGGATTGTGGAAACGGTCCATGCCCTCGTTGCGGAAGTCCTTGGAGAACTCATAGACGCCGTTGAAGCCGCCCACAATCAGTTTCTTCAGATACAGTTCGTCGGCGATGCGCAGGTAGAGCGTCATGTCCAACGTGTTGTGGTGGGTCTTGAAGGGACGGGCCGACGCACCGCCGTAAAGCGGTTGCAGAATCGGGGTCTCCACTTCGAGGTATCCCTTTTCGTTCAGATAGTTACGCATCGTGTTGACCAACAGCGTGCGTTTGATGAACGTGTCTTTGATCTGCGGGTTGACGATGAGGTCGATGTAACGCTGGCGGTAGCGCTGCTCCGGGTTCTGGAAGGCGTCATACACCACGCCGTCCTTCTCCTTGACGATGGGCAGCGGGCACACCGACTTGCAAAGGATGGTGAATTCCTTGACGTGGATGCTGATTTCGCCGGTTTGCGTGGTGAACACGAAACCCTTCACGCCGATGATGTCGCCGATGTCCAATTTTTTGAACACGCTGTTGTACATCGTCTTGTCCTCGCCGGGACAGATCTCGTCGCGTTTGGCATAGACTTGGATTTTGCCGACGGCATCCTGAAGCACGTAGAAGGAGACGGCACCCATAATGCGTTGGCTCATAATACGTCCCGCGATGCTGACCTCTTGGAATAGGGTGTTGTCTTTCGGGTATTTATCTAAAATCTCGGCCGTGGTGGCGTTCACCTCGTAGGTGGCGGCGGGGTAGGGGTCAATGCCCAAATCGAGCAGATCCTGTAATTTCTTTCTGCGGATGATTTCCTGTTCTGATAATTCAACGCTCATCGTATCTTTATTTTCAAATGAGCGGCAAAGATACAATTTTTTTAGATGAGGCGATAATCGCCTCATCGCCTCATAGTTTCCTCGTTTTTTCCTCCGGAATCGGATAATACTCGTACGCCCCGATGTCCGGTACGCCGTTGCGCAACCTGCCGAGAATGTCGGTGGTGATGCCTAAGCCCTCCATGCCCGCATCTACTGCAGGAGAGGTTTCCTCAATATTGTAGTTCTGCCCGTAAGTGGTTATGAATTTGGGATTTGCGTTGAAGCAATTGATGAAATGACTGTTCTGAATGGAATCCTTCCGGACGATGCAGTTGTGGAACGTGTAGTTCAGTTCCGCACCGCTCTTGGTGCCCGTTCCGAACTCATTGTCCAAAGCTCCGTAGATGATGCAGTTGTTGAAGGTGGCGTTCGCATCACCGAGATAAACGACGTTAACCGCTTCTCCGCCAATGACTTCTGTCTTTTCGAAATTGTTGGTTAAGGCCACTGCGGGTGATTTGCGGGAAGATTGCGAGAAGTAGTTGGCCACCGTCACGTGATTGAGTGTGAAGTCGCCCACCATCAGGGCAAGACTGTACTGTCCGTTGTTGCTTACCTGGCAGTTGTTCATCTCCAAAACGGCCCCCTCTGCTCGGATTCCCATCATTTGATTGTTATGGATCACCGAATTGTTGATGATAGTCTTGTTGCCAGTGAATTCCTCAAGTGACTCTAAATGAATACCATACGAGGCGTTAGAGATGATGGCGTTTTCGATGAGGTTGTCCTCGTTGCCTTCGTTGATCCATAGCGCATTCCATTGAGCGTAGTCGTTGGCGAAGAAGGATTCTAACCGGTCGCCGGTAATGGTCACGGGCTCGTCTAACGTGCCGTTGACGTGAATGTTGCCGTAACGATAGACCCAGATGCCGCCGCCGTGGTGAACATACACTTTCGTGCCGGGGTCGATGGTGAGTTTGCCCAAGGAATCCACCACCGCCCAGCCGTAAATCACCCACGGTTTGTCGTTGGTCCAGTGCACGTGCTCGTTTGCGTGCGCGATAATCCGATAGGGCATGGTTGAACTACCGGCATTGGGGACAATGAAGTGAGCGTCCTGCCCGAAAGCTACCAACTGCACCGACTGTATGCTGTTTTTCTGGTAGAACATCACTGAATCGGTTACCAAATAGGGCAGATTTTGGTCGGTGGGGTTGATGTTGACCTTCACGAAGACGAATATGCTGTCGTGTGCAGGTATTTCCACACCGTGGAACTCCGTGCCCGCCACGCCATCCACGTTGATGCTGTAGTAGGACTGTTTGCCGCCCGCAAGCGCAATGTCAACCTCCACGGGAGCAGCCGTCGTGTTGCGCACGGTGAACGAGCGTGTGCTCGACGTGATGGTGGTGAACACCGTGTCGAACATCACCGTGTCGGCCGAGAACTCGAGATTCGCCTCGACGTTGTTGTTGCGGTGACAGGAGGGGAGGGTGAATGCCAGCGTTAACGCTAATATCAAATAAATCGTGCTTATCAGTATGTTTCTATAATGACCCATTTTAATTCATAATTCATAATTCATAATTCAGCATTCAGCATTCAGCATTTGAGGATAACGTACTTCCGTCAAAAATAGTGCATTCGCGGGAACGGAAGTTTTTGCGGCACATCTATCTTTTTGATTGATAATGTCTTGGAATTCCTGAATAGTAAGCTTGTCGAAGCCGACTTCCAGCAGTGTGCCCACGAGGGCGCGCACCATGTTGCGCAGGAATCGGTTCGCGGTGACGGTGAAGATGAGCTCGTCGTCCACGCGGTCCCAGTGCGCCTCGGTGACGTGGCAGATGAAGTTATTGACCTGCGTATGCACTTTCGAGAAACTGGTAAAGTCTTCATTCTGAAGGAGTAATGCCGCCGCTTCGTTCATTTTCTCTACGTTGATGGCTCTATGGCAGTGGTAGGCGAACTGGAGCTTGAAGGGATCTTTGCGGGTGCAGACGTGGTACTGGTAGGTGCGGCTCTCGGCGTCGAAGCGGGCGTGCAGGTCCGGGGCCACCTCGAACAGGTCGAAGATGACAATCTCCTTCGGCAGGAAGTTGTTGAGCTTATGGACCAACTGCCGGCATTCGTTTGGGGAGAAGGTCTTCTCGGTGTCGAAGTGAGCGTAGTAGGAACTGGCGTGCACGCCGGTGTCGGTGCGGCCGCAGCCGGTGACCGCCACGCGCTCCTCGTGGAGCAGCAACGACAGGCAGGTCTCCAGCGTCTCCTGCACGGACGGGTGGTTCGGTTGGATCTGCCAGCCGAAGAACGCGGAGCCGTTGTATGCCAAGTGGAGAAAGTAGCGCATCCTTTTTGGAAAAATCAGGCCGCAAAAGTACGATTTTTCATGGATTTCAGCTTTTCACTTTTTTGTCATAAATAAGATACCCATCAAAAGATTATTTTGTACCTTTGCGGCTTGGAATTAATCGAAAATAGGGCATGCAACTGGCTGATATTATTTCTTTTATAGAGCCAAAGGAGACGGTTCTCGGATCGCCCGAGTGCCAAATCACGGAACTGGCTATCGACAGCCGCAAGGTGACGGTGCCGGAGCACACCCTTTTCTTCGCCATCGAAACGGAGAAGAACGATGGTCACTTGTATATCCCCTCCCTATATCAGATGGGAGTCCGCAACTTTGTGATAACCAAGGTGATGGAAAGCTACGTGCAATGCGAGAACGCCAATTTCCTTTTCGTGGAGGACTCTGTGGCAGCGTTGCAGCGGCTGGCGCAAAAGCATCGCCAACAGTTCCATTATCCCGTCATCGGCATTACCGGCAGCAACGGCAAAACCATTGTCAAGGAGTGGCTCACGTCTATTTTGGACGACAAGTTCAAGGTGGTGAAAAGCCCCGATAGCTATAACTCCCGTCTCGGTGTTCCGCTCTCCGTCTGGCAAATGTCTGACCAACACGACATCGCCGTTTTTGAAGCGGGCATTTCCAGACCTAACGAGATGCGTGCTTTGGCCGAAATCATCGACCCCACTATTGGCATTCTGACTAATATCGGAGCGGCGCACGCACAGTTTTTCCCGAGCAATAACCGTAAGATTATAGAGAAGCTCAAACTCTTCCAAAATGTAGAAGTCTTGATTTATCACAATGATAACCAAGAGCTTAATATGATTCTTCAACTGCCGGAGTATGCCCATTTGAACAAGATTTCTTGGGGTGATTCCAGTAGTACCTATCCCGTGCAGATGCATGCTGCTCCGTCCGGCGGAACCATCATCGTCATCGGAGGTTTCGAATATACGGTGCCGTTCATCGACAGTGCTTCCCTGGAGAATGTCACCCATGTGATTGTGACACTGTTGGTTGTCGGATTCCAACCCGAGGAAATTAACAACCGGCTGGGAAGGCTCACCCACATCAGCATGAGATTGGAGATTATGGAAGGCCGTAACCATTCCGTGATTGTTAATGACACTTACAGTCTGGATATCAACTCGTTGTCGGCGGCGCTCAATTTCTTGGACACACAGACGCAGATGACGAAGAAGACACTTGTCATCTCCGATTTCGAACAGGTCGGAAAGTTGACGGAGGAGGATTTCCGGCGACTGAATGCACAGTTGAAAAGGCACCATATCTCCAGGATGTTGGCTGTCGGCAGCAGTTTTGAAGGATACAAAGGCGTTTTCGATTTGGAAGAACAATTGTTCTTCCCCGATACGGACGCGTTGTTGGCGCATCTCCCCAATTTGCCTATATCATACGAGATTTTTTTGGTGAAGGGAGCAAGGAATTTCCATTTCGAGCGGATTGTCAGCGCTTTGCAACAAAAAACCCACCTGACTATCATGCAGGTGAACCTGCCCGCGCTGGCTTATAACCTGAACTATCACCGCAATCGTCTTCGTCCCGACACCAAGATGGTGGCGATGGTCAAAGCTTCTTCGTATGGCCTCGGTGACGTGGAGCTGGTGAATACCCTGATAGATCAAGATGTTGATTACTTGGCAGTTGCCTATACAGATGAGGGCGTTCGTCTGCGCAAACGCCGTATCGACACACCGATTATCGTGCTCGGCGCTGAAGCCCACAGTTTCGAGGTAATGGTAAACCACCGTCTGGAACCGGAAATCTTCAACTTCTACTATCTGCAGCAGCTGGAGGAGGTGCTGTCGCGGCATCCGGAAATCCCGCAATTCAACATCCATATCAAAGTGGATACGGGAATGCACCGCTTGGGCTTTGATTTACAGGACCTTCCTCGCCTCATTGACATTGTGAAGCACAACCCGAAGCTGCACATCGCTTCGATCTTCTCCCATCTTGCCGCCGCGGAGGATCCCGCCGAGGATGCCTTCACCCGCCGGCAAATCGCCCTTTTCGGGCACATGACCGATGTGCTTTGCGCCTCCTTCGATTACAAAATCCTGCGCCACATCCTCAACAGCGCGGGTATCATCCGGTTCCCGGAGGCGCAGTTCGACATGGTGCGCCTAGGTATTCAACTCTACGGCTGCTCCGAAATTCCGGACATGGTTCCGAAGTTACATAACGTGGTGACCCTCAAGACAGTGATTACGCAAATCAAGCATATTCCGGCGGGCGAAACCATCGGCTACAACCGAACTTGGAAGTTGGAACGTGACACGCAAGTGGCCATCATCCCCATTGGATATGCCGACGGCTATCCGCGCGAATTGAGCAACGGACGCGGTAAAGTGCTGGTGCAGGGACAGAAAGTGCCGGTTATAGGCAAAATCTGCATGGACATGTGCATGCTGGACATCACCGGAATGCGTGTGCACGAAGGCGATGAGGTTATCGTCTATGGCGAGGGCAACACCGTGTCGGAAATGGCCGAGGCGGCAGGTCTTATCAGCTACGAGTTGATGACCCGCATTTCACAGCGCGTTCCCCGCGTTTATGTCCAGGAATAGCGAAGGTCAGAGATTCATCGTCTCTTCCGACAAACATCCGTGAAAAACATTTTTCCCGACTTGTTTCAACGAATCGGGTAATTTCAGTGCCTTCAGATTCTGGCAGAAGGCAAAGGCTTCATCTCCCAGGAACTGTAATCCGGAGGGAAGCTCTGTTTTGGCCAGTCTGCCGCACCCCATGAATGCACGGGCACCGATAGAGGTGACGTTGGCCGGCAGATATACGCATTTAAGATTTGTACAGGCACAGAAAGCATCGTCTGCGATGACAGACAGACTGTCCGGTAATACGATGTTTTTTATTTTGGCACCCATGAAAGCCCCTCTTCCGATGGTGGTGACAGTCTCTGGCAGGATGACCGTTTCGATTTCGACACCGAGAAGGCTGCCTTCCTCAATTACAGAGATGTTCTTGGGAAAGTTAAGGTAACAGCCCTCTTCTTTAAAGAAGATATAGGGTGATTTTACGTTTAGTTCCATGTTCTATGTTTTTTATTTTTATTTCCGGGATGAAATTGTCCTGTCTTCTGAAAGAGGGACTCTGGAAAGCTGTAAGAAGTGCTCCATATCATTTCATCATTTGCGGAACTCGTTTTTATCGTGTAATTTTTTCAAAGAAAGTGGAGCGTTCCATTCCTCGGATCTCCAGTGTAGGGCTTGGACTTCCCCGTATGCAAGATACCGAAAAATGAGCCCCACCTATTTGGCAATTACATACTGAATAGGCAAGCTCAATTTTCGTTATCCGTGCATACATTGCGAATGTCCAAGTTCACACTGACGGAAAAGCGAAAACGCGCTTTCTTTACTAAAAATGTTGTCTGTCTGTCGGACAGAACAACGTGGCAAAAATAGAAAAAAAATCGAAATAAAAAACCCCGGATCAGATTTCTGAATCCGGGGTCGTAGTCGGTTCTGTATAGGATAGTTCCGAATTACTTCGCCTCGATGTTTTTACCGCAGTCTTTGACAATCATTCTGTACCAATCGTCAGGCCATTTCGGTTGGTCCGGGAACACAACCTGCGGTTTTTCATTCCCGTTGGTGACGAATTTGCCGTTTTCCTCCTTCTTGACGTTGCCGTCATGATATTTCACCAGCAGATACTCGAACAGTCTGTTCCATTCTTGGCAGACATCGTGGGCGGCGCGAGCGGAATAAGCGTTGAGCTGTTTGCGGGCGGCATCCGGATTCTGCGTGCAAAGGTCTTTCATCTTTGCGGACATCTGCTCGATGTCTTTCGCGAATTTCCCCTCCCATTTCGCCTGTCTCTCGTTGACATGCTTGATCATGTCGCTATAGCGGGTATAGACATAGTTGCTGACTTTCGTGAAAGTCCAGAATGCGGAAGTGGGGGAGTACTCCACCATGGAGCCGTTGCCCTCCTTGTACTCTTCCGGGATTTCAGTGATGCCGCAAAACATCGGGACAAAACAGTTGGAGCCCGCATCGTCAACACCGAACCAATAGATGCCTCCGAACATGTCGGGCAGCCAGTTGCGACATTGGGCCACAAACACGAAGCCAGTCTGTTGCGTGGCTGTGGCGCGCTCGTGGATGTAATTTTTTCCATCCACAGTCCAGGTCATGGGGCGCCAGCGGTAAGGACAGGCGTACGGGCCGGCCCCGAGATCCTTCGACATATCCATGGTGGTGCCTTCGTAGTGGTCGCGCATCATGCGCATCATGAACTGAGCGTCAATCTGGGCTTTGTTGGCGGGTTTGATCCACAGAGGCATACGGTGCTTGAGGTTGTCGCCACGGGCGTAGTCCTCGTAAGGGGCGGCCTCCGCATGGTTCACATGGTTGAAGAAAGCCCACACACGTGCGTCACAGAAACGAGCACCGTCGAAGGTGATGGGATTGTAAGTGTCACAGAAACTGAACTGCGCATCAGGAGCCTGTTTCGGATCTTTTGGATAAAGACCTTTCAGACGTGCGAAGGAGATCACGTCGTAAGAGTACACAGTCTCCACTGTCGGGAGGAAAATCTTGTCGAGTTCCCTGTTGGTGATGGAAGTCTTGCCGTCACGCAACGGGAAGGTGGTGATGCGCGACTGGTTGGCATGTCCGGAAACATATCCGTCGGGAATGCGGCGTGCCACCCAGACAGCACCGTTGCTCCATCCCTTCACCACTTTGCCCTTCGCGTCAAGCATCTTCTCGCCCTTGCCGATGAGATCCAGAATCCAAGCCTCGTTGGGGTCAACAATGGAGAAGGATTCGCCTTCACTGGCATAACCGTAGGCATCCAACAGCTCCGAAATCACCTTGATGGCCTCACGGGCGTTCTTGGCCCGTTGCAGCGTGATGTAAATCAGGGAACCGTAGTCAATCAGCCCCTGGCCATGCTCCAGCTCCTCAATGCCGCCATAGGTGGTCTCGCCGATAGCCAGCTGGAACTCGTTCATGTTGCCGACCACGGAGTAGGTATGCGCCACCTGCGGAATCTGACCGAGCTTCTTGCCCGAGTCCCACTCTATGACATCCATCATGCTGCCGGCAGGATAGTTGGCGGCCGGATGATAATACAGCTCACCATATAGCTGATGAGAGTCTGCCGCATACGTCAGGAAACAGGAACCGTCTCTGCTGGCCCCCTTCGTGATGATGAAATTCGTGCAGGCCATGGCACTGCTGAAGGCCAACAGACTGCATAACAATGTGAATACAAAATTTTTCCTCATAAGTTTTTATTTACGTTTAATGATACTTTCGTATAAACAGCGATGCAAAAGTACATTTTTTGAAGATACGGGCGTGATAATTATTGTATTTTTGCACATTGTTTTGAAAAATATTTGTGTTCCATAGTGCTGTTTTCCAAAAATTCACAGAATGAGAAAGTTAAGTGTTTTATTTGTCGTAGTTGCTTTTGTTTCAGTTTTTTGCTCTTGTAACAAAGAGCGGCTCGGAGACTTCCGGCCGGAATTGAAAATTGCCAGAATTTATGACGAGGCGCAAGGACACTACCTGCGCGAACAATGGTTATGGAATGGAAACCAACTCTCCAGAATTGATTTCTACAAGCAGTCCGGTGATGTCGATTATTCGCAAGAATATATCTATGACGGGCGCCGCCTGCAACGAATTGAGACGGATGATATCCATTCGGATTTCGTGTATAAAGGGAAAATCCTGACGGGCATCGAAACATACTACGGCGACCAACTGCAGGATACGTATGCTTTTACATATAAGAAAAACAGATTGGATCATCTTTCCATTACGAAGAACAGCAAGTCTATCACCGGAAACACTCTCCTGGATCTTTTCGTCCCCGGTTTTGACTGTCATGCCGCAGAATCCGCCTCCCCGAAAGGAGATGAATACGATTACTCCTCTGCGGAGGTGGACTTTAATTGGGTGGACGATGATATACGAAGTGTGAAGATGACCATGCGCTATCCTGACAAAGAATTACAAAGGGTTTACAGCTATGTTTATGATGATGGCGTTAACCCGAAGATGAATTTCTTCTCCCTATTGGCAGATCACCAATTGATGAACAACAACCCTGAAAATCTGTTCTGCAGCAAACATAATGTGAAGGGGATGTACGTCACTGTCTCAGAAAACGGTGAAGTGATAAACTCAAAGTCGTTGTTCTTTACATACGAATATTACAGGAAATTCCCTATGAAGATGTATAGAAGCGACGGGTATGATACCCTGTTGCTGGTCTCTTATCTGTATCAGTAGTAAAACGGATTACTGGTTTTTCAGCAACTGTATCCGCATGGTCGTCCCCTGGTCGATGACGGAGGACTTCACAAACAGTTTTCCTTTGTGGTAGTTGTTGATGATGCGTCGTGCGAGGGTCAGACCGAGGCCCCAGCCGCGGCTCTTGGAAGTGTAACCGGGCGAGAAGATGCGCCTCTGCATCTTGGCGGGAATGCCTTTGCCCGTGTCCGTGATGTCCACGAAAACCTTGTTCTTCTCTTCCGTGATCTCGATGGTGATGGTGCCCTTTCCGGTCATCGCGTCGGCGGAGTTTTTGCACAAATTCTCAATCACCCACTCGAACAACTGCTTGTTGATGGGCAAAACGATGGGGTGGTCGGGCTTTTCGAAGATGATGTTCACCATGGAGGAAATCCGGGTTTGCAGGTAACTGGCGAAATCGTCGATGACGGGTACGATGTCGGTCTCTTCCAGCACCGGCACCGAACCGATCTTTGAAAAACGTTGTGCGATGGTCTCCAACCGGTGCACGTCTTTGCCGATCTCTTCCGGAATGGATTGATCAACAGGCATCTCTTTCAACAGCTCTGTCCATGCCATCAAGGAGGAAATGGGGGTTCCCAACTGATGCGCGGTCTCCTTTGACATGCCTACCCAGACACGGTTCTCCTCGGAACGTTTTGTCACACTGAACAACAGGTAGGCGATGAGCAGGAACACGAAAATGATGCCATATTGGATGAATGGGAAGAGCCGCAACTGAGTCAACACGGACGACTCTTCATAGAAAACATAGCACTTCCCGTGATCTAACCAATCCAGCACGATGGGGTCGTTCTCTTCCCGCATCTTCTCCAGCTTGGCATTCAACTTGAAAGGGGAGTTGATGACAACGGAGTCGATGTTGCCGGCGGCAATCACGTTGATCTGGGTGCTGTCGGTGATGATGACGGGCACAGAGGCCGAATTGATCACCGTCTCCTGGAAGAAGGATTCCAGCAGATTGTCGATCATCTCCCGGAAATCCCCGTAAATATGGGAGTTCTTGTAATAGACCATCACATATTCGCGATGGTAATAGGGCAGCTTCAAACTGTCGAAGTCTTGGATGACTTCTCCCAGCTCACGTATGTTCCTCATGGCGAGAATGCTGTCCGGCAAGTTGATGGCGGCGTCAATGTTGCCGTTAGGACTGGCAATGATAGTGGGCACCGTCTTGTTGGCGGAGATGATGTCCTGGTAAAAGGTGATGTCTTCATACAACGATGCCTCCGCGACCTTTTTCACCGCCTTGGCGAAAATGGACGCCTGATTCCCTTCCTCGATGCGTATGGAGTCGAAGAACTTCTCTGTCTCGTTGATGATTTGTGTCTTGTAGGTGATGGCCCCTGCCCAGATTTCAATGCGCTGGCGCTCTTCCTGCGCGATCTTCTTGATCAGCTTGTTGGAATAGATGATGATAACGGTGAAGATTGCCGCCGCAGAGATAAACAGAATCCATTTCCAGGTGGGTTTCCGCATGTCTTTGTCGTTCGTTATCGGGCATCAGCGGCTTCTAGCAGCTTGTCTATGATTTGCTCGATGGTGATGCCTTCCGCTTCCGCCTTGTAGTTCTTGATGATTCTGTGTCGTAAGATGTTGTAGGCAACGGCCCGCACGTCCTCGATGTCCGGGGAGTATTTGCCGTCCAGCACGGCGTGCGTGCGTGCACCGATGATCAGGAACTGCGAGGCACGCGGACCCGCACCCCACGACAAATAGTCGTTCGCCCATGCATGTGCCTTGGCTGTGCCCGGGCGGGTCAGGGTGGAAAGGTTTACCGCATAGCGATAGACGTTCTCCGGTATCGGCACCTTCTGCAGCAACTTCTGGTAGAAAATGATCTCTTCCACGGTGAGGACACGCTGCGGCTCCACCATGTCGCCATGGATGGTGCGCTTCACGATCTCCTCCTCCTCGGCAATGCTCGGATAGTCCAGCATAATGTTGAACATGAACCGGTCTTGCTGCGCCTCGGGCAGCGGGTAGGTTCCCTCCTGCTCGATGGGGTTCTGCGTGGCCAGCACAAAAAACGGATTCGGCAGATCGTAGGTCGTCCCGTTCATACTCACCGAACGCTCCTGCATCGCCTCCAGCAATGCCGACTGCGTCTTCGGAGGCGTACGGTTGATCTCGTCAGCCAATACGATGTTGGCGAAAATGGGCCCCTTTACGAACTTGAAGTTACGGCTGTCATCCAGAATCTCCGCACCCATGATGTCCGAAGGCATCAAGTCAGGGGTGAACTGGATACGGTTGTAACTCATGTCCACAGCTTTCGCGATAGTCGTGATCATCAACGTCTTGGCCAACCCCGGAACCCCGATCAACAAGGCATGGCTCCGGCTGAACATCGCCATCAACACGTTCTTGACTACATCGTCCTGACCCACAATCACTTTCGCAATCTCCTCCCGCAGAACTTTGTACTTCTCCACAAACGACTCTATCGCTTCAATGTCTGTCTTCTTCTCTAAATCCATATCTGTAATCTTAATTCTAAAATCCTAAGTCCTCAGTCCTCAGTCCTCAAGGAATCTGCCACTTACTAACGAACGGACAATACTTATATTGTTCCGAAATCTTCATATTGGTGACTTTCACCTTGTCAACCACCCATTTTTCCATCGCCTCATATTTTTTCTGCTCTAAGGCGGCGTTCTTGATCATGTCATAGTCTTCCACCAGGTTGGCTTTGTGCTGCGACACTTTTTCTTTAAGGTAAATCAGTCGGTAGGCCATCACCCCGTCGTCATTGACGAAGGGGACGCATTCGGAATACTCTCCCGGAATCAGCTTGTTGATGGTGGCGTATGTGGCATCGTCCAGTGTCTGGCGGTCAAAGGACAGCGAACTGTTGTAGGGGTTGACCACCATGCCGCCATTCATCTTGGTGCTGCCCTCGGAGAAACGTTTGGCCGCCTGCTCCAGCGTGAGCTTTTCGTCCAGAATGATTTGGCGGACGCTGTCCAGATAGGTGATGGCTCTGACCTGTTCATCGGTGGACGGCTTTGGTTGTATCAGGATGTGCGCCACACGGATCGATTCGCCCCGGCGTTCAATCATCTGGATGATATGGTAGCCGGCCTGTGTCTTCACGATTTGCGACACCTCCCCGGATTTCAGGTTGAAGGCTGCCGCCTCGAACTCGGGATACAGCGTGCCTCGCTCCACAAACCCCAGGTCACCACCCTTGGAGGCACTGCCCGGGTCGTCGGAATAAAGACGCGCCAAGGCTCCTATCTTCTCGCCTCGGAGTATGCGCTCGCGATAGCTGTTCAACCGCTCTTTCACCGCGGCCACCTCCTCGTCGCTCACCGGCGGAATCTTGACAATCTCCCCGAATTGGTATGAGGTCTCCACCATCGGCATGCTGTCCGGACCGATCTTGGCGGCAAACTGGTTGACTTCCGACGGGGTCACGGTGATGTTGCTCGTGATGCTCGACTGCACCTGCTCGATGAGCGCTTGCTCATACATCATCTCACGCATGTCCTTCTTGATCTCCGCCATCGACTTGTTGAAGTAGTTCTCAATGTACTTCACATCGCCGCCTGTTTGTTGGAGAAAATACTGAATACGCGTGTTCAACCGGTAATCCACCTCCTCGTCCGTCACCTCTATGCTGTCCAATTCCGCTTGGTTTACCATCAACTTGTTGAATATCAAATTCTCCAGAATAGAGCAATATACTTCGTCCGGATCTTCGACAGTCTTGAACTGCGCCTTGTAGTCGATGAAGTGCTTTTCGAGATCGGACCGCATGATGATGGATTTCCCGACCACGGCCACAATCCCGTCTATGGATGTTCCCACGTTTTGCCCCCATCCGCTGAGGAAGGCCAGCATGATCAAGGTGATGGTGATTATTTTTCTCATTCTTCTGTTGTTTTTTCGCACATTAAAAAAATGGCGAAGATACAAAAAAAAAGAAGACCAACGCCTTCTTTTTACATCATAACCCGGATTATCCCAGATTATTTTCTGCCCAGACTTTCGTCAGAAACGGTGAGTTTCTTTCTGCCTTTTGCTCTGCGCGCTGCCAGGACTCTGCGGCCGTTAGCAGTGGACATTCTCTCTCTGAAACCGTGTTTGTGACGGCGTCTCGTGTTTGAAGGTTGATACGTTCTTTTCATATTATTACAGTTTTTTGTTCTTAATTTTTTTGGGGTGCAAAAATACACTTTTTTTCTTTTCAACAACCCCCTTTTGAAAAAATATTTTCCAACAATGAGAATTAGTGTTTTGCGTCCGTTTTCTCTTTTATATTTGGGCGTTCCGGCGCGGCGTCACCACCATTTCTCACTATCGTTCCGAACAACCCCATTCTATAACCCATAACCCATAACCTATAACCTTTCAAAACGCCGCGCCGTCGGGCTATCCGCTGCAATGATTTTTGCCTTCCACCGCCGTGGGGACGAATGACTATTCGGTTCCACGACTTATTGTATGTCAATGTTTTACATAATGACCCTAGGCAAAAATCATTTCCGCTTCTATCCCTAACGCATGCACGCCACGAAGTGTGTCCCTAAAAGAATCAGTTAGCACCGCATTAATGATTATTATTGTATATATAATATTAATGTTATATTTCGTTAGTACTTAATTTACTATTTTTCAATATGTTATCATTTCTAATGATTCGTAAGTAATTGAATAATAGAGATGTATATTATTTTCGGGTCTTTCGCTGGGGTTCCTGGGCCGATTGAAAATTCGATTTTTACGGCAAAACGCCGAAAATCTGCGAAATTTTCCGAGGCGGGGAGCCGAAAAACGGCAAAAAAGCGGGTTTTCGGGGCAAAAAAAGCGGCTGAAATCCGGAAAAACGCATTTTTATTTCACTGACACACAATTAGTTACAAAGAAAATGCAGAAAAAGTGAAAAAAAGTGCGCCGGGGTGTTGGAGTGAATACAAAAAAATCTATTTTTGCAATCCCAAACGACAACGATACGGGACGGCGCGAGAGAGGGGGTTGTCAACAGGGGGATGTTCATTGAAAGAATGAAAGAATGTAGCAAATACTCAAGAAGAGGAATTTGAGATTCGCAAGCGATGAGGCCAGGACAGACAAAAAAATAAAAGAGATTAATTATTATGGAGAGTTCGATCCTGGCTCAG
>JAFRUI010000032.1 GCA_017438945.1 Bacteroidales bacterium
ATATTTGGAGCACGATGCTAACGATTTCAATCTAAGCATCATGGTGTCCAAGAGGTATCGTAAGAACACCTTTCAAGCTAATCCGGACGTGGTATTGGAAGAATATGTCTATATGGGACGCCAATTAGAGGCCGTGGAGAGTCCGTTCTCTCAGATAGCGTTGTCATTGGCGAAATTTCTTGACACGGGCGAATATGTGGACACCACCGGCGTGGCGAAGGTGAACTTTTCGCCTGAAAAGTCGCCCCGCCAGCGCAATTTCATCATTCTTAATTCTTAATTGTCTAATCTCATAACGAAAAAAAGCCCGAATCGTTGCAAAAAAATGCAATTTTTTATGTTTTCGGGGGGTATAAGTAATTGATTTGTATACAGTTATAGTGGACAATCCTCTTGAAAGAGGAGCTTGCGGCGTGCGTTCCGCACGCGGGGGAGGGAAGTTGAAAAAATTATTGAATAATGTATGGATATTAAAAAAAATGTATTTTTGCAGATGATAAAAATGAACAAACTATGAAGAAGAAAATTAAAACTAAAGAGGAGGCAAGGGCCTTTTTCCAAAAAATCATCGATGACAAAAACGCGATGATTGACTGCATTGAAAACGGAGGAGACATGAAAGCATTAATCAAAAACCGTGGAATTGAAATCGTAAAGCCATTATCCGTACAGTAAAAGCATTGATGGAGAATATCGTTTTGTGACCGACAAAGGGGTCGAGTATATTGCCTATTTCAACAAGGTTCCCATAGAATCTTGTGTAGTCTATAATTTTGTTTTTGCCAAAAGCACGGTCGGGCGATATGGCATGGATCCAAGGATACGAAACACAATCCTCGGTATTATTTCTGATTTTTGGGATGATTATGAAGAGGTTATCTTGTTTGTGTGTGATTCATCTGACGGACGATCTGAATGCAGGATGAGATTGTTCCATTATTGGTACAAGATTTTGAACAATGATAACAATGTGACGAAAATAGATTATTCCGTGGAACAAATTAGGGCTGCCATTTTGGCGAAGAAGGACAACTGCTTGCTCCCTTTGGCACAAAAAGAGATTCAAGAATTGTTTGTTTTGATGCAGGGGGATTAGATTCTCAATATGATTCTCAATATAATGGCCCCCGAACCGATCATTGTTCACCACTCACTAATCCCAAAAAAATTGTATCTTTGCAAGTTTTTTGGAAAAATCTATACTTCGATGAAATATACTGAATACAAAGGTCTTAATCTCCCTGCCCTTGGGGAGGAAATGAGAAAATATTGGGAAGACAATGACATCTTCGCCAAGAGTCTATCGACCCGCGAGGGACACGAACGGTTCGTTTTCTTTGAGGGACCGCCGTCCGCTAACGGTATGCCCGGCATCCACCACGTGATGGCCCGCACCATCAAGGACATCGTCTGCCGCTACCAGACCCTCACCGGCAAGTACGTCGGACGTAAGGGCGGCTGGGACACGCACGGACTGCCCGTGGAACTCGGCGTGGAGAAGACCCTCGGCATCACCAAGGAGGATATCGGCAAGAAAATCTCCGTGGAGGACTACAACAAGGCCTGCCGCCGCGAAGTGATGAAATTCAAGGACAAATGGGACGACCTTACCCGCGAGATGGGCTACTGGGTCGATCTTGAACACCCCTACATCACCTTCGACAACAAGTATATTGAAACCGTATGGTATTTACTGTCAGAACTTTACAAGAAAGGGCTGCTCTATAAGGGCTACTCCATCCAGCCCTACTCCCCCGCCGCCGGCACCGGCCTCAGCTCCCACGAGCTCAACCTGCCCGGCTGCTATCGTGACGTGAAGGACCTTACATGCGTGGCACTGTTCAAGTTAGAAGTTAGCAGTGAGCAGTTAGCAGTTGAGGCGGACGCAAACATTCCCGTGTACGCGATTGCGTGGACGACCACCCCGTGGACACTGCCGAGCAACACGGCGTTGTGCGTGGGTCCGAATATCGACTACGTGATGCTGAAGACTGTGCATCCGTACAACGAACAGCCTTGCTACATCTTGATGGCCAAAGCGTTGGTTTCCACGATGTTCAAGGAAGCCCCGGAGGTTGTGAAGGAGTTCAAGGGCAAAGATCTCGTGGGCATCTCCTACGAGCAGCTTATCCCGTGGGTGAACCCCGGCGAGGGTGCCTTCCGCATCATCCCCGGCGACTATGTGACCACGGAGGACGGTACCGGTATCGTCCACATCGCCCCGACCTTCGGTGCCGACGACAAGCGCGTGGCCGCTGCCGCCGGCATCCCGCCGCTCGTGATGATCGACAAGGACGGCATCCGCCAGCCGATGGTCGATCGCACCGGCAAGTTCTACCGCATCGAAGACCTCGACCCCGAATTTGTCCAAAACTGCATGGACGTGGAAGCTTACCGTCCCTACGCCGGCCAGTTCGTGAAGAACGCCTACGACCCAACCAAAACCGAGAAGGACAAATCCTTGGACATCGATATCGTGGTGATGCTGAAGGAGCAGGGTAAGCTTTTCAAGAGCGAAAAGCACACCCACAACTACCCGCACTGCTGGCGCACCGACAAGCCCGTGCTCTACTATCCGCTCGACTCCTGGTTCATCAAGACGACCGCCTACAAAGAGCGTATGATGGAACTGAACAAGACCATCAAGTGGAAGCCCGCCGCCACCGGCTCCGGCCGTTTCGGCAACTGGCTCGAAAACCTCGTCGATTGGAACCTCTCCCGCTCCCGCTTCTGGGGCGTGCCGCTGCCCATCTGGACCACCGAGGACAAGAAAGAGCAGATCTGCATCGGCTCCATCGAGCAGCTGATGGCCGAAATCGACAAGGCCATCGCCGCCGGCTTTATGACCGAAAATCCATATAAAAATTTCAAGGTCAACGATATGTCGCAGAAGAACTACGACAACAACATCGACCTGCACAAACCCTACGTCGATACCATCGTGCTGGTCTCCCCGACGGGTCAGAAGATGTACCGCGAAAGCGACCTTATCGATGTCTGGTTCGACTCCGGTTCGATGCCGTACAGCCAGCTGCACTACCCGTTCGAGAACAAGGAGTTCTTCAAAACCAACTTCCCCGCCGACTTCATCGCGGAGGGTGTGGATCAGACCCGCGGCTGGTTCTTCACGTTGCACGCCATCGCCACGATGCTGTTCGACAGTGTGGCTTTCAAGTCCGTGATTTCCAACGGTTTGGTACTCGACAAAAACGGCAACAAGATGTCCAAGCGGTTGGGCAACGCCGTCGATCCGTTCGAGATCATCCACAAATACGGTCCAGACGCGACCCGCTGGTATATGATCACCAACGCCTCCCCGTGGGACAACCTCAAGTTCGACGAGGCCGGCATCGGCGAAGTGCAGCGCAAATTCTTCGGCACGCTGTTCAACACCTACAACTTCTTCGCACTGTACGCCAACATTGACGGATTCACGTACAAAGAGGCGGAGATTCCGTTCGCCAAACGTCCCGAAATCGACCGTTGGATTCTCTCCGAGCTGAACACGTTGGTGAAGCACTGTCAGGAGAACTACATCGACTACGAGCCGACTAAGGTGGGCCGTGAGATTCAGGACTTTGTGGATGCCTACCTCAGCAACTGGTACGTGCGTCTCTGTCGCCGCCGCTTCTGGAAGGGCGAATACAGCGAGGACAAGATTTCCGCCTACCAGACGCTCTACACCTGCTTGGAAACCATCGCCAAAATCGCCTCGCCCATCGCGCCGTTCTTCATGGACAAACTCTATCAGGACCTCAACCGCGTCTCCGGCAAGGAAGCGTTCGAATCCGTGCATTTGGCCGACTATCCCGAGGTACACGAGGAGCTGATTGACAAGGAATTGGAAGAACGTATGCAGCTCGCGCAACAGTTCAGTTCCATGGTGTTGGCGCTGCGTAAGAAGACAAACTTGAAGGTGCGTCAGCCGCTCTCCAAGATTATGATCCCTGTGATGGACGAGCATTTCAAACAGCAGATTTCGTTGGTGCAGGATCTGATTCTGCACGAGGTCAACGTCAAGGAGTTGGTGTTCGTCAGCAACGAGGACGGCGTCTTCGTGAAACGTATCAAGCCCGATTTCAAGAAGTTGGGACCGAAATACGGCAAGATCATGAAGCTCGTGGCCGCCAAAATCACCGGCTTCTCGCAGCAGGAGATCGCGCAGTTGGAGAAAGAGGGCGTGATGAGGTTCGAGATTGAGGGTCAGCCCGTGGAGATCACCACCGACGACGTGGAGATCCAGGCGCAGGACATCCCCGGCTGGGTGGTGGCCAACTTCGGTGCGCTCACCGTGGCCTTGGACATCGAGGTCACCGAAGAGCTGAAGAACGAGGGTTACGCCCGCGAGTTCGTGAAGTTGGTGCAGACCTACCGCAAGGAGAACGACTTCGAGGTGTTGGACAAGATCGCCGTCACCGTGGAGGGCAACGAGATCATCACCCCCGCGTTGAAGGCCTTCGAGCAACACATCTGCAACGAGACCCTCTGCACCTCCCTGACCATCGCCGACACGGTCTCCGACGGTGTGGAAATGGATCTGGAGGATGTGAAGATTAGGGTGAATATTGAGAGATTGTAACGAAATGACGGTGTAGGGGCGAATGATTATTCGCCCCTACAGACCGAAACCAATAACAATTCATTGTAGGGACGCGACAAATTGTGTCCCTATTTTTTTTCACAAAAACAAATATTCAAACAATTGTATGCAGATGCTCTTAGCTGTTGGTAAATCATCTTATCCTCAGAAAAGAATACCCATTCAAGAAAACCCTTAACGCCACACTCATAGCCAATACCTTCAGCTACTTTGTCGGGGCACTATTGATTACACTGTTGGTGATGTTTTAGGTACTTAAATATACGTATGTGTGTCATTTGGGGAGTATGACGAACGGCTATCGGAAATCAGATTCTACCCCGCGCACCTAAGCACAGAGACGGGGAGCTCGAAGGTGAAGCAGTTAAGAATAGTAGATAACAATGAAATAATACGTGAAGATACGAGCGATATGTGAAGATAACTTTTTGTCGCTAACCTACTCTTTTTTTTGTTTCCAATATTGTAACATTTTTTGTGTTTTTGCGTTTTGAAAAAAACAAGGCGATGAACATTGATGTTGAATATCTCGAAGAAGCTCAGTCATATATAGATGCTATGCCGGATAAGGCAAGGAAAAAACTATTCTACAATATCTCCTTGGTGAGTATGGGAGTCGTAGATTCCCGGATTTTCAAGAAATTGGGCGAATCAAGGATATGGGAGTTCCGGGCCGAATATGAGAGCAACGAGTACAGATTGCTTTCGTTTTGGGACAAAACACGGTCTTCGATTGTAGTGGCAACGCACGGATTTGACAAAAAGACCCGAAAAAAGCCAAAGCAAGAGATTGAACATGCAGAAAGTATTAGAGACAACTATTATAAAACACGAGAAGAAAATGGAGATTAAGACACACAAAGAAATGCTCGTCAAATACATTGGCGAGGTCGGCACTCCTGAAAGAGACGCTTTTGACGCGCAAGTGCGAGCAGGAGTGGAGGAATATCGCATTGGAGAGGCCATCAAACAGACTCGGAAGAAAATCGGATTCACGCAGCAGCAGCTGGGAGAGCGTATGGGGGTGAAACGGGCGGAAGTATCCAAGATTGAGAGCGGGCGAAGCATCACCTACAGCACCATCATGCGGGCTTTCAAAGCTCTCGGCGCAGAGACCGCCACACTCGACCTCGGCCGTCTCGGACGTGTTGCCCTTTGGTAATCGGAAGAACATATCTACCGTCACACCGCACACATCCATATCCAAGCTACATTCCCTTTTCCCACGTTAACAATCCAATAAAAAACAATGAGAAACCGACTGATTCTGATTTTTGCGTTGAGCCTGTGCTTTCTGCAAGGCTTCTCCCAAAAGTCCTATTTCGGCGGAGGTGTTGTATTCGGCAATACATTTTCAGCGATGTCTGCGGATAATATTCCTGGATATTGGAAAACAGGAATAACAACTGGATTATTCGGCAATGTGAAACTTGTTGACAACTACAATGTACGAATGTTATTGCAGCTGGATATGAACTTTACAATGAAAGGCACCCGCTCCAAACCTAATTTCGGTGTTAAAGGATTGGCACGTAAAGACAAGCATTCAACGTCTTTAGGCTACATAGAATTTCCGCTTCTATTACGATTTCGCTTTAATAGCATTAAAACTGACAATGATGGAGTGTGGCTTGATTTCGGCCCCACAATCGGCTTTCTGTTGTATCAGAGGACTGTACAACGACACCATGTTGGCACTCCTGCTGGCACTTCGAGTTGGAGCGATGTGTGGGACGACTATTATGGCCTCAATCGGTTTGAGTTTTCTTTTCTTGCGGGCCTTTCCTACGTCTTCAAACGTCACCACGGTCTATCACTCCGCTTCAGCCACTCCCTTATCCCGATTGGCACCCCCGAACAAGAAGTCACCACCGGAATCCTCAAGAAACACTACAACTCCACGTTCTATTTTGTGTACTCGTTTCAGTTTTGATCCGGCTCTACCTCGCGCACGTGAGCACGGAGCGGGGTGATGTAGAGACGTGCCATGGCGCGTCTCTACAACGAACCGCATATGATATAATTACATTTTAGAGGCGAATGATTATTCGACCCTATTTGTTGCATATCGTTTATTTTATCGGAGGTTGCCAAAAATAATCGGCATTGTGGGTGATAACAGCCCAATCGCTGGAATTTTCGTATGTTGATGGCGTTTTGTATGTTGACGGTGTTAAAACCACGTGCTTATTCTTCACATACCTATATCTGCTCTCCGGATTAAAACAATAATTTGTCACGCAATCAAACCAATATAGGTTTTTGGCCATATAGCCCTCCAGATAATACTCTTTTGTCTGCTTGTTCTCATAATTCCAGTTGGCATCTTCGTTCAAGAAAAGAGGCCGACCGTCAATTAGTCTCTCCCGCACTTCCGGGATG
>JAFRUI010000003.1 GCA_017438945.1 Bacteroidales bacterium
AATTAAGAATTATGAATTATGAATTATGAATGAAGGTCGTAAGTCCTCCTATCATTTTTAAAACATAATTCCTTGAGCAGCCCCGACAGGGGCAAGAGCTTGGTAGTACAATTTACCCCATATTATGTCATACACCGAAAAAGAAATAGAACAAATCGTCGCGGCCCAGCGAAAATTCTTCCGCACGGGTGCGACGCTGCCTGTCAAATGGCGGATACAACAGCTTAAGAAACTGAAAGCGGCGGTCATCGCGCACGCCACGGAGTTCGAGGACGCGCTCACCGCCGACCTCGGACGGAGTAGGGTGGAGGCCTACCTCTGTGATGTGGGTCCCATCATTGTGGAAATCAACGAGATGCTGCGAGGGTTGCGTCGCTGGGCACGTCCGGAACGGCACTTCAGCGGTCTGATGTGCTTTCCGAGTACCGTCACCAAAGTCTATAAGATGCCCTACGGTGTGTCGTTGGTGATTAGTCCTTTCAATTTCCCGATTCTATTGACTATCGGGGTGGTGGCGGCGGCGATGTGCGGCGGCAACACTGTGGTGATCAAATCCAGCAGCAAGTCCGCATCCTGCACCGAAGTGCTCAAACGCTTCTTCGCGGAGGTCTTCCCGCCCGAGTACGTCACCCTCATCGACGGCGGTCACGACGTGGCGGACATGTGCCTTGCGCAGCGCTTCGACAAGATCTTCTACACCGGTTCGCCTGCCGTGGGCAAGCACGTGATGGCGGAAGCCGCCAAGAACCTCACGCCCGTGGCGCTGGAGCTGGGTGGCGAGACCGGCAATTGGTGCGTGGTGCGCAAGGATGCTGACCTCAAGGATGCGGCCCGCAAGATTGCCTTCTTCAAGCTCTGCAACGCCGGACAGATCTGCATCAACATCAATCAGATAGCCGTGGCCGAAGAGGTCGCGGAACCCTTCCTGGCGGAACTCAAGAAGGCTTTCACGGCGCAGATCGGCGAGCATCCGGTGACCAATCCCGAATATCCGAAACTCATCACAACAGCTGCTTACGACAAATGCGCGGCGCTCGCGGATGAGTACCGTGACCGCATCATCTTCGGTGGCGAGGGGAACCGCGAGACGCAACATTATGCCCCGACCATCATCTACCCTGTGGATAAGGACGAGCATATCGTGCGGCATGAGCTCTTCTGCCCGCTGTTGCCCGTAGTGCCCTTCAAAGATGCCGAGGTGGATGCCCTGATGGAGACCATCGCCGACCGTGAGCATCCGTTGGCGATGTATCTGTTTACCAAGGATATGCAATGGGCGAACCGTACCATGCAGACGCAGCAGTTCGGCGGCGGATGCATCAACGAGGTATGCATCCACATGATGGTGAAGGGCGTGCCGTTCAATGGCGTAGGCCATTCCGGCATGGGCGCCTACCACGGCGAATGGGGCTTCCGCGAGTTCACGCACCCGCAGACCGTCCTCAAGGGCCGCACCGTCTTCAACCTGCCTTTGCGCGAGCACCCCTACACAGGCAAGGCCGGCGAATGGAAGATGAAATTGTTGAAATGGTTTGAAAGATAGGGCCATTATGAATCGCGAAAAGGAAATTTACAAAGTCACCCTCGTGGGCAGTGCGGGCAATGTCGCGCTGATGGCCTTCAAGTTCGTGGCTGGCATCCTGGGACACAGCGCCGCCATGGTGGCTGATGCGGTGCATTCGCTGTCGGATTTCGTCACCGACCTCATCGTCATCTGCTTCGTGCGGGTCAGCGCGAAGCCGCAGGACGAGTCACACGACTACGGCCACGGCAAGTTCGAGACAATGGCCTCCTTTTTCGTGGGATTGGCGCTGACCGCCGCCGCCATCGGCGTCATCGTTTCCGGTGCGTTGAAATTCGTTGACTGGCTGCGCGGGGAACAACTGCCCGCCCCCGGAAGACTGGCACTTTGGGCGGCCTTTATCTCTATTGTAGTCAAGGAGTTGCTCTACCAATATACGGCGAGGGCCGGTAAACGTTTGGACTCGCAGGCCGTGGTGGCCAACGCTTGGCACCACCGCAGCGACGCCCTCTCCTCCATCGGGGCGGCCATCGGCATCGGCGGGGCCATCCTGCTCGGCGACCGCTGGACCGTGCTCGACCCGCTGGCCTCCATTGTGGTCGGTGCGATGTTGGTGAAGGTGGCCGTGAATGTGCTCAATGGCAGTATGAACGAGCTGACGGAATGTTCTTTACCCGCTGAAACAGAACACGAGATCGAGGAGATCATCCGTTCCTGTCCGGATGTTTGCGAACCGCATAATCTGCGTACCCGCAAGATAGGCAACCGTATTGCCATCGAAGCGCACATTCGCATGGATGGAAATACCACCCTTAACGTCGCACACGACCGTGCCACCGACATTGAGAATCGCCTCAAGGAACGTTTTGGGACGCAAACGCATGTCACGCTTCACATGGAACCTACGAAAAATAGCAGTTAAATCACAAAAGAACAATCAATCCCTAATGTTATGAAAAAAAATATCCTCCTCCTCACGCTGATGATCATCAGCATGTCAATCTCGGCGCAGAAGCCGAAACCTCTTACCATCACCCCCAACACGCACTTCGTACAGCTTCCGGAAGAAATCTATTGGGTCTCCGATTTGGAAGATGGCGTTTGGACGGTGAAAAGCGATGACGGATACGCTTTCTTCCTCGACGATGGACGGAAACTTTTTGACTTTGAGTGGACGTGCAATGGCAACCGCAACCCGCAAATGTTAGGCGGTGCCGTGGTGATGACCAAGAAATCGGGCTCTTATCCAAAACCACAGTGCATTCTTTACCGCGACGGTGGCGTGAAGGAGCTTCCGTTGGAATGGAGCGGCGCAGCCACCAATTTCGTGGATGGCGTGGCACTCATCGGCACGGGAAAATCGTATATTTACATCAATGTCAACGGTCAGCGGGTCTATGGCAACCTCGTTTCCGTGCCCGAACGCTTTGACGGCAAGAACCATACGGTGCCGCCGTTGCGGGAGGGGCTGCGTGCTTACAGGAGCGTGAACACCAGCGGTTACGGCGACAAATGGGGCTACATTGATGACAAAGGCACGGTTGTGATTCCCGCCCGTTTCGACAAGTGCCGCTCCTTCAGCGAAGGATATGCCTTGGTGCAGGAAGGTAGATCCATCTATTTCATTGACAAGAAAGGCAATAAGGCCATTTCGTTGGAGAAGGTTGATGCGGAAGACCTTATGTGGGGCGATGTGGGTGATGTGCGGAACGGTTATTTTCTGGTGGCCGGTCATGAGCGCACCTACTACAACACCAAGGGCGAAAAGGCGTTCAGTTCCGGCGGAGCAACATGGTTCTACAACGGGTACGCCTTTTGCGCGATGCCCAAGTATTTCGAGGTGAACCGTGTGATTGACGTGAATTTTGACGTGGTGGGTTACATTCCCAGTGTCCATTCCTCTTGGGACGATGACGGCTGCAGGCCTGTGTTTTCTCCTGTGGGTGTGGCTACTGTGGAGCACAACCGCGTGATTGCTCCCGACGGAACGACTCTCATCCAACATAGAGCCAATTCCCCGAAGCGGAAACTCCCCAATAACTACGGCATCGGTGATTTCAGCGCCTCGGGTTATGCCCAGGCCTGGCTCGATAACTTCCGCGACCGTTACAAGGGGTTCATCAACTTGAATGGCGAATTTGTCATTATCTATGAATGGAACCGCAACTTGGGGGCTGTTGTGAGGGATGAAAACAACCCTCCCATACCTTGTAAGAATCCGCCATGTAAAGTCGGTGACGAACCCTGTACGGGGTGTGACACTATCCCTATCACACCTGAACCCACCGAACCGATAGGCCCGATAACGGTTACGCGGCACGAATACACCGTCACCGTCACCGCTGTCCCGGCTGACGGTGGTACGGTGAGCGGCGGCGGCAAATACTTGTTAGGAGCCGAAGTGCCACTTGGCGCCACCCCGAACAAAGGATGGTCGCTGGTGAAGTGGGAATGTACGACCCCCGGCTACTACAACCGAAAGCTGCCCGCCGGTGTACGAATCGATGGCCGCGATCTCTCCTTTGTGGCCAAATTTAAGGAAAAGCCCCCGAAGGATACCATTGACTCCGTGAGACACACCGGCTGCTACTGCGCCCACCAGACTGGCGTGGAATATGAAGCCGCTAACGTGGAATACGATGTCTATATGCAGATGAACGCGGACAGCGGCATCAGCACACCTTACGGAGAGCACACCCAAGGGTTACTCACCTGCATCATGGACCCCAACAAGCCGCTCGTCTATGAAGACGAATACGGGAAAGACATCGGAATTTCGTACAAGGTCTTTTTCGTGCCGATGAAGATTTCGGGTGTCATCAACGAAAAGGACGGGAAGCACTACCTGGTGCTTGACGGAGGCCAGTTCATGGCAAGCGACATCGAGTTCACCGGAGCTGGCGAACTCGTGCTGGGGTTTGCCAATGGTATCTTGAAATATGAAGGCACTATCGCCACGCTTTCTCAAGGCCGGTACCGTCTTGAGATGCTGGACTATGACGAGAGTACTGGCGAGTGCACCTTCGGTGATCTCTACCGTTTTCATCTCGTAAACGGCTGGGTGTTAGCGGACGACTTCCAGTGGTCGGAATCGATAACCTTCTATGGGAGCAAGGCCGTGAGCAACGCCATCACCGGAACCCTGTTTAAGGGGGCACGGATGAAGCTATGCGAGCCGCGTGAGGTGGACTTTATCCCGCCAGAGGGCTGGATCAAGAAGGGCAAAGAACACTTCGATCTGATGCTTCGAGAGCAGATGCAAACATTGATCACTGATTGGGAGATATTCTTCTCGAACGAATAGTCGGCGAATTTTACGAATTCTGCGAATAAAGAGACGGGGGCTCTTCCTTTGAGAGGGCGGGAAATATCCTTGAAGGGACGGGCTACGGCGCGTTCTTGCAAGGGGCAAATCTCTTGTCCGTTCATATTCGGAATTTACGTATCTTTGCCGCCGCGTTCCGCAAGGACGCAATACCCCTTAAACTCTAAACCCTAAACCCATAAACCGAATATGTTTGAAAGTTTATCCGACAGATTAGAACGCTCGTTTAAGATATTGAAAGGCCAGGGAAGGATCACCGAGATCAACGTGGCCGAGACCACCAAGGAGATCCGCAAGGCGCTCATTGACGCCGATGTGAGCTATGCCATCGCCAAGGAATTCACTAATAGCGTGAAGGAAAAGGCTATTGGTATGAACGTCATCAACGCCGTGTCGCCCAACCAGTTGATGGTGAAGATCACTTACGACGAACTGATTGCGCTCATGGGCAACCAGGCGGTCGATATCAACCTCAAGGGCTCACCTGCCATCATCCTGATGGCCGGTCTGCAGGGTTCCGGTAAGACCACCCACAGTGCGAAGCTTGCCAACCTTCTGAAAACGAAACGCGGTAAGAAACCCTTGCTGGCTGCTTGTGACGTCTATCGTCCTGCCGCTATTGACCAACTGCAGGTGCTCGGGCAACAGGTGGGCGTCGAAGTCTATACTGAACCCGACAACAAAAAACCTGTTGAGATCGCCAAGAATGCTGTCCGTCATGCCAAAGACTATGGCTATGATGTGGTCATTATCGATACCGCTGGCCGTCTTGCCGTGGATGAGGAGATGATGAACGAGATCTCCAACATCAAGGAAGCTGTAAATCCGCAGGAAATCCTCTTCGTGGTGGATGCCATGACCGGTCAGGATGCCGTGAACACGGCCAAAGCTTTCAACGACCGCCTCAACTTCGACGGTGTCATCCTCACCAAACTCGATGGCGATACCCGTGGCGGTGCCGCACTTACTGTCCGTAAGGTAACCGGCAAGCCCATCAAGTTTGTCGGTATGGGCGAGAAGATGGAAGCTCTCGACGTGTTCCACCCGGAACGTATGGCAGAGCGTATCCTCGGCATGGGAGACATCCGTTCCTTCGTGGAGCGTGCGCAAGAGCAGTTCGACGACGAGGAAGCCGCCAAACTCTCCAAAAAGCTGGCTAAGAACCAGTTCGACTTCAACGACTTCAACCAACAGATCCAGCAGATCAAGAAGATGGGCAATGTGAAGGATCTTATGGGCATGATTCCCGGTATGGGCAAGATGATACGCAATATGGATATCGACGACAACGTCTTCAAGAGTGTGGAGGTGATGATCCAGTCGATGACGCCCGAGGAACGTGCCAACCCCGACATTATCAATGGTTCTCGCCGCAAACGTATCGCACGCGGTTCCGGTCGTGATATTCAGGATGTTAACCGCCTCATCAAGCAGTTCGACGACATCCGCAAGGTGATGAAGGCCGTGAACAACGGTTCTGGCAAAACTAGAGGAATGATGCGTGCCATGAATGCCCGCGGAAGAAGATAACAGTCACTATGAAAGAGATTTATCTGGCTGGCGGCTGCTTTTGGGGCACCGAGCATTACTTTAAGCAAATTGACGGAGTGCTGGAGACGGAAACCGGTTTCGCCAACGGCAACACCGATAACCCGACCTACGAGGAGGTCTATACCGATACCACTGGCTACGCGGAAACGGTGAGGGTGGCTTATGACGAAACAAAGGTTAGTCTGGAATTCCTTATCGACATGTTTTTCCATGCCATCGATCCGACGTTGCTCAACCGCCAAGGACACGACGAGGGCACGCGCTACCGTACGGGTGTGTATTACACAGACGAGACGGAACTTCCAGTGATCAAACGCATCTTCGATGAAAAACAGAAGTTGTACGATCAGCCGATCGTGACGGAGATTGCGCCGCTGCGCAACTTCTTCTCCGCCGACGAGTACCATCAGGACTATCTGGACAAGCACCCCGACGGCTATTGTCATCTGCCTGTCGAACTCTTCGAATTCGCCCGCAAATCCTCCCACCGCTAACCTTCTAACCTTAAACATAAACAAAGCCCCGAAAGATTCATCTCCCGGGGCTTTGCTCATTTATGTCTCTGCAATGCAATTTTACGCCTTTGTCTGGTTTGCGACGCCGTCCTGCTTGGCCTTCAGTTCCTCGTCGGAGAGACCGAGGTAGCGGTCGCTGATGACCTGCATCTCACTGTCCAATTCCAGAAGGTAGGGCACACCGGTGGGGATGTTTAACTTCACAATCTCCTCATTCGACATGTTCTTCATGAACTTGATGATACCGCGGATACTGTTGCCGTGTGCCACAACCAGCACCTGTTTGTATTGGCGCAGCGATTCCACAATGCTGACGTTCCACAACGGAATGATGCGCTTGGTGGCATCCATCAGCGATTCGGTGGCGGGACGGGCGGCCTTGAATTTGATGTCTTGGTAGCGGATGTCGAATTTCGGGTGGCGCGGGTCGTCGTCGGCCAACGGCTCAGGCTCCACGTCATAGCTGCGGCGCCACTTGGTGACCTGTTCTTCGCCGTAAATAGACACGGCCTCCTTCTTGTTCTGTCCTTGCAGCGCACCGTAGTGCTTCTCGTTCAGTCGCCAGGTCTTATATACGGGCAGCCACAGCCGGTCCATCTCCTCCAACACATAGTTCAGCGTCTTGATGGCGCGTTTCAGGAACGAGGTGTAGGTGTAGCGGATGTCCAATCCCGGTTCGTCACGCAGAATGCGGCCCGCCTGCTTCGCCTCTTCGATGCCCTGCGGCGTAAGATCCACATCCGTCCATCCCGTGAACTGGTTCGACAGATTCCATTCGCTTTGTCCGTGTCTTATCAATATGAGTTTGTACATTCTTTCTTTTATAATGGTTATGGGTTATGGGTTATGGGTTATGGGTTATTGAAGCTTGGGGTTAGTGAATTGTGATTAGTGAATTGTGATTGGTCAAAAGTCATTAGTCTAAGTCTAAGTTTATGTCTAAGTCAAAGTCATAGTTTAAAAGCTAATAGCCAACAGCTAAAAGCTAAAGTTTGTTTTCCCCGTTCGGGAACACAATCGTCGGCTTGAAGCGTTTCGCCTCTTCGAAGTCCATGGAGGCGTAGGAGATGATGACCACGACGTCGCCGACGGCGGCTTTGCGGGCGGCGGGACCGTTCAGACAGATCACGCCGGAGTCTTTCGCCCCTTTGATGACGTAGGTTTCCAAACGCTCTCCGTTGTTGACGTTCAGTACCTGCACTTTCTCGTTCTCGATCATGTTGGCGGCCTCCATCAGCGTCTCGTCGATGGTGATGCTGCCCACGTAGTTCAGATTCGCCTCCGTGACGGTGGCCTTGTGTATTTTCGATTTCAGGACTTCTATGTTCATTTTATAATGGTTATGGGTTATAGGTTATTGGTTATTGAAGCTAATAGCCAACAGCCAAAAACTATCTATACTTAATATTGTCGATGAGTCGCACCGGTCCGACATATACCGTGATGAACCCCATCACGCCGTTCGGGTTGTCGAGCGTGTCGGTGGTGAGGAGGGTCTTGGCATCGGCGATTTCGAAGTAGTCGAGTTGGAACTCGGGGATCTTGGCGATTTCCGATTCCACGAACTGTTGGATTTCCGGTACGCTCTTGCACTGCTTGGATGCTTCGAGGATGCGGTGGATGTTGGCGGCGGTCTCGAACTCGTGGGTCGAGAGACGGCGGTTGCGGGAGCTCATGGCCAGACCGTTGGGCTCGCGTACGATAGGGCAGGGGACAATTTCGGCAAGGATGCGGCACTGGGCGCACATCTCGCGGATGACGGCAATCTGCTGGTAGTCTTTCTCCCCGAAGTAAGCCTTGTGCGGACGTACCCATTCGAGCAGGCGGCGCACGATGACGCCCACACCGTTGAAATGTCCCGGGCGGGCGGCGCCTTCCATCACGTTGGCCACGGTGCCGAAGTCATAAACCTCGGTGGGCGCGACGGGGAAGACTTCCTCCACAGAGGGCGCAAAAACGTAGTCGGCAAGGTCGCCAATCAGCTTCACGTCAGCCTCCAAGGTGCGAGGATACTTCTCCAAGTCCTCGGCATTGTTGAACTGCACGGGATTCACGAAGATGGAGCAGAACACCACATCGTTTTCCTCGTGTGCGCGGCGGATGAGCGAGAGATGCCCCTCGTGGAGAGCACCCATGGTCGGCACCATACCGATGGTCTTGCCGGCGGCACGCTCGCGCACAGCAATGTCCATCAACTTCTCAACAGTTTTGATGATTTCCATATTGGTTTAAAATTCAATTACTTACAAAAGAATAATTCTTTGCGGAAAGCGGTCGCAAAGGTATATTTTTTTTTGACATGTATGAACCTGTTATTTTGGCTTTTGGCTTTTAGCTTTTGACCTTTGACCTTTTGCCAACGTCCTTGCCCCAACGTCTCACGTCTTTGATTAAGCCCTATTTAATATTCTCCTCCACCATCTCTTTCAGGTACGCCATCACCTCTGGTTCTTGTAATGACACCCCGTCCAGTGCCTCATACACTTCATCCGTGTCCAACACGTATTCAACCTCTTCTTTCCCGTCTTTAACCCGTTGGAAATGAAACACAAAGTGGATTTCGGGATGGGCGGCGATGGTGAGCACCATGGTGCCGGCGAGGTCACCCATAGGGGGACGGTCAAGGTGTGACAAACCAAAGATGGCGGTGACAGTGGTGCCGACGCCCAGTTCGCTCTCAATCTTCATGGAGCCGCCGGTCTGCTCAGTGTTCTGCTTCAGCAACGGCAACCCGAGGCCGACCTTGCGCGTGGTGCGCGTGGTGAAGAACGGGTTTATGACCTTCTCCACGGTCTCCGCGCTCATACCGCAGCCGTCGTCCTTGAATATCAACGTCAGTGTGTCCGCATCGTGGTTTTCCAGAACCTCAAGCGTGATGTTGTTTGCTTTTGCACGGGTGGAATTCTGGAGAATGTCCATGATGTGCATCGACAAATCTTTCATAACTAGGCGTTTAGATAAGTGTAGATTTGTCCAGCCACCTCGAAGGTCTGCTCAGTGGTGCCTAAGACGGGAATGTCCTCTTCCTTGGCCTGCTCCAGCATGTCGTCATCGGGTTTGTTGCCCTTCACGAGGATAACGCACGCCAGCTCTTTCAGCGAAGCGATGGCGATGACGTTCTTGTGGGTCTGCAAGGTCACCCAAGCGTGGCCTTCCTGCGCGAAGCCCATTACATCGCTCAGCAAATCAGAGACATAGCCGCCCTTGATTTCAGTGTCCATATTGTCCTCACCACAAAACACGGTGAGATTCATTTTTTCTACTAATTCTTTTACGGTCATATTGGTTGGTTTAAAGTTCAATGTTTAAGGTTTCAAGTTTCAAGCGTCAGTAGGACTTCGCGACCGTCTTCGCCGTGGAGGGCTTTGCGGATTTCTTCGAAGCTACGGGTTTCCATCTTCAGGTAGCAAGGTGCAGTGCCGATCACATCGGGTATGTGAGCGTCTGAGCTTCTGGTGAACATCTTGTTTTTCAGATATTTGTGGACTTTCAAGATTTCGTCTTTGTTGCCGTGCTTGGAGAGTTCCACCGCGTCGTAGTCCAAGTCGAACGGGATGAATCCCAATTGCGCGATGAGGCTGTTCTTCATCTTGTCGATGTGCGCGGGCACGAACAAGCCGCCCAATTCGTGGACTTTGTCCGCTATCTGGTTGACATTCTGGTCGATGGCGGAGGTCAACAAGCGCGGTTCCTCATACACGATGTTCATCTCTTCGTCAATTTGCACCTGATCGCCGAAAATGTCAGGGTCGTTGGGGATGTTCGGGAGGTGTTCGTCAAGGTAGGCCTGGAACTTGTCCAATGATTCGTGGTCGCCGAAATAAGCCAGACAGTGCGCCTCCTCCTTGGTGGTCACCTCCGCGCCGCAGAGCACGAAAATGTCGCGGTTGTGGGAGTAATGCTCCGCCAACCGGCAGTGCCGCGTGGCATTATGGTCGGTGATGGCGATCACATCGATGCCCCTCTCCAATGCGAGTGCGATGATGTTCTCCGGCGTCATGTCCAAATCACCGCAAGGAGAGAAAAGCGTATGCGTATGTAAATCAGCTTTATAGATGTTCATTGACCAAAAAATTTGCGGGCAAAGATACTATTTTTTGCAATATTGCCTATTTTTTGTTACATTTGCAACTTGTTTTTTGAATTGATAAATTTGCCTTAATTATTTATGAATCAGAAGTATAGCGATTACCTTTTTGAAACTTCCTGGGAGATTTGTAACAAAGTGGGCGGCATTTACACCGTCCTTTCTACCAAAGCGGCCACCGTGGTGGGCAACTATCATGATCACTACATCTGTATCGGCCCTGACATTCCGAAAGAATATAACGACGATTTCGTGGAGGATCCCACGCTGTTCAAGAACTGGCGTGACATCGTGGCCCGCGACGGTCTGAAAGTGCGCATCGGCAGATGGCAGATAGTTGGTTCTCCGGTGGTGTTTTTGGTCGATTTCACCAGCTTCTTTGAGAAAAAGAACGAGATTCTGACCAAATTCTGGCTTCGCTACAAACTGGATTCGATTTCCGGACAGTGGGATTATATCGAGCCCGCGTTGTTCGGCTATGCCGCCGGTCGTGTGATTGAGAGTTTCTACAATTTCTACTGCAGCTCGATGGACAAGATCGTGGCGCACTTCCATGAGTGGATGACGGGTACGGGTATTCTCTACCTGGAATCTGTGGCTCCGCAGATTGCCACTGTGTTCACCACCCACGCCACCGTCCTCGGTCGTTGCATTGCCGGGAATGGTCTTCCGCTATACGCTGATATCCAGCAATATAATCCGTTTGATACGGCTCAACGCTTCGGAGTGCAGTCCAAGTTTTCGTTGGAGTCTCTGTCGGCCAAGCACGCGGATGCCTACACCACGGTGAGTGAGATCACCAATCGTGAGTGCGCGGCGTTCTTCGAGAGACCTGCCGATGTGATCACCATCAACGGTTTCGAGAATGCTTTTGTGCCGAAGGGTGAGGAGTTTGACCGTAAGCGCAAGGCTGCCCGTGAACGGCTTTTGCAAGTGGCCTCCACGCTGATCCAGACCCAGATTCCAGACGACGCCCTGCTGGTCATAAATAGCGGTCGCTATGAATTCAAGAACAAGGGTATCGATGTGTTTATCAAGAGCTTGGCGAAGGTCGCCGAAGCCAATCCGGACCGCACCGTTGTGGCGTTCCTCACCGTGCCCGCCGGTCACAGCGGTCGCCAGGAAGAACTGGCCGCCCAGATGACCCAGCCCGTGAGCGGAGTGCCCATGTCCGACCGTTTCGTGACCCATGTGCTACACGATCCCTACCATGACCCGATTCTCAACGAGCTGAACAATAACGGATTACATAACAGTCCTGAACAAAATGTGAAGGTGGTCTTTGTCCCTGTCTATTTGGATGGCGAGGATGGCATCTTCAACATGAAATACTATGACTTGCTGATTGGCTTTGACCTCTCGGTGTTCCCATCTTATTATGAACCATGGGGTTATACTCCGTTGGAGAGCATCGCGTTCGGTATCCCGACCATCACGACCTCGCTGGCCGGTTTCGGCGCGTGGGTGCAGGAGCATTTCACCCAGCAGCAGAGTGTCAGTGTGATTCAGCGCACCGACCATAACGACGATGAGGTGGTGAAGGCCATCGCGGACCAGATTCTGTTCTACAACCATTGTACCCCACAGGCCATGGCCGACATCCGCAAGACGGCGGTCAATATCGCTGAAAAAGCCCTGTGGACGCATCTTTTCGCCAATTATGAGAAGGCGTACGACATCGCGTTGGGTAAGAGCGGCGAGCGTTACGCGCAATACCAGAACAAGACCTCCAATGTGGGCGTGATGGTGCAGGAACTCCAAGTGGAGAAACCGGCCTGGCATCGCGTCTCTGTGAAATCCCATCTGCCTGAGCAGCTGCGTCTTTTGGAAAAATTGTCGGAGAATTTGTGGTGGAGCTGGACGTTCGAGGCCCGCGAACTGTTTGAGGAAATTGCGGGTCCCTCCCTTTGGAAGGCATGCGAAGAAAACCCCGTCCACATGTTGCAACTGCTGCCGCTGGAAAGAATGGAGAACTTCGCCCATAACGAAGAATATATCAGCAAGTTGAAGAATGTATATGAACGGTTTACGGCTTATATGCAGGAGCCGTGCAACCGCAAGGAGGACCGTATCGCCTACTTCAGCATGGAGTTCGGTATCAGCAACGAGCTGAAGATTTTCTCCGGCGGTCTCGGCATGTTGGCCGGCGACTACCTCAAGGAGGCCAGCGACTGCAACGTGAACATGCTTGGCGTGGGTCTTCTCTACCGCTATGGCTATTTCAAGCAGCAGATTTCCGCATACGGCGAGCAGGTCAACCTTTACCCGCCGCAAAGCTTCTCCAAACTGCCCATCAAGCCCTACAAGGACAAGGATGGCAACTGGCTCATGGTCAGCGTGGCGATGCCCGGCCGTAACCTCTACGCCCGCATCTGGCGCGTGGATGTCGGTCGCATACCGCTCTATCTCCTTGATACCGACTTCGATAAGAACTGGCAAGAGGATCGCGGCGTGACGGCAACCTTGTACGGCGGCGATGTCGAAAACCGTCTCAAACAGGAGATTCTGCTCGGTATCGGCGGTGTGCGTATGCTCAAGGCCATCGGCGAAACCCCGACCATCTTCCATCTCAACGAAGGCCATGCCGCCTTCCTGAATCTGGAACGCATCCTGCAAGTGATGCAGAATGAGCATGTGAACCGTCAGATGGCGGTCGAGTTGGTGAAGGCCTCGTCGCTTTACACCACCCACACGCCCGTGCCCGCCGGTCACGATGCTTTCACGGAAGATCTGATGCGCACCTATTTCGCCACCTACTCCCAGCAGTTCAACGTAAGTTGGGAGACGTTCATGGGCTTCGGCCGCAGACACGACGGAAACACCTTCGACAAGTTCTCGATGAGCATCCTCGCGTGTCGTTTTTCCCAGGAAATCAACGGGGTGAGCCGCATTCACGGGCGCGTGTCGCAGGAGATGTTCGCCGACCTCTATGAGGGGCGTTTCGCAGAAGAATCGCACATCGGCTATGTCACCAACGGCGTGCATTACCCGACATGGGCGCACAAGAAATGGCAGACGCTGCACCGCAGTATTTTCGGCGAAGGCCTGACCAAAGATTGTTCCAATCCGTTGGTATGGAAGAAAATAAACGACGTCCCCGATGCAGACCTTTGGCTCATCAAGCAGGAGTTGCGTCAGGAGATGATGACGGCCATCAAGGAGATGCTGGCCGAGCAGATGCGCACTCGCAACGAGTCGCCTGCGCTCATCGAGGCCACTCTCAAGTCGCTGCGCGACGATGTGCTCACCATCGGTTTCGCCCGTCGTTTCGCCACCTACAAACGCGCCCATCTGCTCTTCATGAACGAGCAGAAACTCAAGGCGTTGCTCAACAATCCCGAACGCCCGGTGCAGTTCATCTTCGCCGGCAAGGCGCACCCGCACGACAAGGCTGGTCAGGATCTCATCAAACGCATCATCGAGTTGAGCCGTCGTCCCGAATTTATCGGCAAGATCATCTTCGTGGAAAACTACAACATGATCTTGGCCAAGAAGTTGGTGTCGGGTTGCGATGTCTGGATGAACACTCCGACCCGTCCGTTGGAGGCCTCCGGCACCAGCGGCGAGAAAGCCGTGATGAACGGAGTGCTGAATCTCAGCGTGTTGGACGGCTGGTGGGCCGAGGGTTATGTTCCCGGTGCCGGCTGGGCGCTCAAAGAGCAGATCACTTATCAGGACAACCGTTTGCAGGACGAATTGGATGCGGAAACGCTCTATAACATTATCGGAGAGCAGATTACAGCGGCATTCTACAATCGTGATGCGCAAGGCATTCCCACCGAATGGGTCGCCATGATGAAGAAATGCTTCACCCAGATTTCCCCGCATTTCACCATGAAGCGCCAGTTGGACGACTATTACCGCAAGTTCTATCACAAATTGATGAACAGAAGCCGCCTGTTGGGCGCCAATGACAACGAAAATGTCCGGATTCTGCTCAAATGGCGCGAGAATGTCCTTGCCGGCTGGAATGACATCGAATGTGTCGGCGTGGATTATCCCAAGAACGACAAAAACACCTATTGCGTGGGCGACCGTATGCAATGCCGTCTAGAGTTGCGTCTCGGGTCGTTGCGCCCGCAGGATGTGAAAGTGGAGATGGTGTTTGTCACGGCTGAGGATCATGGCCGGAGACCCAAGCTGGAATACAAGGTGCATTTCGTGTTCGAGACGGAGCGTGACGGCATCTACACGTTCGTCTGTTCCGAGGTTGCGCAGCGCATCGGCGTGTGGGACTGCGCGGTCCGCGTCATCCCCAACCACGAGCTGCTGCCTCACGACCAGGACTTCAATATCGTGAGATGGATCTAATCAATTGATAATTGATAATGGATAATGGATAATTAGTGGTTGGTTTGGGTTCTATTTTGGATTTAGACATGAATCAATCTCTTATATCGTTCTGGCTGACGGAATTCGATCCTTTCACCACGGCAATTGTAGCCAATGGTGAGGTTCCTTCGTCTGAACTGTCAATACGGTTGTTACGGAAAATGAAGCGCATCATTTGTTGTGATGGTGCGCTTCAGAAGTTATTGTCTATAAACATTATACCGGATGTCATCGTGGGTGACGGGGATTCGATGGATCGCGAGGAATTGTCGCGACATAATATTCCTTATCACGCCGATCGCAGCGAGGAATACAACGACCTCCAGAAGGCATTGAAATATTGTATGGCCAATGGATACGACGACGTGTTGTTGTTGGGCTGCGGTGGTCTGCGCGAGGATCATTTCATCGCCAACCTGAGCATATTAGTGATGTATTCCGAAAAGATGCGGCTGGCCATGCAGACTGAGCACGGCGTCTTCAATGTGATGCGTGGTACGTCCATGTTCCGTTCTGTTACGGGGATGCAGGTCTCCGTCTTCCCGAGCAACCTGCACACAAAACTTTCCTTCAGCGGACTGAAATATCCTGTCAACAACCGTTCTTTTAACTGGTTATGGGAGGGAAGTTTGAACGAGTCGGTGGGCAGTGCGTTCACCGTGGAGGCAGATGATGAGGAACCGGTGGTGGTGTATAGGACACTATAATGCTGAATGCTGAATGTTGAATGCTGAATGATGGGGTGTTGATCGGACCTGTTCTATTCTATGATTTAATTTTTCGCCACGATGATTGCTATATGAAATAATTTTGTATCTTTGCGGCGTAAATTTAAATCATATTGAAATGTCGCAAGTGTCTATGACAGTGAGAATGGACTCACAATTGAAAACCGTATTTGAGGCGTTGTGCTCAGAGTTCGGCATGAGCGTGAACACCGCTATTAACGTGTTTGCGAGAACAGTCGTGCAGCGCAGGTGTATCCCTTTCGAAATCCGAGCCGATGAGAAAAAATCGGTCGCCGAAAGGATGGCTGCATTCCGCAATATGCGGGAATGGGCCGAGAATGGAAATACGCCGGAACTGACTTTGGAAGAAATTAACGAAGAGATTGACAAAACCAGAAACAAATAATGAAATATTTTGCCGTTTTCGACACCAATGTTCTGGTGTCAGCCATGATTACACATAATTCGGACTCTGCCACCGTTAAAGTGTTGGAACAGGTGGTGAAGGGTCGTATCGTCCCTTTGTTCAACGACGAAATTCTTCTAGAATATCAGGAGGTCCTGAATCGTGACAAGTTCAATCTACGAGAGGATGATATCCTGAATATGCTTGACCTGATAATTGATAATGGTTGTTGGGCGGGACATAGAGCCACAGATTTCCCATTCACCGATGCAGACGACATCGTCTTTTTTGAAGTGGCCATGTCCAAGGAAGGTTCATTTCTTGTGACGGGAAACACCAAACATTTCCCCAAAGTGCCTACAGTGGTGACTCCGGCAGAAATGCTGGAGATTATCGGAGTGTAGAATTCCATGTGCAGGGAAATCTTCCCAGCATTGACGGCACTTTTGTGCAGAGTTCTTGCTACTTGAGGTTCAGCGTACCATAAACTTTTGTATTTTTGCCGACATAAATATGGATGAAATGAAAAACACCTATACCGACAAAGTCGTCTGGATCACCGGCACCTCCTCCGGCATCGGCAAAGAGACCGCCTTCCGCTTCGCTGAGGCGGGGGCTCGACTGATCCTCACGGCATTAGAACCCGACCTGCTGGAGCAGGTGCGCGAGGAGTGTCTGCGACTGGGCGCCAAAGACGTGACCTGCCTGCCGTTCGACCTCGGGCAGACCGACGCGCTGCTGCAACTCGCCGCCGACGCCCTCAACGCCTACGGGCGCATCGATGTCTTTTACAACAATGCCGGCATCAGCCAGCGCGGCACCACCGTGGAGACCGACATGGCCGTCATCCGCAAGGTGATGGACATCGACTTCTACGCACCGGTGATCCTCACCAAGGCCGTGTTGCCCAAGATGATCGAGCAGGGTGGGGGACAGCTGGCCGTCACCACCAGCATCGCCGGACTCTTCGGATTCCCGCTACGGTGCGCCTACTCGTCGGCGAAGCACGCCCTCTACGGCTTCTTTGAGACCGTGGCGGCGGAGAACTACAAGGACGGCATCCGTGTCACCATCCTCACGCCCGGCCGCGTGCAGACCAACATCTCCGTCAATTCGTTGGAGAAGGACGGCCGCAAGCACGGCAAGATGGACGCGGGCCAGGCCGGCGGCATCACCCCCGAGAAGGCCTCCCGTATCATCTTCAACGCCATCGCCAAGGAGAAACGCGAACAACTCGTCGGCAGCTCCGAACTCATCATGGCCCACATCAAACGGTTCTTCCCCGGCCTCTGCGCGAAACTGGCCCGGAAGATCAAACCGATGTGACGATGAGGCGATGAGACGATGAGGCGATGAGACGATGAGACGATGAGGCGATGAGACGATGAATGGACGATGATCGACAAAAGATGCGGTCGAAGCACCACTCCCCCCTTCAGGGGGGGGATGCCCGCAGGGCAGGGGGGTAATAACCCCACACAAGCGAAGCGCAGTGTGGGGCTCACAAACGAAAGTATAAATAAAACCGAAATAGTATGAAACCTACGTTACTTATCCTCGCCGCCGGCATGGGAAGCCGCTACGGCGGACTGAAACAACTGGACCAGATGGGTCCGAATGGTGAAACCATCCTCGACTACTCCGTGAAGTACGCCGCAGCAGCCGGCTACGGCAAAGTGGTGCTCGTCATCCGCCGCAGCATGGAGGCCGACTTCCAGGAGTACATCCTGCCGAGATACAAAAACGTCATCCCCGTGGAGTACGTCTTCCAGGAACTCGACATGCTGCCTGCCGGATTCTCCGTGAACCCCGAGCGCGTGAAACCCTACGGCACCGCGCACGCCATCCTCGTGGCCAAGGACGCCATCAAGGAACCCTTCACGGTGATCAACGCCGACGACTTTTACGGCAAGGAGCCCTTCCAGATTCTGGGCGACTATCTGCGCGACGTCACGGCCAACGACCCCACCGCCTTCGCGATGGTCGGCTATCGTTTGGACAAGACCCTGTCGGAGAACGGCACGGTCTCGCGCGGTGTCTGCCAAGTCGATGGCAACGGCTACCTGACGATTGTCAAGGAGATGCGCAAGATCGGTCGCACCGACCACGGCATCGAGAACAACGAGGCCGGCGTGGTGACCCCGCTCACCGGCGAGGAGCCCGTCTCCATGAACTTCTGGGGCTTCTCCCCGCGCTTCTTCGACACGCTGGGCGAGATGTTCGCGCAGTTTCTGAAAGACAACGAAGGCAACATCAAGGCCGAATTCCCGATCCCCGACGCCGTGACCTCCGTCATGCAGCGCGGTCTCGTCACCGTGCGCGTCCTGCCCACCACCGCCGAATGGTTCGGCGTCACGTATGCGGAGGATAGACCGAAGGTGGTGGAGAAACTGAAACACGTGGAGTGATATTGCGATGATGCGATGATACGATGATACGATGATACGATGAATAGGACGGTCGTAAATCGCGGGCTTCAATAACCCATAACCCATAACCCATAACCATTATGAGTCCCAACGAAATCCTCTTCACCTTCCTTCGCGAGCTGATTCCGAACAATAACCGCGAGTGGTTCAAGGCGCATCGGGAGATGTACGATGCCGCGTGGGCGCAGTTCAACATATTGGTGGAGAACGTGATAGCGGCAGTAGGGGAGTTCGATGAATCGATTGCCGGACTCACCCCGAAGGACTGCACCTATCGCATCTACCGCGACATCCGTTTCTCGCCCGACAAAACGCCCTACAAGGGGCATCTCGGGGCGTACATGAACCAGTACGGCAAGAAGGCCTACTGGGGCGGCTACTACATTCAGATCGAGCCGGAGCAGGTGATGCTGGCGAGCGGCGTGTGGTGGCTCCCCACGAAGGAAATGCACCAGCTGCGCAGTGCCGTTGCTGAACAAATGGCTGATTTCGTGCGACTTGTTGAGGAACCTGAGCTCAAGAAACTGGTGCCCACCATCGGGCAGGAACACTACAAACGCATTCCCAACGGTCTTCCGAAAGACTCGCCGCACCCCGAATACCTCACCTGCAAGGACTATGCCATGTCGTGCATGCTGAAGCCCAAGGACCTCTGCCGCGACGACTACGCGCAACGCATCGCGCACGTCTTCCGCGCAATGAAGCCTGTCAACGACTTCCTCAGCGAGAACATCCTCATCAACATGGAGGAGATGGAGACAATGAAAAACGTCGTGAAATATGTGTAGGTAAAAAATTGTCTAAGTCTAGGTCAATAGTCTAAGTCTTTATTAGGGTAATAGTTGCTAGCAACAAATAAAAGCTAATAGCTAAAAGCAACAGCCAATAGCAAAAAATTTTATCTTTGCCGCCATAATTTTTTAAAGATATGTCACAGTATTTATCCCAAGATGTCACCAAGGTGACGACGAACACTTTGATGAAGATGCGTTCCCAGGGCGAACGCATCGCGATGTTGACCGCGTACGACTATTCCATCGCCAAATTGTTGGATATGGCCAAGATAGATGTGATTCTGGTGGGCGACTCCGCCGCCAACGTGATGGCCGGTTACAAGACCACGCTGCCCATCACGCTCAACGAGATGATCTACCATGCCTCGTCGGTGGTGCGTGCCGTGAAGCGCGCTCTTGTGGTGGTGGACATGCCGTTCGGCACCTACCAGGGCAACTCCAAGGAGGCGCTCAACTCTGCCATCCGTATCATGAAGGAGTCCGGCGCCGACGCCATCAAGCTGGAGGGCGGCTCGGAGGTCATCGAGTCCATCGACCGCATTCTGAGTGCTGGTATCCCGGTGATGGGACATCTTGGTCTCACCCCGCAGTCCATCAACAAGTTCGGTACTTACGCTGTGCGCGCCACGTCTGAAGAAGAGGCCGACCAGTTGCGTAAGAACGCCTTGTTGTTGCAAGAACACGGGTGCTTCGGGTTGGTGCTGGAGAAAATTCCCGCTTCCCTCGCCAAAGAGGTGACGGAGAGTCTGGAAATCCCGACCATCGGCATCGGTGCGGGCCGCCACACGTCCGGCCAGGTGCTCGTTTTCCACGACATGATGGGCATTACCCAGCAGTTCACCCCGCGTTTCCTGCGTCGCTATCTCAATCTGAGCGAGGAGATTGTGGGCGCCATCGAGCACTATATCTCCGATGTGAAAGAAAACAGCTTCCCGAATGAGTCAGAACAATACTGAAACCCGAGAGGATTTTACCAAACGCATTCTCTACGAGGACAACCACCTGGTTATCATGAACAAACTGCCCGGGGAACTGGCGCAGGGCGATGACACGGGTGCCGAGCCGCTGGTGGAGAAGGTGCGCGACTATATCCGTGTGCAGAAGCAGAAGGAAGGCAACGTCTTCTGCGGCCTCATCCATCGTATCGACCGGCCGGTGAGCGGTGCGATTGCCTTCGCACGCACATCCAAGGCCCTCGACCGTATGAACAAACTGCTGAAGGCACATGAGATGCACAAGTTCTACTGGGCGATTGTGGAGGGCATCCCGGAAATTCCGCAACGGAAACTGGTGAACTACATGTTCAAGAATGCCGAGAAAAATAAGTCGTATATTTCAGATACAGAGAAAGATGGTTGGAAATATGCCGAGCTGGACTACACCTTGCTGGCACATTCTGACCGCTATTCTCTCTTGGAGGTAGAACTGCACACCGGCCGCCACCACCAGATCCGGGCACAGCTGTCACACATCGGGCACCCCATCAAAGGGGACATCAAGTACGGTGCCAAACGTCCCGAACTCGACGCTTCCATCTGCCTGCACGCTCGCCGGCTCTACTTCGACCACCCCGTGACCCACAACCAAGTTCTCGTTGAAGCAGAACCCTTCAACCCGCTCTTCCGGAAGATACTTGAAGGCGGAGGAGTTGAGGAATACTAAAAAAGTGTATCTTTGCCGCTTGGAAAATTCAAAACATAAAGAATATGATATATTTAGACAATTCAGCAACATCTTTCCCGAAACCGAATGAGGTTTATGAGTTTATGGATCATTTCTATCGTGTTCACGGTGTGAGCCCCGGACGTGCGGGCTATGACGCCGGTATTGAGACGGGTGAGGTTCTGACGGAAACGCGCCGGATGCTCACCAAGCTCTTCAACGGCGGTACCGATGAGAAACGTCTGACGTTCAGCTACAACGCCACCGATTCCCTGAACATCCTGATTCAGGGTCTGGCGCAGAAAGGCTCTCATGTCATCACCACGATGTTGGAGCACAACTCCGTGCTTCGTCCGCTCTATCATCTGGAGAAGGAGGGGATTATCGAGGTGACCTACCTGCCTTTCGACGCAGCGGGTTATGTGCATCCGGAGCAGTTCGAGGAAGCTATCCGTCCGAACACCAAGATGGTGGTCTGCACGCAATGCTCCAACGTTATCGGTACGGTGCAACCCATCAAGGAAATCGGCAAGGTTTGCAAGGAACACGGCATCACTTTCGTGGTCGATGGCAGCCAGGGTGCCGGTGCGGTGAAGATGGATATGATTGACTATAACGTTGACGCATACGCCTTTACGGGTCACAAGTGCCTGATGGGACCCACCGGTATCGGGGGAAGCTACGTGCGTGAAGGTGTTGAGGTGAAGCACACCCGCTTCGGCGGCACCGGCGTGAAATCCGCCGTCCGTGACCACCTTGACGAATATCCGTATCGTCTCGAAGCCGGTACCATCAACATGCTGGGTATCAGCGGTCTGCACGCAGGCGTGAAGTGGATCACCGAGAAGGGTATCGAGAACATCCACAATCAGGAGATGGCCTTGTGGAAACGTCTCCGCGACGGTATCAAGGATGTCCCCGGCGTGATCATCTACTGCGCGACCTCTGTGGAGAACCAGAATCCGGTGCTCTCCATCAACATCAAGGGCTTCGAGGCCATGGACGTGGGCACCATGCTGGATGTCGATTACGACATCGCATGCCGCACAGGTTTGCAATGTGCCCCGCTGGTGCACGAGTGTCTCGGCACGCTCAAGATTGACGGTACGGTCCGTCTCAGCATCGGTGCCTTCAACACCGAGGCCGACATCGACGCATGCATCCAGGCCGTCAAGGAGATCGCCGCGATGAAGAACTAAGTTCAGCTGTTGGCTTTTAGCTATTAGCTATTGGCTTTTGGCTTTGCAGCACTTGCGAGATATTTTATAGGAAAGACGTCATTATTGGCGTCTTTTTTGATGTAAGATGTAAGACGTATGACGTGTGAATAGTGAATAGTGATTAGTGATTAGTGATTTGTGAATCGTGATTAGTAGCTTGTAACAATTCAAATATCGGAATACAAATCAATAGTTATAGTTATAGTCATAGTTATAGTCATCGCCAACAGCCAACAGCCAACAGCCAACAGCCAATAGCCAATCGCCAACAGCCGAAAAAATACTATCTTTGCACCCTAAAATTATGCATGATGCATTATGAATTCTGAATTGAACAAAAAATGGGTCGGGCATCTTGCGGTGCTGACCGTCTATATCATCTTCGGGATTAATCCGAACTGTTCGAAGGCGGTGGTGCCGGAGTACATCACCCCGGAAGCATACACGGCGTTGCGACTGCTGGTCGGGGCGGCGGGTTTCTGGCTCATTTCGCTGTTCACCCCACGGGAAAGGGTAGGGTGGCGCGATATGCGGATCATCATACTCGGTGCGGTTTCCCTCTATGGTACGTTGTGGGCATTCGCGGAGGCAATGCGCTATATCTCGCCTACTTACGTCTCGCTGATTTCGGCTATGTCGCCGTTGGTGGTGATGCTGATGGCCGCCGTTTTCCTCAAAGAACCGATCACCACCCGCAAAGCCGTGGGCGTGTTCTTCGGCATCGCCGGTGCGCTGATGATGATCCTCTTCTCACTGCACGGCGACGCCCACTACAGCAACCGGGGCGCACTGCTCTGTTTCGTGAATATCCTGTTCTACGCCACCTATCTTCTGATCACCCGTGCCATCTCCCCGAAATACTCGCCCGTGACCATGATGAAATGGATGTTCTTGTTCAGCGCGGTTCTGAGCCTCCCGCTCGCCATCCCCACCGTGAAAGCTTCCCCGCTTCTCATGGGCACCGCGCCAGCCATGGCCTACGTCAACATGGGCATTGTCGCCATCTTCGCCACGGTGCTGGCCTACTACCTCCTGCCTGTCGCGCTGCGCCACATCCGTCCGACCACCGTCAGCATGTACAGCAACCTGCAGCCCATCATCACCGCCGCCCTGGCCATCGCTATCGGACAGGATGTCTTCACCTGGAATAAACCGATTGCATTGGTGCTGGTTATATTTGGCGTGTTCTTGGTCACTACCAGCCGCGCGAAAGACACTGTAAGGGGTTAAGGGGTAAGGTTCAAAGTTTAGAGCTTAACCAATCGTCACATCGTCACATCGTTTCATCGCTTCATCGTCTCATCGTTTCTCATCGCTTCATCGTCTCATCGCCTCATCGTCTCATCGCCTCATCGTCTCATCGCCTCATCGCCAAATTTATTATTGCAGAATTCTCAAAATATATTATCTTTGCCATATTTAAAAGAAGCATAGACATTAATTGATAGTTATTGATATTCAGTAAATTATGAAAAAGATTATTTGTTTGACGCTGTCGTTGCTGCTCTTATCGATGACCTCTTTGCGGGCTCAGAATGACGATCCTGTCTTGATGACGGTGGGGGCGGAAACGGTCACGAAGTCGGATTTTGTCAAAGCGTATCAGAAAAACAGCATGCTGTCAGAAGCTACGGAGTCGGACTTGCGCGAGTACCTGCGGCTCTACACGGATTACCGCATGAAAGTTCAAGAGGCTAAGGCCATGAAGCTGGATACGGCGAAAGTATTCCAAAGGGAATGGGAGTCGTATAAAAGCCAGTATGCCCAGCAGTATTTGATTGATACAGAGGTGAGTGACCAGCTTCTGGAGGAGACCACCGATCGCGCCCGCTATCATGTGCGCGCCTCGCATATATTGGTCATGGTGCCTGAGGACGCCTCTCCGAAAGACACGCTTGCTGCGTATCATAAGATAATGAAAATCAGGGATGAAATCATAGGCGGGCTGGACTTCAACGAGGCTGCGATGCGTTATTCCGACGACCAGTCGGCACAAAACCGCATTAACCCGCAGACGCACCACGTCCAGTACGGAAACCGCGGTGAATTGGGCTATTTCTCGGTTTTGGAAATGATCTATCCTTTTGAAACCGCGGCCTATTCAACTCCGGTGGGACAAGTGTCGATGCCTGTGCGCACACAGTTCGGCTACCATCTGGTGTATGTGCAGGACAAGATTCCGGCAGTGGCGAAACTGTATGTGTCTCAGATATTTATAAGGGACACCAATGCATTGAACAATACGGCGAATCATGACGAGGCGGTCAAAAAATGTGCTTACATCAAGCAGAAGTACCAGCGCGGCACCTCGTTCGACAGCATCGCGGCGGAGTGCTCCGATGATGCCGCCACGAAGAACAATGGCGGTCGCATGGAGCCCTTTGCCCCCAACCGTCGCCCGGGCAATTATGTGCATGCCGCCATCAATCTCAAACCTGGCGAAATCTCCGAGCCCGTCCCTTCCGCGATAGGATGGCATATCCTCCGTCTGGATTCCGTGATTTACACAACGGTGAATGACGAATTCAAGTACATGATCAAAAACAGACTGGCCCGCGACGCCCGTTCGAAGAAGAGCAAAGAGTCGCTGGTCGAGAAATTGAAGGTGGAGTATAACTACGAGGAAAAAGGGAAGGCGGCTGCGCTGAAATTCTTCAAGAAAAAAATGCCGGACAATTATTTCCAGTCTAAGCATGTGGCCGTCGATTCCTTGAAGGGAATTGAAAAACTCAAGCCGATGTGCTCTTTCGCTGACCAGACCATTACGGCCGTTGATTTCGGCAGGTATCTGTCTCGTTTCCAGGGTGCGCAGCTGAAAGGCTCTATGTCGAGTTTCTTGGATCAGGTCTTCCCGAGCTTTGTGGGAGAGAGAATGTTGCGTTATGAAAGTACCCAGTTGATGACCAAATATCCCGAATACCGCGACGTGGTGAACGAGGTGTATGACGGCTTGATGATATACGAGATCAACTCGGCAAAGGTGTGGAATGCCGCCATTAAGGACACCGTGGGCACGGAGCTGTTCTACGAGCAGATCAAGTCCCAGTTTGCCACCGGCGACTCGCTGAACCCGTATAAGCCTCTTGAAGAGGTCCGCGCCGTGGTCATCAGCCAGTATCAGGACAAACTGGAGAAGGAATGGGTGGAGGAACTACACCGCAAGTATCCCGTGAAGCTCAACGAGGATGTTTTCCGTTCCATTTTGAAAAGATAACGTGAAGCACACTCTTGCCCTTCTTTCCGTTGTTTTTGTGCTGTGTGCCTCCTGCCGCAGAAATGCCGATCCGGTGGTGGCACAAGTGTATCAGTACAAGCTGTATTCCTCTGAGGTTCAAGCAGGTATGCCGTCTGGACTGTCGAAAGAGGACAGCCTGGTTCTGGTGCGCGACTTTATCGACAACTGGGTGAAGGAGAAACTGGTGCTGCATGAAGCGGAACACCGTCTTTCCCCGCGTGAGAAGAACTTCGACCGTGAGTTGACCGAATACCGGAATTCACTGCTGATACAGCGGTATCTGGATAAGATCTGGATGACCGACACCGCGAATAACACGGTCTCGGAACAGGCTATTTCGGATTTCGCCCGCTCGTTGGATGACCGCTACACGGTTGAAAAGGAGATTGTGCGGGTGAATTACGTGAAGATGCCCACCCGTTCAGACAAACTGCCCTTGGTGAAGGAGATTCTCTTCAACGAAGACCAGCGCGTCGCGAAAAAAGAAGCGCTGGTGACCATGCTGGGAGACTCCATCGAATATCTCGTGGATGACGATGAGTGGCTCTATCTGGATGACCTGCAAAACGAGATCTCCTTCCAGATTGACCTGCAGAAATACAACGGAAGTGTCATGCGGGTTGAAAAAGAAGTGGGAGAGAGCACGGTGCTTCTTGTGATTCTGGACTACCGTTCGCAGCGTTCAGTGAACGAGACCAAAGAAGAACGCGCGGCAGCAGGCATGCTGCTCACGAACCAACGCCGCACCCAATACGTCAACCAATATATCCAGGGACTATACGACCGCGCCCTGAAAGAAGGGAAGATTGTGCAATGAGTTGGACTGAGGACTGTGGACTGTGGAACTTGAAATCAAAATCTAAAACTACTATGATTGTAAAAATTTACAACAAATCAAAAAACCAATTACCAGCCTATGCATCGGCGTATGCGGCGGGTATGGATTTACGTGCAGATCTCTCAGAACCCGTTGTTCTGCAACCACTTGAACGGAAGCTGATTCCGACGGGACTGTTCATTGAGTTGCCCCCCGATTGTGAGGCGCAGATTCGTCCACGGAGCGGGCTGGCGCTCAAACACGGCATCACCGTGTTGAACACTCCCGGCACCATTGACGCTGACTACCGGGGTGAGATAGGGGTCATCCTGATCAATCTGTCGCAAGAACCTTTCGAAATCCAGCCGGGCGAGCGCATCGCCCAGATGGTGATTGCTCAGTTCCGTCAGGTGGAACTGGTGGAGGTCAGTTCTCTTGACGAACTTTCGGGGACCGAACGGGGCGCCGGCGGTTTCGGACACAGCGGAAAACAGTAAAATTGCAGATTATGAGGAAGTTGCTTGTTTTGTTGATGATATGCGCCTTGTGCTTTTCCGGAATTGCACAGCCAGCGAAGAAGACCCGCAAGACGGCATCCAACACCAAGGATGCGGTCACCGAGCGTGCCATCACAAAACAGTTCAACCAGGGGCTGCGCCACTACTACACGGCCCAGTATGAGGAGGCCCTCCAGACTTTCTCGGGAATCCTTTCGGAGGCGCCCAAACATGCCCCCTCCTATTTCATGATTTCCCGCATCTATGCGGAGCGACAGCAGTTCTCCGAGGCGGAAAACGCCTTGAAGCAGGCGGCGAAGCTGGACAAGAACAACATCTGGTATCAGGTGGAGTTGGCGCGTGCGTACGTGAGGTCGGAGAATTACAAGGAGGCCGCTCCGATGTGGGAGAAGATCTGCCGGGAAATGCCGGATAATCCGGAATTCCTTGCTTGTTTAGTCACTTGCTACACGAAAACCGGAGCACCCGAGAAGGCGGCCGAGTTGCAGTCTCAACTTGACAGGCTTACGAGGCAGGAATCCGTCAACGGACAACCGGAATCCGCTCCCGAGGTGACCGGTGGCGGCAGCCATCGTGAACAGGGAGAGACCGCTCTCAGGTCGAAACAATATGAACAGGCCGTTTCGCATCTTGAAAAGGCGCTGCAGGAGGACGACACGGACTATGACCTTTGGAGTGCCTTCGCAGAGGCGGTCTCCAAGTCCGGACAGTGGCGTAAACTGACCGCCCTGGAGGAGGATCTGACCACCCTTTTCCCGCAATCATCGGCTCTGTTAGCAGCTCTGGCCGATGCGTTCCTGTATGATGGAAATCCCGGCAAGGCCGTGGAGTACTACAAACAGGCGTTGTCTTTCGCTTTCGATGCCGACCAAATCCAGTCCATTCACAAAGGACTCTATGAGGCTTACAGCCGTTTAGGCGATGCCGAAAACGCAGCCCGCTACCGGTAGTTTTTTTCAATCCATTTCACTTTTTAACCCCTTATATACAAGAGGGTTATAGGAATGTTATGCCCTGTCAACTTTTTGTTGAAAAAAAACGGGCAGAAAAAATGCGATTTACTAATATCTATTAATAAAAATGTTTATCTTTGCCGTTAGGTTTTATTGTAAATGGGGAGAAATCCATATTTATCCTTTTGGGTTCATAAGGATTTGGTTTTCAGTATGTTGATATGCAGCATCTCCCGTGGAACCTCTCTTTTCAGGAGGGGGAATAATAGATTTTGTACCATTTAAAACGCATATATTAAAGTAAGAAATATATAAAAAACGCATGACGCTACAAGGGGAAGAAAAACGTTGGTATGCTTTCAAAGTCTTCTACAACAAGGTTTTTGAAATAGACAAGGATATTCGGGGCGAAGGGGTGGAAACCTATTTCCCGAAGGTCAGGGCCTATAAGTTGCAGGAGGAAAAGCAGAAAGAGACGATGAAACCTGCCATCTCGTCGCTGATTTTCGTGCATTGCACCGAAGAGCAGGTCTGGGATCTGCAGAAGACCTTTTACGGCAGGGTGATGCTCTACAGCCACAAGACCGACGGGAATCGCATAGCCTCCCCGGTCGATGAGGAGGAAATGCGGGTGTTCATGCTGGTCACCTCTGTGGAAGATGACCGTCTGGAATATCTTGACGTGGAAAGCGTCAACTACAAGGAAGGACAGCGTGTGAAGGTGTTGGACGGACCCTACAAGGATTGCGTGGGCTACATCAAACGCGTCAAAGGGAATCGTCGTCTGTTGGTGGCGGTCGAGGGCCTCGCCCTGGTGGCCACCTCTTATATCCCGTCCATGTTTTTAGAGAAAATTAATTAAATTACTCCTATATGAAAAATCACAAATTATACCTTTTCGCCTTGGTATGCTTGCTGTTCGCCTCTTGCGCCACAAACAAGAAGATCAGCTATTTCCAGGATGCTATAAACGCCGACTCAGCGAAAATAGCCCTTCCGTCACCGGAAATCCGATTGAGAACGGAAGACAAGCTGTCTATAGTTGTGAATTGCCGAGATCCAGAGCTCTCTGCCTTATTCAACTTACCGTACTCGTCTCGTGTTATAGGAGCTCATAGTACTAACAACATCGCAGGAACCACTAATGTGGGTGTTTCATGTTATGCTATTGATCCAAATGGAAATATTGATTTTCCAGAATTGGGCACGATTCATATTGCAGGAATGACTCGTACTGAGGTGGCTAGTTATATTAAACAGGAACTTGTAAATAGGAATCTGGTGACAGATCCCGTGGTGACGGTAGAGTATTCCAATTTGCACTTTTCCGTATTTGGTGAGGTAAGAAATCCCGGACAATTTAATATCGTTCGAGACAAAGTTACTCTTTTGGATGCTATCAGCACGGCCGGGGATTTAACCATCAACGGTAAACGGACAAATGTGATGGTGTTACGCACAGATTCAATAGGAAATGTGCTTACCTATAAGGTAAACATGACCTCGTTGGATTCCGTGATAAACTCACCGGTGTATTATCTTTGCCAGAACGACCAGATTTATGTAGAGCCCACCAAGAAACGTGCACGCGAATCTACAGCCAACGGCAACGTCTTTGCATCGCCTTCTTTCTGGATCTCTACGGCCTCTGCTATCACCACTCTCATTTCTACCATATTGCTCATACAGCAAAGATCAAGACAGTAGCTGTCCTTATCCATTTTCATTGTTAACATATAACCCTTAATAAGAGTATGGAAACTCAAAATCAAATAACAGAAGAAAAAACTCAAGAAGTGGTGCTTAAGGACTGGATTTATATGTGCCTTAACCGCTGGTACTGGTTCTTGATTTCAATAGTGATTATGCTGGCGGGAGCCACCTTCTATATTTTGAAGACGGCTCCGGTGTATCAGCGGACGGCCAAAATTCTGGTAAAGGCGGACAAAAAAGGCGGTTCCGCTATTAATGTGTCCGATTTTACTGATGTTGGGATGTTGAGCACAAATGTGAATGTGCAGAACGAGTTGATCACGATCCAGTCTATGGACAACAAGATGGAAACCGTGAGACGCCTCAACTTGGATGTGAATTACACGACCGACGGATTGTTCCGCCCGACAACGCTTTATGGTGAGACCCTTCCGGCGAAGGTCTCTTTTTTGGACCTCACCGATGAACAATACGCTTCTTTGGTGATGAAGTTGGATAAAAACCAAGTGATTTTGTCCGATTTCAGATTTATGGGAGAAAGCGTCTCGTCCAATAAAATTACCCTTAAGATTGGAGATACGGTTGCTACTCCTATAGGTAGAATTGCGGTTAACAAGACTGACTTTTACAAGGTGAAATCTTGGCCGAAAATTAATGTCTATCGTTCTACCATGAACGCCTCTTGCCGTGCCTTGTCAGGGAAAATCACAGTCTCCCAGGTAAACAAGGCAGCAGATGTGCTCTCCATCAACGTGGAAGATGTGATTAAAAAAAGAGCGGATGATATCATCAACATGCTGATTGCGGTTTATAACGGCAATTGGCTGAAGGATAAAAACCAGATTACGTTGAGCACCTCCCGGTTCATCAATGACCGTTTGGAGGTGATTGAAGGGGATCTGGGTAACGTGGATGACGATATCTCCTCCTACAAGAGCGCCAATCTCCTCCCTGACGTGAATGCGGTCTCTAACATGTATTTGGGACAGAACCGCGAAGTGGCCAAAAACATTGTGGATATCAATAACCGATTGGCTATTACACGTTATATTCGCAATTTTCTCGCTTCTGATGCTTCTCACGACCAGTTGTTGCCAGTCAATTCAGGGGTAGACAATATGGGTATCGAGAACCAGATTTCCAAGTATAATGAGATGATGATGCGGCGCAATAGTCTGGTAGCGAACAGCAGCAGCCAAAACCCGTTGGTGTTGGATTTGGACGAGAAACTCGCCGCTATGCGGGGGGCTGTGATTACTTCATTGGACAACCAGGTGACATCTCTAAACAAACTGATGCAAAGTGCGCTTTCCACCGAAAAGGATGTGAATGCCCACTTGGCTGCGGGCCCTACACAAGCCAAATACCTCCTTTCTGTGGAACGCCAGCAGAAGGTCAAGGAGTCGTTGTACCTCTATCTGCTGCAGAAGCGTGAAGAAAACGAACTTTCCCAGGCCTTTACCGCCTATAACAACCGAGTTATTGAACATCCGAATGGAGGACCACGTCCTATTAAGCCCAAAAAGTCAATGATTTTCCTCGTTACTTTTGTTTTGGGTCTTCTTATCCCGATAGTCATAATCTTCCTGCGTGAACAGATGAACACTTCTTTGCGCGGCCGTGACGACTTAAAGAATGTGAAGGTGCCGTTCATTGCAGAAATCCCGCTTACAGGCGAAGCTGCTGCTAAAAATAATACTCGTAAAAATTTGATAATCAGGGGACTTTTGGGAAAGAAGAAGGATGATAAGGAAACCAATGCCAAGCTGGCCGAGATCGTGGTCAAGGCAGGATCCAGAAGCACCATCAACGAGGCGTTCCGTGTCATGCGTACGAATGTGGAGTTTATGTGCAAGGGGGAAGATTGTCATGTGCTGATGTTCACCTCCTTCAACCCGGGAAGTGGTAAGTCGTTCATCACCATGAACTTTGCCATGTCGTTGGCTATCAAGGATAAACGTATCTTGGTTATCGATGGTGATATGCGCCACTGTTCCATGTCCCAATATGTGAATGGCCCTCGCGTCGGTATGAGTAATTACCTAGCCGAGAAGATTGAGGATGTGCGCAGCGTGATGGTGCCGATTAACAGCAGACACCCGAACCTGAAAGTGCTGCCGGTGGGTACAATCCCGCCCAACCCGACAGAGTTGCTGGCCACAGACCGCTTTGCGGAAATGGTCAAAGATCTGCATAAGGATTTCGATTACATCTTCATCGACTGTCCGCCTATCGACATTGTGGCCGACACCCAGATTATCAGTGGTTTGGCGGATTACACAGTCTTTATCGTGCGTGCTGGAAACTTGGAACTCAGCATGTTGCCGGAGTTGGACAAGCTTTACGAGTCGCACAAGTATAACAACATGTGCTTGGTGCTGAATGGTACGTACTCCCATGAGGGTCGTTATGGTTACAGATATGGCTACCGTTACGGTTACCGTTATGGCTATCGTTATGGTTACAGCTATGGCAGTTACTACCACGATGAAGATGATAACGGTGCTTCCAATAATACTAACAAAAACGCATAATCATGTGGTTCGGGAAAAAACAACTTGCTGATGTATGGGTTGGCGCCACGGACTGCCATTCCCATATCCTTCCGGGCGTAGACGACGGGGTCTCTGAAATGGAGACCTCGTTGAATATATTGGCAGCCTATGAGAAACTACAAATCAAAGAGGTTTGGTGTACCCCTCACATTATGGAGGATATTCCGAACACGACAGAAGGATTAAAGGCGCGGTTTGCCGAACTGAAGGCGGCATATCATGGTCCGGTGCAGTTGAATCTGGCTGCCGAGTATATGATGGACGGCCTCTTCTTGGATCGGCTGGAGAAAGAAGACCTTCTTACACACGGACACGAGGGCAATGCTTTGTTGGTGGAGACCTCCTATTACACTCCTCCAATGGATTTGCATGATATTCTGGACGCTATCACACGAAAAGGCTATTACCCCATTCTGGCGCACCCGGAGCGTTATTTGTATATGAAAATAAGCGACTACGCGCCCTTGAAGAAGAAGGGGCTGCGATTCCAGCTTAATGTCGCCTCCCTTTCTGGCGCCTATGGCGGCGATGCGGTGAAAAAAGCACACTATCTGTTAAAAGAGGGAGCTTATAACTACATCGGGAGCGACATTCACCGTTTCCGCCAACTGCAAATCTGGGATTTTAAAGTCAAAAAATCTTTGCTGCAGAAAGTTTTTGAAATAGACTCTTAGCTTTTGGCATATTTATCATTCATTATTTATCATCCATCATTTATACATTATAATTCATGAAAGGTATCGTTCTCGCCGGGGGCTCCGGCACCAGATTATACCCCATTACCAAAGGGGTCAGCAAACAACTTTTACCCATCTATGACAAGCCCATGGTCTATTATCCCATTTCTGCGCTGATGTTAGCAGGAATTCGGGATATACTGATTATATCAACTCCGTACGATTTGCCGGGATTCCAGCGACTTTTGGGTGACGGCTCAGATTATGGCGTGCATTTCGAATACGCCGAACAACCGTCTCCTGACGGTCTTGCGCAGGCGTTCATAATAGGAGAGAAGTTCATCGGCGACGACAGCGCCTGTCTTGTCCTTGGCGACAACATCTTCTACGGTAGCGGCTTCACCAAACTGCTGAAAAAGGCGGTGGAGGATGCCGAAGTGAACCATAAGGCTACCGTTTTCGGCTATTGGGTCAGCGATCCGGAACGCTATGGGGTGGCCGAGTTTGACAAGGAGGGCAACTGCATCAGCATCGAGGAGAAACCCAAGGAACCCAAAAGCAACTATGCGGTGGTGGGATTGTACTTCTATCCCAACAAAGTGGTGGATGTGGCCAAAACCATAAAACCCTCCGCCCGCGGCGAGTTGGAAATCACCACCGTGAACCAGGAATTCCTGAAAGACAGCGAGCTGAAGGTGCGCGTTTTCGGACGTGGCTTCGCATGGCTGGACACCGGTACCCACGACTCGCTCTCCGAGGCCTCCACGTTCGTGGAGGTCATAGAGAAACGACAAGGACTGAAGATCGCCTGTCTTGAAGGCATTGCCTACCGCAACGGCTGGATCACGGAAGAGCGTATGCGCGAAATTGCCCAACCCATGCTCAAAAATCAGTATGGACAATACCTGCTTCATGTCATCGACGAACTAAAAGAAGACATCACCTCCGACACCTTTAGGAAGGATTCAATTCATAATTCATAATTCATCTTTCATAAATCATTATTCATAATTAAATGAACCGTACGATTCTCATCACCGGCGGCGCCGGGTTCATCGGCAGCCACGTTGTTCGCCTTTTCGTGAACAAATATCCCGAATATAAAATCATAAACCTCGACAAGTTGACCTATGCGGGAAACCTCGCCAACTTGAAAGACGTAGAGGGAAAACCGAACTATAAGTTCATCAAGATGGACATCTGCGACTTCGAAGGTGTCTATAAGCTGATGCAGGACGAACACGTCGAGGGCATCATCCACTTGGCCGCCGAAAGTCACGTGGACCGCTCTATCAAAGACCCCTTCACCTTCGCTCAGACGAATGTGATGGGGACGCTGTCGTTGTTGCAGGCCGCGAAACTATATTGGGAATCGTTGCCCGAAAAATATGACGGCAAACGTTTTTACCATATCTCCACCGACGAGGTTTATGGAGCTCTTGAACTGACTCATCCTCAGGGCATTGAACCTCCCTTCAGCACGAAGGCCAGCAGCGGCAAGCACCATCTGGCATACGGTGACAAGTTCTTCACCGAGGACCTGAAATATCTGCCGCACAGTCCCTACAGTGCGGCGAAGGCAGCCAGCGATCACTTTGTGAGAGCCTTCCATGATACTTACGGGTTGCCAACAGTTGTGACCAACTGTTCCAACAATTATGGTCCGTATCAGTTCCCGGAGAAGCTGATCCCGTTGTTTATCAATAATATCCGTCACAGAAAACTGCTGCCCGTGTATGGGAAGGGAGAAAACGTGCGCGACTGGCTCTATGTGGAAGACCACGCCAGAGCCATTGACCTGATTTTCCACGAGGGCAAGGTGGCGGAGACCTACAATATCGGAGGATTCAATGAGTGGAAGAACATCGACCTCATCAAGGTGCTCATTAACACAGTAGATCGCCTGTTGGGTAGAGCGGAGGGCGAAGACATGAACCTCATCACTTACGTTACAGACCGTGCTGGTCACGATATGCGCTACGCCATCGACAGCACGAAACTCCAGAAGGAGTTGGGCTGGGAGCCATCTTTGCAGTTCGAAGAGGGCATCGAGAAAACCGTCCGTTGGTATTTGGATAATCAGGAGTGGATGGACAATGTTACGAGCGGGGACTACCAGAAGTATTACGAGGAGATGTATAAAGGAAGGTGAGTTGATGCAGAAAATTGCCTTTCTTAAGGATTTTGCGGAATATAAGTAGCAGAATAACAAGTAAATATTGATTAAACAACATATTATGAAGATTTCAGTTGCAGGAACCGGCTATGTCGGCATGAGCATCGCCACATTGCTCGCACAGCATAATGACGTCACTGCCGTGGACGTGGTGCCCGAGCGCGTTGAGATGGTGAGCCATAAAAAGTCGCCCATCCAAGACGACTATATCGAAGAATACCTAGCCACCAAGCCTCTCAGTCTCAAAGCCACCCTTGACCAGGAGGCCGGCTATAAGGACGCCGAGTTTGTGGTCATCGCCGCCCCCACCAACTACGACACTCAGAAGAACTTCTTCGACACCAGTGCTGTGGAAGCCGTCATTGACGCCGTGCTCAAGGTCAACCCCGATGCCGTTATGGTTATCAAGAGCACCATCCCCGTCGGTTACACCCGCAACCTTTACGTCAAATACCAGAAGAAAGGGGTGAAAAAATTCAACCTCCTTTTCTCTCCCGAGTTCCTGAGGGAGAGCAAGGCCCTCTACGACAACCTCTATCCCAGCCGCATCATCGTAGGCATCCCTAAGATCATGGGAGAAGAGTTCCGGGAGGAGAACGAGGCCATCCAAGCCTTGACCGACTTGGAGTGGATCACCGAGAGAGCGCACGTTTTTGCTGGACTGCTCAAGGACGCCGCCATCAAGCAGGATGTGCCGGTCCTCTTTATAGGCATGAAAGAGGCAGAGGCCGTAAAGCTCTTTGCCAACACCTATCTGGCCTTGCGTGTGAGTTACTTCAACGAGTTGGATACCTACGCCGAGGTCAAGGGGTTGGACACCCAGGCCATTATTGACGGCATTGGTCTCGATCCCCGTATCGGCACGCATTACAACAATCCGTCGTTTGGCTACGGCGGCTACTGTCTGCCGAAGGACACCAAACAACTGTTGGCCAATTATGAGGACGTGCCGCAGAATATGATGTCGGCCATTGTGGAGAGCAACCGAACCCGCAAGGATTTTATTGCTGACCAAGTGTTGAAAATGGCAGGCTATTATGCCTATACGGAAAACAACATCTATGGAACTGAGCAAAAGGCTCCTGTGATTGGCGTGTACCGGCTCACTATGAAGTCTAACTCCGACAATTTTCGCCAGAGCGCCATACAAGGCGTGATGAAGCGGATCAAAGCCAAAGGCGCGCAGGTCATCATCTATGAACCGACGTTGGAAAACGGCGGCACTTTCTTTGGCTCGCTCGTGGTCAACGACCTCGATCAGTTCAAAGCCCAGTCGCAGGCCATTATAGCCAACCGCTATGACAGCTGCTTGGACGATGTGAAGGAGAAGGTTTACACGAGGGATATTTTCAAAAGGGATTAAGTGACAGGGCTTGTGGGACGGGCTTTGTTGGGCGCCTTGGTTTCATAAAGAATCGACAAGGTATGCTGTGTTATTGTATTTTTTTTGATAATGTTGGTGGTTTTATCAGTGCCACAGTGTTATAACACGTTATCCATGGATTGAATTGTTGTTCAATGTTCTACAATCCACTATATCTATAAAAAGTTGTTATGAAAATCTTTCTATTAACTCCTATATACGCTACTACAACTTCAATGCAGGGGTCAACCCCAGTGGTACATTATTTTGCACGTGAATGGGTGAAAATGGGTCATGAAGTAACAGTTTTTCACTTTGTTGCCACATTTCCTAGGATTATGTATTGGGTGGGCCGTCATTTTCAACATCAACTGAATACCAGGTTGGGAATGATGGTTCCTACGCAGTGTCCTCAAGACGAGGACTATTTTACCGATGGCGTATCTGTACATAAACGTTGTTTAAAAAAAATGCTTCCTCATTCTAGATATTCCAATAGCCAACTAAAACGAGCATTAAACATCATTAAAAAGGAGTGTTCCCGATTAGGCGTGCCTGATTGGTTTATTGGTCATTGGGATAATCCTCAATTAGAATTGTTGAGTGCTTTAAAAAAGAGTTATGGAAAATCCACATGCCTTGTCTTGCATGAAAATGTGTTTGATTTTGAAAAAAAATATGGTGGCGAGGGTGTGAAGATGTTGTTTGAGTTGGATGCTGTCGGATTTCGTAGTCTTACAGGAAAGCGTAATTTTGAAAAACAATATGGGAGGCCGAAATCTTCTTTTATTGCTTCTTCTGGGGTTTCAGAGTTTTTTTTAAAATCGGGTGAAGAAAACGAAAGATTAGTGCAACAGCCCGTTCGTAATTATGTGTTTGTGGGGTCTTTGATAGCTAGAAAGTATCCTTTGTCTGTGTTGAAAGCATTGTCACAAGCGTATCCAGAAGGTGATTTCTCATTGACATTTATTGGTGATGGCGCTGAAAAGAATAATATAGAAGAAGAACATCAAAGATTAGGCAAAAAAGGAGAACTATATTTTACGGGTAGGATACCTCGCGAGCGAATTGTACAGTATTTAAGGCAGGCTGATGTGCTTGTGATGATTTCCAGAGCGGAAATCTTTGGCTTGGTCTATCTTGAAGCAATGGCATTAGGAGTGATTCCCGTTGGCTCACGAAATGAAGGTGTTGATGGAGTAATAGTTGATGGAAAAAATGGATTCCTGTGCAAGGCGGGGGATGTAAGTGAATTGACTAGCATTTTGAGGAACATAAAGCAGATGCCGTCAGAACAACTTGTTGAGATATCACGTGGAGCTAAAGAAACGGCTTTTGAATATTCAGACTCTGAGGTGGCAAAAAGATACCTTGAAGCTTTAAAAAAGTAAGCAAAAAATGTGACGTTATGCAACTCTCTTATATTTATGCCAAGATAATAAATAGGCTTCATGGCAAAGCTGTAGTTGGTAGTAAGATTCATAAATCATCTGTAATTAACTATGGATGTAATATTGTTGATGTGAGAATGGGTCGTTATAGTTATTGTGGAAACAATTGTCAGATAGCGTCATGCAATATTGGTTCTTTCTGTTCTATAAGCGACCATGTTTTTATAGGCGGGGCAGAACATCCGATTAATTGGGTTAGTACTTCTCCCGTATTTCAAAATGTCAGTCATAGCGGTCCATCAATGCGTTTCTTCAAGCATGAATTGCCTAAGCCAAAGAGAACAATAATCGGAAGTGATGTTTGGATAGGCCACGGTGTTACTATCAAGCAAGGCGTTACAATTGGACATGGTGCGGTGATTGGTAGCAATGCTTTGGTTACGAAAGATGTTCCACCATATGCGATAGTGGGTGGAGTGCCGGCAAAAGTTATTAAATATCGTTTTCCGGAAGAAATAATAGAAAAACTTCTCGCCACAAAATGGTGGGAATTGCCAGACGAATCTTTGTCGAAATGTGCTATGTATATCAATGACTGTCAAAAGTTTGTGGATGTGGTTGGAGGGGGGCAACCGTTTGTGTAATAGTATTAATTGTAGCATGTCGGTTGCTTATATACTGTCTGATTATCAATTGATAGGTTTAACCTGGAATTGAAAAAAAGTTTTTTGCCTAAAATATTAGAACCCAATCGTTTTTGCGATAGAGTACTGAATAGACACAGACTAATTTGTTGTGAAGGACTTTTTAGATATTAATAAAATTTAGAATATTTTAATTTATTTTGTCTGTTAAACGAATGAACATAATCTTTCTTACGATGTCACCAATACAGAGTATTGAGGGACGAAACATTTACAGTGACCTTATACGAAAATTCCGTGATGAAGGGCATCGAGTGACGATAGTCTCTCCTCGAGAACGGAAAACAGGCATTGCTACGAGTGTCGTAGAAAGTGATGGGGTGAAAAACCTCGGGGTTCAAACGTTGAATCTTACAAAAACAAATGTTGTTGAGAAAGGCATTGGTCAGATTTTGGTGAAGAGGCAGTTTAAACGAGCGATCAAGAAATATATAGACAATACAAAGTTCGATTTGATACTCTACAGCACTCCTCCAATCACTCTAATGGGAGTGGTAAAATATCTTAAGAAGAAAAACCCGCAGGCTATTTCCTATCTTTTGCTGAAAGACATTTTCCCGCAAAATGCGGTTGACATAGGAATGTTTGGAAAGAATAGTGTGTTCTACAAGTATTTCCGCAAAAAAGAGATTGAGTTATACCGTCAGTCTGATTATATAGGATGCATGAGTTCTGCCAATGTGGAGTTTGTGCTGAAGCATAATCTGGAGGTTGCACCCTCCAAAGTGGAAGTTGCTCCTAATAGTATAGAATTAAACGATAATCTTAACGATAATGATAACAAAGAAAGGATAAGGGGAAAGTATGGATTGCCGATAGATAAGCCAGTGTTTGTTTATGGTGGCAACCTCGGCAAACCCCAAGGAATACCTTTCTTGGTGAAGTGTCTCGATGCCAACAAGAATCGGACTGATTGCCACTTTGTTGTTGTCGGGTCGGGGACAGAGAAGCACTTAATTCAGGAATGGTATGATAAGAATAAGCCAGGAAACGCAACGATATTACAGTTTTTACCTAAGGAGGATTATGACATATTGGTGCAATCCTGTGATGTGGGACTAATTTTCCTTGATCATCGTTTCACTATCCCGAATTTCCCGTCGCGCCTGTTGAGTTATTTGGAATACAAGATGCCGGTGATTTGCGCCACCGACCCGAATTGTGACATGGGTCCAATGGCCGAAGCCAATGGTTTCGGCTACTGGTGTGAGAGCAATTCCATTGGGGATTTCACCAATTGTGTCGATAGAATGCTCCACAACGATATAAAGGCGATGGGAGAAAAGGGGTATCGGTTCCTCTGTGACAACTATCGCATTGAAAACACATACGATACCATTATGAATCATCTCAAAAAATGAAAAAGGAGATCGGTAGCGAGTTCTGGACAGGTTGCAGTCCTTGCGATAAGCGAGGATGTGAATGGTCGTACAAGCCCGAATGGTCTGTGAGGGAAACTCTTAGCGGTCGCGTGGCGTTGGAGTATATCGTTGAAGAGTTGGTAAAGAAGGGTAAAACCTCGGTTTATATGCCTTCCTACTGCTGCCATACTATGATTGAACCATTCTTAAGGCATGGCGTTAAGGTGTTGTTCTACGATGTGGTTCCTGCCGAGTCAGGCATAAAGCGTCAGTTTGACCCCGATCATGGTTGTGATGTGGTGTTTCTTCTTGATTATTTTGGTTTTGTAGATGCAGGAACGTCAGTTATTGCCAAGGAACAACATGCCAAAGGTAAGCTGATAATTTACGATGCCACCCATTCGCTATATTCCGATTTCAATTTCAACGACTGCGATTATGTGTTTGGCAGCTATCGCAAGTGGATGGATGTGAATTGTGGCTTTGTGGGTGTTAAAGATAATACGGACATTGTCTTCGGAACGGATTGGAAACCGTTCGACGAGTACACCGATATGCGTGCTCGAATTTTTGATCTGAAGAGTCGTTATATGAATGATGAAGATGTTGAAAAGCAGCAGTTCCTTACTCTGATTAACGAAGCCGAAGAGATGCTCGAACAGAATTATCATCATACCCTGCCTGACCAACGCTCATTTGATGTTTTAAGGCAAACTGATTGTCGGTATCTTGTTCGGACACGACGGAACAACGCCTTGATATTGATGCAGAGTGTTCTCGATTTGAATGATGAACGCATCCGCTGCCTTGTTGTTAGAATGGATGCTCACGACACTCCACTATTTGTGCCAGTTTATATTCATCCAAACCATAGGAATGCATTGCGCTGCTTTTTAATTGAACACAGCATCTATTGCCCTGTTCATTGGCCGTTGTCTGATTTGCATGCCGTCAGCAAAGCGGCGACTGAGGTGTATGATTGTGAACTTTCCTTGTTGTGTGACCAGCGGTACGATGATCTTGATATGTACAGAATTGTGGAAACTATCAAAGAATATTTAAAGAAATGATGGACTTGTTTTTTAACCCAAACTATGCCAAAGTTTACAAGAACATCGATGGAGATAGCGATACCTTTGTGTTCGAGTGTCCCTTTGGTAAGATAACCAACACGTATATATTACGTGAGATAAAGTGGCAGATTGAGGGTCAGACGTATTTCGACATCGTGACACCCTACGGCTACGGGGGACCCTATTGCGAGAATGTAACCGACATGCATCAGTTGATGGAGGCTTACAAAGAGTCTTTTACCAAGCATTGTGGGAAACACAATATTATCTGCGAATTTCATCGTTTTCATCTTTTCGACAATGTCGATTTCCGTAAGAATTATTTTGGCGAGACAATTGAGCTTTTAGCAAATGTCGTAGTAAATACTACTGGAGACTTTGAGAACGACATTTGGAACCGCTACGACCGCAAAGTGCGCAAGAATGTACGTAAAGCTGAAAATAACGGGCTAGAAATATTGATAGAGCCTGATACTAACCATTTGGACGAATTCCTTAATATTTACGACCTCACGATGGATCGCAACAATGCCGACTCGTATTATTATTTCGGCAAGGAATATTTCCTAAACATAGAGCGGCTTTTGCCCGGAAACTTCATGTATTTCCATGTGGTAAAAGACGGCAAAGTGATTTCCACCGAGCTGGTGCTTTGTTCTGAGAAGTATGCCTACTCATTCTTGGGTGGCACTTTGTCTGATTACTACGACTTCCGGCCAAACGATTTCCTGAAGAACGAAGTTTTGAAGTGGTGTAATCGCACAGGTCGTGAAAAATTTATTCTAGGAGGTGGCTACCACAAGGACGATGGTATTTACAGATACAAGCGTTGCTTCACTCCTGACCCAGATGTGCCTTTCTATATTGGCCGATATGTCTTCAATCAACAGATATACAATAAAGCAATTGAAGCTCGTGCAGCCGAAGACCCTAACTTCGACCGCAACAATGGCTATTTCCCAACATATAGAGGATAATTATTTATGTATAAGCATTTTTTCAAGCGAATTTTTGATTTTGTCATTTCGTTGGTGGCGATTATTTGTTTGTCTCCTGTTTTCATAATCGTTACAATTTGGCTGCATTTTGCCAACAAAGGGGCAGGTGCTTTCTTCACCCAGGTAAGACCTGGGTATCATGGCAAGCCCTTCAAGGTGATTAAATACAAATCAATGACCGACGAAAGGGATGAAAACGGGGAACTTTTGCCCGATGCCCAACGTCTGACCAAGGTGGGGCGTTTTGTCCGCTCAACTAGTCTTGACGAATTGCCCCAATTGTTCAATATCTTTAAGGGTGAAATGTCACTCATCGGGCCTCGACCTTTGCTGATGCAGTATCTGCCTCTTTATAATCCTGAGCAGGCTCGCCGTCATGATGTCCGTCCTGGTATCACGGGCTGGGCGCAGGTGCATGGCCGAAATCATTGTAAATTGAGCGAGAAGTTCAAACTTGATGTTTGGTATGTTGACCATTGTTCGCTGTGGACTGATATTCGCATACTGTGGTTTACCGTGATGAATGTACTGAAACGTTCTGATGTGGGCGAGGGTGCCGAGGACATGAGAGAAGTTGATGACCTGCATTTCTCCGAAATCTATCACAGAGACGATAACAATAGTGTTACTGAAAATATTAACAATTAAACTTATAATATCATGAAGGAATTGGAGGGTAAAAAACTCCTTATCATAGGGGCGTCGAATTATGATGTCGATGTTGTCAAAATAGCTCAGTCGATAGGTTGCTACGTAATTGTTACGGATGTAAGAACGGGCAAGGATTGTCCGGCTAAACCTATTGCCGATGAAGCTTGGGACATCAGTTGGATGGATTATGACACCTTGGAGAAAAAGTGTCGCGAAAGTGGAGTGAATGGTATAATGGCCGGGGTTAGTGAGTTTCGTATTGAAGCTATGATTGAGATGTGCGAACGTCTCGGTTTGCCATGCTACATCAACCGTGAACAACTTGAAATCACCCGCGACAAGAATAAATTTAAGAACCTTTGCAAACAATACTGTGTGCCGATTGTCAACGAGTACGACCCCAACGATGCCAATATTCTCTTTCCTGTCATCATTAAGCCTACTGACCGTGGTGGAAGTATTGGAATCAATGTGGCTTATAATGCAGACGAGTATAAGGAATACTTGGCCTACGCCTACGAAATGTCACCCTCGAAGAGCGTGGTGGTGGAAGATTTCATTGGCGATGGCGTTAAATTCGACTGCACCTATTACATCAACGGCAAGCAAACCATCCTGATTGAGACCTGCGACACCACAATGTTGGGCAGTCAAAAAGGTTTCGAGACCAAGCAAAAAGCTTGGACGTTCCCTTCCAGATTCGAAAAAGAATACATTGATTCAGTTGATGGAAATATAAAAGCGATGCTTTCCGATATGGGAATGGAGTGTGGTGTTGCCAATATCTCATTTTTCTATCGTAATGGTAAGTTCTATGTGTTTGAAACAGGATTCCGTCTTGGTGGTGGACATTCATTCGACTATCATCGTGCCAGCGACGGCATTGATTATTTGACTATGATGATTAAATATGGTATGGGTGTTCCGTTTGAAGTAAAGCCTGATTTCATCCTTGACCGAGGTTATTCTATAACATATAGCCCATATTTCCAAGCGGAAAAAGGAAGCGTCGTGGAAAGAATTCTTGGGGAAGAAGAGGTGTTGAAGCTTAGAGAGACAATCACCTATTTACCCATCATTTATGATGATTTTGTTGTCGAGGACGACAAACCGCAAAAAATCACAATGATATCCTTGTACTCGGAGGATTTGGACACCCTCATCAAAGATGTTGACTTTATCAATAAAACCATAAAGGTGAAAACAAACAAGGGCATCTGTCCTATATATGGTGAACTCACAGAAAAGGACATACTCACCGCATTAAAACCATAATGAGATGAAAATAGGAATTATCAAAGAGACCAAGACTCCGGTTGACAACCGCGTGGCCTTGTCGCCAAAGCAAGTGGCCGACCTGAACAATAGGTTCCCTCAACACGAGATTGTAGTCCAAGCAAGTGATATACGTGCCTTCTCCGACGAAGAATACCGTGCTGAAGGTGTGCGTGTGGTATATTATGTGGACGATTGCGATATATTGTTTGGTATCAAAGAGGCCAACATCGAGAGCCTGATACCTAATAAGCAATACTTCTTCTTTGGTCATATCGCCAAAATGCAGGAGTATAACCGGCCATTGCTCCAGGCATTCATGCAGAAACACATCACCTTCTGTGATTATGAATACCTTGTTGATGACAATAACATCCGTGTCTGCGCCTTCGGTTGGTGGGCAGGTGTCGTTGGGGTGTACTACACTTTACGTGGCTATGGTTTAAAACACAAGTTGTATGAACTACCCAAGCCAGACCGTCGTTTCACACTTGATCAGCTGTTTGGTGTGCTGAACGGTATCGAGCTACCTAAAGTGAAAATGATTGTTACAGGTGCAGGCCGTGTGTCGCAAGGTGCGCAGCATGTGCTGGACAATATTGGTGCCGTCAAGATGGGCGAAGAAGAGTATCTCGCTACAGACAAGGTAGATTCTTTGTCCTATTGCGTGGCAGATGTTGACCGCTTGGTGAAGCGCAAAGATGGCGGAGCTTTTTCATGGAGCGACTTCACCCACAACGCTAAGGAGTACGAAAGCGACTTTATGCGTTTTGCTAAGAAAACCGACGTGCTGATTTGCGCCCATTTCTGGGGGCCTGAAGCACCGGTCTATCTCAGCGAAGAGGACTTGCGCAACCCAGATATGCGCATCCGCATGATTGGCGATGTTACATGCGACATCAAAGGCAGTATCAAGTCAACTGTTCGCCCTGCCACGCACGACGACCCGTACTACGACTATAACCCTGTTACAGAAAGAGACGAGCCAGCCTTCTCTTTTCCAAACAACATAACCGAAATGGCGGTGGACACTTGTCCGAATGCTTTGGCGATGGATACCAGCGCCTATTTCGGCGACATGCTGACGAAGCATGTGTTTGAGCCATTGTTGAAGGGTGAACATTCGGATGTGATAGACCGTTCAATGATATTGAAAGATGGTGAGTTGACACCGAGGTACAGATATCTTTCCGACTTTGCACAAGGTCTAAAGGCAAAAGAAGGGCAGTAGAGATTATGTACTAGAGCTTACGAATCACGAAATGAAAAAAGAATTTGAATAATGTATTAATAAAAAAAGTATCAATTATGAAATTAGGTTTTATTAAGCCCACCTATCCGGGCGAAAAAAGAGTGGCATTACTGCCAGAACATATCACTTCGGAATTTGAAAACGAGCTTGTCATCGAAACGGGTTTCGGTTCCGAATTGGGTATAAATGACGCTGAATATGAGGCTAAAGGTTGCAAAATCGACTCAAGATCAAACATTTTCCAGAATTGTGACACCGTATTCTGCTTGAAACTCATTCAGCCCGGAGATTATGACCATCTCCGTGAAGGCCAAATGATAATTGGATGGACTCATCCTACGGGTTCTGGTACCGAGTTCTATCAAAAGGTGGCTTGTAAGAAAGGACTGCACGTCATCGATCTCGACAATATCTATCCAACGGCTCACATTGGCGACAAGCATATTCCTGTAACTTTCATCAAGAAGAATTTTGTTTGGAAGAATAGTTTCTATGCAGGTGTGGCGAGCGTACAGCATGCACTGTTACATTTTGGTCTCTACCCCGATTCTGACACCAAAATCGCCGTATTAGCCAGTGGAAGTTGCTCTCAGGGCGGGTACAGCTATGTTTCTAAATACAATGCTGACGTGCGCATGTTTTATCGTAAAACCATGAACGAGTTCTATGAAACAATCGGTGAATACGACGTTATTATCAACGGTATTGAGGTGGATTCAAGCGTGGCTCACATCATCACCAAGGAACAATTAAAACAAGTAAAGAAAGGCTGTTTGATTATTGACTCTGCTGCCGATGCTGGTAATGCAATTGAAGGAACGCGCTATATGTCCATTGCCGATCCGATGTATGAAGAGGATGGAATATTCTTCTATGAAGTGAATAACGCCCCGTCATTGCTCTATCGGAAGACCAGTTTTGAAATAAGCAAGTCTTTCTCGGAGTGGGTGTATAAAAAAGACGTGAAAAGATTCTGGGATTTGTTTGAATGATCCGGATATCAGCAGGGCTTTATGTTAAATGTTGATGGTAAACGAAACTATAAATAAACGATCTAAAAATGAGCATAAATTCAATAATTAATGCGGGGAAAACGTTTCATGAAAGACGCAGACGGACAAATAGGATTGGGGATTTTATGAAACATGAATTACGAGTCAGCATTCCTTCGTTAACCCATGAACAAAAACAGATGGTGGATGATGTGTGGAAGGGTATTCATGTGGATTATATGTGGTTTGCCTTCTTTAATCTTTTTAATGAGGAAGGTAGAGATTGGACACCTTTGTATATTCCCAGTAATCTGTATTATAGTATTGTGGATATGCATTACACAGATTACAAAGGTTGTGCCACAATTGAGGACAAAAACTTCAATAGTTTGTTTTTCTACGATGTCAAGCAACCTGTTACAGTTGTTCGAAATATTGGGGGCAACATAATGGATGAGAATTATAAGATTATTTCCATTGATGAAATGCACAAAAGACTTTCACCAGATTGCAGTTATGTCGCAAAGCCATCAATTGGCACAGGGGCAGGTAGGCGTATTCTAATATATAAGGCAGGAGAGACGGCAAAATTTGAAGAATTTATCAAATACGTAGATTCGTTCAAAAACTGTGTTGTGCAAAAATTTGCCACACAGCACGAACAACTTGCATCAATTTATCCAGATTCTTTGAACTCAATCCGAATAATAACTTTCTACCGCAATGGGGAGGCTAAGGCATTGTCAACTATTATAAGAATGGGTGCTGGCGGCAATAGAATTGACAATGCTACCGCAGGTGGTTGTTTTGTAGGAGTGGATAAAACAGGTCATCTCAAGAATGTGGCATTTAATGATTATGGTGAAAGATTTGAATCTCATCCAACAACGGGTGTCCCGTTCAAGGGTCACTATGTGCCAGATTTTGAAAATTTGGTAAAACTTGCAGAGAAGTTACACAATCGGTTGGTGAACTTTTCCAAACTTGCATCATGGGACTTTGCGATTGATTCAGAAGGTGATCCGATTTTGATTGAAAAGAACTTGTCAGAAGGAGGTCTTTCCTTCCATCAACAGTGCAATGGACCTCTTTTCGGTGATATGACGCAGGATATTATTAAAGAAGTGTTCGATAGGAAAGCTCGATTGTTAAGTGTGGTATTGTAAAACAATAAAAACAATAGATAATGAGCATTAGTTCAATAATTGATGCAGGTGCATCGTTCCGCGAAAGATGCAAACGGTCAAAAAAAATCCGGGATTTCATGAAACATGATCTTAGGATTACAATACCTCCGCTGACAAAAGAACAAAGGCAAATGGTGGATGAGGTGTGGAAGGGTATTCATGTGGATGATTTCTGGTTTGCCTTCTTTAATCTTTTTAATGAGGAGGGGAAAGACTGGACCCCATTGTATTTCCCGAGCAATCTCTATTATAGCATTCTGGATATGAAATACAACGACTACAGAGGTGCTATCACAATAGAGGACAAAAATTTTAATAGTTTGTTTTTTTACGATGTCAAACAACCTATTACAGTTTTGCGGAACATGGGAGGTACTTTTATGGATGAGAATTATGAGCGTATATCCCTTGATGAAATGCACAAAAGGTTGTCTCCAGATTGCAGTTATGTTGCAAAGCCATCAATTGGTTCGGGTGGCGGTAGATGTGTTCGAGTCTATACAGCTGGTGAAACGAAAAAATTTGAGGAATTTGTAAAATACGTAGATTCGTTTAAAAACTGTGTTGTGCAAAAATTTGCCACACAGCATGAGCAAATAGCGTCAATTTATTCGGAGTCTATAAATACAATCCGAATGACGACATTCTTCCATAACGGTGAGGCCAAGGAATTGTCAACTGTAATACGGATGGGCGCTGGCGGTAATAGAATTGACAATGCCACTGCTGGTGGGTGTTTTGTGGGGGTGGATAAAACAGGTCAACTTAAGAATGTTGCATATAATGATTATGGCGAAAGGTTTGATTGTCATCCGTCAACGGGTGTACCATTCAAAGGTCACTATATTCCAAACTTTGATCAATTGGTGCATCTTGCAGAATCATTGCATAATCGGTTGGTGAACTTTTCTAAACTTATCTCATGGGATTTTGCAATAGATGCTGAAGGTGACCCGATATTAATTGAAAAGAACATGTCATGGGCAGGTTTGTCCTTCCATCAGCAGTGCAATGGTCCTATTTTCGGAGATATGACACAGGAAATTATTGCGGAAGTGTTCGACAAGAAAGCAAGACTGTTAAGTAAATTGTTATAGACGAACAATAAAAGAAGTATTAGAATGAGTATAAGTTCAATAATAACAGACGGAAAAATATTTCACGAAAGGTGTAGACGTGCAAAAGCAATCTGGGCACACATGAAACATGACATAAAGGCTTGCCATGATTTAGGGGTTACGATACCATCGCTGACAAAAGAGCAAAGGCAAATGGTGGATGAGGTATGGAAGGGAATTCATGTGGATGATATCTGGTTCGCTTACTATAACCTTTTTAATGAGGAAGGGCGAGCATGGACTCCTCTGTATTTCCCTGGTAATCTCTTTTTTAGTATTGTGGATATGAAATACAATGACTACTGGGGTGCTCTCACAATTGAGGATAAAAACTTCAATAGCTTGTTCTTTTACGATGTCAAACAACCTATTACTGTTGCACGAAACATAGGGGGAGGAGTATTGGATGAGAACTACAAGATAATATCCATCAATGAACTGCACGATAGACTTTCGCCAGATTGTAGTTATGTTGCAAAACCGTCAATTGGCACTGGGTCGGGTAGGGGTGTTCTAATATATAAGGCTGGGGAAACGGAAAAATTTGATGAGTTTGTCAAATACGTTGATTCGTTCAAAAATTGTATTGTACAGAGATTCGCCACACAGCACGAACAAATTGCCTCGATTTATCCAAATTCGATAAACACAATTCGTATGATGACATTCTTCCATAATGGTGAGGCCAAAGAGTTGTCGACTATTGTGAGAATGGGTGCTGGCGGTAATAGAGTGGACAATGCTACCGCAGGTGGGTTATATGTGGGTGTGGATAAAACAGGTAATCTAAAAAAAGTTGCGTATAATTATTCTGGTGAAAAGTTTGAATGTCATCCAACTACGGGTGTACTGTTCAAAGGCCACTATGTACCAAACTTCGATAAGGTGGTAAAGCTTGCAGAAACGTTACACAATCGCTTGGTAAACTTTTCCAAACTTATCTCATGGGATTTTGCTATTGATGCAGAGGGCGACCCACTATTAATTGAAAAGAACCTTTCGATGAGCGGCCTCTCATTCCACCAGCAGTGCAATGGCCCTGTTTTTGGTGATATGACTCAAGAGATTATTGCGGAAGTGTTCGATAAGAAGGCAAGACTGTTAAGTAGGGTATTATAACAGAGCTAAGTATTTGCTTCATTTCTTCAAACATCATGATTTAACAATGAGCGTAGTTATTTTAAAGAAAATATCTTATGGTCAATTGGAAGAAGACAGTTGGTTGACTGATGATGACAAGTATGGCATTGCATCTTTTGTGGATGCAAATGTCAGACAAACATTCTTCCAAAACCCAAATTATACAGACGCTTCTAAAACTGCGGTTCTTCTTATTGTGAATGACGGTATAGTTGTAGGTCGAAGTTTATTATATGGGACAAAAGTCAAAAGAGGAGACGATGTTGTTGATGCTCAATCGTTTGGAAGTATCGAGGTTCATGAGAGTCAACGCGGGAAAGGCATGGGGACCAAAATCGCCAATTACTCATTGGAGAATGATGAATATCCGTTATTCCTTTGCTCATTGTTGTCGGATGCATGTGATTCTATAATGAAGAAAAACGATTGCACGTTGTTTTATTTCCCCGAAATGATAAAATTAATTAATGTAGAATCGGCATTTGCGTGTCGAGGGTTGAAAGGTTTGCCGTTGAAAATATGTTCAGGTTTGAGCGATGTTTTTCTTGGGATCTTGAATGTTCCAACTAAAGCAAGAATAAAGAGGTTAAAAAAGAAGTATTGTCTAAAAAAAGAGGACGGCATTCCAGACTGGGCGGGAGACATGTGCACGAATGACGGACACAAGTACGCTGAACTACATGACAATGCTTGGCTGAAATGGAATTTGAAATACAATCTTACTGGTAAACCACAAGACAAACAGTCGTTCTATTCCATTTATAAAAGGGATAAACCAATTGGTTTTCTCTTTACGAAAGAGAGGCTTAGGGATGACGTGTCAAGTGAAATGATAATAGGAACATTATGTGAATGGGCAAGTGTGGACGAGGAACTAACGGAGACAGACATTAATTTGTTGGCATATTCAACTTTCGGGAAAAAGTGTTATTATATGCGTACTGTTACAAACAGCACAAGAACATGCAGCGAGTTGCGGGAGTGTTGGTTTACGAATCATGGTAAAATGCAAATGGGATTCAAGGATAAATTAGGACAATACCCCGACATGGCAAATATGGCAAATTGGCGTATAAGATTTGGGTGTTGTAATTCGATTCTTTTTTAGTTTTCTATCTCAAGTTGATAAGACAATGGGGTTGGCTTTTTCGATTGAAGATAAGCAACGAAGAAAAGAGAATGTAAGTTTTATGGAAGAATATACATTTTAAATCGCACTTATACAATACTTTATACGAAGTATAGATATTAAACAACATGTATGGCAACTACTAAGTCGAGATAACTCTGTTTAAGTCATATACTTGTTTTGGTCGAAATAGGGGAGAAAAACACCTGATTTGATAAAGTGAATATGCATTTATCCTATTTGTACACAACTTCCTTTGACGTATTGCAGAATATCGGTTTTTCATTCGATCACCGATATTCATTCTCCATTTCGGATGGAAATACACTGATCATCAGGCGTAACGATACAATCCCCGCTGACTTTTGGGAGCAGGGCATCTATTCACTCACTGCGATTATTGGTGTCAACGGAAGCGGGAAGACCACCGTTCTTCGGTTGTTGAAACACTTGTTTGTAGAGGGTTACCCAAGAAACGAAGATTTGAAGGTGCTGATTGTTTATGAACAAAATGGGGAACTGTATATATATAACACCACGAACATTAAAGTGGTGGCCGGTGAAGGAATTGTTTTACATCCAGAATCCAGAAGATTTTCATTAGAAACTTTTTATTATTCCGGGCATTTTCAGCCGTATATGGGAGTGGATGGGGAAATGGAACTTGCAGGAAGTTACGAGGCTTCGGATGCCTGGCTACTCGTTAAAGATTTGCAAGACTATTCAAATATTGATTCCCTGCATTTGAGCGAGCCCTTGTACAACTACCTTTTGGCCTATTTCGCCCAAAACAACTATCGTATATGTGAGATACTTGCACTGGATGGCTTAAGTGAGCTGTTAAAAACAATACAATTGCCAAAATTTGTGCAATTTGCTCCCAACAGGGGTGGATGGAATGCCATAAAACTTGGGAGGATTAGTCGCTTTGATAAAATTGAGATTCCAAGAGAACAATTGACTTCAGTCGATATCAAGGAAAAATCTATAGAGCGTATCGTCTATTATGACATCATCAATCTTATTGCGGAAGGAAAGGGTAATCAAAGTGATTTGTTGATGCTTCTAAATGATTGGGTTAAGGCACCAAAAAATTATGGTATTGTTAATGCTTTAACAAACTATGTCAAGGAACGTAAAATGGCTGCCGAGACATATAAAGCTCTTGGATCGCTGCTATATGTAGTGAAAAAGATGGTGGCAATCTGTGATTTTGACGAGGGGAGCGGTTCGTTCTATCTTGACGTTCAAAAGGATAAAGACAGACTACGATCTTTATTGGAAGAAGTTATAAATAGCCAGTATTTTTTAACTGCCAGATTTTTTGATTTTATCTATAGCCATAATTTGTACGAAAACACCTTTCTGAGTTCAGGAGAGCTTGAACTGTTAAACTTGCTGTCGAGACTGAATTATGGCATTTCCATTGCTCCAAAGCGTTTTGGGAATATTGAGTCTCCCCGACTTTTGCTGATTGATGAGGCGGAGATTGGTTATCATCCGAAACTACAAATGCAATATGTAAGGATTTTGAATGAGTTCATTCACTATATGCGTGTGAAGGGTGGGGTTGATTTCCAGATTGTGATTACGTCCCATTCCCCCATTATCCTTAGTGATGTTCCTGCTTGTTGTGTAAACTTCTTGAATAGAGAAAACGGGAAATCTGCTGTTATTGTTTCTGATGAGAAAGAAACTTTTGGCGAGAATGTGTTTAACCTCTATCGCAGAGCTTTCTTCATGAAAAATGGTTTAATAGGAGCTTTTGCTCAAAAGAAACTAAACCAAGTGGTAAAAGACATTGAAGAGGACGAGGTTACTGTTAACACCAGGAAGACTATAGCGTTGACTGGGGATTTACGGATAAGGGATTATTTGCTGAGAAGGATTGCGTCTAAAAATATTGACTCTGAAATAGCTTATCATGAAGCGATGATTCAAGAATTGAAGGCAAGAAGGAGGACTAAGAATGAATAAGATAGCAGGGGATAGATTGGGCGTAGATGGTGAGAGTCGCAGCCTGGATAGTATCCGGGATTATCTGATTGATGAAATTGAGGACGAAATCAAGGTGGCGCTTGAGAATAAGATTCCAACACTGGATGCGGCAGATCAGCCAGTGGCCACTAAGATTAAAGAGCATTTGCACACTCTTTTAACGGCAAATGTGTTTTGGCTGAACAAAATAGCCAAGTATTTTGATACCAAATACAAGGACAGGTTTTATGAAAAGCCCACCAAGCAATGGAAGAGTACAGCATTGGGAAAGGCTATTCTGGATGCTTTCAACTATTCAAATCATAGGGGATCGGTGTTAGTGGAGGTTGCAAGGCGGTTGAATGTTAAGACTTGTCCCTATTGCAATATGCACTACACACTGTATGCCAATGAAAATATTCAGCTGAAACGGAAAACAAAAGTGGCGGGAATAACAAGATTTCAGTTCGACCACTTTTATGACAAGTTGCACTATCCAATGCTGAGCATGTCGTTTTATAACCTCATACCCTCTTGTGCCGTATGCAATCAAGGAAAATCAGCCAAAGCCTTGTCATTGGCATATCATCCCTATTATTCGGATATTCATAAACAATTCCACTTTGAACTGACCGACCCGTTGGGACCTTATACGGCTGCAAGGGTAAATGACGAGGTGGAGATAGAACTAGTTCCAGAAGCAGGTGTTAACAAGGCAGAGTTTGAGGAGTACAGGGATACTTTTCATTTGAAATCGCTTTATGGCCGTCATGGCGATGTGGTGCAAGAAGTGTATGATAAAGCCTACGAAGAGCCGTATTACATGGATCCCACGAATTTTAAATTCCTTGGTAATAGAGGTTCCGATTACTTGAAAAGGTTGTGGATGGGAAACTATACCGAGCTGGATGAGATAGAGAAACGCCCGATGGCAAAGTTTATGCAGGATATGTGGCGGCAAGCAAAAGGGGAGATGTAATGTACGTTTACGGGGAAAGCCGTCTTGCAGCATTTTTGAAGACTTCGCACTTTTGTAACCAGATAGTGAGCTTCGCTGTTGGTGAGCCTGCGGCTGTTGATTAATTCGTGTTAACATGAAATAACCAACATGAAACAACCAACATTCACTCACCAACACGAATTAACGTAAGTTTCCGGTGAACACCGTTTTGCAACATTCCTAGAGACTTCGCGCTTTTGCAGCTATTTGATTTGGCCACGAGGTAGGGGACTTATAAAGTTTATGGTTTACAGTTAGTTGTGAACAAAGTTCAAGGTTTTATGATCATAGATAAGATACTATTAGACGATTTATCAGCCAAGGCCAAGGCCTCGCCCCGCCTGCGCTGCAACCTCGACCTCCGCAACAGCCCCGAGGACAACTCCCAGCGCATGCTCAACGCCCTCGAGCCCGGCACCGTGATGCCCATCCACCGCCACCTCGGCTCCAGCGAGACCTGCGTCTGCGTCCGCGGACATTTCTAGGAATACTTCTAAGACGACCACGGCAACCTCAACGACACCATCGATATGGTACCCAGTGGGGTTGTGCTGAATATAGAGAAAGGCCAATGGCACAGCTTGAAGTGCCTGGAAAAGCGAAGACTTCGACGATTGATGAACTGGTGAATGAAGGAATCATCTTACGGTCGAAGAGGGGTAAGCTGTCAATGTCGAAGGAGTATAGAAAACTGGTTGCAGAGATTAGTCATTGTGGTGATAAAAATGGTGGTGTAAAATCTCTGGAAGGTGTACTTAAAGATGTTTATTTGATTGTTCTCAATAATCCTGGAATCAAGATTGGTCAAGTTGCAGAAATAAGAGGGAAATCCAAATCAACAGTATGGAAACAGCTGGCAGCTTTGAAGAAAATAGATTTGATTGAGTACCGTGACTCGGATAAGACGGGTGGATATTATGTGAAGTGAGACGAAGCCTGAGGGCGGAAGTATGAAGTAAGAGATATGAGGGATGAAATATAAAATATAAAATAACGAATATAACAATTTAAACATTTAGAATATCATGTCCGTATTTAAAGACAAAACCCTCCTCATCACAGGAGGTACCGGCAGTTTTGGCAATGCTGTTTTAAACCGTTTTCTGAGAACAGATGTTGGTGAAATCCGCATCTTCTCCCGCGACGAGAAGAAACAGGACGATATGCGCCACGACTTCCAGGCCCGGATGCCCGAGGTGGCCAACAAAATCAAGTTCTACATAGGCGATGTGCGCAACAAATCGACACTGAAATACGCTATGCAGGGTGTGGACTATGTCTTCCATGCGGCAGCCCTCAAACAAGTTCCCTCCTGCGAGTTCTTCCCGATGGAGGCCGTAAAGACCAACGTCATCGGAACGGACAATGTGCTGGATGCCTCGATCAACGCCGGCGTGAAGTGCGTGATTTGCCTCTCCACCGACAAGGCCGCCTATCCCATCAACGCTATGGGCATTACCAAGGCCATCGAGGAGAAGATCGCCGTGGCCAAGAGCCGTCTCAGTGGCGATACCAAGATCTGCTGCACCCGCTACGGCAATGTGATGTGCTCGCGCGGCAGCGTCATCCCTCTTTGGATTGACCAGATCCGCAAGGGCAATCCCATCACCCTCACCGAGCCCAAGATGACTCGCTTCATCATGTCGCTTGAGGAGGCTGTTGATCTCGTGTTGTTTGCCTTTGAGCATGGTCAGAATGGCGATATTCTTGTCCAAAAAGCTCCCGCCTGCACCATCCAGACCCAGGCTGAGGCCGTGTGCGAGCTCTTTGGCGGCAAGAAAGAGGAAATCAAAGTGATCGGCATCCGTCACGGCGAGAAGATGTACGAAACCCTGCTCACCAAGGAGGAGTGCGCCAAGGCCGAGGACATGGGCAACTTCTACCGCGTGCCCGCCGACAATCGTGACCTCAACTACGATAAGTACTTCAAGGAGGGCGACACCAAGCGGGCTACCATCGAGGAGTTCAACAGCGACAATACCTATCGTCTGAACCTCGAAGAAACTAAGGCAAAAATCTCTTCTTTGGAGTACATCCAGAACGAATTGAACGGAATCCCAAATCTAGTGTAAATAGTTCAAGAAGTTCAAGGGTTCAAGAGGTACATCTTAAACTCATAATTTTAATTTGGTATGGCAAAATTTCAAGATAACGGGAAATTAAAGATTTTAATCATCGTGGGTACCCGTCCCGAGATCATCCGTTTGGCAGCAGTGATTAACAAGTGCCGCCAGTACTTTGATACTATCCTGGCCCATACTGGTCAGAACTACGACTACAATCTCAATGGCGTTTTCTTCAAGGATCTGAAGCTCGCCGACCCTGAAGTTTATATGGATGCGGTCGGTAGCGACTTGGGCGAGACAATGGGCAATATCATCGCAAAGAGTTACCAATTGATGGTGGAGTTGAAACCAGATGCCGTATTGGTTTTGGGCGATACTAACAGCTGTCTGAGTGTAATTGGTGCCAAGCGTCTGCATATCCCGATCTTCCACATGGAGGCCGGCAACCGCTGCAAGGATGAATGTTTGCCCGAGGAGACCAACCGTCGCATCGTCGATATCATCAGCGATGTGAACATGGCCTATAGCGAGCACGCCCGTCGCTATCTGGCAGATACGGGTCTTCCGAAAGAGCGTACCTATGTCACGGGTTCGCCTATGGCTGAGGTGCTACACAACAACTTGGTGGAGATTGAATCCAGCGACATCCACCAGCGGTTAGGGCTGGAGAAGGGCAAGTACATCTTGTTGAGTGCCCACCGCGAGGAGAATATCGACATGGAGATGAACTTTATGTCGTTGTTCACTGCCATTAACAAGATGGCTGAGAAGTATGACATGCCGATACTCTACAGCTGTCACCCACGTTCGAGAAAACGTTTGGAGGCCAGCGGTTTCCAGTTGGACAAGCGTGTTGTCCGGCACGAACCCCTCGGTTTCCACGATTACAACTGCTTGCAGATGAATGCCTTCTGCGTGGTCAGCGATAGTGGCACGTTGCCAGAGGAAAGCTCCTTCTTCACCAGCGTGGGGCATCCCTTCCCGGCGGTCTGCATCCGCACGAGCACCGAGCGCCCCGAGGCATTAGACAAAGGTTGTTTCGTGCTGAGCGGCATCGACACGGTAGGTTTGTTGCAGAGCGTCGATGTGGCGGTAAGTCTCATCAAAGACGGCTACCACGGCATCCCGGTCCCAGACTACGTGGACGAGAATGTTTCCACCAAAGTTGTCCGCATCATCCAAAGCTACGTGGGCGTGGTGAACAAGATGGTCTGGCGAAAGGACTTGTAAGGTTCAATGAGTTTATACCCCCTTAAACTCTTCAAAGAATGAAAATACTAGTGACAGGCGCGAAGGGTTTCGTAGGCAAAAACCTTTGTGCCGCTTTAGAATGCATAAAAGACGGTAAGGACCGTCGTTACCCCGAGTTGAGCATCGAGGAAATCTATGAATACGACCTAGACACCGATCCGGCGCTGCTGGACGAATTCGCTACGAAGGCGGACTTTGTCTTCAACCTCGCCGGTGTGAACCGTCCGCAGAATCAGGAGGAGTTCATGCAGGGCAATTTCGGCTTCGCCAGCACCTTGTTGGACACTTTGAAGAAACACGGCAACCGTTGTCCGGTGATGCTTTCCAGTTCGCAGCAGGCGAGTCTGACGGGGCGTTTCGGAAATAGCGAGTACGGTCGCAGCAAAAAAGCTGGGGAGGACTTGTTCCTCAGATACGGCAAGGCGACAGACACCAGGGTATTCGTTTACAGATTCCCCAATCTGTTCGGAAAGTGGTGTCGTCCCAACTACAACAGTGCGGTGGCCACGTTCTGCAACGCCTTTGCCAACGACCTGCCTTATACGGTGAACGACCCTTTCGTGGAGTTGGAGCTTCTCTATATCGATGATTTGGTTGACGAGATGATTGCCTGTCTGAAAGGAGGAGAGCATCATTGTGAATTTGAAGGACTTGAGGTTGTCCCCAAAACGGATGGAAAGTATTGCTATGTGCCCACGACTCATAAAATAACTCTCGGTGGTATTGTTGACCTGCTCAAGAGTTTTGCCGCGCAGCCGAAAACGCTCATGATTCCTGAAATCCCCGCCAACAGTTTTGCCAAGAAGCTCTACAGCACCTACCTGAGCTATCTGCCAAAAGAGAAGGTTGCTTTTCCGTTGAAGATGAATGTGGATGACCGGGGCTCTTTCACCGAGCTGGTCCACACACTGAATTGTGGACAGGTGAGCATCAACATCTCCAAGCCTGGCATCACCAAGGGTCAGCATTGGCATCATACTAAATGGGAGTTCTTCATCGTGGTGAGCGGCCATGGCCTCATTCAGGAGCGCAACCTCAACGACCCCGAGGGCAAGGTGATTGAGTTTGAAGTTTCGGGCGACAACATCCAGTGCATCCACATGCTCCCCGGCTATACCCACAATATCATCAACCTCTCCGAAACAGAAAACCTCGTGACAGTGATGTACTGTAATGAAGTCTTTGATCCTAGCAGACCGGACACGTTCTATGAGAAGGTGTAAGGATTGGGGAGTGTAATTATTTGTGTAACAAACGAGCGGCGTAGAATCTGACATGGCAAAAATATAAGCGACCAAATGCCTGAATACAAGAGAATTAATCAAGCTACAATCCATGTCTCACAGAAGATAATGATAAAATATCTAAAAAAACTGATTATGTTTGGCTGTTTGAAAAAAATAAGATATTTTTGCGGTCGAAAAAAAGAGGGTATAAGTTTATGGTAGCAACATTTTCTGCCGATATTGTGAAGTCAACACAAACCGAAATTATTGAGTAAAGAACTAAACAACATAGTATGTCAGAAAGAAATAATAGAATATATCTGTGCTTGGCACACATGTCTGATGAAGGTTTAGAACAAAAATACATAAAAGAGGCCTTCGACACCAACTGGGTGGTTCCGCTTGGCCCGAATGTGAATGGGTTTGAGAAAGATCTGGAGGATTTCGTTAACAGCATCGTAGAGACGCAATGCATTGCGCCTCTACAGAAACGTGTTGTGGCCCTTTGCTCCGGTACCGCCGCCGTGCACCTTGCATTGATTGCCTGTGGCGTGGGCCTTGGCGATGAGGTCATTGTGCAGTCGTTCACCTTCTGCGCCTCCTCGCACCCGATTACCTATCTTGGAGCGACACCAGTGTTCGTGGATTCCGAAAAGGATTCCTGGAATATGGATCCCGACTTGATGGAAGAGGCCATCAAGGACAGGATTGCCAAGACGGGCAAGAAGCCGAAAGCCATAGTGCCGGTGGCGCTCTACGGGATGCCCTACGATATCGAACGCATCATGGAAATCGCGGCGAAATATGACATCTCCGTCATCGAGGATGCCGCAGAGGGTTTCGGTAGCCGCTGGAGAGGCCAGGTGCTTGGTACCTTTGGCGAGTATGGTGTGCTGAGTTTTAACGGCAACAAGATGATCACTACCTCGGGTGGCGGCGCGTTGGTTTGCCCCGATGAACAGGCCTGGCAGAAAATCATGTGGCTGGCGACCCAGGCTCGCGAAGCCTATCCCTATTATCAGCACGAGGCCATCGGCTACAACTATCGGTTGAGCAATATCTGTGCCGGTATCGGTCGTGGACAGATGACTGTCTTGGATGACCATATCCGTCACCACAAGTATGTGCAAAAGTTCTATGAAGAGGCTTTTGCCGATGTTCCCGGCATTACTGTGCACAGCAATCCGGATGACCGCTTTGATTCGAACTTCTGGCTCTGCACCATTCTGCTGGATGAAAAGCTGAAGGTGAAAGGGCAGGAGAGTGCATACAGTGCCGCCGTTCAAGGTGCTGTAGGCGGTGCGGCCGGCGTGGTACATGCTGGCGGAACCTTGCACACGGATTGCGAGCCTAATGCCAATGTAGAAGCTATGCGCGTGTGGCTTGACCAAAAGGGAATCGAAGCCCGTCCGCTGTGGAAACCGATGCACAAACAGCCTGTTTATAAGAACGCTTCTGCCTATGTGAATGGCGTTTCCGAATCGTTGTTCAAGGTCGGCATGTGTCTCCCCAGCGGTCCAATGGTCACGGATGAGGACCTGGCATACATTGTTGCGAGTATCAAAGAAGCTATCTTATAACCCATTGTTTCATCATAACGGCCAATAGCCAATAGCTAAAAGCCAACAACCAACCGCCAATATGGACAAGAACACAATTACCGTCACTTCTCCCTTGTTGCCCGACAGAGCGGAGTTTGAGTTGCTGCTCAAGGAGATTTGGAATAGCAAATGGATTACCAACAATGGTAGTTTTCACCAAAAACTGGAAAAAGCATTGGCTGAATATCTGAAGGTGCCCTTCATCAGTCTATTTACCAACGGTACGCTCCCGTTGCTTACCGCTCTGCAGGCGTTAAGAATCACAGGCGAGGTTATCACTACACCGTACAGTTTTGTTGCCACTACCCACAGCATCTGGTGGAACGGCTGCCGGCCTGTGTTTGTGGACATTGAGGGCGAGACTTGTGGTATCGACCCTGATAAGATTGAGGCGGCCATTACCCCCAAGACTACGGCCATCATGCCGGTGAGCTGTTATGGAAAGCCTTGCAAGATGGATGAGATTCAGGCCATTGCCGACAAATACGGCTTGAAGGTTATTCATGACGCCGCTCATGCTTTCGGCGTGGAAGTGAATGGAGAGAGTTGGGCGGGCAAGGGTGATATGGCCTCACTCTCGTTTCATGCAACTAAGGTTTACAACACTCTTGAGGGTGGGGCTCTTGTGGTGAAGGACGAAGCCACGAAAAAGCGCATCGACTTCTTGAAAAACTTCGGTTTTGCGGGTGAAACGGAAGTGGTTGCCCCTGGAATCAATAGTAAGATGGATGAAGTCAGGGCGGCGTATGGTTTGGTCAACTTGAAACATGTGGACGAAGCTATTGAGAAACGCCACCAAGTGGCGGTGAAGTATCGTGAAGCCTTGCGCCCTGTCCCTGGTATACGTTTCTTCGACGACATGCCTGGTGTGCGTCACAACTACAGCTATTTTCCCATCTTTATTAATGCTGAAGAATACGGGATGACGCGTGACGAGCTCTACTTCAAGTTGCGGGAGCATGGTGTGTTGGGCAGACGGTATTTTTATCCGCTTATCAGCACCTTCAGCACCTATCGCAGTCTGCCTTCTGCCGGAGCGGAAAATCTCCCTGTAGCTACTCGGGTCGCCAATGAAGTGATTTGTCTGCCGATGCATCATGAATTAAGTGAGGCGGATTTGACGAGAATACTCGAACTTATAGTAAGGTGATATGCAAAAGAAACTAATGCTCCTCGGCGGTATCCGCTACCTGTTGCCCGTCATCAAGGCGGCGCACGAGCAGGGATACTATGTGATTACTGCTGATTACTTACCTGACAACATTGCTCACAAGTTTAGTGATGAGTATGTGAATGTGAGCATTGTTGATAAAGAGGCTGTTCTCAAAGTGGCAAAGGAGAAACAGATTGACGGCATCATGTCTTTTGGTGTTGACCCCGGTGTGGTGTCGGCCAGTTATGTGCAGAACCAGATGGGTTTGCCTTCGTTTGGTCCGTACGAGTCGGTGAAGATTTTGCAGAACAAGGACAAGTTCCGTGATTTCCTTACGAAACATGGCTTCAATGTGCCCAAGGCAAAAGGATATAGTCGTGCCGAGGATGCAATTGCTGATGCAACGATATGGGACTATCCTATCATTGTTAAACCTACCGATGCGGCAGGCAGCAAGGGCGTGACTCGGGTGGATGACGTGGCTCAACTGAAAGCAGCTGTGGATTATGCTTTCGAAAAGTCTATCTCGGGCCATATCATCATCGAGGACTTTATTGAGAAGCAAGGCTGCTCGTCGGATACGGATAGTTTCTCCGAAGACGGCAAATTGAAGTTTGTGAGCTTCTGTGCCCAGCGTTTCGATCTCAACGCGACCAACCCATACACCCCTGCTGCCTACAGTTGGCCTTCTACGTTCACCAAGGAGCAAGAGGCTTACTTGACTGGCGAAATCCAGCGTCTCATCACTTTGTTGGGAATGAAGACTAATGTATATAACATTGAGACACGTGTGGGCACAAACGGCAAGCCATACATTATGGAGCTGACCCCTCGCGGTGGTGGCAACCGCCTGTGCGAGATGCTGCGCTACGCCACGGGGGTCGATATGATTACTGCCATGACACGATATATAGTAGGGGATTCCGTACCGGAGATAACACAAAAACCATATAACGGACATTGGGCGGAAGTGATTCTCCATGCTGAAAAGGCAGGGGCGTTTGACGGACTTGAAATCTCTAAGGCCTTTCCCGCAGAAGTGGTGGAGGAGGACCTGTGGGTGTCAAAAGGCGATCGAGTGAACTCGTTTGAAGGAGCAAATGATGCTATCGGCACATTGGTGCTGAAATTTGAGAGAGAGGATGAAATGGTTGAAGCTATTGATAATATATCTTCTTGGCTGAAAGTTAATATTCTGTAAATGAACGCTATTGGTGGCTATTTCGAACTAGACCTTCGCAAAGGCAGGCATTATCACAAAGATGCTTTGCGCCTCAACACTGCTCGAAATTGCTTCGAGTATGTGTTACGCGCAAGGCGTTACGACAAGGTATATATTCCGTATTATACCTGTGAAGTACTGTTGGAACCCATCAATAAATTGGGAATCGACTATGAGTTTTATCATATAAACGAATTATTGGAGCCGGTTCTCTCCCCCTTGTTGAATAAGAAAGAGGCGTTTCTGTACACCAACTATTTTGGCTTAAAACAGAATTGTCTGAAAGATTTTGCTGATCTATATGGAGAACAGTTGATTGTGGACAACGCCCAAGCATTTTACTCAGAACCTGAGCCGGGAATAGATACCTTTTACTCTGCACGGAAATTCTTCGGGGTACCGGACGGTGCTTATCTCTACACTTCCCTAAAATTGGAACAGGATTTGGAGTGGGATTTCTCATTTGAACGGATGTCTCATCTACTGAAACGTATTGATTTTGGAGCTGAGGCGGGCTATTCTGACTTCCGAAATAACGAAGATGCACTCTGTGGAAATGAAATAAAAAATATGTCTCGACTCACGGATGCGATTCTGTCGGGTGTTGATTATAGCAGTGTAAAACAAAGAAGGAGGGAGAATTTCGCGTTTTTGGACGAACAGTTGAAAAACACAAACCGAATTCATTGGGACTTGGACGACGATGCGGTTCCGATGGTTTATCCGTATTGGACGGATGATGCGTCATTGAAGCAGAAACTGATTGCGAACAAAGTTTTTGTGGCGACATACTGGCCGAATGTGATAGAGTGGACGGATGAAGAAATGTCGGAGTATGAATTGGCGGAGAAGTTGATCCCCATACCTGTTGACCAGCGATACGGGGAGGTGGAAATGAAAAGAATTGTGGATATTATTGCAAAACATCAATCGTTATGAACATAAAAGGGAAAAAACTTTTGATTTTAGGTGGAACCAAGCTGAGTTGCGATATCATAACAACAGCAGAAAAAATGGGCGTTTATACAATCGTGACGGATTGGAATGATGTTCAAAAATCACCGGCAAAACGATATGCAGATGAATATTGGGATGTGAGTTTGATGGATTACAAAGAATTGTTAAAGCGAGTTCATGATAATAACGTCGACGGAATACTCACAGGATTTACAGATTCATACCTTTTACCATACCAAAAATTATGTGAACTTGCAAAAAAGCCCTGCTATGCAACAAAAGGACAACTTGAGTGGACCTTGGACAAAAAAAAGTTTAAAGAGAAGTGTAGAAAGCACAATGTTCCTGTTGTCCCTGAATATAATATGGACAATTTTGATAAATCAATTATCAGTAGGGGCCACAAAGTGATAATAAAGCCTGTTGACAACAGCGGAAGTCGTGGCATTTGTATCTGTGAAGATCCAGAAAGCTTTGAAGAAAAACTGAAATACAGCCTTGATTTTTCGGCGAAGAAAAAGGTTGTTGTTGAACGTTATATGGATTGTGACGATGTCTCTTTCGAATATAAGGTACAGGAAGGCGAGGTGTCGTTGACGGCGATATGTGACAGATATATTTACAAAACATTGGATGAAGGCTCGGTAACATCGACTTTGATATACCCATCTAAGTATACAGAAGCCTATTTGAGTGATGTCGATAAGCGTGTCAAGCGGATGTTTGAACTCGAAGGGCTTCGGAACGGTGTCCTTTTCATGCAGGCTTTTGTGGATGACGGAGAATTCTATTTCTATGAGATGGGGTATAGGCTTAGTGGCGGACGTCACTATATTTTTACTGAAAACCAAAACGGTGACAATGCTGTTAAGGAGTTGATAAATTTCGCTTTGACGGGTAAAATGTCAAACTATCGAATTGCTAATATCGCTAATCCGAGCTTCAAAGATGTTTGTAGTCAGCAGAGCATCATTTGTAAAAGTGATAAAATTGCAAAGGTAGAGGGATGGGATGACATTTCCGGGATCCCTCAGGTAATTGATGCGATGCAGGTGTACAAGGAGGGAGACGTCGTGGGAAAAGAAGGAACTACCGCATCCATTTTCGCGCGGTTACATATTGTCGTCAAAAGTCTTGATGAACTAAATACGATAAAGCGGAAAATCTATTCGACTCTGAAAGTGGAAAACGAGGATGGTGAGAATCTTGTGATTTTCTGTTAGAAAAGATAGCAGTTATGAAAATAGCAGTTTTAGGAGCGGGAAACGGCGGTCAGGCGATTGCTGGTTATTTGGCAATGCAGGGCTACGAAGTGGCTTTGTATGACATTGTCGAAGCAAAAATCAACGAATTGAGGACTCTTGGCGGTGTCAGGCTTGAAGGACGCATCCAAGGCTTTGGGAGAATCAGCTGCATTACAACCGATATTGCTGAAGCAGTCAGAGATGCGGAAATCATCATGGTTACCACCATTGCCAATGCCCATAAAGCCGTGGCGCACACCATCGCTCCGTATCTTAAGGACGGACAAACTGTCGTTTTAAACCCAGGAAGAACGTGTGGTGCATTGGTCTTCAAACAGGCATTGCTGGAATCAGGATGTAAGGTTCGTTTTTATCTTGCCGAAGCGCAGACCCTCGTGTATGCGTGCAGGATAGTCGAAAACGGAACGGTCAATATCATCGGGGTGAAAGACGAGGTACTGCTATCAGCACTCCCTGCTGCTGACACAGACTATGTCCTCAGCAAGGTCACCCCCCTATATCCTAGCTTCACTAAGACGACGAATGTCTTGAGGACAAGTTTAGAGAACATTGGGGCGATTTTCCACCCATGCGTGCTGCTTTTCAATGCCGCCACAATTGAACGAAACGAGATGTTCTGGTTTTACAGAGACATGACCGAACAGGTGGCTTCGTTTATAGAACGTTTTGACGCGGAACGTCTTGCAGTGGGAAAGGCGTATGGGATTGATTTATTGGGGGTGAAAGAGTGGATTAAGGTCGCTTACAAAGATACTGTAGGGAACACATTGTGCGAAAGAATGCGCAATAATCCGGCCTATCATGATATCAAATCCCCATCAACCATATTCACCCGCCAGTTGACGGAGGACATTCCGACGGGCGTCCTGCCGATAAAGGAACTGGGCAAGGCGGCGAACGTTGAGACCCCTTTGTTGGAGTCGATGATTCACATTAGCGAGGCCCTGTTGGGCGAAGACCTTCACACAAACGGAAGAAATCTGAAAAACCTTGGCATTGAGGGGAAGAAAAAGCAGGAAATAATAGACTATATCACCCATGAAGCATAATGTCGTTTTGAATGATGTGTTTGGTTTCATAAAACCGCTTGTGGATGTCCACACGATGGGCATTTATACTGTGGCTAACTTATTAAGGGATTGCGGCTACACGGTGTATGTGTCCAAGGATGATGTCAATGAGGCGGTTGAACAGATTCAGAAAATCAACAACTACAGTCTCGTGAAAAGCTGGATTCTGAAAAACGGTATAACGCGCTTGGGCTTCAGCTACCGTTTGGATCCCAAGGAGGGATGCGATTATTTCCTGAAGCTGTACCATCATCTCAAAGGAGACAATATGTTTGTCGAAAATGGAGGGGGCATGAGAGAGATTTTCTTTGCTGGATTACCTGATACCTGTGAGCTGGTCAAGGGTAAGACTGCAGGGGCGGTACTGGTGTTTCCAGGCAATGAGAGCCCGACAGAGACCCTGTCGATGTTGGGTGTGCCTGAAGATTTGATACCCAGTGCGTTAAGTCAAAACAACACGTATGACAACATGCGGTGGAATTTTGCCAAGAAGCTGATCGAATCGGAGCGGTACAAGCAGGAACAACCGCTGGATCATTACGGATATGCAGAATGCGGCAGCGAAAATGACAGCTATGTGGCAAGATTGCGTTATGCAAGAGAGAAACATGCTTTGCCGATTATCCGTACGCATTCAGGACCGTATAATCCTAATCGGATGGAGGCTTTGAAAGAATATAATTCATGGTGTAAGGACTTGGCGGAAAGCCGTTTGCTTGATGTTTTGTCAATAGGTAGTTCGCAACTTACACAGTCCAACTTTGGAGAGGATTGGGAAGGCAAGGCGAATGGGGGAGGGGTTCCGGTCAATTCAGAGATAGAATATCGTACTATCAGAGAAAATGCGAAACCGATGCTGGTCAGAACATATTCCGGTACAAAGGATGTTCCCGGATTAGCTAGAATTCATGAAAAAGCGTTAAATATTTCGTGGCATGCTTTGTCATTCTGGTGGTTTGACGAGTTGGATGGAAGAGGACATAACTCTCTGTTGGACAATCTGAAAGAACATTTTGAAACCATAAAATGGATCGCCACGACAGGTAAACCAGTGGAACCCAATGTTCCTCACCACTTCGCATTTAGAGGCGCAGATGATTTGACTTACATCATATCAGGTTTTCTGGCCGCAAAAGCATGCAAAAAACTTGGGATACGGCATTTAATTCTGCAGAATATGTTAAACACGCCAAAGTTCACGATTGGAATTCAGGACTTGGCAAAAGGAAGAACCATGTTAAAACTTGTTAAAGAGTTGGAAGATGATTGTTTTCATGTCAGTTTGCAGGCTCGCGCCGGTTTGGACTATTTTGCCCCGGATTTGGAGCAGGCCAAAATTCAGCTGGCTGCGGTGACCTGTTTGATGGATGATTTGGAGCCCGACAACGACAACAGTCCGGAAATCATCCATGTGGTCAATTACAGCGAAGCGGTTCGCTTGGCAACACCTCCGATTATTAAGGACAGCATACGTATCACGCTAAACGCGCTGCATGAGTATAGAAATGCCCGTTCGTTTGGCAAGGTTCCGAATATGAAATACGATGGGGAGGTCAAATATCGTCAAGAGGCATTGTATTCCGAGGCAAAAGATGCTGTTGTGTTATTGGAAAAGACAATCCCGAATCTTTACACTCCGGAAGGATTCTATAAGGTCTTTGTGGAAGGCTTCCTGCCCGTGCCGTATTTGATGGACCAGCAACGGAAGTTCCCGAAAGCCACGATGTGGCATACGGCCATCAAGAATGGGGGAATATATGTCGTTGACGAGGAGGGAGATATAATCAATACAGTTGACCGATATAGAAAAATATTGTCATCAAATGAGTGACAATTGTTTAATAAAGGTTATCAAGAGATATTAATCATAAAATAATGCCTGAACAATCGTTAAAAGAAAAAACCGTTCGTGGAGTAGGGTGGAGTGCGGCTGAAGCTTTCTTGGGACATGGAGTGTCGTTTATTGTAGGCCTTGTATTAGCACGACTGCTCACCCCTGATGAGTATGGCCTTATTGGCATTGTTACGATCTTCACCACGGTGTTGTCGGGGTTTGTGGATTGTGGTTTCGCCAATTCTCTCATCCGTAAACCCAAAGTTACCAATGATGATTACAATACCATGTTTATCGTAAACATGGTGATGAGTGTGGCTATGTATATGTTGCTTTATTTTGCGGCACCTGCCATTGCTCGTTTTTTCAACAGAACAGAATTGGTTGTGCTGGTTCGTGCGATGGGCTTTTTGCTGATTCTGCAAGCTCTGTCCATTGTACAAAACACTATTCTCATTCGGAATGTAGATTTCAAAACTAAAACTAAAGCATCAATCATTTCTTCTGTCATAAGTGGCATCGTGGGTATTGTTATGGCTTTGTCTAGTTGCGGGGTGTGGAGTCTGGTGGTGCAGAGCTTTGTTTACCGGTCTGTCTATACTATATTCTTATGGAATTTTAACCGATGGTGGCCAAAATGGAGGTTCTGTATGGACAGCTGCAGATATATGTGGGGATTTGGATGGAAGTTGCTGGTTAGCGGTTTGATAGACAGAGTGTGGTCCCAGTTGTACCAGACAGTGGTCGGTAAGTTTTATACTCCTGCAACATTGGGCCAATATTCTCGGGCTAAAGATTATGCTGCTTTGTTTTCCAGCAACCTTAATGCAATTGTCCAACGAGTGAGTTATCCGGTATTGGCACAGCTCCAAGAAGACGTATCACGCATGGTTGCTGCTTATAGGCGGGTTATCAAAACAACCATGTTTGTTACAGTTATCATTATGTTTATGATGGGTGCTGTGGCAGAACCTCTCATCTATTGTCTTATAGGACCGCAATGGCATCAGGCTGCCACATTTCTTCCTTTTATATGTGTCAGTATGTCATTTTACCCGCTTCATTCCATCAATCTTAATATGCTTCAAGTGCAAGGCAGAACAGATATTTTCCTCAAACTTGAGATAATAAAGAAATTTTTAGCAGTAGGTCCCCTCTGTCTTGGCATTTTTTTGAATATTTATTGGATGCTTATCGGTAGTGTGATTTTGAATATAATTTGTATCTTTATCAATACAAATTATACAGGAAAAAAGTTGGGATATCCTTGGTGGATGCAAATGAGGGATGTTGCTCCCTCGTATGGAATAGGACTGTTGATTGCGCTGTCTGTCTATTTTTTCAAATACTTGCCCGTTTCTTACTTCGTTATCCTCCCAATACAAGTAATTATAGGGGCGATTGTGCTTCTTGTTGTTTGTAAAGTCACAAAATTGCCGGAATATGAAGAGGTGAAAGGGATGTTGGGCGATTATCTTGAAGGTATAAAACGTAAAAGTCGCATTCGCAAGTAATCCCCTCGAGTTCTCCCTTGTGGGCGAAATGAGGGGTCAACTCTAGTATGGAATTGTTGCCGCCAATGAAATTCAACAAGATAGGATAATTTTATATGGACAGTAAGTTTAAATATATGGTTTGCACGCAGTGCATCACTTACAATCATAAACTTTTCATAGAGGACGCATTGCATGGGTTTGCCATACAGAAAACGACATTCCCAATCGTCACAGTGGTGATTGACGATGCTTCTACTGATGGGGAAGGACAGCTCTTGCGCCATTGGACGGCTGAAAACTTGGATTTGGAGTCCGAAAGTGCTTTTGAAAGAGACCCCGAGTATGCGCACATTATTTGTGCACCACTGAAAGATAATGTGCTGCATACCTTTGTTTTTTTATTTCTGCGGGAAAACCATTATAGCCAAAATAAATCTAAGAACCCCTATTTTGATGAATGGACTAGTAATGCAAAATATCTGGCCACATGTGAGGGAGATGATTATTGGACAGAACCGTTAAAGTTGCAAAAACAGGTGGATTATTTGGAACGATTTCCAGATGTCTCGGTCACCTGTCATCGTTATAAAGTGTATGATTTGGAATTGGACAAATGGGATACAGATGGAAATGAAAAAAGATTCAGTGGTGTTAAGGATGGCTTCCGTTTCAATTCTTCACAAAATACAGGTTGGATGACCAAATATCTTTCTCTGGTATATAGGGCAGAAGTTCTTGACGAATATCGAAAAATGGGAAGTAGTTTGGATTATATTTTGGTGTATTTTCTATTTAAGAATGGGGACGCGTATATATTCAATGAGTTTTGGGGGGTGTATAGGAGACACGAAGGTGGTGTTTGGAGTAAAAGCTCAATGTTGAGGAAAGCTCAAAAAGCGTATGCGGCAGTCAAACATTTATATGAATTTGACCCTAATCCAAACACTCGCTATAAATATTACGACCGATATGCGACACTGTTTGTGTTGTCGAGAGGCGGTGTGTTGTTCCAAGAGAAATTTGAAATCAGAAAGTTTCTTTCTCTGTTCCGTTTTTTGGGGTTGAAAATGTATTATCGTTTACTTAACAGATAAAGGGATGCCAACAGTTTTTGTTTACACGCTTTTAATTGTATTTATGCTTTTATGCTTTTTCTGTGTTATGCAGGTGAGCCCTTATGGTAGGAACATGTATGGCACGGGTAATAAGAATATATCTGTTGCATATAAGGCCTTTTTCGCACTTCCGTTATTAGCCATTGCGGTTACATGTGGTGTCCGATATGACGTAGGATATGACCACTTAGGTTATCTCAACATTTATTTGTATGGCTATCCATGGAGACAACATGAAATATTATATGTTGTGATACAGAATGCTTTTTCATTGTGCAAATTACCCTATCCTCTTCTTTTCGGATTTCTCGCGTTAATTGAATCGTTCTTTTTTTTCATGGCTTTTCGAAAAGAACCGAAATTGCTTGTTTGGCTGGCCATATATTTATTCTTTGATGGTTTGATGGGAAGTTGGAACAATATTATACGTGCCTCAATAGCAGGGTGTATTTGGATTTATTCCATAGACTATATCGTTGAGAAAAAACCAATACCATACTTTGTTTTTAATGCAATAGCCACAGGCTTTCATAGTTCTGCTGTTCTGTTGTTTGTGGCTTACCCTCTTTTTTCTCAGGGGAGGGACTTGTTCAAAAATGTCAGATTGCAGTATTTGCTGTTGTTGTTGGCTTTTTTTATTCGAATAACCTTTTTCAGGTATTCAGACCAGATATCAAGATTGACGGAAATTTTTTCCTTTATTTCCTCGAGATATGAGTCGTATGTGCTCTCGGGCTTGTCGGCTGATAATGTGGGACATCAGAATGCGGGGACTTCCATGGCTTTCTATATGGTTATCATAATCAATGTCATAATAATAGCCTACAGCAAAAAAATGCATTCCTATTTTAATTCTAAAAGATTCAATGTCATTTACAACATTTATTTTATAGGCGTTCTCACATTCTATATGTTTCCTGTAGGATTGTACGCATTGACGCGTCCTTTCAGATACTTTTATTTCTTCAGGCCGATTATGTTGGCTTACTTCTCTCTTTATTTATACGAAAACAGAAAACGGCTACGTGAGTTCTGGACTCTTATGCTGGTTGTGGTGTCGTTCACTGGGATATTCTACGGGTCCATGTTAAAGGGCTCGACGGGCGGCTTGTCCAAATATCCGACCTATATCCAACACCCTGAGACGCCTTTGAAGCCGATTTATAAACCTCACTCTGTTTTTGTAAACTGATTTTTGGTTAGGAGATACGATTGCGCAAGCCCCTCCCGCTGTTCATAACTTGTTAACAACTTTTCGCCCGCGAATAGCAAAGAGTATTCAAGCGTTTTGTAGTTTTGCAGTTTCAAATGTGACTGGATACTGGATACTGGAGACTGATGAATTAGGAATGAAGAATGAAGAAAGTTGAATGATAAATGAAGACTGAAGACTGAAGAATCTTAATGTCCAATAGATAATATCCAAAGCATATCCCTAACGTATAACCACCAAAGTCTATAGTCCACAGTCCACAGTCCACCGTCCTAAAGAAGATAACGAATAAACCTTTTTATAACTAACCTTATTATTCACCAAAAATCAAACGTTATGAAAAAATTCCTATTATTTTTGATGTTTGCGCTGTTCTGCATCCCATGGGCGGCGAACGCACAACAAGCATTGCCGTATTCGTATGGCTTTGAAGACAACGATCTCTCTGCTGACGGCTGGGTGACAGTCTCTACTGCTAGTTCTGGTATTATTCCAGCTCAGGAGGATTATGATATTTATCCTCATAACGGTACGTATTTATTTTATTTCTCTTATCAGGATGCGGAAGATGCTGATGTGTACCTTGTGTCGCCTCAGCTTACTGGTGGCACTTTTGGCGTGTCAGTCTCTTTTTATTATATGGCAATTGATGCCAGTTATCTTGATCATTTCAAGGTAGGATACACCACCGATGCTAGTGTTACCGACCCAACTCAGTTCATTTATGGTGATCTGATTACCGCTAGTACTTCTTGGCAAGAGTACACTGCTGTGTTGCCAGCGGGAGCTGTACGTGTCGCTATTATGTATGATCAGGATAATTATGATGATGGAGACGTCTTTTTACTTGACGACTTTACTTTTGAGGTTCCAAGCGACTGTGCCAAACCTACCAATCTTGTTGTGACCTATGAGGGCGGCACTACTGCCACTGTGACGTGGGAAAGCGACGCCCATTCATTTAATATTGATGTGAACGGCATGGTAACATCCGTGACTGGTAACACGTACACCTTGAACGACCTTGAATACGCTACCTCTTATACCGTGCAGGTGCAGGCCGACTGCGGCGGCGAGCTGAGCGGATGGGCCAGCCAAAGCTTCCGCACTGAATGCGATGTGACCCCCCTGCCTTTCTTCTGCGGCTTTGAAGACGAATCAGAGTATGAATGTTTGTCCCTCTCTAATACGGCAAGCGGAACCGGCCTTACGAATGGCACCGATTATGTCCACAGCGGCAGTCTCGCTTTTGCATTCGCTTACAACACAAATCCTCCCCAATACCTCCTCTTCCCTGAGTTTGCTGGAACCGCAGCTATTAATATGTCGTTCTTCTATAAGATTAGAAGTAGTAACTATCCTGAGACATTCCAAGTGGGTTACTCTACCACTACCCAAACCATCAGCGCTTTTACTTGGCTCAATGAAGTGACAGCCACCAATGCTTCAGAGTGGTTGGAATACGTAGAGACCCTCCCCAATGGCACCAAGTATGTAGCCATTAGATACAATTCTAACGACATGTATTACCTCTACTTGGATGACTTCAACTTTGAAGTTGCCACCGGATGCATCAAGCCTACAGGTCTCGAAGCCAACACTATCGGCACCAACAGCGCTGTATTGAACTGGACTGGCGACAGCGAAAGCTATGTGCTGCAATACAGAACCGCTGCCCACGACAACATGAACCAGTGGGAACAAGTGGGCGATGATATCATTGGCACCGCTACCTTGACCCAATACACCTTCGACCTGAGCAATTATAGCGGCACAGGCAACATCGCCATTCGCCACTACAATGTTTCCGACATGTTCAAAGTAGTTGTTGACGACATCGTGGTTACCAATGCTGGAGGCCAAGAAGTCGTTAATGAAGGTTTTGAGGAGTCCGTCCCGTCAGATTGGCAAATTGTTGACTATGATGGTGATGGTAATAATTGGGGCCGTGCTAATTTTTCTAGTGCTGACATTCAAAATGGCAGCTATTGCATGTCATCTGCAAGTTGGAATAACGTTGCTTTGACTCCAGACAACTGGATGATTATCCCCAATGTGGAATTGGGCGGTACGCTTACTTTCTACATGAGAGGTACTGACGCTTCTTTCCCGCAGGAAAACATCGGCGTGTTCGTCACCACTGCCTCGTTGGATGATATTTTCTCAACTACTCCTGCTGGCGATTGGTCTGCAGACATCGCTACCAATGAAACTTCTTACGAACTTACAGGTCTCGAAGCCAACACTCTATACGAATGGCGTGTGAAGGGTATCTGTGGCTCAACGGAAAGCAATTGGGCTTCTTCTGATTTTACCACCATCGCAGAAGGATTCAAGACCTTTGTGACCGCTGGTAATTGGGATGTGGATAACAACTGGTTCCCGGTTGGTGTTCCTACCATTGAGGACGAAGTGAGCATTGAAGCTGCTGCCATCATTCCTGACGGCGTAGTAGCAGTTGCCAAGAGAGCCACGCTTGGTGCCGGTGGTTCCATCACCATCGAAGACGGTGGCCAACTGAAACAAGGTGCAGCCACATTGAGAGTGACGGCCGAAAAAGACCTCGCTGCTGATAACTATTACTTCATATCCAGCCCGTTCAGCGGCCGTACCCTGTATCATGAGTCTGGCACTTGGAGCCGTGTGGATAATTTGTTGAATGGTAATTACGATTTCTATGCCTTTGATCCTACTGCCGAACTCGAATGGATCAACTACAAAGCCGAGCCTGAACACCTCTCTTTCCAATCTGACAATGGCAATGCCGGCTTGATGTATGGAGAGGGCTATCTCTATGCCAACGAGGCAGCCACAACTTTGAGTTTCGTGGGTACCGCAGGTAAGAGTGTTGATTACACCGAGACGAGAGATGTTGCCTTCGATGCAACTTCAACTGATTCGTTTAACGGTTGGATTATGGTTGGTAACTTCTTCACCTGCAACGCATACATCAACTATGTGGACGCTGCAGGCACTGTGCTGGCCGCTAACCTCTATGTGTTGAATGCAACGGGCGACGGCTTTGAGTTGGCATCTTCCAATATGCTTGCTCCTCTCACTGCTGCTTTCATGCAGGTCAATGATGCAGGTAAGATCCAATACTCCACCGAACCTATTGATGCTTCTCCTGCCTTGAGTTCAACCAATGCTCCTTGTCTGCCTGCATTAGGTGAGGAGACCTCACAGGATGGTAATTGCCCGGTTCCTTGCGAGACCATCGTGCTGACAGAAGAAGCCCCCACAAAGGACTGGACATTCGAGGGCCTCACCACGGTCACGGAACCGTACACGGGAGTGGGTCTTGGCAACTGCTGGACGTGGACCCGCACCACTGAAATAGGAGATCTTCCGGACACGCTTCCTCACCTCTATTACAATAGTGAGTTCGCGCACAGCGGCGACTACAGCCTGCGTCTGTGGTTCCGCGGTGTCTATGCGATGCCTATGCTTGACGAGAACGTCAACATCAACCGGGTGAAGATGAGCTTCTGGAGCAGACACTCCTACCCGTTCTACACG
>JAFRUI010000033.1 GCA_017438945.1 Bacteroidales bacterium
ATTCATAATTCTTAATTCTTAATTCTTAATTGTTTCCAGCACCCGTCGAATATCCTCCTCACTGAACGTCATCGGGGCGGAATAGTTAATGGAGTCCTTGGCCACCATACGGGTGAGCTCCTCGTAATCGGACTCTTTCACGGGCAACGGAAGCGTGTCAAGACCGCAGGTGACGATGAGATCTTTGACGGCCTGCAAGAAACGCTCGGCTGCTATGCGGTCTTCGGTGTGCACATCCGCCAACCCGCAATAACGGGCCATCAGAGCATACTTCCTAAGACAGGTCTCCTTTTGATACTCCAGCACAGGCAGCATCATCAGCGTGATGGCCTGACCGTGAGGGATATGGTACTTGGCTCCGATGCTGTGCGCGAAGGCGTGCACATAGCCGGCCAGCTGCGTGTTGATGGCATTGCCGCCGTACATTGCGGCGCGGCACATCGCCAACCGCGATTCAACATTTTCCGGCTCGCGCATCACCACGGGCAGATGATGCAGGATCAGCTTCACGCCTTCCAAAGAACGGTAGGCATCCTCCACATCGACCGCCACATCGCTCACCGTCCCTTCCACCACATGGCTGAGGGCGTCCATCCCGCAGGCGGCGGTCACCATCTTTGGTGCGTGGATGGTCAGTTCGCTGTCGAGGATCACGTGCGTCACATCCAGTCCGATGATGACGGTGGATCCTTTCGAGCCGCGAGTGCGGGTCACCACCGCGCCCACGGTGATTTCCGCGCCCGTACCAGAAGTGGAGGGAACAGTAATCATCGGCAGGGTCTTGCCCGGCACCATCAGGAATTTGACGAGCAGGGCTCTGGTGCTGAGATGCGGCAACCGCGCACCCGCCACAATCATCTTGCAGGTGTCCATCACCGAGCCGCCGCCCAGTGCGATCACGCACTCGGTGTTGTATTTCATGGCGATTTTGCGCCCTTTTTCAATCAGCGCGGCCGTCGGTTCGGAATCGATGCCGTAGAAAAGCGTGTACCGTACCCTGACCTCCTTCAGGGACTGAAGGATTTTCTGTTCGTAGCCAAGCTCACGCAAAGTCTTGTCGGTGACCACCAGGACATGCTTGTAGCCATTCTCCTTGCAAATCTCGCCGATTTGCGCCCGCGCCCCGTGGCCTTCCACGACCTGCGGCTCCGGCAGCGGCACATGGTGTATCACCTTGCCCGGTAACTTATGAATCTGTCTTCTAAAAATGTATGTATCCATAACTATTAACCGATAACCGATAACTGACAACTGCTAACTCATTCTCACCCATGATATTTCACAAAAAGTCCGACACCGAGCACTGCCAACACGATGAATACAACGATCAACACCAACATAATGATAAAAGCCACGACGGTTTTCAGGATGGTGCGCCACCAGCTGTAACCGCTCATCTGCTTAAGCGGGATTATCGTGAGAAACAAAGCATAAGAAGTAAGTTTTGTCAAACTGAAAAAATCAAACACGATGGAATAGACAATGTACATATTGGCGATATAGACCAACGAGATAAAGAGCTCGGGGTAGCGCAAATCGGGGATGTTCGGGCTGTGCCGGAAGAAGAGGTAGAGGATGCCGGAAATCAGCATCAAAAGCAACAAGATGTTAATGCTGGGATATTTTTGCTCGAAACGTTCTATCTTATCCAATGTGTTATAAAGGATGGAATAAATTCGTGACTCCATAGGATAATCTGCTTCAAAAGAACGATGTACGCCATCTTCATCGATGATGACACCTTGCTCCTTTGCAGGAGAATTATCTTCAAGGGTGCCCGTTGTTTTGGACGTTCTTCCATTGTCATGTTCCTGCCTCACCTCTTCGGTGACATTTTCGGAATCGTCGTGGAGGGCGTGTCCTGTGATGTTCAGCCCATGGGTCACGAGAAGCGACACCGCAACGAGCAGGAAATACATTTTGAAAGGGGCGAAATAGGATACTCTCTTGCCACGGAGATAGTCAAGGATCAGGTGGCCGGGACGCAAGATGAGGTCAAGGATGGTGCGGAACATGCCGCGCTCGCCCATTCCGTAAGCTTCTGCAAAATTTTCCGCCGCCACCTTCATGGAAAAACGGTCTGTGTTTGCCGCCTGACCGCAGCGGGGACAGTAATTGCCGGTATAATGCTCTTGACAGTTCAAGCATTCGTGTTCCTCAGTGGACATCGGTGCAACCTCGCGGGGGCGCTCCCGCCACGCCCGGAAGTGCTGGATTTTCTCTTTAAGGTTGAATTTCTTTTTCATAATTATGGCGCAAAAATAATGATTATTCGGATATGTTTGAACAATAAATATAGGGTTGCCATTTTGTGACAACCCTATATTGTTGTAAACCGAACGTGGTCCGTAGGGGCGAATAATTATTCGCCCCTACATTCGTTATCAATTCTCAAGTTCCTCGGCAATCGCCTTGCGGATCAGATCGACAAAACCCTCCAGCGGCATCGTGCCGTCGTTGATGTTGCCGTGGCGACGGACTGAGACGGTGCCGTCCTTCTCCTCGTTCTCACCCACGATGACCATGTAGGGCACCTTGGCGGTTTCGGCATCGCGGATCTTACGGCCGGTCTTCTCGCTGCGCTCGTCAATATAGCAGCGAATGTCCTGCTCGTCCAACGCGGCCTGCACCTTGCGGGCGTAGTCCATATATTTCTCACTGATGGGCAGGATGACGACCTGGTCGGAGGTGAGCCACAACGGGAAGTTGCCGCCGGTGTGCTCCAACAGCACAGCCACGAAACGCTCCATGGAGCCGAACGGGGCACGGTGAATCATCACCGGACGCTTCTTCTGACCGTCGGCGTCCGTGTATTCCAGACCGAAACGCTCGGGCAGGTTGTAGTCCACCTGGACCGTACCCAACTGCCACTCGCGACCGATGGCGTCCTTCACCATAAAGTCGAGCTTCGGACCATAGAACGCGGCCTCGCCCTCCACCTCGATGGTGTTCAGACCCTTCTCGGCAGCTGCCTCGATGATGGCGCGCTGAGCCTTCTCCCAGTTCTCGTCGCTGCCGATGTACTTCTCCTTGTTGTTCGGGTCGCGCAGGGATACCTGTGCCTTGTAGTTGTCGAACTTCAGGGTCTTGAAGATGTAGAGGATGATGTCGATGACCTTGCAGAACTCCTCCTTGATTTGGTCGGAAGTGCAGTAGAGGTGGGCATCGTCCTGCGTAAAGCCACGAACCCTGGTCAAACCGTGCAGTTCACCGCTCTGCTCGTAACGATAGACGGTGCCAAACTCCGCAAGACGGAGAGGCAGCTCTTTGTACGAGCGCGGACGTGCGGCGTAGATCTGGCAGTGGTGCGGGCAGTTCATCGGCTTGAGGAAGAACTCCTCGCCCTCCTGCGGGGTGGTGATGGGACGGAAGGAGTCCGCACCGTATTTAGCATAGTGACCGGAGGTCTTATAGAGGTTCACGTTACCGATATGCGGGGTGATGACCTGCAGGTAACCATACTTTTTCTGCACCTTGCGGAGGAACTGCTCCAGGCGGTCGCGCAGCGCGGCACCTTTCGGCAGCCACAACGGCAGACCTTGTCCCACCAGCGGGGAGAAGGTGAACAACTCCATCTCACGACCCAATTTGCGGTGGTCGCGCTTGGCGGCCTCTTCGAGGAGAGCCAAGTATTCGTCGAGTTCCTTCTTTTTCGGGAAGGTGACGGCATAGATACGGGTCAGCTGTTTGCGCTTCTCGTCGCCGCGCCAGTAAGCACCGGCTGTCTTGAGCAGCTTGATGGCCTTGATGGCAGAGGTATCGTGCAAGTGCGGGCCACGACAGAGGTCTGTGAACGGACCGCTCTCGTAGAACGAAATCTGACCGTCTTCCAGACCGTCGATAAGTTCCAGCTTGTATTCGTCTCCTTTCTTCTGGAAATACTCAATAGCCTCTGCTTTGGGGACTTCGCGGCGCACGAACTGAATCTTCTGGGAAGCCAGCTCCTTCATCTTCTCCTCAATCTTCGGGAAGTCATCGGAGGAGATGGAGTAGTCCATGAAGTCGATATCGTAATAGAAGCCGGTCTCGATATGCGGACCGATACCGAACTTCACGCCCGGATAGAGCGACTCGATAGCCGCTGCCATCAAGTGCGCGGAGCTGTGCCAGAAGGTGTCCTTACCCTCGCGGTCATTCCAGGTGTAAAGCGTAAGGGTGGCATCCTCGTTAATGGGTTTGTCGAGTTCCACCATTTGGTCATTCACTTTGGCCACCAGCACGTTGCGTGCTAATCCTTCACTAATGGCCTGCGCCACCTCGTAAGGGGTGCAACCCTTTTCCATTTGTTTAATAGAGCCGTCAGGCAATGTAATGTTGATCATATTGGGTCTATTTTTCCTTTTTTCAAAATAATCGGCAAAGATACACTTTTTTTGCTTTTGGCTATTGGCTTTTAGCCATTGGCTATTAGCCCCAACCATTCTACATTCTACATTCTACTTCACCCAGACCTCATCCACAAAGAGCCATGCCTGCTCGCCCGCGCTGAGGTGCCATTCGGGCAGCTTGCCGTAATTCTTGATGAGGATCTTGACATAGCGGGCATTGGCCTTTCCCTTCACCTCAAGGTCCTGGATATGAGCACCTTCTGTCCGTTCCACAGACAAATTCGTCTTACCGAAAGACTTGTAGTTCTGACCGTCGTCAGACACATAAACTTCTATACTCTGGGGATAGAATATCCATGCGCGCTGTTCCTCAAGGCAACCGGCCCCGACGGTGGTGATTTTCTTCACCTCGCGCAGGTCAATGATTAGCTCACAGTCTTTGGTGAAACCCTGCCAACCACCGATACGGTAGTTCACTTTGCCTCTGCTATTGTCAATCAGGCCTTCATCCCCTCCTGCATAATATTGATTGTCAGGCTTCGTGATGTAAGTGATGTCCCTGTCGCGGACATATCGCACATAACGTGCCTCCGCCACCTGGCTCATCCGGCCTTTCGCATCCACGGCAACCGCCTTGATGATCATGTCTTTATCGACCACTATCGGTCCTGTATAACGAATTCCCGTCTTAGGAGAGGGCGTGCTTCCGTCTGTTGTATAATACATCTCATAATCATCTGTGCCCGGCGCCACCTTTAATGCCGGAGAAGACTTCTTCACTGATTCTATAGTACTGCCCTTTTTCAACTCAACGGATCCTTTCAGCTGCTCTTTGGAATCTTTCGTCTCAAGTGTCTCTTTCACATCTACCTTTTTCTTGGCGGCATCGATGGACTTGCGGTCTCCTTCCACCACCTTAGGAATACTTAACGCGATACGGGTCTGGTCACGGAAAGATACCTTGTCGGTGGAGAAAACCGGGACAGGTACGATCCTGTCAAACGCCTCGATTTTACTGACCGGCATGTTCTCTTTCCCTTTGCCCCATGTGGGACTCGGATTGTCCCCCATCGTGAACTCCATCACGCCGCCATTGGCGATTTCCTCGTAGGTGATATACGATCTCGTCAGCGGATTACCGTTAAGGGTCACCGACTCAATGAACGGCTTGTCTTCTTTCCTGATGATAGTCAAGGTTTTACCATTCTCCAGTTTCACCTCCACTTTGTCGAACAGCGGATAACCGATGACATATTGGTTGTTGCCGGGACAGACAGGATAAAATCCCATCGCGCTGAAAACATACCATGCGGACATCTGACCGCAGTCCTCATTGCCGCAAAGCCCGTCAGGTTTCGAGGAATACAGACTGGTCATAATCTTCTTCACCAGAGTTTGTGTCTTGTCAGGCCGTCCCACGTAATTGTACAAGTAAGCGGCATGGTGACTCGGCTCATTTCCATGGGCATATTGGCCGATGACCCCCGTGATGTCGGACTGCACGCGCCCGGACATTGTCGAGGAGGAATTAAACAGCTTGTCGAGGAACATCTCCATTTTCTTGGGGCCACCCATCATTTCGATGTAAGTGTTAAAGTCTTGTGGCACGTATGTGGTATATTGCCAACAGTTGGCTTCCGTATAGAAGTTGTTAACCTCCCGGGGACTGAACGGGGTGGCGAAACCGCCGTTCATTCTGCCATGCATAAAGCCGCTTTGATCCATAATGTTTTTATACGATTGGGCACGATGTATATACTCTTTGTAAGTATCCTTATCTCCAATCGCTTTCGCAAACATCGCAATGCACCAGTCATCGTATGCATATTCCAGTGTTTTGGACACCGATTCATTCTCCATATCTCCTGGCACGAAGCCGTATTTGGCATATTCAGGGCGTCCGAGTTTGTCAAGATTGGCCGTGACAATCATGGCTTTGAGCATTTCCTTGGCGTCATAGTCCTGGATTCCCTTCATATAAGCATCCAAAACCACCGGCACAGCGTGGTAGCCGATCATGCACCATGTCTCGAAGGAGGAAAGCTCCCACATCGGCAAATAGCCCGCCTGTCTGAAATGATTCAGGAAGGTGTAGAGGAAGTCGCTCGTCCGCTTCTGGTCAATGATATTCAACAGCGGATGCAGGGCACGGTAGGTATCCCAAAGAGAAAACACCGTATAAACAGAATGTCCCTTGTCCGATTTATGGATTCCATTATCCTCGCCACGGTAGCGCCCGTCCAGATCAGAATAGAGATAGGGCGATGTAAAACAATGGTACAAAGCTGTATAGAAGGTTCTGAGGTACTCTTCGTTTTTGGAAGAGACCATGATCTTGCCGAGTTCTTTGTTCCAAACTTCCGTAGCATTTTTACGCGCCTTGTCGAAATTAAAGTCGCGGACTTCCGTCTGGTTGTTGATAGCGCCATCCATATCCACAGCGGAAATGGCCACTTTCACCACCACATCCTTCACATTTTCCGGGAAATAGAGGATTGCTTTGCAATTTGTTCCCTGTATCTCTTTGACATTTACAGCTTTGTCATCTTGGAAAAAGACAACAGTCTCCGCAGGAACAGAGGTTTTGAGGGAGAAGGCGCAATACTGGTCGTCGTTCCATGCCTCAGAGCGGCGGAATCCGACCAAATCGTTGGCTTTCAACGTCATATAGCTTTCCAAGGTCTTGTCACGGTGTTGCAAGTCCACGATGACGCCATGTTTGCCGCCTTTCGGGAAGGTATAGCGGTGGATGCCCACGTAGTTGGCGGCTGTCATCTCCGCCTGGATGCCGTTGTCGAATTTCACGCTATAGTAGCCCGGTTCGGCAGTCTCTTTGTCATGGGAGAATGCGAGTGCATATTTCTCGTTCACGACGGAGGGCTCCCCGACAAACGGGGTCACCAAAATATCGCCATAGTCCGAGCAGCCGGTACCGCTGAGGTGGGTATGCGAGAAACCGTAAATCCGGTTGTCGCTATAATGGTAGCCGGAGCAGCCGTCCCAGCCCTCCAGACGGGTGTCGGGACTGAGTTGGATGGCGCCGAACGGCAAAATCGCGCCGGGATAGGTGTGGCCGTGCTCGTCAGTGCCCACAAGAGGGTTAACGTACTTCGACTGCGCGCCTGCCATCATCACGACAGCAAGCAACATTAAGAAAAGAGTTGATTTTTTCATATTCGAGTATTTTTTTCGGATTTGAGATGTAGAGACGTTTCATGAAACGTCTCTACAAAGGATATATGGTGATTATTTCTCTTTCGAAACACGCATTGTCACAAAACAGAGATATGCCAAACAGCAGAGCGGCACGATGAAAGCGTAGCGAATGCCGATGCCCGCCATGGCGCCTGTGAGCAGCGGGACGATGGCCGCACCCACGATGGCCGTGGTCATCAAACCCGAGATCTCGTTCGACATCTCCGGCTTGTGATCCACGCAGATGGAGAATACCAGCGGGAAAATGTTGGCGAAACCGATACCGATGAGGATGAAGCTCAACCAAGTGGTGAAGGCGTTGTACGGCAGGAACAGCAGCAGGTTGCCGAGGATGGAGACCGCCACGGTGATGCCGAGGAACTTCTTCGCACTCATCTTCTGCAGGATGACACCGCCGAGGAAACGTCCCACAAACAGCGAGATGATCAGCACGATGTTGCCCATCGCCGGGGTCACATTCGTGTTCTCGCTCAAAATCGACGGGATGCGGTTGAACATGGAAGCCTCCGCTCCGCAATAGAAGAAGATGGCAAGGAACATCATCAAGATGAAAGGATTGCCCAGCGCACGGAAGCAGTTGCCCAACGTGGTCGGTTTCTCGTCCGACTTGCTGATGTTGTCGGGCACGAACATGATCACCATGACCAGCGTGACGAGCAACACCACCGCGAAAATCGGGAAAAGGATGCGGAAGCCCATGTCGATGGTCTCGCCGCCCTCTGGGGTGAACGAGAACCAGCCGTACTTCATCAGTGACGTCCCTATGAGCACCAGGATCAATGATGTGGAAAGCGTGCCAATAGCCTTCAGCGACTGTGCGAAGGAGAGCATGCTGGAGTATTTCCCTTCATCAGAGACATCGCGAATCAACGGATTTCCAGACACTTGCAGGATGGTTGCGCCCGCACCCATCAACAGCACCGCCAACAGGATGATCGGGAAGTTGAAGGCAAGGATGGGGAGAATCGCACCGGCAAGGAAGAGAATCAGTCCGATGGTGAGCATCTTCTTCTTGCCGATCTTGGACTGCCACACACCCGTGGGCACCGAAAGCACGCCGAACATGATCATACCCGAAAGGGAGACCAGCGAGGCGGTGAACGGTGTAACATTAAACGCTTTTTCCACCACGGAGACGAGCTGGCCGGCAGCGTCGCCGAAACCCATGGCCAGAAACACGAAAAACACAGAAATAAGGGATAATTGTTTCTTCATAAATAATGGTTATTGGTTATCGGTTATTGGTTATTGAAGCTTATTGTTTATTGTTTATTGTTTATTGCTTTTGTATAGGTTATTGGTTGAATCAATTAATGCGCATGATTTGAATGTCTTCCACATTCAACCGTACTTTCAGCCACTGCAGCAGACGGCGTTCAGCTTCCGGATGGATTCTGCCGTCATTCCACTTCAAATAGACCACTGGCATCGGCACCGCGGTGAGACTGTCTGCGTCATAGCATTGCATCTCCACAATCGCAACCTGCTGTATATCCGCGTATTGCGATTTGATTTCCTTGACAACCTGCTTGGTATTCTCCGATGAACCTGTCAGCTTGTCGAGTTGAGCCTGCAACGCCACAATCGTGGAATCCTGGCTGTTAATGACGGCATCCTTCTTGTCGATAATGTCCTCTATCAGCTGTGTCTGTTGCGTGATGTCAAGAGCCCCGTCGGTCTGCTTGACAACCAATTTGGCGCGGTCAAGGCCGTACTCCTTGCGCATGACCATCTGCATCCCGGCAATATCCTCCATCGCAAGCGGCTTCCCGATGACACGCAACGTAATGGTCTGCTCTTTCTTGTTATAGTCATTCTGGGCGTCAATCAGCTGCACTTTGTCAAAGTAAGAAGTCTGCTGAATGTCATGCACAAACTTGATGGCCTGTGAATTAAATGAAGACTCACGCACAAGGTTGATGGCCATGAACACGCTGGGAATCATCACTAAGATGGCAAAGATATACATCATCCTCCTAACCGCTTTGAGACGGGTTTGGTTCATGTAGCGTTTCTGCGGGAAACCGAGGAAACGCACCATGATGAATGTGGCCAGAGCAATGAAAAAAGAGTTGATGAAAAAGAGGTAGGTGGCACCGCCGAAATATCGCAACTGCCAAGTGGCCAAGCCGTAGCCGGCGGTGCAGAGCGGCGGCATCAATGCGGTGGCGATGGCCACGCCAGAAATCACCGTGAACGGCTGTGTTTTCCGCGAAGTGGCCACAATGCCCGCCAAACCGCCGAAGAAGGCGATGATGACATCGAATATCGTGGGTCGCGTGCGTGCCAGCAGTTCCGACTGCGCCTCACTCAGCGGCGAAATCAAGAAATACAAGGTGGAAGTTATCAAACTGATAACCACCATAATAAGAAAATTGCGCAGCGATCGCCTGAGCAAATCCTCATCCAATGTGCCGACGGAAAGCCCTATCCCCAGAATGGGGCCCATAATCGGTGAAATCAACATGGCGCCGATAATGACCGCCGTGGAATTCACATTCAGCCCCACAGAAGCCACGATGATGGCGAAAGCCAACACCCACAGGTTCACCCCGCGGAACTCCACACTGCTGGAGATGTACTTGACCGTCGCCTCGTAATCTGTATCTTCTTTCAGCTGGGTATAAGCCAGCACATCATACCAGAACTTCCGTATCCACACACGGAAACTATGGTGCCTCTTGACGGGGGTTGTGGTTTCGTTTATTTGGGATTCTTCTTCCATAATGTAGAATGTAGAATGAAGAATGTAGAATAATTATGAATGATGAATGATGAATAAACAATGACGAAAATGGGAATCTTAATTATCAATTATCAATTATCAATTTTATCGGATCATCCCAACAATGTCCTTGACCGTGACGGCCTGCTGTTCGCCGGTCTGCATGTTCTTCAAAGTATAAACACCTTGGTTACGTTCGTTCTCACCGGCCATGATGACGTAAGGGATGCCCTTGGCGTTGGCGTAATTCATCTGTTTGCCGATTTTGGCGCTATCGGGATAGATTTCGGCGGGGATACCAGCATCACGGAGCGCTTTCAGACCTTTGAGGGCGTAGATTTCGTCTTCGCCGCCAAAATTCACGAACATCGCCGTGATGGGGGTGAGGATGTGCTGCGGGAACAGATTCAGCTCGTTGAGCACGTCGTATATGCGCTCGGCGCCGTAAGAGATACCCACGCCGGACATGTTCTTCAGTCCAAAGATACCGGTAAGGTTGTCGTAACGGCCACCGCCGGAGATGCTGCCCATCGCGACATCCTTCGCCTTGATCTCAAAGATGGCACCCGTGTAATAGTTCAAGCCTCGGGCAAGCGTCACATCCACCTGCAAATCAGTGGCTATCTGCATCTTCCCCACATATTTCAGCACCGTTCTCAGCTCTTCCACACCCTCCAAGCCTGTTTCCGAGGCGGCAAGCATCAGTCCCAACTTGTCCAAGACTTCCTCATTGGAGAGCCCTTCAAGTTCGAACAGGGGTGACAAGCCCTCTATGGACGATTGTGAAATGCCACGCTCCAGCATTTCGGCGCATACTCCCTCACGGCCGATTTTGTCCAGCTTGTCCAGAGCCACGCAGAGGTCGGTGACCTGATCGGCGTTGCAGAAAATCTCGGCGATGCCACTGAGGATCTTGCGGTTGTTGATCTTCATCACGATGTTGATGCCGAAGGCGCGGAACACCTCGTCGGTGATCTCCACCAGTTCGGCCTCGTTGAGCAGGGAGTTGCTGCCGATGATATCGACATCGCACTGGTAGAACTCGCGGTAGCGGCCTTTCTGGGGGCGGTCGGCGCGCCACACGGGCTGCATCTGGTAGCGTTTGAACGGGAAGGTGAGCTCGTTCTGGTGCTGCACGATGAAACGGGCGAAAGGAACCGTCAGATCATAACGGAGACCTTTCTCGCAAAGTTGTGCCGCCAGCTTGTTCGTGCTCTGCGTTTCATCCTGGAAATCAACCCCTTTGGTGAAATCACCGGAATTGAGGATCTTGAAGAGCAGACGATCGCCTTCCTCGCCGTACTTGCCCATGAGGGTGGAGAGGTTCTCCATGGCCGGGGTCTCGATGGGGAGGCAGGCGTGCCGGTGGAACACTTTGCGGATGGTGTCAAAGATATAGTTGCGCCGCATCATCTCGACGGGCGTGAAATCGCGTGTGCCTTTTGGAATAGAGGGTTTTACCATATTTCGTGATATTTCAAAACAATCGGCAAAGATACGATTTTTTTACTTAATCTTAAACCATTGGCTCAGGATGTGATTTTTTGCTTTCAAAGTAAATAAACAATGTCTGAATGTAACTTTAATTTATGTACATTTGCGGCTGTTTTTCAGGCGTATTTTAACAACGCCAAATAAATTCATTGTTTTTTCGTAAACAATTAAAAATCAATATCATGAACCGTAAAGTAACAATTATGACCTTAGTGTTAGCGACCGCTATTCTGGGCGGTGCGTGTAAGAAGAAGACGGCCGAGAATCCCGAACTGGCCAACAACCCCTTCATGAAGGAGTGGAACACCCCTTACGGCGTTCCGCCTTTTGATGAAATCAAAACCTCCGACTATCTACCTGCTATCCAGGAAGGTATGCGCCAACAGGCTGAGAACATCCAGGCCATCTGCGACAACAGCGAGGCACCGACTTTCGGCAACACCATCATCCCGTACGAATACAGCGGCGAACTGTTGACGAAAGTCTCTGCTGTTTTCATGAACCTTGCCGAATGCATGAACAGCCCGGAAATGGAGAAGCTCTCCGACACCATCTTTCCGATGCTCACGCGTCACGGAGACGACATCATGCTGAACGCCAAGCTGTTCGAGCGTATCAAAACGGTCTATAACAACCGTGACAAAGAAAACCTCAACGAAGAGCAAAAACGTCTGTTGGAGGTCATTTACAAGGATTTCGAACGCGGTGGTGCGAATGTGCCCGCTGACAAGCAGGACCGCTTCCGTGAGATCAACGAAAAGCTCTCCTCGCTAACCCTCAAATTCGGCAACAACGTTCTCGCCGCCACCAACTCCTACGCTTTGTTCGTGGATAACGAAGAAGACCTCAAAGGACTGACAGAGGGACAGTTGGCTGCCGCGAAAGAAGCTGCCGCCGACATGAAGGATGCCAAAGGCAAGTACGCCTTCACGGTACACATCCCCTCTATGGAGCCGTTCCTCCAAAACTGCCAGAACCGCGAACTGCGTAAGGAACTCTGGACGGCTTACTCCACCCGTTGCTTGGATGGTGACAATTCCAACAAACAGATTATCAACGAAATCGTCAACCTCCGACTGGAAAAAGCACAAATTCTCGGCTACGACAACTACGCCAACTATGTCTTGGACGACTGCATGGCCAAGAACGCCGACAATGTCTATGAACTGCTGATGAAAGTTTGGGAGCCCGCCCTTGCCAAGGCCAAAGAGGAAGCCGCCATTTATCAGAAGATGATGAACAAAGACGGCATTTCCGGCGACCTGCAACCCTACGACTGGCGTTATTACACGGAGAAGCTTCGCAAAGAGAAATACGACCTCAACGATGACGACATCCGTCCATACCTCGCCCTCGATTCCGCCCGCAAAGGCCTCTTCTACGTCTGCGAGCGTCTCTACGGCCTCACCTTCCGCGAAAACGAGGAAATCCCTGTGTATCACAAAGATGTGAAGGCATACGAGGTGATTGACAACAACGAGGTCATCGCGGTGGTCTATATGGACTTCTTCCCGCGCGAGAGCAAGCGCAGCGGCGCGTGGATGACCAACTTCCGCGAGCAATACTACGACCGCGACGGCAACAACCACATCCCCGTGGTGTCGCTGGTCTTCAACTTCACGAAACCTGTCGGCGACAAGCCCTCCATGCTGAACATTGACGAGACGCAGACGCTGTTCCACGAGTTCGGTCACGCGCTGCACAGCATCCTGTCGCGCTGCCACTACCCCACCCTGTCGGGCACCAACGTCCCGCGCGACTTCGTGGAGATGCCCTCGCAGTTCATGGAGCACTTCGCCTTCGAGCCGGAGGTGCTGAAGGTCTATGCCCACCACTACCAAACCGGCGAGCTGATCCCCGACGCGTTAGTCAAGAAGATCGAAGCCGCCGCCACCTACGGTCAGGGCTTCATCAACACCGAGCTCTTGGCCGCCTCCATTTTGGACATGGACTACCATGTTGTCACATCGCCCGTCAGCATCCAATTGCCTGATTACGAGGAGCAGCAGATGGCCAAGATCGGTCTGATCCCGTCCATCATCTCCCGTTACAGAAGTCCGTACTTCCAGCACATCTTCGCCGGCGGCTACGGCGCGGGCTACTACAGCTACACCTGGTCTGCGGTGCTGGACAACGACGCCTACCAGTGCTTCAAGGACCACGGCATTTTCGACCCGACCACGGCCACCTCGTTCCGCACCAACATCCTGGAGCGCGGCAACACCGCCGACGTCCACGACCTCTACCTCGCTTTCCGCGGGCAGGAGCCGTCCATCGAACCGCTGCTGAAGAACAGAGGGCTGAAATAATTAGTAATTAGTAATTTGTAATTATAGTCCGGTATGGGAGGAGGTTTCCATGCCGGACTTTTTCTCACTTTCCATTGTGCTTCCATACTGTCTTGCCGATGCGGGCAATCTCGTTGCGCAACGTCTTGGGAGATAGCACCTCGGCGGTGATGCCGAGCGAGAGCAACTCTTGGATGAAGTCGAAGGTGGGACGGAGAAAGTAGGTGAAGATGGAATAGTCCTCCGTGCGCTCGACCTCTTCTTGCGACGGGTGCAACGGCAGCGTGCGCAAGTATTTCGACTGGAAGGCATCGACTTTCAGCCTGATCAGCTGCGGTTCCTCCTCTGTCATCATCACCCCGAAGCAGGTGCTGAAAAACTCTGCCGCGTTGAAGTCGGCGGGCAGAGTGAAGCTCTCAAACTCAATGTCAATATCCTGCATCCTATCCAGCGCATAGACCTTCAGCGGACTGTCGCCGTACTTGCCCAAGAGGTACCACCGACGTTTGAATACCTTCAGCGCGTAAGGTTCCACATGGTAGAAATTCGACACGTAGTCATCTTCTACCCAGAAGGGTTTATAGCTGAACGTCAGCATTTTATTATCGCGCATCGCCTCCAGGATGGTGGGCAAGAACTCCTTGCCGGAGGGGATCTCCTCCAGGAGGATGCGGTCTTTCAGCTGGCTGCTCTCCTCCAGTTGGCTGTTGAGCGACAGCGCATCCAACAGCCACCCTTTGAATCCGGAGCTGTCCTTGAGCTCGCGGCTGTTGGCGATATAGTAGGAGTTAGTGCTTTTGTGGCAGGCAATCTCGATGCCGAACAGCTCGTGCACCGCCGCCACGTGGTTGTGGAACGAGCGTTTGGGGTAGTCCTCCCCGCCGGAAAGCAGGTCGTTGCGTTTCCACTTGTCACGAATTGTACTGAACGTGATTCCCTCGAATCCTGCTTGGTTCACCGTGTCTATCAGCCAGATATACTTTCTTATAAGCTCTTTTGTCATAACTGTTGGATTTAAAAACCGACGTGGCAAAGATAACAAATAGGTGTGAAATTCCATGGCACAGTTTAAAAAAGTTATGCCAATTTTATGCACAACAAAAAACATGACTATGCAATGGAATGGCACAGTGGTGGTTTATTTTTGCAGCGTCAAAATTAATGTAATTATGATGAAAAAAAACAACCTTATTCAGATTCTGAGCTTCCTCGCCGTACAGATGGAAGACTCTGAAACGCAATTGATTAACGCCATTGCACCGGGCACACTACCGGAATATGAACGGCCAAGACGCCGCAGTGAAAGAAGAGAATCGTTTGTGTCGGACGAGCCTCGTTACAAATCCGAAATGGTGGATCAAGTGGTACTGAAGAACAAACAGCTTGCTGATTTTTTAGCTGTTACACCGTTACAGGCAGCCATCTTCGTGGCCGGTTTCGCCCAAAATGTTGACCGCAAGGACTTCGACAAGGACAACATTTGTTCGTTTTTCGGCATCAAAAGCATGGAGTTTCTGATGATGAGAAACGACTTTGAAGAGCTGGTGCGCAAACGCATCTTTTTGGCTGAAACGACACATCAGTTCAGTGAAAGAAACGACTATATTATTAATCCGCAGGTGAAAGAGGCCATTTTCGACGACAAAAAGTTGGATTTGAAAACGCTTAAAGCACCTGATTTTGACCGTTATAAGTTCGTAAATGCAGTTTCGAATCTCATCGAAAGCCGGGAAAATGAAAAAGTTTCCAGCTTGCGTCTCTTTAGACAAATAGGACCTTTGGAAAAGCAGCACAAAAATCTCACTTTCGTAAAAAACTTCCTCAAACTGAATTTTGACGTAGAAGTTCGCACACTTTTTTACGAAGTCTGCGACGATTTCGTCACCACTCGCGCTCGTGAAAGCGACATAGAGTGCACCCTGAAAGACATTTATGCAGAAACGTGCCTAAGAATGGATGTGGCCAGAGAACTCAAAGAAGGGGAGCATAAACTGCAAAAAGCTGGCCTCATCGAGGTAACTCAAGGCAGCATGTTTTCCGATGCCTCCATCGTTCTCACCGACAAGGGCAAGCAGCTGTTTTTAGAGGAAGACTACGATCTTTTCAGCACTGACGGTCGCAGTCAAAGCTTGATTTATCCTGACAAAATCGCGGAAAAGTCCATGTTTTACGACAAAGAACAATCCGAGCAGTTAGAACTTCTCAAAGAAAACCTTTTGGAAGAGAAATTTTCAGAACTGCAAAATCAATTAGAGAAACTGGCTATGCCGAAAGGTGTTGCAGCCTTGTTCTACGGTCTGCCCGGCACCGGCAAGACCGAGACGGCCATGCAGATTGCACGCATCACGGGGCGGGCGGTGTGCCACGTGGATATCAGTGCGGCAAAGAGCTGCTGGTACGGTGAGAGTCAGAAGCTCGTGAAGGGCATCTTTACCAACTACCGCAGACTTTGCGAGAAGGAGAAGCAGAAACCCATCCTGCTCTTCAACGAAGCTGACGCGCTGTTGAGCAGCCGCCAGAACATCCACAATGTCAGCGGTTCCAGCAGTGTGGCGCAGACCGAGAACGCCATCCAGAACATCATCTTGGAGGAGATGGAGAAGTTAGACGGCATCCTCATCGCCACCACCAACCTCACCGACAACCTCGACAGCGCCTTCGCCCGCCGATTTCTGTTCAAGGTCGAGTTCGGGCAGCCCACGGTGGAGGCCAAGCAAAGCATCTGGAAGAGCAAGCTGGAGTGGCTCGTCGACGAGGATTGCCGGGCGTTAGCTACGAAGTTCGACTTCTCCGGCGGCGAGATCGACAACATCGTCCGCAAGGTCGTGATGGAGGAAGTCTTGCACGGCACCCGCCCCACTTTGGCGGAAATCGAGGAGCTGTGCCGTCACGAGAAGATCGGGAACGGGTGCAACGGGGGAAGTATAGGGTTCCAGGCGTAAGAACGTGGCATGTAGAGACGTGCCATGGCGCGTCTCTACTATGCCACGCACTGGCACACCCCTGCCTTATCTTTGCCGCGTTTTCAGTATTCACTAAAAGTTGCGCCCGACACGTACCAGGGTTATGATGATGTACACATTAAATTTTCCGAACGGCATGAGCCAGACGTACTCCACGTCCGGCGAACTGATGAACGCAGCGCACAAGATGGGCGGCACCGCAAAATCGATAGGCAACAAGACTTACGTGTTCGTGCCGAAGAAGTAGAACGAAGGGCGGGATCGAATTCCCGCCTTTAATTAAATTGCAAAAGAAATGGACATTCTGGACGAAACCAAATCTTCCGCAGCCGACTTCACCAACGACCTGAAACTCATCAAGGCCTTACTGCTGCACGAGAACAACTGCAGCTGCACGACCCTTATTTACAAGCAGAAAATCGCTGACGAGTGGAACTGTATGGAGGGAAAACTTCAGTTTGAAGCCTTCTGGACATTCATCAACCCCAATCCGGATGCACCAAGATACGAGTTTTCAAGAATGGGCTTTGTATTTGAGATGCTGTTGCGTTGCGAGAAAGATGAATACGGCAACTTCGTGGACGTGGGTGCACAACTGAGCCGAAACAAGCATTATCTGTCAGAGCGGTGCCTGTCCGCCATGATGGATCCCGAGACCAAGGAGGTGCCGTTCCTCCAATGCGACAAGTCCCTAAGCGAGCTGATAAACGAGGAATTTGGCCTTCCTGTTGTCCCTAAAGAGATCACCTGCGGCATGTTCGCGTTTTGGTTCGCCGTGAAAGTGGTGTTCGGCCGCCTGTGGTCGTGGTTCTGCTTCGGTGTCCTGGACAACCCGCAGAATTGTTTCACGACCGAAACCGGCGAGGCGGGGTGCAATGTCTTGCGAGACTTCCTCACCGTGATGGTTGAGACCGAAGAAGAAGAACTCATCTCGACAGAGAGGACGTTAGGGGATTATCTGGATTTGGAGGCAGAGGTGGATGATTGGAGGTAGGTTTCGCAAAATCAAAAAATGTATTTTTGCGAAACAGAGACACCTTAATTATTGACTATGAAGAACTTAATGGAAAGAAACACTATTTAACCACCGATTTCCCGCTCTTCTCGGAGCGGAGCGAGTTCACCGACGATTCCGTGATGTGTTTCGCGGTGGCCGACTGGCTGTTGCGGGACGAGCACCACACGCACAAGGAACTGGAAGCCTCGATGGTGCGCTTTGCACACGAATATCCCAACCCCCTCGGCGGCTACGGCGGGTCGTTCTACCAGTGGCTGTTCAGCGGGCGCGAGCGCGTGCCCTACAACTCGTGGGGCAACGGCTCAGCGATGCGGGTGAGTGCCGTGGGCTGGGCGTTCGGCACGCTGGAGGAGACCTTGCGGGTGGCGGAGATCTCGGCCGCCATCACCCACAACCACCCGGAGGGCATCAAAGGGGCGCAGACCGTGGCCGCCGCCATCTTTCTGGGCAGGAGCGGCAAGACCAAAGCGGAGATCAAGGAGTATGTGGAAACGCATTTCGGGTACGACCTGAGCCGCACTTGCGAGGAGATCCGTCCCGGGTACACGTTTCAGGAGAGTTGTCAGGGCACGGTGCCGGAGGCCATCATCGCCTTCCTCGACAGCACGGATTTCGAGACCGCCATCCGCTTGGCCGTCTCGCTCGGCGGCGACAGCGACACCCTCGCCTGCATCACCGGCGGCATCGCCGAAGCCTACTACCAAGAGATCCCGGAAGAGATCGTAAAGGAGATGTGGCAACGCCTGCCCGATGACTTCCGCGAGGTATTGCGGGAGATAAGGGGGAGGTTTTTGGGGGAGACGTTGGGGGAGGTTTAATTTTTTTTAGAAGGAGGTGGAGGGGAAAGGGGAAAAGTTGTAGTTTTGCGAGGTGAAAAAAGTGAGTGATTTTGCAGTGTTTTTCTCCTATATAGGTGATTGATTTATACACTTCAAATTTGTGATGGGAAATAATGTAAAAAAGGAAATATTAGAAGTCCTCTTAATAAACAGTATAGTTATGAACACAAATAATTTAAAGTTAATGGCAATTCCACAGTTAAAGGGAAAGCACTTCTTTATTCCGGATTATCAAAGAGGATATAAATGGGAGAAAGACCAAGTGTATGCACTTTTGCGAGACTTGTGGAGATATTTTAAGTCAGGCATAAAACAAGATTTCTATTGTCTTCAGCCTATAGTGGTGAAAGAATGTTCGCAAGAATCAAAGAACAAATATGATTTACCGGATTTGTCTAATTTGAAGGCATATGGTGAAGATGACACGGAAAAAGATGGTCCTAAAAACAATATATGGTATGAAGTTATTGATGGCCAGCAAAGGCTAACAACCATAAGGATCCTACTAGCATTTCACAAGGCGAGAAATTTCATGTCAGATCAATCTTTTGAACTTAGATACGCAACCCGAGATGGTCTTTATTGTATTTTTGATGATTTAACGATTGATATTTCTAATAAAAAAGTCTCACTTCCTTCTACATCTCTATACAGCAGATATGTTGATGCGGAATACATAATGGATTGTGCAAATAATATCATAAATTGGTTTAATGATGATAATGAGATAACGACAAATAAATACAACGAACTTGGTACATTCTTGACCAATTTTTATATGGATCAAAGCAAAGATATCAAAGTTCAGGTTATTTGGTACGAAACGACAGAACAGATTGATGCTCGCGATATTTTTGAACGGCTGAATGATTTGCAAGTGCCGTTGTCCAGCTCGGAGCTTATTAGGGCTCTCTTTTTGTCCAGAAGTGCTATATATGATCCTAAAGAACTTGATCCCAGTATCTCTCCGGATGACAAGAAGCTTGTACTCAAAGATAAAGAAGCTAAGCAGAGCAGTATTAATGCCAAGTGGGATGAGATAGAACATTATTTCAGGAACGATGATGTGTGGGCTTTCATTACCAACAAGGATGCTAAAAACTACCGGAACCGTATAGAACTTTTGTTTGACTTAATGTCACAAAAAGATATTAGCGGGCAAGATGATCGTCTATATACTTATATTTGGTTTGATAACAAGGTAGAAAAAGATCATTGGGGCCTATGGAAACTATGGCAAAGTATTGTTAAGAACTATGATACCATACGTTTTTGGTATGAAGATAGAAACTATTATCACAAGATAGGATTCTTAATTCATGAAAAGGATGGTTCAAGATCATTGCCTGAATTACTGGAGTATGCAAATTCAGGAAAGCATAAGAAGTCTGAATTTGATACGTATTTACGTGAGCAAATTAAATCCCTCATTCAGGAGACGGGAGGAACTAAACTATCAGACCTCTCTTACGAAGACAAGACACAGTATAAGAAACTCAAGAATGTATTGTTGCTCTATAATATAGAATTAACCAACCAAAGTCCTGCTATTGAGTCACGATTTCCTTTTAAGGATTATAAGTCACAGGAAGGTCTTGATAAAAACGGAAAGCAAAAAAGAGGTTGGACGCTGGAGCATATTCATGCCCAGGACTCCGAATGTCTAAGTCCAACGAATAGAGCCGAGTGGATTGACTGGGCAAGATTTACACTCGAGGCGCGAGAGAATGCACAACATCCGACACCTGATGACATAATATTTATTAAGAAATTGAAAGTTCTGCTTACCCAAGACCCCACAACTGGGAAATGTCCAATGGAGGATGAAAAGAAATTTAAATATGCTGACAATTTGGTTCCATTATTTCAAGAGGATTTAAATCTATGGTCTGGTGGCAAACCTTACATTATAGAGCACCAATTGCAAAATCTAGCACTATTGAGTGGCGAGATAAACAGTTCCATTGGGAAAGGCTCATTTTGTACAAAACAACAGCGTATCAACAAGTGCATCGCTGACGGGGAGTATGTGCCTATTGCAACTCAGAAAGTGTTCTTAAAACATTATTATCCAAAGGGAAATCTGAGCCAGACAATGTTGTCGCGCCAACTTTTGACTTGGGAAAAAGAAGACAGAGCGAACTATTTGGACAGCATTAAGGATGTCCTCGCTCAATATGGTTTCATCTTTTAAAAGATTTTAGAATATGGCAAATATAGGATTTATAACAAATTTTGCGAACTTTATTAATAAATATAGTGTGGAAATTCCTCGCATTCAACGAGACTACACTTATGGATCGGGTACTGAAAAGACAGAAAAGGTCTTAACCAAACTATTAAAAGACATTCATGAATCTTTGAAAGGCAACAAGGAGTTGATACTTGATTTTGTTTATGGCTGTAATGACAACTCCGCCCTCAGCACATTCCAACCTTTGGATGGACAACAGAGACTAACCTCTTTGTATCTTATTTATTTCTTTGCTGCATGTAGAGCTGGGGAAAAGATTGATAAATCTTTCAAATATGCCACTCGTGATGATAGCACTATTTTTTGTGAGGAGTTGTTGCAGCTTGTATACAACAAAAAGGCTGGTTTGCTTGTTGACCAAATTAAAGACAGTGCTTTTTTCCGTCCTTCTTTCAACGACGACCCAAGTATCCGTTCAATGCTTGTGGTCCTAAAGAAAATAGAAGAAGTCTTCTCCGATATGGTGGAGGATACAAACCCATCTGAACTATGGGATGCAATAAATAATCAGACTTGCCCAGTTAAGTTCTATTGTCTGGATTTCGGCGTGTTCACTCTTTCTGATGACTTGTATATTAAAATGAATTCAAGAGGAAAGCAACTTACAGAGTATGAGATTTTCAAATCGCAATTTGAAAAATATATTGAAATATCATTTGGCAAAGATCTAAAGTACGATATTGCGAAGCTATTTGACAATGACTATATAGATCTTGTGTGGGAAAAACAAGGACGGGACAAATCAAAAATTGACGGAGCTTTTGTTTTTCTTTTCAAAAACATCTTCAATATTCTTAATCATAAGTTCAGCAAAGGAGTCCAGTTTGACTGGAAAAAACCATTATATGAAAACATGCTTTTGTTAAACATTGACAAATCAGATATTGATTTCATCAAGGATTTCTTTACATATTTTATTTATATTGAGTCAAACCCGGCTTTTCTTAATAATTTTTATTTTGACGATATGAATGTCCTTGACGATGGTTCAGGAAGGATACGATTCTTCAAGTCAAATGTCGATGTATTTGAAGATGCGTGCAGTTCGGTTTTGAATAACCCTAAGTTAGTAAGTTTGTATGCAGTTTATACAGCTATTAAAGCGGAAAAAAATGGCGTGACGAATTGGCAGTTGAATCTGCGGCACATAAGAAATTTAATTGAATTTAGTGATGATGAACTTGGTCATACAGAAAGAATTCCAGACATGTTGTCGGAAATTGATGATATTATTAGAGGTAATATTACTTCTATTTCTTCATCTAAGTTTAACACCACACAATTTGAAGAAGAAGTTGAAAAAGACAAGAATGTTTCTGAATGGCAACAATTGTTCGCTTATGAGAACCATGATGTTTTGAGAGGATCATTATCATTGTTTTCACATCCTAATAAGTTTGTTTTGTCCAATCCTTCTGAATTCAAAAGAATACTAGATCGGTTGCAAAAATTCACAGTTGTATTTGATAACATTTCAAAAAAGAATGATCACATGATTAGGGCAAGCCTGTTGTCAATAGGAGATTTTGGCCAAAAACATTTATCTTCTGATCAAAAAAAGATGTTTGGATGCCAATATTCTTCATGGCGGCTAATGTTTACCAAGAGTGCTTATTTTGGAGACGTCAAAATCATGGATGTTCTTGACAAAATTACACCTAGTTCATTTGGAATTTCGACACTTTCCACAGAAGATTGGCGATACTATGCCACATCACACAAATATTATGAACATACTTATGTGTCATATGGGGCTCCAAAATATGGTTACTGCTATTTTGAGGATGAGAGCAGAAAACCACTTGAAGTTTGGCTGCTCCAAAGCACATCATGCAGTTCTGACAATGTGATGTGGAAACTGTTGAATAACCTATTGTTCTTTAATCTTCCGAGTGGACTTGATGTCCATTTCTATAAGTATCAGGAAGATCACACGGTAAGGATAAACAATAAGGTATCTTTTGATGCATTGCAAGACGGTTGGATTGTGGAAGATTTGACAGATGACAAGCATATTATAAATTGGCTGGTTGCAAGCACTTCGGTTCAAGGATCTTATAATGGTATTACCGGACAGGGATTTCTGAACCATGTGAAAGGCAATGATTATATAGATGAGATTTTAGGTATCATTAATGAACTCCTTCGAAATAGCTTGTTATAAAAAGCCCTGATTTTATGTTAAATTTATTGTGATTATACTATTGAATAATCAACAATTTATACGTTGCCTCTCCCTTTTCGATACCCCCCAAAAAAAAGTTCCTATGATCTCCCTCGAATCCTTCAAATCCTCCACGTTTTGAGCAAGAGGACAAGGCCCTGATCAACTATTACCATCTCAAAGTATGACTTTAACTGTTTTGTGAAAATTTGTCTTTGACCGTAGGTGATTCCGCCAGTTCCTGTCGTCACTGGCGGAATGGTGTCCCGCGCACGAGGGTCAAAGGGGAAAAGATGGGCGGCGGAAAGAGGGTGCCTGTGGTATAGGAGCCCCTTTCCCGCCGCCCATCTTTTCCCCCCTTCTCTCCCGGCGGCGCGCACCATTCCGCCGAAGCCGTTAGGCGAGGCGGAACCTCCATCTCGCCAGTGTGCACATCAGCGAGGCGGAACCCCCTACGGAAAACCACGAAACACGTCAACAAAAACCTTAATCCTTTCCCCACCCTTTTCACCCCGCACACCTGACGGCGTGCGCACCATCATCCCTCTACCCATCTAATTCTACCAAGCCATGCACCCCTAACGGGGTGAGGCTGCTGATTGGACGTGCTTCCCAATGACTGCGGGCAATTTGTGTTGGCAGGCCGGAGGTCTGCCGGGCTCGGTAGCAACAAACAACACGGGACGGTGTCGCAGGCCGGAGGTCTGCGGGCATCACCTGTTTTATGGAACTTTGTCTTTGAATGTAGGAGATTCCGCCAGTTCCTGTCGTCACTGGCGGAATGGTGCCCCGCGCACGGGTGTCAAAAGGGAAAAGATGGGCGACGGAGAGGGTGCCTGTGGTAGCAGAACCCCTTTACCTGCTGTTTCTCGTTCCTCAGTCCGGCTTTCCCCCGAGTCGCCGTTTCAGTTCCGCGTTTTCCTCTTCCAATCGGGCAATCTTTTCTTCGTCAACACCGCGTTTCACCGAATGCTTGAACTTGAGCATCGCGAGATTCAGCTCGAAGGAGGTCTCGCTGCTCTGGACTGGCAGCACGTCTGTTATCAGATCCTCCATTAACTGCCCACCGCGCTGAAGCAACGTTTTCTGCTCAACGGAGTTCTCCTCCTGCCGGGGAATTTCCGTCATCACCCGCGACAGCTCCCTCAACTTCGCGTACGCCTCCACAATGGCGATGGTGGTTTCCACCGCTTTCGGGCTTTTCAAAATCGTGGCCAGCATGTATAGACCCTTTTCTGTGAAAGCCTTGGGAGGATACTTGGAGTGTTGTCCTCGCCCCGTTTTCTTTAAGGTCGAAATTTTCGACCTTAAAGCCACGATCTCCTCTGCGGCCAATTCCCAAATATACCCTTTAGGGAATTTCTCCGGATTGTTGCTTACAGCCTCATTAACACGCTTCGTTTCCACACCGTAGAGATCGGCCACGTCGGAGTCCAAAATCACCTGCTGGTTCCGCAGGGTGATCATCTTGTTCTCAACTTCTATGATATTCGTCATAACACTTTATTTTGATGATTAGAAACTATGTTTAACTACACGGCAAATATACAACAACAAAAGGCATTTGTCAAGGGCTTCGTGAGATTTTTTTCGGTGTTGACAGTCAAGAAAATACCTAAAAATTTAACTAATAAATTTTGTAATTGTTAAATTTCGAAATAGGTTTTTCGGGGGATTTAGCAGGACGAGAGACACAAATCCGGGAAACAGGGGGTGACATGACACGAGATCGAACCATCTTGACCTCAATGTAGGGCTACCACATTGCGACAACTCTACTGTGCCATATTTCTGCACACCTGTATGCTATTTTTGCCAACGTATTACAAACCTTTTAACCGTTGCGCCCGACACGTACCAGGGAGATGTCTATGAACGATTTTCACGATGATTATTTCACCTTGATCAGCACAGAAGGTGAAATAATCGAATTTACCATTCGGGAACTTATTGACAATGAATTCAACCAAGTGATTTTCGCAGTGGATACTCAGGGATACACAAAGCAGGATAAAATAGAGGTGATGAAAAATATTATCGCCGACATCGAAAAATGCATCGGTATTATCGAGAAGGACGAAAATGCAAGGTTGAGTGAGGTGTGATATGCGGTTTTCCGCGGGGTGAAACCCTTAACCCTTTCCACACCCTTTCCCCGCACACCTGACAGCGTGCGCAATCCCCCGTACACGCTCCATCCCACCAAGCCCTGCTACCCCTAACGGGGTGCCTTTTCGTGTTAAGATTCCTGATCACTATTCACTGATCACTGTCATCAGACAGGCCGTAGGTCTGTGGGGCACCACATTGCCACGAATCGGCACAGTCCCGCGCTATCTTTGCCGCAACAAAAACAGCAAAGACTATGATCGCAAAGAAAATCATCATCCCCGTCGGCTTTAACGCCGAGCAGTGCAAAAGAGGCGTCCTGTCCTTTTTCGCGAATGACATCACTACGGAATGGATGTCGGACCACGACTTCGTGCAGCAATATCTGTACTGTCAGGAGGACGGCGACTATGACCCGCCGCTGGAGGTGTGGCTGCTCGTGTGGGACTCACCCGGCAATATGATCAAACCTCCGAAAGGTGGTTGCTCGTCGTTGTATGTGAAATGCCTGGCCGTCAGCGTCAACCTGAGCTGGTGCAAACACCACCATAAAGGCCTTGCCGTCCACGTCATCAAGGTGCTGCCGCCTACAACCGGCGGAAAGTCTCCCATCATTGAGGACTCCTGGTTCGGGCACGTGGTGGACCACTTCTACACGATTGACTATCAGGAGGAAATGGAATACGCGGATCCAAACATGCCGTTCGGGGAGTTCCTAAACAGGATGGATGGGAAGATTGCGGAGATTGTTAAAGGAAACCAATAACAGCGAAAAGAATGAAAAAGAATTCAAAAAAGAAAAACACGTCCAACAGTGAGCACTGGAGCCACAAGCATGACTACCCGATTGAAGAGGTGTGGAACACCGAGAACACGTTAGCCCGTCTGATTGCCCCGCGCCTCGTCACGTTCAGGGAGTTGGAAAAGCACGGACATCCTGACGGTTTTAAGGATATACGCGAGTGGAACGCCACCATTCAGAAAATGATTGACGCCTTCGAGCTAATGAAATACGTGCATTGCCTCTCAGAAGAAGAGACCAAAACCGTTTCGGAAGGACTTGCTCTGTTCTGCAAGTATTTCAGGGCTTTGTGGGACTGAAAAGGTTTCAAAACTTATTTAAAGTTGTCCCAAGTTGTCCAGGTTGTAGTCGCTCTTAAAACGCCACCGCTATGCCACACTTTGGCACATCTGTCCCATGTTATCTTTGCCGCTGAAACTGCGAATAGCAGAATTCAATTCCGCTTGTCTGAAAATTGTTTTTTCGCCGCAAAATCATAGGATATGACCGAAACCGTAAGAATGTGCGACCTGCGCTTCGACAGCAGTCTCTTCGAGAACTACCTCACCGGTACCGTCCTCGACAGGCTGCTCTGTTCCTACTCCGGTCTGCCCAAAGGCGTCAACTATATGGTTATCGGCGACCCGGGCGTGGGCAAGACCACTATCATCCTCGATATGCTCGCCAACATCCAGCAGCTGCAGCCCGATTTGCGCATCCTTTTCGTCAGCGCGGAGATGAACGAAATAGGCCTCGCCATCTACGTGCAACGCTTCCCGAAGTTCGGCAACCTCGACATCCTTTTCATTGAAAGCCAGATAGATGAGGACACCCACAACTGGGAGACACTGACCGCGATTCTGGAGCGGGGCTGGGACATCGTGGCCATAGACTCGTTCCACGAGCTGCAGGACATCGTCAAGGAGGAGGAGAACATCACGCTGAAGAAGGCCGAGAGTATGCTGCTGTGCCTCATCAAACAGCAGAACAAGGCGATGAACACCCGGCAGATCAACACTACCTTCCTCACCATCCAGCAGGTGACCAAAAGCGGCGCGTTCATCGGCTCCAACCGCCTCAAGCACATGATCACCGCGATGATGGAGCTGCGCCTCGATAATGCCAAGAACATCTACAGCGACCGTTACGTGACCTTCTCCAAACACCGCCGAGGCGACGTGGGCGTGAAACTCTACTACAACCTCAATGCCACCGGCGACGTGTTTTACGACGAAGAGCGCTACCAGCAAGACCTGCAACTGCGCAAATTGCAGAGCAACGTGTCGGCGCAGCTCCGCGACTTCGCCTCCGAATTTGACAAATTTTTCAACAATAATTCAACTTAAAGATTATGGAACACACTGATTATCAAATTGCAAAGAACCAATTTCTGCTCCAGCCCATCAGTTATCGGGAAGTGGACAAAAACGACATCGTGGCTTTGGACGAGAACCATTACCGCATCGGCAACGCCACCGTGAAACTCACGCCGGATATGGTCGGCAACATCGACCGATACTTCGGCATCCTGCCCAAGCAGAGCAAGATGGCGCAGGATTCGTTCGGCGGCAACGGCGTCGCCAACCTGCTCAACTTCTTCGCCCAGGCCGGCAAGAAGGACAAGGAGCGCATCATCCTGGTCGGCGATACCAACAGCCGGCAAATCACCCGCGTACTCCAAACCAGCCATCACATCATCCCGCCGGAGTCCTTCTTCGACTTTGCCGAGATGTTTATGGACGACAACCGCTTCGAGCCGGAGAGCGTGGAGTACAATAACGGCTCACAAGTCTCCATCCTGATGAAATCGTTGCATCCGGAATATATGGAGATTGCGCCCAACGACGAAATTGTGGGCAACGGCATCTGGCTGCGGTGGAATCCCACCGAGATTGCATTCGGCAACTATTATGTGCGGCTGGTCTGCACCAACGGGAGCACGCAGACAACGCAAAGCAGGCTGCTGCGCACCAACACGTTGGAGGAACAGGCCACGCTCAAACGGATGCTTTCGATAGGCAGCGGCCACCCGCAGCTCAAGCAGAACCGCGACAAGATGTTGGAGAATGCGAAAACGGCCCAGAACACCAAGGCCTCGTTGCGAGAGTTGGGTATGGGGAGCAAGTTGCTGCTGCGTTCCGGGATGGAGGAGCAAGATGCCGCGCAGCTTATCCCATATCAGGAGAACATCGACCGTTATGAGCGGGCAGGCTTACCTGTCGGTGCATACGAGCAGAGTTTGACGGTCAGCAATATGAGCGTATGGCAGCTGTTCAACATCCTCACAGCCTTCGCCACCCACAACCAGCTGTGGCCCGCGCACGACACGCGCCGCTCGGAACTGATGGCTCAGAGCGTGGAGCTGCTCAACCAGAAGCGCG
>JAFRUI010000034.1 GCA_017438945.1 Bacteroidales bacterium
ATTGGAAAGACCAATAAATATTCGTTGAAGGTCAAAAAACAATCTGAGCAATTGACTTTATCTTTGTGAATTCAATAGCCTAACAAAGCAAACGATAATGAACAGAAACAACCAAATCATTCTCCTGACCGGGGCGAGCAGTGGTATCGGATACGACACGGCCGTGGTCTTGGCAAAGCAAGGGCACAAGGTGTATGCCGCCGCCCGCCGTGTGGAACTTATGGAACCGCTCCGCGAGTGGGGCATCGTGCCGCTCCAGATGGATGTCACCGATGAGGCATCGATGCGGCAAGGGGTGCAGACCCTGCTCGACCGCGAGGGGCGCATCGACGTGCTCATCAACAATGCCGGCTACGGTTACTTCGGTGCGGTAGAGAACGTGCCGATGGACGATGCCCGCAACCAGCTTGAGGTCAACATCTTCGGCTTGGCACGGCTCTGCCAGTTGGTGCTGCCAGCCATGCGTAAGCAACACAGCGGCCGCATCATCAACATCGCGTCGGTGGCGGGCAAATCGGTCATCTACTATGGCGGCTGGTACCACGTGTCGAAGTATGCCGTCGAGGCGCTGAGCGACGCACTCCGCATCGAGATGCAGCCGTTCGGCATCGACGTGGTCATCATCGAGCCCGGCGCCATCAAGACCAACTGGGGAATTATCGCCGCCGACCATCTCGCAGAGACCTCCAAGAACACCGCCTACGCCGACACGGGCGCGATGATGGCGCAGAACCTGCGGGGCATGTACGAGTCGTCAAGCATTTCCGCCCCCTCCGTGGTCCAGAAAGCCATCTGTCGTGCCGTGAATGCCCGCCGTCCCCGCACGCGCTACCGCATCGGGCGTCTCTCCTCGACGATGGTGTTCTTCCACTGGCTGCTGCCCACCCGCTGGTGGGACAGCATCGTGCGGATGATGGGGAAAAGGAAGTGGATGTGAGCAGATTTGGGTTCCATTTTCACGACACACTTCTGATTTCCAAATATTTCGTACTTTTGCGAATAGATTTTTTTGAAGAAATAAACGTATGAAAAATTTTCTTATAGCCTTATTTTATGTTCTGATTGTATCTTTCGGCTACAGCCAGAAAGTGCAACTGTTCGACAAAGAGAGCTCCACCATTTCGGAGAATGACTTGTGGAGCGTTGCATTGGACAACCAAGGGCGGAAATGGATAGGGAGCGCCCATTCCGGCTTTCTTGCTTTTGACGGGAAGTCATTCACCCCTTCACCTGAAATCAACGGAGTGTTTATCACCCCCATATTCAAAGACTCAAAAGGAAACATCTGGATTTCCTACAGAGGACCGGAGGAAAATGCAGCAGAGGTGTTGTCTTGCTATGACGGCTCCCAATGGCGGCATTATAAAGTTGAGGATATCGGCTCCAAGGATTTGTCTGTCGGAGATATTTGTGAAGACAAAAACGGCAAAATCTATTTCGCAGGTTGCGAAGGAGTTTTATTGACGTTTAAGGACAACCGCTGGGAGTTGCTGGAACTCCCCGAAAAAGATATGGTGGCTTTGTCTGTTGATGTGAGTGACGATGGCGTCATAGCCCTCGGTTTCGGGCGTCCCGACTGCGGACTGTTGTTGTATGAAAACGGCAAATGGAAAAGTTTCTCCGAAGAAAAATCGCCCCTGGTCATCAATGTGGTGCGTGCCTTGAAATTCACCAACGACGGTTCCCTGATTGTGGGTTATGGCGGGGGCTTTGGGGATGGAGGCTTCTCTGTGATGAAAGGCAAAAAGTGGACCCACTACAACAAGTCCAATTCCGGCATCTCCGACCACATGGTCCGCGACATCGAGTTTGACGGCCAAAACTATTGGATGGCGACAAACAACGGTTTGGTGAAATTCGACGGAAAGAAGGTCTCATCAGTCCTTTTCCGTGAAGGCATATTCAAAAATGTTATTAGAGACATTGCCATAGAGGATGGCACCCTTTGGATTGCCACCAACTTCGGGCTGATCAAATACATTCCGTAAAATGAGGATGCGACAAGAAGTACAAAGAGGGCACCGCCCAAATGGTGAAGTCGCTGAAACTGATCGACACCCACCCGATGGTGGGGATGGAGATGATAGGACATTGAAAAAAGGAGTTCGCTTTCTTTGTTCGGAGAAAAGTTGTATCTTTGTAGATTGAAAAAAATATAACGGCTATGACATCAACCACAGCTTCTCAAATTCAATTTGCCACATTGGCGATAGGAGCCACTGCACAACGTATGGGAATTACCGCCACTGAGTTGTTCAATCGCCTAAAGCATCACGGATTGGTGCAGCGATTGCTATTCGACTGTTACGACACATTGCATGCCGAGAGTATTGATGGTGTCGTTTGGAACGTTCAAGAAGCCCTTAAAAACTGGGACAAAAAGGAAGGAGGCGGATTATGACGACCCTATACCACGGCTCTTTCGTAAGTGTGCCATCGCCACTTACCGGTGTTGGACGCCGTGAACTTGATTTCGGACCTGGCTTTTATGTCACCCGCATTCGTGAGCAGGCGGAACGTTGGGCTCGTCGCGTGTGCGTTATTCGAGCCGTTGACACACTTGTACTTTCCATATATGAGTTCGATGAAAACACATTGCCTGCCAATGTGCGCCGTTTCCATCTAGAACATTATGACCAACAGTGGCTCGACTTCATTGTCAGCAGCCGTCGAGGTGAAGAGCCGTGGCGTGGCTATGATATCATTGAAGGCGGTGTCGCCAATGACCAGGTTATTGACACCGTCGAGGACTATTATTCAGGCCGCATCTCTGCAGATCAGGCAATCGGCCAACTGCGCTTCGCCAAACCGACGCATCAAATGTGCATCAGCAGTCAAATTGTTGTCGACCAATGTCTGCACTTCATCGGTTCTAAAACTGTTGTCTTGACGGGAGGAGGTCAACAATGAGGGATCAGGTTTTATGGCGCAAAGAGGCACGTATCGCTGTACTGCTCGCCGAAAAACTCAACATCAATGCTGAACGGGCACTTGATATACTTTACAATTCCCGCACATACACGTTATTGGTTAACGCTGAGAGTGGCCTTCAATTGCAAAGCGATGAGTATATCCTCAATGACCTGCTTCGCGAATTAGAAGCATAAATGTTAGGGAACAAATTCATTCAAAATTTCAGAATAATCTGAACAATTTACTGAACCATAGCAATATCCAGTTCAGCACTTATTCATATCAACAATCATTACAAAATCAATATGAAACACACCCTTCTGATTTTCGCCGCCATCGTGTTAATGGCCGGCTGCACTAAGACAACAAAAACAGACAAAGATATGAATACTTTGACATTCAACGAGAAACAGGCGGCGGCAATGTCGGCCATCGCCTGCTATGAGGCACAAGGCGTCCAAGCGTCGTTAGCCACCGCCATCAACGAGGGCTTCGACGCGGGGCTTACCGCCAACCAGATCAAGGAGGCCCTCTCGCAACTCTACGCCTACACGGGCTTTCCGCACTCGCTCAACGCATTAGGCACCCTGCAGAAGGTGATGGAGCAGCGCGATGAGGTGGAGATCGGCACCGAGTCCACTCCCCTACCCTCCAACTACAACGCCCTGAAACAAGGCACCGAGATACAAGCAAAACTGTCGGGTCAGCCCTTCGACTACAAGTTCTGTCCCGCCGAGGACTATTACCTTAAGGCGCACCTCTTCGGCGACATCTTCGCCCGCGACCTGCTCACCCACGCCGACCGTGAGTTGGTGACCGTCAGCGCCTTGGCTGGTCTGGAGGGCGTGGAACCCCAATTAGCCGCCCATGTGCGCGGCGCACGGAACATGGGTCTTACCGACGCACAGCTGCTCGCCATCCCGAAGGTGTTGCAGGAGCGTGTGGGCAAAATGGAGGCGCATCGCGTCGCCGTGGCCATCCAGCAACTGGGTGTCAGAGACTCTGTCAATGACCACATCGCCAGCGATATATACGTCCAGAATTACGTTGATTTGAAGTCAAGCTGGCGGAGGGGCGAGCCCAACACTGCCTACGCGCAGTACTTCATCGGCAACAGCTATCTTGCGCCCTACGACGGCGGTATGGTCAACGTGTCCTTCGAGCCGGGTTGCCGCAACAACTGGCACATCCACCACAAGCAGGTGCAGGTGTTGGTGTGCGTGTATGGCCGTGGCTGGTACCAGGAATGGGGCAAACCCGCCGTCAAGTTGGAACCCGGCGTGATTATCGAGATCCCTGAGGGCGTGAAGCACTGGCACGGCGCCGCCAAGGACAGCTGGATGCAGCATCTCACCTACCACAAGGATGTGCAGGAAGGGGCCAGCAACGAGTGGCTGGAACCCGTCAGCGACGAACAATATGGAACACTAAAATAGTTAGTTAGCCTTCGGCTGTTAGTTAGCTTCGCTGTTGATTAGCCTTCGGCTGTTAGTTACTTCGTGTTAACATTCACTCATCAACATATACTCACCAACACGAAGTAATCAACATGAAATAACCAACACGAAATAACCAACACGAAGTAAAAAACATTCACTTAAAAAGTATGAAAGCACTTCTTATCAATGGCAGTCCCAACGCGAAGGGCTGCACCCTCACCGCCCTGAGCTTTGTGGCGGAAGAATTACAGAAAAACGGCGTGGAAACCGAGATCGTCCACGTGGGGCACAAGAATATCCACGGCTGCATCAGCTGCGGGAAATGCTACGAAACAGGCAGGTGCGTCTTCGATGACATCGTGAACGAAGTCGCCCCGAAATTCGAGCAAGCCGACGCGCTGGTCATCGGCTCTCCAGTCTATTACGCGGGCATTGCCGGCACGATGAAGTCCTTCCTCGACCGCCTCTTCTTCAGCACGCACTTCCGGAAGTGCATGAAGGTGGGCGCCGCGGTCTGCTCGGCCCGCCGTGCCGGCACCACCGCCACCTTCGACCAGTTGAACAAGTACTTCACCATCAGCGAGATGCCCATCGCCAGTACCCGCTACTGGAACATGGTACACGGTCACAGCGCCGAGGATGTGATGCAGGATGCGGAGGGCGTGCAGTACATGCGCATCCTCGGCCGCAACATCGCCTTCCTCGTCAAGGCCATCTCTGCGGAGAAAGAACGCAACGGTCTGCCCGAGGCGGAAGAAGCGGTATTCACAAATTTTATCCGCTAAAATAATGAACGACAAACCCACAGGAAAAGACTATGTCGGCAGCGACGACCTCTATGCCGATGTGCAGCGCACCATGCGGCTCTGCGCCGAGATGAACAGTGGCTACCACACGGAGGCCGAGGTGCGCGACTGTCTGCGCGAGATCACCCGCAGCGAGGTGCCCGACACCGTGCGCGTATTCCCGCCCCTGAACATCAACTACGGTCCGGGCGTGCGTTTCGGCAACGACTGCTTCCTCAACTTCGGCTGCACGTTGTTAGCCATCGGCGGCATTACCATTGAGGATGACGTTTTCATCGGACCGCACTGTGTATTAGCCACCGAATATCATCCCGAGGCCCCCGACACGCGCCATTCGCTGCTCACCAAGCCCATCGTCATCGGCCGCAACGCCTGGCTCGGCGCCGACGTGAAGGTGCTGGCGGGCGTCACCATCGGCGAGAACGCCATCGTCGCCGCCGGCAGCGTGGTCACCAAGGACGTGCCCGACAATATGGTGGTGGCGGGGAGTCCGGCCCACATCATCCGGCCTGTCAATCCCGAAAAGTAACACTTTGGACTTAATGTTAATTATTCTGCTGCAGTTGTTCTATTCAAGAAAAGTTGTATTTTTGCAGCGTCTTTTAAACAAAACGAGATAATGACCTACTTGGAGTTCAGGGAACAGTGGCACGGAATGGGCTGTTTCAACGTCTATCAGATCCGTGCGTGGAAGTCGGGATTCGACCGGAGCAACCTCACACGCTGGGTGAAGCGGGGCTATCTGTCGAAACTCCGGCAGGACTGGTATGCCTTCAGCGACCTGAAGGGTACTCCCGAGATGGTGCGTTATGTAGCGCAGCGCATCTACACGCCGTCGTACATCAGCCTGCACTACGCCCTGTCATTCTACGGCATCATCCCCGAGGCGGTGACCGACATCACCTGCGTCACCTCCAACCGCACCGCGACTTACCACAACGACTTCGGCCGCTTCAGCTACCAGACCGTCAAGCCCGATCTTTTTTTCGGCTTCCGCCAGCTGCCCGTTTCACCGCAGGGCAGCTACCTGCTGGCTTTTCCGGAGAAGGCCATCCTCGACTTGCTCTACCTCTACCCGCAATACAACACCGCCGAGGCCTTGTTGGAGTTGCGTTTCGACGAATGGTGGATGCGGGAGGAACTGGACAAGGCACGACTGACGGATTACGCGACGCAGAGCGGAAACAAGGCACTTCAAGAACGAATACAATTGTTGATGAAAACTTATACAGATGATTGATTTACAGTCCATATTGGCCTACTATCCGCCGCAAATTGCGACAAATGCTGCTTTCCACAAGCACATTTTGAAGGAATACATAGAGTTGTTGGCGTTGGAACATCTTTCGCAATCGCCCTACGCACCTAAAATGGTGTTCATCGGTGGGACCAACCTGCGCCTTGTCCTTGGCTTAGACCGTTTTTCCGAGGATTTGGACTTCGACTGCAAACGACTGACGGCTGACGAGTTTGTCTTGATGACCGATACGCTGGTCGAGCACCTGCGGCTCAACGGTTTGCGCGTGGAGCTGCGCGACAAGGAGAATCCACGGTTGACGGCTTTCCGCCGCAACATTTACTTTCCGGAACTGCTATTCGACCTAAATCTCACCGGTCATCGGGAGGAAAGATTTCTGATGAAGATCGAAGCCCAGGACCAAGGGGGGGATTACACTCCGCAGACAGCGATGGTCAGTCGCAACGGGTTCTTTTTCCCTGTGACGGTTCCGGCCAAGAGCACTATGCTCTCCATGAAGCTTGCGGCACTGCTGGCCCGGGCTAAAGGACGCGACTTCTACGACACCATCTTCCTTTGGCAGCAAACCGACCCCGACTACGAATTCCTTCGCCAACGGTGTGGGATCGACAGTCCGGAAATGTTGAAGAAAGCTTTATCCGACAAACTTGACACCACCGACCTTGAACTAAAGCAGAAAGACTTCGAACATCTGCTCTTCAACCCTTCGCGCAGCGCACAGATATTGCATTTCAAACAGTTTATAGACAGTAAATTAGAATAATAGATATGAGGAGTCCGGTCAAGGTGATTGGGGAGATAAAGAAGCAATAAAATCGTATGCAAATGAAAAGAATTCTTTGGTTACTTGTAGCAATACTGATTAC
>JAFRUI010000038.1 GCA_017438945.1 Bacteroidales bacterium
ATGGGGCTAAAAAAGAAAAATACAAAAACGCTTTTTGAAAAACACTGAAAATTAACGATTTACAAAAACACAGTAAAAAATGAAAAGTACAATTCCTGTTAATTCGCTATAATTTTGCTATAATTTTTGAGGGGGATTGGTATAACTTTGGAGCAACTAATTATAACTATGGGCGGCGAGGATGGGAAAAACCGCTTGGAAACGGCTGAAAAAACGCCGAAAACATAGTAAAAACAAAGGATTTGGGCCATTTTCGTGAGACCTCGGAAATGATGCCTGAAACACCGATTAAACGACTTTGAAACACACCTTGACGGCCTGCCTGGACACCCCTCCGGCGGGCCGCTTTTTTTTGCGTGTTTTTCTGGGAAAATACGGAGTTAGAGCGAAACTAGAGCGAAAAGTAGAGCGAAAACACCCACATTGAACCACCCTTGACGGACGAAAAAAAGCCAAAAACGGCAGTTTTGCACGAATTACCCTACCCGATATTCCATAAATTGAACGGGGGGATGCTTCCCGTTAGGAAAACAAGCAAAACACTAAAAACCAACGAAATAAGCATTAAAAACGCCCAAAAAGCGATTTTTTTGCTATGTTGGAGGTGTTTAACTACCATATAATAGAGGTAATATCATCGCATTTCAAGTCCTCAATAGAGCATCCCAATTCTTTTGCTTCAAGTTCAACATGCTTGATAAAAGCATTCAGTTCTTCGCCGTAGCTCATCGAAATGAGCAATTGAGGGATGGAACGAAACCTTGTCTTGCCTGGTTTCATGGAGAAATAACGTCGAACAAGGTCTTGATGGATAAGGTAAACGTACTTTGATGTGGTATCAATACATTTATTTACAAATTGCTCAATGAGCACCGCCCCTTTTTCGTCATACATGTGAAGCGCCTTCATGGTCCAATATTCAAACAGCATCAAGTTGCTTTGATCCAGTTCGTCCGTGACCATTATTCCCGCATTGTATCTCAACGACGATATTGTGTAAAGTATAGTGATCCAATCAGCATTGAAACCGTAATATGTTGTATTGGCGTCAAATCCATTGTTTATGGTGTTGTCAACGAGTCGATCGCCTTGAAAAGCATGTCTGACTTCGTATGGAATGATGGATAACAATTGCTCGTTCCTTGCATACGAACTATCCGATGGGGTTATAGGTTGTGACAGCTTTGACATGGTGTCGTACAAGCTCTCCAAGTCGTTGCAGTCGCCCCAAAACTCGGCTCCTGTTCCTTTGGGTGTGGGTTTGGCAAATAACATATTCTTATACCTTTCCTTGTTCTATTATTGATAATAATCGGTCTATTTGCTTGTCCTTTTCAATCAGTGTCCTGTTCAGGATGCCGATCAGGGACTTGATATTTTCGCTGGCTTCGGCCAACATTGGATTGCTTTCATTATCTTTACACTGGCTTTCAGCGGATTGTGGCTCATGTGCCGATGGTGAAACAGGTTGATCTTGTACTTTTGGTTTCAGCATCTCGCCTTCGCCTGTGACGAGCCAATGGAGATCGTAAAATTCAGAATATTCTGATTTTGCAAACCTATAAAAGAAGTCATAAGATGGATTTGACTTCGAATTCAGGATGTCATGAATCGTTTGAGAACGCTCATATCCTAAATTTTGAGAAAATTTATTCGGTGTAACTTTCTCATTTTCAATCATCATTCTTACTCTATCAGAAATTTTTGTCATTTTTATCAGATTTTTCTTGTATATTCAGAATATTCTGTATCTTTGCATCGTCTTTCAAGTTGAAAGGCGCAACAAATATACAGAAAAAAATGACGAAGAAAAAGATTGTCACGGAATACGGCGACGTGAAGCACCTACAGGAGGTGTTCGGCTTCAGGAACCCGACCTCGGTGAGGTCGGCACTGAACTACAAGACCAACTCGGCACTGGCGAAGCGGATCAGGACCTACGCTGTGAAGACGATGGGAAGGAAAGTGATAGAATACTAACCTACTAAACAAATACACGATGAAAAAACAACTGAAAAACGCAATCGGGGCGGCAATGGCTTTCGCTGGACTATTCGCTGCAATCTGCACCATGGACGGCAGCGCACACGAGCTGCTTGTGAGATCGATGGGCGTGGCTGCCTTCGCCATCGGTGCCTGGCTTGCCGAGGCCTACGACTTCCAGGACAAGAAACAGGAGGAATACGACCGACGGGAGGACCACGATCCCTACCCGGAGGAGATGGCTGAACATCCAGTCGGAGAGATACAATAGAACATATTCATCTTGGAATTTTTGATCAGTAATTTTTCCATCACTCCCCGCCCATCCGTGAGGCCCGGCGGGACAACGGAAGGATACCCAAGCTGGTGAAGGGGACAGTCTGCTAAACTGTTAGGGCGGCAAAGCGCCGTCGCGCGGGTTCGAGTCCCGCTCTTTCCGCAATAACAAGCAAAACAATACACCATGTACCAATACGTAAACGGAAACCTGGCGATCAGCGTGAACGACTGGATAGAGGCCGGACTGACCTACGACCAATTCCGCCACGACAGCAAGGACGGCTACCTTGAGATAGCCGACCGCAGCATCAACGGCAACACGCTGATCTGGGTTGACTCGATAAAAAGACCCGAGCGCATGAGAGCGATAGAGAAAGCTCTTGGGAAGGCGAACGTGGAGCAATCGGACATCTACGAGGTGACAGTGAACACGGAGGCGCGGGCCTACTACAGCTGTTACTCGAAGCCTGACGGCACACGCCTCGAAGCGGCCACCGTGGAGCGGCTGACGATGAAGGCCAGCCTCTTCGACGCCATGAGACGCGGCATGGAACGCCAACAGGCGGCCAAGGCTCGCGCCGGCAAGCGGCTGAACAAGGCGGAATGGCTGCGCGACATGCTGGCGTGGCAGACACGGCAGTGCCTTAACGAGGGCGGGGCGGCATACAACCTGGTGAAGCCCTACACGAACACAAGGAGCCTTGAAAGGGCGTATAAATCATATTTAACCGAGGGTTTCGACGCGCTGCTGAACGGCAACATGGGCGGCGACAACGCCCGCAAGGTGAGCCGCAAGGTGGAGAACCTGATACTGGCCCTGTGGCGCACCAACGACAAACCTTTTGTGACGCGGGTACACGAGCTCTACATGGAGTTCGTGAACGGCACACGCACCCTCTTCGACTCGGAGACGGGCGAGGCCTACGACCCGAAGGAGACCGACCCACAGGGCAATCCCATCTACATGGAGCTGAGCGAGGCCACCATCTGGAACTACCTGAAGGACGTGGTGAACACGACGGCGGTGTATGCCGACCGCAACGGCCACTTCGACTACCAGAACGCGATGCGCCCAAAGCATCACCGCAAGGCGGGCCAGTTCAGCCTCTCGAAGATATCGATGGACGACGTGGCGCTGAGCCGCAAGGCGAAGGTGGCCGGAAAGGACGTGTGGGTGTATAAGTACATCGCCGTCGATGTGGTGAGCGGCTATTATTTCCGCCCTGCCTACATCATCGGCAAGCCCACCGAACGGACGGTGTATGAGAGCATGAGGAACGTGTTCTGCGAGCTTTGGAGCCTCGGACTGCCGATGCCCGCCGAACTGGAGGTGGAGCACCACCTGATGAGCAACATCCCGTGGCTTGAGGAAGCCTTCCGCTTCGTGCGCTTCTGCCAAAGCCCGACGGAGAAACGCGCCGAGCACAACATCCGCTCGCTGAAGTGGGGAACGGCAAAGGACATGGGACACACCCGTGGCCGCTGGTATGCCAAGCACGAGGCCTACCGCGCCGTTCGCAACAAGGTGGAGGGCGACTACGTGGAACCCTCCTATGACCCGATGCAGATCATCATGGACGACCTTGCCGACATCAAGCGGCACAACAGCGAACTGCACCCGAGGCAGAAGACCTATCCAGGCATGACGCGCAGGGATGTGCTGACAAAGCAGGTGAACCCTGACCTGAAGCCCATCGACATGGCTTATTTAATGCAATACATCGGCAACGTGACCGAGACGAGCATCCGCAACAACGACTGGGTGCAGGTGGACAACACGGGCTTCGAGCTGAAGGACTTCGGAAGCCTGAACCGCCTGAAGCCGAACAACAGGAAGGTAACCGCCTACTGGCTCCCCAACAGTGACGAGACGGTGGAGACCGTGTACCTGTACCAGGACGGCGTGTATATCGGCGAGGCCGAGAACCGCGAGAAATGGGCCTACAACGAGTGCGAGGCGGAACGGACGGAGGCCGACAACGCCGCCATGCTGCACCAGCAGAAGAGGGTGGCCAAGTTCGACAAATGGGTGAAGGACCGCCGTGAGGAGCTCCCCAAGGTGGGCCACATGGACGCGGAACTGGCCGAGGCCGTCGGCACAACGCCCTTGGAGATTGTCCCGGAGGTGAACGAGCAGCCGCTGGGCTACGAGGAGGATGAATGGAACGCCGTGGACTATGCAGCTTTGGCCATAAACAGACTATAAACCAACTAAAACAATACACCAATGATGACAAACGAAATGAAAAAGAAGGTGCTGGCGGCCTTGGCCGAGGCACGACAGAACTTCGCGGGAAGCGACGCGAAGTTTGCAGTGAGTTTGGGAATCAACTCAGCACAGTACAGCCGCATAAAGAACGGCGAGACGGAGCGCGTGTTGAGCGACCAGAACTGGATCAGCCTGGCGCGTCACCTTGGGGTGAACCTCAACGACGCCCCCGAATGGAGGACGGCACAGACGCCGGTGTTCCAGTTCATCACGGCACAGCTTGAGATGTGCCAACGCAACTCGATGAGCGCGATGCTCTGCGACCTGAGCGACATCGGGAAGACCTACACGGCGCAGCACTACGCCAAGACGCACCGCAACGCGGTGTATGTGGACTGCAGCCAGGTGAAGAGCAAGACGAGACTCGTAAGAACGATAGCCAAATCATTCGGGGTGGGCAGCACCGGACGCTTCACGGATGTCTATGAGGATTTAGTGTATTACCTCAAGACGCTGCCCGACCCCCTTGTGATCCTCGACGAGGCGGGCGACCTCTACTACGAGGCCTTCCTTGAGATCAAGGCGATGTGGAACGCCACCGACGGCGTGTGCGGCTGGTACATGATGGGTGCCGATGGCCTGAAGGCGAAGATCCAGCGGGCCATCGACAACAAGAAGGTGGGCTACACGGAGCTGTTCAGCCGCTTCGGCAAGCGTTACGGCACGGTGATCCCCATGGAGGCCGAGGAACGCCGCAAGGTGACGCAGGCCACGGCCATGATGATCATCAAGGCCAACTGCAAGGAGGGCACCGACACCTCCGCCGTGCTTCGCCGGACACTGGGTGACGACGGGATGCCGAGCCTCCGCCGCATTTACAAGGAACTGATGAAAGGCGCATGACCATGAAGAGGGCGTACAGCGTGAGCAACATACTGACGGCGAAGTTCCGCACGCTGCCCTTCACGGGGCAGTGGCACGACGCCGTGGGCGACCCGGAACTGACGGGGACGTGGGTGATCTACGGCCCTCCGAAGAACGGCAAGACCTCGTTCGCCATGATGCTGGCCAAGTACCTCACGGAGTTCCGCCGCGTGGCCTACGACAGCGTGGAGGAAGGAAAGAGCCGGACGATACAGCTCTCGCTGGAGCGCACCGGCATGATGGACTGCGGCGGCCGCTTCGTGCTGCTCGACAAGGAGAACGTGGCCGAGCTGATGGAGCGCCTCGACAAGCACAAAAGCCCCGACGTGGTGGTGATCGACTCGGTTCAGTTCATGGAGCTGAAGTTCAGCGAGTACAAAGAGCTGAAGAACCGCTATCCCCACAAGCTGTTCATCTATGTGAGCCATGTGCAGGGCAACCTGCCTGAAGGCCATGTGGCCAGGCGCATCTGGCGAGACGCCAACGTGGCGTGGCGCGTGGAGGGCTTCAGGGCCTTCCCTGTGAGCCGTTACGGAGGCGGCAACCATATCGACATCGACACTGTAAAAGCAACTGAATATCACGGAATAGGAATATGAAAAAGAAACAACTCATCAAGGACTTCCACATCCTGCTTCACCGGCTGGGTATCGACGAGATCGGCAAGGAGGGCATTCTTGCCGGCTACGGAGTGGACAGCAGCACGGAACTGAGCGAGGCCGATCTGCTTGAGATCTGCAACCGACTCCATGAGGAGCTGCGCAAGCGTGGCCAGGAGGCGAAGGAGTCTCCGGCGGATCCAGCCGAGAAGGAGCGCAAGCGTCTGAAGGTGGCCGTCGGCAAGCTGCTGGCCGCCCAAGGCAAAATCAAAGCTGACGGTTGGGGTATCGTGGAGTGGGACACCATCATCGGCGTGGCCTGCCGTGCCGCCAGGGTGAGCCGCTTCGCCGACATCCCGCTAAGCAAATGCCGCGGGCTGATCTACGAGTTCAACAAGCAACGGGAGGCCATCGAGGGAGCAAGGAATTACGTCAACAACAATCAATAATCAATAAATAACCAACACGAAATGAATATCTCAATAACAAAAGAAGAGTTCCTCGCCATCTGTTTTGCGATTGAAGGAATTGAATCGTATTTGATTTACATGGAAAAGTATTTTGGTCCATCGGATCAGGAATTTGTCAAATACAAAAAGCAGGCTGATAAGAGCACACAGGCAATGCGTCGTGTTCGTGAAAAATACGAAGAAGCCCTTTACAGGGGGAAAATGATAGCCGTTTTCACTGCAGAAAACAAAAAGCAAGGCATGAAAACGCCCAGGAAAAAAGCTATAAGCCTATTACGAAAATACAATATCATTTAATCACCATTAAACAACAATCAATAATCAATTAAACAATAATTAAAATGACAATGTTTTGAAGGAAGGAGACGAGTAATGAGCAAGCGTATTAAGATTGAATTTGCGACAATCAGAGTCGCGGGATACATCAATGGCAAACAATCCTCCAACGCCTTGACCTATAAACTTATGGGATTCGACGAGACCGATTTTGCCGGACTTGTAGAGAAAGAGCGTAGACGCATTGAAACTTTTGTGCAGTCCGAACTGGTTAATTCAGAGGCAAAAGCCAAGGTGACAAAGATGGAAAAAAGATACATTGATGGCGTGGTAAGATCAGAACAAACTAACCAATAACAGCTAAACACCAATCAAAAATGAAGATCACAATTGAAATCACCGTTGAAGAGGCAAGGATGCTTCTTCAGCACGAAGAAAAGCCCGAAATCACGGACGAGATCCATGAGGATTTCGAGGAGACAGACATCAAGCCGGATCCAGGACCGAAGCTGGAATCCGATCTAAAACCACAGCCGAAGCCGGAACTTGCCCGCAAAAAACTAAAGACGAAAAGAGGTGTCAGGCGCGATAGCAAGCCCATTGATGTGTGCGACAACGGCGAATGGGTTCACCTCGCATCGATCAAACAGGCGGCGGACCACATCGGATGCTCGACGTCGCAGGTGGCGACCGCGTTGAAGAAAGGCCACAAGTGTCATGGTCATGAGGTTCGGTATCATGAGGAGGGAATTGATGAAAACATCTTACCCCGAGGAAACGGCCATGAATGACCCTGAATACGACGAGCTGCTGCGCCGCGCCCTGGAGCCTTTCCGCCCGACACGCACCATGGATGACGTGCTGAAGCGCGAGGCCGAGATCCGTGAGGCGAGCCTTGCCGCCTTCAAGGAGGAGGCGAAGCGGATGGGTAAGGATCGGCGCAAAACGGAGACCGAGAGAGGCGGCTTCATACCGCAGCTGGATTATGAAATCAAATTCGACTTTTAAACCATCAAATAACAATCAATTAAACATCAATTAAAATGGCAAAGACAAGAGAAAAGAAAGTGGTCGTGAGCGGCGTGACCGCCGACCAGATGGAGACGGCATTCGCCGACTTCGCACGCGCCGACGCGCGGATCCAGAAGATCAACGCTACCATGGACGTGGAGATGACCCGCATCCGTGAGAAGTACCAGGA
>JAFRUI010000009.1 GCA_017438945.1 Bacteroidales bacterium
ATTCACCAACTCGGTTGAGGCGGGCTGGACGAAGTACATCAACAAGTTCGGCAACGTGGGCGTCAATGCGTGGTTCAAGAACACGAAAGACGAGTTCTCCAGCCTTGCGGATGTCTGCTACGACCCGTTTTTCGGAAGGATTGTCTATTTTTCGCAGCCCATCAACGCAGGCAAAACGCTGAACACGGGCGCGGAGGTGAATGTCAACTACCAGCTCAAGAGCTTCATGAATATCCGGTTTTACGGCAATGTCTATTACACAAAGTCGGCGTTCCAGTTCCGCGACGAGGATCAGCCCTACGAGACGGAGAATTTGGGGTACAGTTTCCGGTTGAACTTTTGGGCAAAGCTGTGGAAGTTCTTGGAGGTGAATGCTGCTGCCAACTATCAGTCGCGGAACGTGTTCCTGTTCACCACGGTTCGGCCGAGCTACAGCATCGACCTCGGGTTACGGGCGGAGTTCTGGAAGCGGCGCATCGCGGTGTGGGTGAATGTGGACGACCTCTTCGACTGGAACCGCAGCGCGACCGTAAACGCCAATCCTTATTACAGTTACAGCGACTCCACACGTGTGAGCTATCGGGCGCGGACGGTGCGGTTCGGGCTGTCGTTCAAGTTCGGAAAGATGGAGTTGGAGGGTTCGCAGGCCGGTCAGGGCCAGGGGGAGCGGAGGTAGGAATAAGGCAAAAGGCAAAAGGCAATAGGCAATAGGGCCGAGGGTCAAGGGTCAAGCACCCGCTCGCGAAGGAGTTCCATCGCGTCCTCCACGTACATGCCGTGAAGGTCAATGCGTATAGTATGGCTGGTTGTAGGCATGGTTTTGGGTTACTGTTTTCTCCACTCTCCTTCCGCAAAATAGTATTGTCCTGGCGGGAGTTGCACGGAAGGGAGAATCACCTCACGACGCCAGAATCGGCTGGATAAAGTGATTGTTCGTACTGCGCGGTCGTAGTATGTCCTTGCTTCGCAGAAAGCAGTGTCACGGGTGCTATCGATGACCACGGTCGGAAATTCTGGTAGATCGTACATCAGGAAAAGCTCGCGCGACCAAGCCGAGAGGCTGTCCGAATATATGGCGGCAACCACGTCACAAGTGTCATTGTTTGACGTGTTGCCGTAGGGAACCTTAAGGCGTATGCAATCGGTGCAGTACAATTCACAATATAAGCCGTTCGAGTGTCGTGTCACACCTTGAATCGGCTTGAAAAATCTTGCGGGCCACTCTTTTTTGAACTCTTGAATTAAGTTGCTGCACTTCTTCATCTGCTGGTTCAGCACGGTCGTGTCTTTGTGCTCTACGGCGTAACAGAGACTATCAGCCATCTGCACCAATCGGGCGGTGCGCCCAGATTCCGGCATCCAGGCGGAGGCCAATTTTCTCCAGTGGTTGAAATAGTAGGTTGTGCCGTCCAAACCAGAATGTTTACTCTCAATATGCGTGGCTGTCATCGTGGCGAGATTGAAAAGCGCGGACAATCTTTTGCAAACCTCTTCAGAAACAGACATTTTCTTGACATCCACGGAAACCACCTTCAACGGGTTGGGTTGTCGATCCTGTAGATGTCTGCTCAGAGCCATATAAATGTTCTGGTCCGCTTTTGTCAAAATCAATTGGTTCTTGCCGATTTCCAGTGCATATTCCGCTGAAAAGGAGGGCGCACAAAGAAAAAATGTCTTATATTCCACGTTCCAAATGACATTTCCGCTTTTATCTTCCGGAAACATTAGCTGGAACAGGGTCTCGTCGCCGTGTTTGTTGCTGCTGTATATCCCATACGACTCCGGAGTGAGGAAATCTTGTGCCCTGCCGCACAATACTGCGGCCAACAACGCGAGAATCAAGGTGGATTTACGCATATTCATAGCGGTTTTCGCTTTGTGCCGCGAAGATACACTTTTTTAGGACATGTCTTCCTCGTGATCCGTGGAAACATAACCAAAACAGGGTGCGATTTCATTTCACCGCACCCTGTAACTACTAACTGCTAACTACTAACTGCCAACTATTTTTTGTGGCGTTTCTTTCTCGCCAACTCGTTGGGCTCCAGTGCCATCTGTTCGCCGTGGAGCAGGGAGGCCACGCCCTCGACGTGCTTCTTGTCGGGCAGCGGACTGCAGGTGTTCTCCTGATAGTCCTCGGGTTCGGTGTAGGTGGTGATGACGCCTTCATAGTTGCGGAGGATCACCTTGTGCGGGCTCTGGGAGATGACGTACTGAGGCATCACGGGAATCTTGCCGCCGCCGCCAGGAGCGTCCACCACGAAGGTCGGCACGCAGTAGCCGGAGGTGTGTCCGCGCAAGTTCTCGATGATCTCGATGCCCTTGGAGACGGGCGTGCGGAAATGCTCCAGACCCATGGAGAGGTCGCATTGGTAGATGTAGTACGGACGCACGCGCATGCGCACGAGGTCGTGCACGAGCTGCTTCATGATTTCGGTGTCGTCGTTCACGCCGCGCAACAGCACGGTCTGGTTGCCGAGCGGAACACCGGCATCCGCCAGTTTGGCGCAAGCGGCCATCGCCTCTTCGGTCACCTCGTTCGGGTGGTTGAAGTGCGTGTTGAGCCAAATCGGGTGGTATTTCTTGAGCATGTTGACGAGATCGTCAGTGATGCGCTGCGGGCAGACCACAGGGGTGCGGGAGCCCAAGCGGATGATCTCCACATGCGGGATGGCGCGCAGACGTTGGATGATGGACTCGAGCATCTTGTCGCCCACCATCAAAGCGTCACCGCCGGAAAGCAGGACGTCGCGCACTTGCGGGGTGCGGGCGATGTAGTCGATGGCGGCCTGGATGCGGTCCTGCGTGGACTCGCAGTCGTGCTGGCCGGCGAAACGTCTGCGAGTGCAGTGACGGCAGTACATCGAGCACATGTCGGTGATAAGGAACAACACTCTGTCGGGGTAGCGGTGGGTGAGGCCGGGAACCGGGGAGTCCTCATCCTCGTGCAGCGGGTCGAGAAGGTCAGCGGGCGACTGGTGCACCTCCGCGCCGGTCGGGATGGCCTGGCGGCGAATCGGGCACTTCGGGTTGTTGGGATCAATCAAGCTCAAGTAGTACGGCGTGATGGCCATACGGAGCGTCTGCAGCGACTTCTTCACGCCTTCCTCCTCTTCAGGAGTTAGTTCAATATATTTCTTCAGTTCTTCGAGGGTCTCGATTCTATTGCGGACCTGCCATCTCCAATCGTTCCATTCGGCGTCGGTAACGTTGGGGAAAAGTTCTTTTCTTCTGCTTGCCATATTGATTATGAATTGATTTTATCTAAAAATTTCTATTTCTGATATTTCGCTTTGAGTACCTTGATCATATCAACGGTCATGGAAGCGAGGTCGTATTGCGGTTTGAAACCCCATTCCTCGCGGGCGCAGTGATCGTCCATCTGGTTCGGCCAGGAATCGGCGATGGTCTGGCGCAGCTCGTCGTATTGGTACTCCATCTGGAAGTCGGGGATATGCTTCTTGATTTCGTTGAAAATCATCTCTGGCTCGAAGCTCATAGCCGTGATGTTGAAGGAGTTGCGGTGTACCAGCTTGCTCGGGTCGGCTTCCATAAGATCCATGGCGGCTTTCAAGGCGTCGGGCATGTACATCATGTCCATGAAGGTGCCTTTCGCGATGGGGCAGATGAATTTCTCACCCTTCACGGCGGCGTAGTAGATTTCCACAGCGTAGTCGGTGGTGCCGCCGCCGGGGAGCGTCACGTTGGAGATGAGGCCAGGGAAGCGTACTGAACGGGTGTCGACACCGAAGCGTTTGAAGTAGTAGTCGCTAAGCAGCTCGCCAGTGACCTTGGTGACACCGTAGATCGTCTTAGGACGCTGGATAGTGTCCTGCGGGGTCATGTCGTGCGGTGTGTCGGGACCGAAAGCGCCGATGGAGCTGGGGGTGAAGAGAGAGCAGCCAAATTCACGGGAAACCTCCAAGCAGTTGATGAGCGCGCCCACGCCTACGTTCCAGCCCAACATCGGGTTGGCCTCTGCCTTTGCGGAGAGGATGGCGGCGAGGTTGTAAATCGCGTCGATGTTGTATTTTTTCACCGCGTCGGCGATGTCTTGCGCGTTGGTGGCGTCAATTTTGCAGGATGGACCGGCATCGGCCAAATCGCCCTTCAGGGGGTAAACCATATCTGCGGCAACCACGTTGTCCGTACCATAAACTGCACGCAATGCGGGGGTTAACTCGGAACCAATCTGTCCGCATGCTCCAATGACCAAAATCTTCTTCATTGTTATCTTATTTTTTTGTGAATACAATTTTTGAGGGTGCAAAAGTACACAATATTCTAAAATAACAGGCAACAAAAGTTTGTTTTTTGTCACTTTATATCGAAAGACAAAGACTAATGACTATAACTATATCTATAACTATAACTATAACTTTTGACCAATAGCCTTCTAACCTTGAACCCTTGAAATTTTGAACAAAAAAACGGACGTGACTTTCATCACATCCGTTTTCTGTTTGATTCGTCGGGGTGAGAAGACTCGAACTTCCGACCCCTTGCACCCCATGCAAGTGCGCTAGCCAACTGCGCCACACCCCGAGTCATTTACGGCGGCAAAGATACTATTTTTTTTGTTGTGTCGGCAATGATGCAAAATTATTTATTTTTATTTTAATTTATTAATTTTCAGTTTATTATGAAAAGTTGTATCATGTGTTGAAAGATTGGAACCGTCATTTTTGGGAAATATGTCGGAATATTTTTCCGTTTTATTTCCTTAGAAATGAAATAAGGACGGCCTTCTGACCGTCCTTATATAATATTGTAGAGACGCACCATGGCACGTCTCTACGGCAGATTACAACGTGTGGTACGGAGTCAACAGACCCTTGCCGATTTCCACAGCTTCCTCGTTCTTGGGGATGAGGTGGTGGTGGCGCTCAGGCAGGGATTTCTCCAGACCTTTGTGCAACATTTCAGGGGTGACGAGGGGTTTCACCTTCAGGAAACCGCCCAGCACGATCATGTTGAACAGCTTGGAGATACCGAGTTCGCTGGCCTTGTCGGCGGCGGCGACTTGGTAGATGTTGATGTCCTTGCGGGTAGGATGGTGCGTGATACCGTTCGGGTCATAAATCAGAAGACCTCCGGGTTTCACGGCGGATTCGAACTTGTCCATCGACTGTTGGTTCAGGATGATGGCCGTGTCGAACTGGTTCAGATAGGGGGAGCAGATGCGCTCGTCGCTGAGGATGACGGTGACGTTGGAGGTACCACCGCGCATTTCAGGACCGTAGGAAGGCAACCAGCTCACTTCTTTGTCTTGCATGATGCCGGCGTATGCGAGGATCTTGCCCATGGAGAGCACACCTTGTCCGCCGAAGCCTGCTATAATGATTTCTTCAGTCATGTCTTTTGGATTTTAATGATTATTTTTTTCTCAGTGAAAAGATGGTTTCGTTGGGCTGGTCGAAGGTGCCGACGCGCTCGATGAACTTGGGATCGAACTTGCCGTCAACTTTCATGTCGCCGAGCGGGAAGTATTTGAGGGTGTTCTCTTCCATCCACTTGTTGGCTTGGACAGGAGTCATCTTCCAACCGGAGTTGCAGTTGGAGGTCACTTCCACGAAGGAGACGCCCTTGTTCAGTTTCTGATTCTCGAAGGCCTGACGGATGGCTTTCTTGCACTTGCGGGCAGCTGCCGGGGTGTAAACGGCCTGACGGGTGACATAGTACGTGCCAGGGAGTTGAGCCAGCATTTCGGTCAGACGCATGGTGTGACCCATGATCTTGGGATCACGGCCGTAAGGACAGGTCACGGTCTCCATACCCTCGAGGGTGGTGGGAGCCATCTGACCGCCGGTCATACCGTAGATACCGTTGTTGATGAAGATCATGGTGATGTTCTCACCGCGGTTGCAGGCGTGGACAACCTCGCCGCAGCCGATGGAGGCCAAGTCGCCGTCTCCCTGATAGGAGAACACGAAGGTCTCGGGACGGAGACGTTTGATGGCGGAGGCGCAGGCCGGGGCACGACCGTGGGCGGCTTCCACGAAGTCAACGTCGAAATAGTTGTATGCCAGCACGGAACAACCCACGGGGGAGATACCGATGACATTGTCTTGAATGCCCATTTCCTCGATCACCTCGGCGATGATTCTGTGCACGACGCCGTGACCGCAACCAGGACAATAGTGCATTGTAGCATCCGTGAGAACCGGAGTGCGTTTGTACACCAAATTTTCGGGTTTGATTATATCTTCTCTTGTCATAATTTTCAAGTGCTTAAATTATTTAATCATTTTTTTCAACGCATCGAGAATCTCAACAGGGGTGGGGATGACACCGCCGTAACGGCCGTAATGCTCCACGGGGATGTTGCAATCGACAGCGAGTTTCACGTCTTCGATCATCTGACCGGCGTTCATTTCCACGCTGAGGATCTTCTTCATGCGGCTGCCGATTTCCTTGACGGCTTTCGTCGGGAAGGGCCACAGGGTGATCGGACGGATCAAACCGACCTTGATGCCTTCTGCGCGGGCGAGTTCGACGGACTTCATGCAGATACGGGCTGCAGAGCCGTAAGCCACGAAGATGTATTCCGCATCATCGCATTGGATAGCCTCGTAACGGGCGTCTTCCTCTTCACATTTGCGGTATTTGGCTTGGATGCGGTCGTTGATGGCCTCTTGTTTGAGGGCTTCCAGTTCGAGGGATGTCACGATTCTGTGCTTGCCGGTGGAACGGTGTCCGGTGGCAGCCCAAGGACAATTTTCCTCGATATATTCGTTGGTCCAGCGCGGTTTGTAGTCGTCAACCATGACTTTCTCCATCACCTGGCCGATGACACCATCGGAGAGGATGGCGACGGGGTTGCGGTATTTGAAGGCGAGGTCGAAGCCCAGTTCCACGAAGTCATACATTTCCTGCACAGACGCGGGGGCGAGGGTGATCAGACGGTAGTCGCCGTGACCGCCGCCCTTGGTGGTCTGGAAATAGTCGGACTGAGAGGGTTGGATGGTGCCGAGGCCGGGGCCGCCGCGAACGACGTTCACGCACAATGCGGGCAGCTCAGCGCCAGCGATATAGGAAAGGCCTTCCTGCATCAGGGAGAATCCCGGGGAGGAAGATGAGGTCATGACGCGCTTGCCGGCGGCGGCGCCTGCATACACCATGTTGATGGAAGCCAATTCGCTCTCGGCTTGCAGAACAACCATGCCGGTGGTCAGATATGGTCTCTCCGCCATCAGGTGCTCCAACACTTCTGACTGCGGGGTAATGGGATAGCCAAAGTAACCGTCACAACCACAACGGATGGCGGCTTCTGCAATGGCTTGGTTTCCCTTCATCAATACTAATTGTTTTGCCATTTTGTAGATGTTTTAATTAATTGTTGTTAAAATTCTTGACTCTCCGTGCGGTTAGCATTTCGCACGATACACTTCAATGACCCCGTCGGGACAGATCACCGCGCAGCTGGCGCAGCCGATACAGGCGTCCTCGTTGACCATTTCCAGATAGTTGTAACCCTTGGCGTTCACCTTCTTGGACAAGGCGATGCATTTCGGGTCTTGCGGGCAACCGGTTATGCACACTGCACAACCTTTACACTTTTCAGTGTCGATGACTAAAGCTCCTTTAAATGCCATAATTCTAATATTTTAGTTTGTTATTGTTTTGAATTATTGTTGATTTCTCATACAATTTATCAAGGGGCAAATGTACACTTTTTTTCGTTATGGCGGGAAAATTATTTTCCCACATCCTTTCTTTGCGCGATTGTCTTAGAGAAGCGATATTATTGCTCCTTGCTGCGTTCACGGAGGTTGATGAAAAGACTGTAACGGGCGCAGAACTGCGGGGGATTCATTTGGACGTCTTTATATGTCTTTATAGGCCTCCGTCATCAATGAATATATTCAATCGGCGACCGTGCAAAAACACAAAAAACTGTCCTTACTTCAGCAATTTCGTAATCTGACTTTCCGATGCTTCGGGTAGAAAACTCCGGAAATGGGAGAGCATACGCACCAACGACTCTTCGGGAGTGCGCGGACATGTACAGATCTCTTTTCCGTAGAGTCGCTCGGGAGTCGTAAGCAGCGACCACCCCCAGCCATATTCGCGGCCGTGCTTGTCTCTCGGATAGACGAAATCCTCGGTGACGATGCGACAAGACATTTGCAGGCGGGTGACATAGCTGTCGAAGCGACTGCGCATCTTTGGGCCTGTGAAGCCGCAGGCGGCGCGCAACTCGCGGGTAATCAGACTGCCCTGTTCACGCAACGTCAGCAGAATGGTCTCCTCAACACTTCCCTCCTCGGGCGCAGGGTATTGGTTGCGGCGATAGTTGCAGAAATCGGGCCACCACTCACGACTGATGAAGCCCGCCTTGTTGGCAAAGAATTTGCCATACATGCAGCCGCCCTCAGACACAATCGGACCTTTCCACTTCCACAACGGCCAGTCCCAGCCCCCTTCGGAAAAGGTCACATAACGACAGTCCTCGCTCACGACTTCCTCCGCTGAATAGCCGAAAATGCCACTGTCCAGCAAAGGCAGGAAACCGATTTGCTGAATCAGCTCCATCAGCAATACAGGGTTGTATATTTCAGGGTGTTTCATGTTTTCTCTAATACTCCTGTCTCCGAGTTTTTGTTTTTTCAATTTTTTTGCAAAAATGGAAAAAAATACGACAAAACAAGGTTGTATTAGCTTCTCCTGCGATATTCTGCAACTGCTGTTACATAACGATCATTTGAGGCGATTGAAAGTGGTTGTCCAAATAAACGTGTATTCCGGCCCTGTAAATTTGTATCGCGTGATCAGCTGATCTTCGTTGAGTGTCAGGATTTTTTCATCGTGGTCTTGATAACCTACCTCAACGCCTTGGTTGTTTCTCCCATTAGTGAAACGGATCGTCTTCCTGTCATCTGACAACTTCCAATCCCACGTCTCTACATAGTCACCCACATCAATGTAGTTGACCTCAGTGTATTTGGTCATTGTTCCGTTTTTTTTGAACTCTCTGATTTCCATTGTCAGGTTGGTAGGAGGTTCCTCAATGGTCCACACATCGTTTGGATCAGCATTGCTGATTCTTTCTCTAATGGCCGATTGATATTCCCATTTGCCGACAAGTCCATCTTTATCTTTGTCGTTACATGCGGGGAATAAGACTATCGTGCATATCGCCACAGCGAATAAAAATACTTTTTTCATCTTTCTGAAATTTTATGAACTGTCTTTAATTTTGACGTCACAGGATATCCCTAAGCCAATAGCTAACAGCCAACATCCTACATACTCTCCTTCAGAATCTCCGTAACATCCTCCGGCTTCAAATCCATATAGCCTGCAGGATAGCAGATGGTGCCCTCTGTGATGCCGGGAATCATCTCCTCGGTGGCACCGAGCTCACTAATGGTCAGCGGCAGACCGATTTCCAACATCCAGCTCTTCAAGGCTTCGAGACCGGCTTCGGCAATCTGCTCGTCGGTTTTGCCCTCAGGGCAGACGTTCCAGACATTCTTGGCGAAACGCACAAACTTGGCCAGACCAGGCTTCATCGCCCGTTTGTAGTAGGCCATGGAGACGGCCGCCAAGCAGAATCCGTGCGGGGCATGTGTCCAAGCACCCACGCTGTGACCGATCATGTGTACCATCCAGTCTTGGGTTTTACCGCATTTGAGCAGAGTGTTGAGCGCCCAGGTGGCCGTCCACATGATGTTGGAGCGGGCTTCGTAATCCTGCGGGTTCTTCACCGCCGTGCGCGAGGAGACGATAAGACTGCGCATCAGCCCTTCGGAGAGGTAGTCGCTGGTGTTGTCGTCGAAATCGGAGAAGTACTGCTCGAAAATATGGTTCATGATGTCGTAGATGCCCGCTTTCATCTGTTCGTCGGGCACGGTCATCGTGTATTTCGGGTTGAGGATGGAGAATTTCGGCATCAGACGGGCGTCGAACACGTGCCCCACCTTGAATTTATGCTCCGCGTCGGTGATTACCGATCCGCCGTTCATCTCCGAGCCGGTGCCCGCCATCGTGAGGATGCAGCCGATGGGCAGGATGCGTTGGCCAGCGTCGGGATGTTTGCCCTGCAGCCAGAATCTGTCCCAGTAGTCGCCGTCGTAGTACGCCGAAGCGGCCACACCCTTGGAGTAGTCGCAGACACTGCCGCCGCCGAGGGAGAGGATCATATCGACGTTGTGCTCGCGGGCAATCCTAACACCCTCGTGCAGCTTCTCCAATGTGGGGTTGCTCATCACGCCCGGGTTCTCCACGATGGTCTTGCCGGCCTCCTTCAGGATGGCCACCACCTCGTCGTAGATGCCGTTTTTCTTCACGCTGCCGCTGCCGTAGTTCAGCAGCACAACAGGTCCGTAGTTTTTCAATTCGTCCTTGAGATAGTTCAAAGACTCATCACCAAAATAGAGTTTGGTGGGATTATGATACGAGAAATTTCCTAACATATTCTATAATTTAAGTTTGCAAAAATAAGAAAAAAACAAGAATGAACGTCAGTCGTGGGCAATATACCATGGTAAGCCCTGGCTTTTTAGACCAACATAGATCTGTAGGTTCCTGACGGACACTATATCCGGAAAAACATCCTTTTATGTTTTATCTCAATCGCGAAGACAACGGACGGAGAAACCGAGCCGCTTGTACCAACTCGTTCTTCTCACACCTATATCACTGAAATACAGTTGGCGGTATATTGCGAAGTTTCCGTCCCTCTGTGTTGAAGACCAAAAATGCGTGTTTTCTCCTGAAGAGAAAAAACCTGCGCCACCCCAGTTGCCAACTGAAACTGCGGAAAATCCCGATGCATTATGCCAAGGATAACCTGCATTGCCAGGGGAGTTTTCGTAGGGCGAAGCATTCCAATAGTCTCCTGCCAATCTGCCTGCATGGTCACCGCGCAAACCCAAATTTGTTATGTCCATCTCCGTTTGCGTGGCCTCCATCACGGTCCATTCCGCATCACTCGGCACATGCCAACCCGTAGGGCAGACACCCTGCACGCCACTTGGAACGCTTGAGCTACTATTAGCCCCATTCATCACCGCATGCCAGGTGTAGTAGTAACCTCGAACCTCTAATGGAACGTTCGAGGTGCTGTTGTCATAGTAAAAGGATGCGTAATCGTTGAAGTTCTCTCCGCTGCCAGCAGGTACTGCCGTTCCGTCCGCATAATGTGTGGTGCGGAGATTTTCCCGCATCCAACATTGATCACCAATTTGTACCGTGTTATAGGTATTGCCATCATAATCGGTCACGAAAGGGGTTTCCGGACATGGGCCCGCAGGCAGCACAGGCTTCACCATTACATCTTCATCAATGTCAAAGACCAGTTCCCATTCGGTCACCCAACCATTGTCCGATTGTACGCCGTCAACGATTTCAATGCTCCAAATCCCATTTTTTGGACATCCAACCAAATTGGAGAAAGAGCCTTCCGGATGGAACACGTTGGTCATCGCCGCCACATTCGAGGAATCCATGCGATTATCACTGTTCACATTGCTTCCAGAATAGACATAACCGTCAGAATTGTACTGATATCCATTATTTGTATTGTTCGACCAAACATAGTTCCACGGAGTCCCCATCGGATTTGAATCCTGATTACACGGATTGCTCCATAAATCCTGGGAAGCGCGCATTCCGAAATCGGAACTATTGGATCCCGTTGAAAGCCACCCCCATTCCGATTCTGGAATGGCACTTACGCATCCAGACGTGGATGTACTATTATATTTTCGTAAAATGGACGAATATTGTCCATTCGGACAATGAAGTGCAATCCACAAATCCCCTACGTACGAATGCTCGATTTTCAACCGTACAAATCCGATGTCGTTAGCGCTCTGTATAATGTCAGAAGCAGAGAAATCTGTAACGTTCACCAATGACACATAAGCGCATCCGTTTCCGCAATCCATGCCATCGGCTAAGAATACGGTGTCTATTTGCGTATAAGATTGGGATAAGCGAAACCGAAATTCATTGCCATAGGTTGTACCACATTCACCAGTGGCGTAAGATCTTACATAATACCATTTTTTGGGGTTTAACTCTTCCAAGATACTAGAAAAACTCCCCGAACCGATTCCTTCCACCGTGTGGTTGTTTGCTACGGTAGGGTGCGGAAGGGCATCCCAACAGAACCCGCATGCATCCACATCTTCACTTGACGTCAGCGTCCCATAGCAAAGTGCTCTCGAGGAATTGTCTGAAGTCACAGAGTCTGTTGTGACTGTCATAAGACTTGACGGATCTATGATAAATTGCAGCTGAATATCTTCACTGATGTACTGCTCCTTGGTCATCGCTTCACTCTGCAACATCATACTGTTTTTGGAGGCAAATCCGGTGTACCGCATCTTATCACCCAAATCAAAATCATGTGAGGAAATGCTTTTCAAATTCACCCACGCCGCCTTCTCGGAATTGCCGGCGGCCCGGATTCGGTTGGCACCCGCATGGCCCTTGTTGACCATCTTCAAACTGCGAGTGCCCGATGGGATGGTCACCGACAATACATACACCTGCGGGGTGGTCGCGGTAATCTCAAAAAAATTGTTTCCACAGACGATTTTTCCAGTGTACTCCGCACTCTTTTTGCCATTAACATCAACCAAAACAATTGTTATTGGTCCGTCTTGGGCAGAAAAGATGTTGACGCGTGTCTGTCCATCGAAGGGGGTTGGCATCACTTGCATATCCCCATCCTGGTCAAAACCTCTGATTCCCGTACCTATCTCCAACGTATAAACGGTGTCTGGGAAAAAGAGGGTTTCCGACCAACCGCGGGTAATGTTCTCGACAGTGACACTGTCTATCCGTATATAATGGTCACATTGGTCAACGCCCGTGAAAAACAGGTCTATTGTCTCCTGAGCGTGAATAGACAACGAAAACAGCATCATTAATACAAGTCCTACCTTTTTCATCTTGATGAATGGTTTCAAAGTTGCAAATGTACAAAATATTCAAACACACTTGAAAAATATCGCTTGCCAAGCAGGGCTTACGCATCAACTATTTTGTTTGGACGAGCCGGCGCGCCTGCCTTTTCCCTGCTGTCGCATCCACTACAGTTTCAAAGAAAAGAGGCTATTATTCGGAGAAAAGCATCACCTCTTCATACTCTCTTTTGAACCAGGTGAGCTGCCGCTTAGCATATCTCCTCGTGTGTGTCTTGATGTCCGTCACGGCCTGTTCTAACGTGCATTTGCCATCGAAATAGTCGAACAGCTCTTTATAGCCGACCGTGTTCAGCGGGTTGAGGTGTCGATAAGGCAGCAGTGAACGTGCCTCTTCTAACAGCCCGTCCGCCATCATCTTGTCAACCCGCCGGTTGATGCGGTCGAAGAGCTCCTCCCGAGGCCGGTTGAGGTAGTACTTTTCGATATTGAAGTCTCTGGTTACCTGTTTTTTATGCAGATGTTCAGAATAGGGCTTTCCCGTCTGCAACGATACCTCCAAGGCCCGCATCATCCGTTTGGAATCGTTAGGGTTGATGGTAGCGGCGTATTCAGGATCTAAAAGTTGCAGCTGCTCGTGTAGTGCTTCCACTCCGTTGTTTTGGAACAGGTTGATGACGAACTGTCTCGTGCTCGGGTCGGGGTCGGGCATTTCATCCACCCCGTGGCATACCGCATCCAAATACTGTGGACTCCCGCCGGTCATGATGACCACGGGATATTTTTGGAACAGCTCCTTGAGCAGTTTGAGCACGTCCTGCTCGTACATATAAACATTGTAATAGTCATGGATGGAGAGCATCCCGACAAAAAAATGTTGCGCAGCGGACAGCTCCTCCTCGGTGGGGTATGCTGTTCCGATGCGCATCTCTCTGTAAAACTGGCGGGAATCGGCCGAGATAATCGGCACCTGCCAGCGTTGCGCCAGTCCGATAGTGTAGGCGGTCTTGCCCACGCCCGTCGGACCGGTCACGATGTAAAGGGTCGGACTGTTAAAAGTCGGAGAACTCATTCAGGTCGGTGTAGTCCTCCTCGTTGTAACCGTCGTCGAAGCCGTCGTTGAATTCGTCGTCCTCCAGCTCGTCCAGAAGCAGCGATGCCTCATCGACATCGGGTTGCGGGAGATCCTTTGCGGTGAGTCGCACGGGAAGGGTGCCTTTTTGGTAGGTGCAGCGCGGGAACTCCTCGGGCTTGTCCGTCTGGGCCACTTTCTGGAACTCGATGTAGAACGTCTTCGGGTCAATGAAGTCGTATTCGTAGAGGATGTGCTGGTGCGGATCGGTGATGAAATCCTTCAGGATGGCATCCTTCATGACGAATCTCGGCAGCCGCGACTTCGTGCTGAACGAATCTTCGTCGTCATACTCCGGTTCCTCCGCCATGTCCTCTTCCTCTGATGTGTCCATCAGCGTGATCTCCTTCTGCTTGTTCCATTTCTGGTCGCAGATGGAAAAGGCGGCGAACTCGTTGCCCTGTAATCCAAGACATTGGTACAGGAACATGTGGAAGTCCTCAAAATTGCTGTTCGCGAGCACATCCACGTCGCGCACGAAGTCCTCCACCTCGTCGTAAAACACCTTGAATTTGTAATAGTACATGATTTTAATGGTTATAGGTTATTGGTTATAGGTTATTGAAGCAGGTTATAGTTAATGGCCAACAGCTAATAGCTATTCCGCTTCTTCCGGCTCCTCCATATTATGATAGACGTTGGTGACGTCTTCATCTTCGTTGATTTTGTCGAGCAGAAGGTTCACTTCGGCGCGTTGTTCTTCGGTGAGGGCTTTGAGTTCCTTCGGGATACGATCGAATTTGAAGCTCTTGATCTCGAATTTGTTGTCTTCCAGATATTTCTGGATAGGTCCGAAGGCCTTGTATTCGGCCATGATGATCACTTCCTCATCGTCGGCGTCGATTTCAGCATCGAAATCCATCATTGCGAGTTCGAATTCTTCGATGTCGAGTTCAGGGGTGCGGGCGACGGTGAAGATGCTCTTGTGGTCGAACAGGAAATCCAGCATTCCGGAGGTGCCGAGGGAACCGCCGAACTTGTTGAAGTAGCTGCGGACGTTGGCGACGGTGCGCTGGTTGTTGTCGGTAGCGGCTTCAATGAGGATGGCGATACCGTGAGGTCCGCGTCCTTCATAAACCATTTCCTTGTAATCGGACATGTCTTTCTCGAAAGCACGTTTGATGGCGCGATCGATGTTGTCCTTCGGCATGTTCTCGTTTCTGGCCGTCTGGATGAGCAGACGCAGTTTGGAGTTTTGTTCGGGGTCGGGGCCGCCGGCTTTGGCTGCCATCGTGATTTCCTTGCCCAAACGGGTGAAAGTCTTGGCTAAATATGCGTTTCTCTTGAAAATTCTTGCCTTACGGTACTCAAAAGCTCTTCCCATTTTGTCTTGTTAATTTAAAGATGAATTTGTAAAAATGATTAGTCATAAAATAACGCCGCAAATATACAATTTTTTGAGATAGGCGTGAGATTTTTTTTGGCTGTTAGCTTTTGGCTTTTAGCCTTTGGCCTTGGGTAATGCTAATAGCTAACAGCCAATAGCCAATAGCTAATTCAGGTTCCAGCAGAGCGAGATGATGTCGCGCCAGGAGAGATGCAGCTGTTCGGCGGTGGGTTGGTGGCAGAGAGTGCCGGCGTGACAGAGGATGGCCGACATGAGCTCGGGAGCACGTTGAAGCGCGTAGGCGATGGAGGGCGCGTGCACGAGCGTGTCGATGAGCGGGAACAGGAAGTTGGAGAGGGCGATTTGGAAGCCCGCTTCGGACAGGGTCTCTTTGCGGATTTTGTCGATGACAGGAATCCCTTCGTCGTTTTGCAGCAAATCCAGACAGATCATGGTGATTTTTTTTTCGTTGACTGCATCGATGTATTCCTGCGAAAGTTCAGCGGGAGTGAGTGCGGAGAATAGAATTTGGTTCTCTTTCGACAGCGCCATTTGGTCAAAAGTGAAGGCGTCGAATTTGAGGATGAGGTTGCTCAGCATGGCCAAATCGGCGTAGTGGTGGGTGAACTCCGCACCGGCATCGGCGTAGTCGGCGTCGGAGAAGGGGTTGTGGTTGGCGAAACCGAACTGCGCGAACACCTTGACACTCTGGTCCGTAAAGGAGCGCACGGCATTCGGGGTGAGAAAGCCGCTGTCGGGATGTGCGGTCTCAGGCTTGGCCAACGCGAGCGTGAGCTTGCGCGTGGGCGTTTCCACGGCGGCCTCCCATGCCTGGGTTTCCACGTGCGGGGTGTCTTGGAGGATAATGTATTCGGAGCTCATTTGTTAATGGTTATTGGTTATGGGTTATTGGTTATTGAGGTTTAATGGTTAATGGTTATTGTTTATTGAGGTTTGGTGGTTAAGGTTTAAGGTTCAAAGAGGTAGGGGCGTATCGCATACGCCCTGTCAAGTATAGAGTTAAAAAGAGAATTTGCGGGTTTGGTCGTCAACACGTTCAATGGTTACAGGGGTGTATTCACCGTGGAGGAGCGATTCCACCTTGTCGGTCCATTCGATGAAGCAGTAGTTGCCGCTGTAGAGGTAGTCCTGGAAGCCGATGCGGGTGGCGTCGTCAGGCTCGTCGATACGGTAGAAGTCGAAATGGTAGAGCGGCTCGCCATCGTGTGTCCAGTATTCGTTGACGATGGCGAAGGTGGGGGAGGTCATGTCGCTTTCCACGCCGAGCTGCCGGCAAATCTCCTTGATGAGGGTGGTCTTGCCGGTGCCCATCTCGCCGAAAAAGCCGAACACGCGTTCCTGCGGGTGCGCCTCCAAGAGTTTCTGTGCCACCTCGGGAAGTTGGGATTCATTTGCTACAATATTGTTATTCATATAGTTAAGGATAAATCATTTTTTGTTCCTTTAAGATTGGCAAACATACACAAAATTTGAATACACAACATTTCCTATCAGTCCCGCAGGCAGCGGACGGAGAATCCACGGCCCTGTTCTTCATAAGGGCTAAGTGTTGGATTTGATCCATTGCAGCTCACTCCGCAAGCATCACCATATACGTTGTCAGTCGATGTTGAGGTCCAGAAGTATGCCCATGTGTCAAAGCCCAGATGGCCATTGTTTCCGGCAAAATATTCACCTGGAAGAATGGTTCCTAAAAAGGATGAACTTCCGCTTTGTTGTATGAGAGTGTTGAACTCGTTTTGGCTTGGGAGGTGCCACCCTTCGGGACAGATACCTTGAACTCCGCTCGGTGTGCTGTTGCTGGAACTTGCGCCGCCCATTGCGGCACGCCAGTTGTAGAGCAGACCGTATGTGGAGACATTTGCCGTATCATTGTTTGGATAGTAATAGTAGGCGTTCATGAAACATGCGGTATAGTTGAAGGAGGTAGGGTGACTGAGCGAGGGCGCGTTGGTGAGGTTCGGGGCGTATGCGGTGGTACGAAGGTTCTCAGCCATCCAACACTGTTGCCCTATCTGAATCGTGTTATAGACGTTACCTTGGATGTCAGTTACAGGATTTCCGCAGGTGTATGCGGTGGAGAACTCCACTTCGTTACCATAAGCTGTTCCGGAACTGTTGGTGGCGTATGCCCGCACGTAGTAGTGGAAGCCCGTCGCCAAGCCGGTGAGCTGAACGGAGAAAGTGCCGAACCCCGCGCCGGTCAAGGTGCTGTCAATGCAGTGATTGTCGGCAATGGTCGGGTTATGCGAGGTACTCCAGCAGAAACCGCGTTCGGAGATGGTTGGCACGCCATTGTCGAGAATCTCACCGCTACATGTGGCCGAGTAGAAATCAATGTTCGTGACGGAGTCCGTGATTAGCGTCGGGAGGGTGAGTGTGGTGAACGTCACATCGTCGCTGTAGCCGGTGCCGACACCGTTGGTGCCGTAAGCCCGCACGTGATAGGTGGTGCCGGGGGTGAGGCCAGTGAGTGGCAAAGTGTAGTAGCCGACACCCGTGGTGCTGGCAGCGATATGGTTGTCCGCAATGGTGGGATTGGGTTGGGTGCTCCAGCAGATACCTCGTTCGATTTGTGCTGAACCGTTGTCTTGAGTGACCCAACCCGTGCACGAGGCGGATATGCTCGTGATGTCTGTGACGGGATTCACGATCACCGTGGGTACCCCCTTGGTGGTAAAAGATCGCACGGTTCCGTAAGCCGTGCCGTAGCTGTTGGTGGCGTAAGCCCGTACGCGGTAGGCGGTGCCGTGTTCCAGTCCGGTGATGTCGCTGCTGAACTCTCCCGTGCCCGCGCCGTCCACGGTGTGGCTGTCGGCGAGGGTCGGGGTGTTCGGGTAGGTGCACCAGCAGACGCCCCGTGCGGTGACTGGATCGCCGCCGTCTGAGGTGACGTTGCCGCCGCAAGTGGTGAACGTGTCAACCATGTCCAAGATTTGTCCGGTAATGACAGTCGGGATATCTTTGGTGGTGAATGTCACCTGCGGGCCGTAGGCAGTGCCGATGGCGTTGGTGGCGTATGCCCGGGCGAAGTAAATGGTTCCGGGCGTGAGATTGGTGAGCACAGACATGAATGAGCCCGCTCCGCTGCCGTCGGACGTATGGTCGTCGTCTATGGTGGGTGTGGCGTCGGAACTCCAGCATACGCCTCTTTCCGTCACGGGAAAGTCGCCTTCGTCAACCACGGTGCCTCCACAAAGGACCGAGGTGTTGGTGATGTCGCTGGCGTCTGACGTGGTCACACTCGGGCGTACCGCATCAGGATTATACACGCAACGTACTGACATTCCGGAGGCCTTGTTGCCGTAGCTGTTGCGTTCTATGTGACCATAGTCGTTTCGCAACGCTCTGTAATAAACGAAGTTGTCATTGTATGGGGTTGCTGTCCAGAAAAGGGCGGCAGTGCCCGCTTCCACCGAAATTCCGTATGCGGTACCGGCTGGCAGTGCGGAAAAGTTTGTCAGGTTGTTTTGTGCGGGTTCGGCTCCGACGGCACAAGGTACATCTGATGCGTTCCATCCCTCTGTGGCCGCAACAGCTTTTGCGACATTAGTGGGGTTGTCGCCGCAGACGCAGGTGTCGATCCCGCCGAGAAAGTCGGTGAGACGGGACCAGTCCTCATCCGTGGGCAGCCGCCAGCCGGGAGGGCAGACGGCTTTCGCTGCTTTCCAGTTGTAGAGGTAGCCATAGTTGTCGCCATCTTCAACATCAGGGAGATAATAGTGCATCGCGTCCGCGTCAATGGTGGTGCTCTGCGCGATGGCGGTGCCGTCGGCAGTGTGGGTGGTGCGCAGGTTCTCCCGCATCCAGCACTGTTCCCCAATGGCCACCGTGGCATACACGTTGCCGTCGTGGTCAGTGGCGGAAGCGGCCTGCGGACAGGGAGATGCGGATATTACAGGGTCGGCAGGCAATGCAATGCCAGCTCCGTCAAAGGCGAGCTCCCATTCGTCTAACCAGCCGTTGTCAAGTGCCCAACCATCCACAATCATAAGACTCCATGTCCCGTTTAGCGGGCATCCGACGAGACTCGAAAAGGAACCGTCCGGATGGAAAACGTTAGTCATGTCGGTTACGTTGGTGGAGTCCATGACCGTTTGACCATAAACACTGACGATATTGTCGTTGTAATAGACGTAGTTGCCTGGATTGTAAACGTAGCCGTGTCGGGTGTTATAGGACCACACATAGTTCCAAGGGGTACCTATGGGATTGGTGGCGCTGTCGCATTTGTTGCTGGTATTGTCGGAATACCCCTTGATGCCAAAGTCATGACCACTGCTGGAAACCCATCCCGACCAACCCCATTCAGCAACGGGGATGTGAATTGAGCATTCAGAGGATGCACCGTTATTGTATTTTCTCAAAATGGAGGCATAACTGCCGTTGGGGCATTGCAGGGCAATCCAAAGGTCGCCCGCCCATGAGTGCTCCAGTTTGATGCGGACATATCGGATGTCCTCCTCGCTCTGAATCACACTTCCGGCCGGTTGATCTGTGATGTTGATATACGAGGCGAGCAGGCAGCCTTCGCCGCAATCCTGCCCATCGGGAATGAACTTCGTCTGTGAATTGGTGTAATTAGAGTAAAGGTTGATCAAGTATTCGGTGCCATAAAGGGTGGCACTGTCAGTAGTGGCGTAAGCCCTTGCGTAATAAGTCTGGGAGAGGTCAAGCCCTGCTATCGTGCTGGAAAAGACGCCAGTTCCTGTGCCGTCGAGGGTGCGGTTGTCGGCAATGGTGGGGTAATGTTCCGTGCCCCAACAGAACCCCCGTGCGGTTACGGGAATGTCGGACTGTACCGTCCCGTAAGCGTAGAAGGCATCGTTACCATTGAATATTATGGAGTCGGTGGTCACGATGGTTTCGGCAGATGATGCTGGATTGAAGACTAGGAGAATTTCTTCGCTGTGGAACTGTTGTTGCGTGACCGTGACGCTTGACATGGGTGTCCCGAGTATGGAAGTGTGGCCGGTGAATTCCATCATGTCGCCTGGCTGGAAGGCATGTGCGGAGGTGTTGCGGAGGCGCACCTCGACAGGACGGGGTGACGTCTCTGCGGCCTCGATGCGACTGACGCCCCCGTGGCCAGTGTTCACCATTTTCAGGCTGCGAACCCCGGAAACCGTCCGCACGGTCAGAATGTAGGTCTGCGGCATGGTCAGCGAAATCTCGAAGTAATTGTCACCGGAAAGCAGTGTTCCGGAGTATTCCGCGTGCTGCCGCCCGTTGATGTCCGTCAAGGTCATCCGGACGTTTTCGGTTTCCACGGAAGAGATGTTCACCCGCGTGTGGCCGTCGAAGGGGTTGGGCATGACCTGCATTTCGCGCTCCTGCGGGTTTTGCGGCACAACAGTGCCCACCGGAAGCGTATAGACCGTGTCAGGGAAGACGATTGTCTCCGACCAGTTGCGCGACAGGTTTCGAATCTCCACGCTGGAGAGCTGCACGTAATCACCCTGCGAGTTAGCACCGGTGAACGTCAAGGTCACCTGCTCTTGCGCGAACGCCATTCCTCCGAATGCAATACAGCACACCAAAAAGAAAAATGCACGGGTTTTGCTGTTGAGACGTTGGATGTTGCCCTCCTTTGCGCAGAACGGGCTGTTTGTTGGGTTAATCATTGCTTCTGCTTTTGTTGATTTGATTTGGCAAAAGTACATAAATTACGAATATACACAGACAGATAAAATTGATGCTGTAGAGATGTTTCATGAAACGTCTCTACAATTTCAGAGGAAAGATATATAAATTCTGAATACGCTGGCCAATAGGGTTGTACTGTAGAAACGTTTCGCGCAACGTTTCTACTTGTCAGAGCGGGTTTCCCGCGTATCCGTACCGCTTCCGGTATTTGAGGAGCATGTAGGTGGTGAGAATCAGGGCGGTGGATTCGGCAAAAATGATGGCGTACCAGATACCGTCCACACCGAACAGCAACGGGATGAGCAGCACGGCGAGGGTCTCGCAGACGAGGGTCCGGTTGACTGAGATGACCGCCGATACCACGCCGTTGTTCAGCGCGGTAAAAAAGGCAGAAGCATAGCCGTTAAACCCCATCAATAGGAAAGAGACGCTGTAGATGCGCAGGGCACGGCAGGTGAGGTCGAGCAACTCTGGATCGTAGCTCACAAAAACACGTGCTAACGGCCGGGCAAGCAGCTCTGCGGTCAAGAACTGCACCAGCCCGATGCCGCCAATCAGAATCATGCTTTTCGTGAAGACATTCTTCAGCTCGGTGCGGTTGCCAGCCCCGAAATGGTAGCTCACAATTGGCGCGGAGCCCATACTGTACCCAATCATGATGGCCGCGAAAACGAACGCCAGATACATGATGATGCCATAGGCCGCCACACCGTTTTCGCCGATATATTTCATCAGCTGATAGTTATAGAGCATGGAAACCACGGTGGCGGAAATGTTGGTAAAAAATTCACTCAGCCCGTTGAAGCAGGTCTGCCGTAAAGCTGCAAAGTCGAATGTGGGTCGTACGAGATTCAGCCGCGAGCTGTTCGGGAAGGAAAAATAGGCGAACGGGATGAGACTGCCGGCCATTTGCGAGGCAGCCGTGGCCCATGCAGCACCCTTGAGTCCGAGCCCGAGGATACCGACCAACAGCAAGTCGAGCAGCATGTTCAGGCCGCCGGCGATGAGCGTTACCGCAAGACTGAGTCGCGGCCGCTCTGCCGTGATCATCAGTGCCTGGAACATGATTTGCAAGATGAAGAAAGGCAGGGCGATGAGAAGAATGTGCCCGTACATCACGCAGTCGCCGACCATGGCTTCGTCCGCTCCCAAAAGACGGGAGATGTTGTCTAACAGCGGCCACCCGATGATGGCGAAAAACACGCCGGCGAAGATCCCCGCATAGACCAACATGGAGAAGATGCGGTTGGCTTCTTCGGGCTTGCCTTCGCCTAAGGTTTTGGCTATCAATGCGCTGCCGCCAGATGAGAAGATAAACCCCACCACGCTGAGGAACATCAGGAACGGGAAGATGAGGTTGAGGGCGGCAAAAGGCGTCGTCCCTGCGAAATTCGAGACGAAAAGCCCGTCCACCACGCTGTAAATGGAAGTGAACACCATCATCGCCATGGCGGGAAAGGTGAACCGCAGCAGCCTCCCGTATGAGAAATGGTCGGAAAGAAGTATCGGGTCAGACATGAACGACAGTTCCTATTCTAATTACAAATTACTAATTTCTAATTGAACTATCCGTTCCATCGGATCCCCCGCAATTTCCCCGATTTTGCATCCTGCCGTTTCCGCCGCCTCACGTAAAATCTCCTCGAAGTGCGCCGCCACGGAACCTGTGAAGTGCCACGGAAGATTATCGCAGTTGGGATAGTAGCTCTTTTGCTTGGCAAAAAAGGTCTCAAAAGCGTTGATTATCAGCTCTCGGATAGCGGGCTCTTCACGAAATTCATTCAAGAACGGCGCAAACTGTGACAAGAATAGGTTGGGCTTCGGCTCCTGATAGAGCTTGTGAAGGATGAGGTCGCGGTTAATGTGGTAGCGTTCCTCGAAAGCCGTGCGGATGGAGTGGGGGAGTGTTTCCGAAAGGTAGGCAGTGACAAGGCACTTGCCGAGGTGCGTGCCGCTGCCTTCGTCGCCGAGCAGCCAGCCGAGGGAGGGAGCGCGCCCGATCATCTCGTGACCGTCGTAGTGACAGGAGGCCGCGCCGGTGCCGAGGATGCAGACGATGGCCTCGTGCCCGCCCGCCAAGGCGTGACAAGCGGCCATCAGGTCCGACCAGACTCGTATGTCAGCAGTCGGGAAATACATTTGCAGGTAGCTCTCCATGCGGAAGGCGTTCTGCGGGGTAGCGCAACCGGCTCCGTAATAGTCTATCTCTCTGATGCTTACCTCTTTCGGAAATTGTGGCGCTGCTTCTCCCAATATGCACAGTATGTCCGCTTCAGACGTGTAGTTGGCGTTGATGCCGTCGCACTGGCAACGGAATACACCGCCGTCATACAGCAGCGCGAAGGCCGTCTTGGTGCCGCCCGCATCGATGAGGAGATGGGAATGTCGTGATGGTTGGTTCATGCCGTTTTATTTTGACATTGCCGATGTAGAGACGTGCCATGGCGCGTCTCTACTAACGTTTCAATAACTCTTCCCGACTCAGACAGGCCGGATTATGCCGTTTGTATTCGGACCCGTAATACCGTTTGATGAGGGTGTGTTCGCGCAGCGACTCGTCGCCTTGGAAGTAGGCGGCGAAGATGCGGTCGGCCTCGAAATAGTTCTCCACGCCAAGCTGCTCGCAGTCGCAGGAACTGATGCCAAGACCATCCACGGGGGTGGCGTCAATGCACGACTGCATAGCGGCCTGTTGTTCTGGATTCTCCTCGCCAAGAAGATAATTGGATAGGTTGTAAATCTCTGTTTTCCAGAGATGTTGCACGGGAGCGTAGTCGCCCACATCGCCGTGCAAGGTCCAGAAACCGGTGAGGTATTCGGTGTAGTTGTCGGTGGAGATGACCATGCCGCGGTTGAGTTGGGCGAGGTCGAAAAGGACCATCATCCGCATGCGGGCCTTCATGTTGCCCTGACGCAGCTTCGAGAGTTGCGAGTCATCGAAGCGGATGAGCAGTTTCTTGTTGGCGTAAAAGGTTTCAGTGAGGTCGAGGTGCTCAAAATCGTGGCAGAAAGCTTTTCCTGCCGCGATAGAGCGGGCGATCTCGTCGGCCTTGTTGGTCTCGATGGTGATGCTGCGGCCGATGAGCGGGATGTTGAGACGGTCACACACGGGACGCAGCAGCGCGGCGCACAGCGTGCTGTCAATACCGCCGGACATGCCCAGCACCAAAGACTGCAACTTGCTTGTTGATACGTAATTGAACATGCGCTCGCGGATTCCTTCCGCCAAACTGCGCATTGCATCCTCTCCCTCTAAAAACGGGAAATAAGATTTATCAGGAATGGTCATTTTTATATGATTTAAGTTTAATGTTTAATGTTCAAAGTTTAAAGTTTAAGTCTAAGTCATAGTTATACAGTCAACAGTCAACAGTCAACAGTCAACAGCCAACAGCCAATAGCCAACAGCCAACAGCTAGCTAATCATCCGGATTCTTCAATAAATACAGAATGTTTCCGTCTTTGTAATAGACATCGTCGCGGTACTGCACGGTGCCGTCGTCACCCACGAAGCAGGTGTAGTACTCGATGAAGAGCGGGATGGGCTTGCGCAGGGCGACGCTGGTGGGACGTAACTTCCGGTAGAACTGCTTGTCCCAGTCGCTGAGATTTTCATAGTAGATGGAGTCCTTCTCGTGCAGCTTTTCGACGAATTCCTCACCTTTTTCGGTGGTGGGCTCCGCACCGGAGATGATGTGCAACTGTTCGGTATAGATGGTGTCAAAACCGTTGACGGTGTAAATCCACTCAGCCACGCTGTCGGGATGCTGCACCCGCACGCAGCCGTGACTCAACGCCCGCTTGCGACGCTTGAACGCCCCTTTATTGTTGGTGTCGTGCAAATAGACGGATTCGGAGTTGGCGAACACGAACTTGTAGAGTCCCAGCGCGTTGTAGCGACCAGAGGTCTGGTGCAGGCGATAGGGGATGTTTCCTTGACTCACTTTGCTCCAGTTGATAGAGTCGGGCACGACATACTTCCCAGTGCGGCTGTCACGGATGTAGAGATGCTCGCGGTTGACCACCGCCGTGTTGCTGCGCACGAGTTTGTGGTAGTATTCGTTCTTGATGATGTCGTAAGGGATGTTCCATTCGGGATTGAGTACAAGTGTCCGTATCTGGCTGTACATCAGCGGGGTTTCGGCCTTGAAAGGAGTGATGATGCCGTTTTTGTGCCGCGCAGGTACCTTTTCGGGGTTTTGGGTCTTGCCGCAGCAAATCCGGTTCCGCATCACCACCGAGTCCTTCTGCACCACGCAAAGCGTGTAGTCGGGGATGTTGACCGCGATGTGGAGCGTGTCATCGGATTTCCGATGCTTTTTCTGCCAACGTAGCCGTTCGAGGTTGGCGGCAACCGCGTCTTTGTAGTATTGCAGCGGACGGTTCAGCTTTTCGATGGTCTCAGCATCGAGAGAGTCACATTCCGGGATGCCATTCATGCGACGGAAGGCGTTGAGGGCTTGCAGGACAGTGTCGTTCAAGATGTTGCTGCCGTTCACGGAGATGCCGAGTTGGTTCAGCCGTCCGCAAAGTTTCTGCAGATGCGCACTGTGACCGTCTTTGCGCACACGGAAGTCGGGAACCACGGTCTCCACAGAATCGGAGAGTGCATGCAGTCGTTTTAATTCTTTCTGAAGAGATTGGTATTCAGAAGATGCTGGCACTGATTCCGAAATTATCTTGGAAAAACGATACATGTTTTCGAGTGCGTTTTGGATGAAGGCGGAGTCGGGTGAGAGGGTTGCGTAGTACCATTTGTTGCCATGGACAACCTTGGGTGCCACAGCTCCATATTGCAACGCACAGGCATAGCGCAAATATTGCTTAGTGAGCTGACGTTCAAGATGATAGAGGTACGGATAAAGTGAATTGTCGTTGGGGACTTGATGTTCTACAAGCTGTGAGATGCTGTGGCGGAGGCTATCCAGCCCGAAGTATTCGGCCGGGATGCCGTGGAGGGGGTAGGCGTTTTCAAGATTAGAGAGCAACGTGTCGGTGAGGGTTTCCTGCAATCCTTTTTGCGTCCAGAACGGGTGGTGGTTTCGCATGCGGTAGAACTCCCGGGTCAACGCATTCGTCAATGACGAGTCATTTTCGTTGTCTATTTGGCTTTCAATATACTCGATGTAATCCTTTTCGTTATAGTGCGTGTAATGCTTGAACCAGTGCGGTTGCGGTTGCACATGCTCCTTCCGCTGGCATCCGCCGAACAAGACAAGAAAGGCGAGCGAAACCGCCAAGATGCAGCATAAAACGACCATGGCAGCTGGAATCTGATTCCGTAGATGGGATAGTATGTTTTTCAACATATGGGATATACCGCGTATTTTATTTGGAAAAAAACACGTTGCAAAAATAGTAATTTTTTATCTGCATCTGAAAATTATGTATATTTGCACTGTGATAATAAAATCAGGCGCTATTAAACAGACAAAATGAACGGAATAAGGAATATAATGATAGGATCTGCTCTTGTCCTGATGGCGGGCGTGCTGGCGGCTCAGAGTCCGCAGGTGAATGTGCAATATGGTGTTCCATACGCTTATGCGCAGTATCCGGGGCAGGACAAAGCGGTGAACCTCTGTTTTGACTTCTACGAACCCGCCGATTCGTCGGATGCTCTGCGACCGTTGGTGATCACCGCTTTCGGCGGCGGTTTCGTGCTCGGTTCTCGTGATTATGAGGATATGGTCGAATGGTGCAGCCGTTTTGCGGAAATCGGGTGTGCTGCCGCCTCCATCGACTATCGCCTTTTGCCTGCCAAGAAGTTCTCTTCCAAGGAGTTGGTACGCGCAGGCTATATGGCGGCGCAGGATGTGAGCACGGCAGTACGTTTCTTCAAAGCCAATAGTGAGAAATATCGCATCGACACGAACCGCATATTCCTGCTTGGGCAGTCGGCGGGTGCGGTGGCTATCATCCACGCTCTTTACATGGATGAGGACGAAAGACCATCGGCGACTCGTGAGTATCCTGCGTTGCCGCCACTCCATTCGCTGGGCAACGCTGAAGAAAAAGCACAATCGTTCAGCGTCGCCGGAGCCATTCTCCTTTGGGGATGTGTCTTTGATCCGGAAATGATGGATGCTGATGAAATAACACCGGTGTGCCTCATACATGGCGAGAAGGACAGGATTCTCCCGGTGGATTCAGGTTATGCTTTTTCCATCATGGGAATGCCATACGCGTATGGCTCTCGCGTGATGGCAAACCGGTTGAAGGAGCTTGGCACTGTGCCGTTCGAGGTGCATCTGAAAGAGAATGAAGCTCATGCGTTCTATTTTAAACACTTGAGTATGTTTCAGTTAGATGCGATGAAGTTTGACGAGTGCTTCAAAATAGCCCGTGATTTTATGTTGAGAAACGAGAAAGAATGAATGTTCATCAGAAATTATAAACATCAAAAACTTTGCATTATGGGAAAATTTGAATTGATTACGCTGCCGTATGCGGCAAATGCCCTGGAACCTGTTATCTCCGCACAGACCATCGGCTTTCATCACGGCAAACATCTGCAAGGATATGTCAACAATCTGAATGCGGCCATCGAAGGCACGCCTTTTGCCAATAAGGATTTGGTGGAGATTGTGAAGACGGCTGCCGGCGGGATGCTTAATAATGCCGGCCAGATTCTGAACCATAACCTCTATTTCCAGCAGTTCCGCAGCCCCGTTGCCGACAACAAACCTTCGGGTAAACTTGCGGATGCCATTGACGCGCAATTCGGCTCTTTTGAGGAGTTCCAGAAAGCGTTTGTACAGGCCGGTGCCACGTTGTTCGGCTCGGGTTGGGTATGGCTCTCCGCCGATGCAGACGGTAAACTAGTTGTCACGCAAGAAACCAACGCGGCAAACCCAGTGCAGAAGGATCTACGTCCGCTGCTGACCTTCGATGTGTGGGAGCACGCCTATTATCTGGATTATCAGAATCGTCGTCCTGACCACCTCAATGCGCTGTGGCAGATTGTGGACTGGAACGTGGTGGAAGGAAGGTATATGGGCTATTAGCTGTTGGCTGTTGGCGGCGCCTACATTAGCACAAGTCAGGCGATCTGCCAGTAAAACGAAAAAAGGCGGGCAGGCGCCCACCTTTTTTCAACCATGAAAACAAAATATTACTTTTTAGCCAAAAAGTCTTTTACAGCGGAGGACTCTACAATAGCTTCCTTGAAGGTGTAGGCTCCGGTTTTCGGTGAACGCTCCATTCTTACCACGCGGGTGTAGGTAACGCCACCTTCTCTTTTCAATGATGCAACAACTTTCTTTGCCATCTCTTCTCGTTTTTATTATTTTACTTCTTTATGAATTGTCATTTTCTTCAAGTACGGATTGTACTTCTTGAGTTCAAGTCTGTCGGGAGTGTTTTTTCTGTTTTTTGTCGTAATATATCTTGACATTCCCGGAACTCCGCTTGCCTTTTGCTCTGTGCACTCAAGTATCACTTGTTGACGTGCTTCCTTCGTTTTCTTTGCCATTTCTTTCTCTTAATTAATTCAGCCGCAAAAATACATTTTTTTTTAATTATTTTATTTGTTTTGCCGTTTTTGTAAATTATTTTTATTAACAGTTGTTAATTATCTGATTATCAAAACTATATGATTATTCTTCGGGCTGTAACAAACTCCAAAGTCGGTCTTTTAGTTCTGTTAGGCGCCAATTTGTGACGGCAGAAATGCATAAAACGGGAAAATTTTTCGCCAATTTAACTTCCAAATTCATCGCTTCTTTTTCAGAGACGAGGTCGCACTTGGTGATGGCGATCATCCATTTTTTGTCCAGCAATTCCGGGTTGAAATTCTGCAGTTCGTTTTGGAGGATTTTTAGCTCTTTTTTGATTTGGGTAACGGTTTTCACCTTGCCTTCGTCATCGGCGGCGGGAATCATGAAGAGCAGGGCGGCATTGCGTTCGATGTGCCGTAAAAACCTGAGTCCTATGCCTTTGCCTTCGGAAGCCCCTTCGATGATGCCAGGGATGTCGGCGATGACGAAAGACTGGAAGTCGCGGTATGCAACCATTCCGAGATTGGGTTTCAAGGTGGTGAAGGGATAGTTGGCGATTTTCGGACGAGCGTTGGAAAGCTGTGAAATCAGGGTGGATTTGCCCGCATTGGGGAAGCCCACCAGTCCGATGTCGGCCATCACTTTGAGCTCCAACGAAATCCATCCTTCCGTTCCTTCTTCGCCCGGTTGTGCGAAACGCGGGGTCTGGTGCGTGGCGTTCTTGAAGTGCACGTTGCCTAATCCCCCGCGGCCGCCTTTCATGACGACTACCTCCTGACCGTCTTCCAACACCTCGCCCACATATTCGTCTGTGTCAACGAGCCGGATGATGGTGCCCAACGGTACCTCAATATATGCGTCTTCCCCGTCTTTCCCGAAACACTGGTTTTTCTGTCCGTTGCCGCCGTGTTCCGCGAAGACATGTTTGGTGTATCGCAAATGCAAGAGCGTCCATAAGTTACGGTTTCCACGTGCGATGACACTGCCTCCTTTACCTCCATCGCCACCGTCAGGACCTGCCTTGGGATTGTGCGCTGTCCGAGCCAGATGTGCCGAACCCGCCCCGCCGTTCCCCGAACGACCGAATATCTTTACATAGTCTATGAATTGTTCTTCCATTTTGGTTTGATGTTTAAAGGTTTAAAGGTTAGAGGGATAGAAGGGTTAACTTTCATCGGCTCTTTGTTTCATCTTTTCGTCTTCAAAGATGCCGCAAAAGTACGATTTTTTAGGCTACTACCGTATCAGTGTGACATTTCCTTTCAATTCCAGTTCATCGCCGTCTTTGCATTTACCTTTGAAGTAATAATCATAAGTGGCTCGTGGACAAGGCTTTTGCTTGAAAGTGCCGTCCCATCCGATGGTTTGGTCAAGGGTTTCGAAGAGCTTCTCGCCCCAACGGTCATAAACCACAAAGTAACATTCGTCAAGGATGTCGCTTCGAACGTATAACACGTCATTTGTTCCATCACCATTGGGGGTGAAACTGTTGGGGATGAAGACAAACGGAAGGCCGCAAACCACAGGGGTCACCCGGATAGTGACAGTGTCTGTGCGTGTGCAGCCGAAGGTGTCGGTAACGGTGACCGTGTAGGTTGTGGTGGTGTCTGGCGAGACTGAGGTGGAAGGGCTGTTCGGGGAATCCATATACTTTGTAGGGGTCCATTGGTAGCTGTAGGATTCCCCATAATCGGTTGACATCAAGGTGGTTTCGTGATATGCCACAATTTCGTAGAGGCTGCACCAGGCTTGTAGTGGCTCTGGAAATGTGCCCTCTCTGACCGTGATGTTGCCGCTTGCGATGTCGGTGCAGCCATTGGCATCGGTGACGGTCACCGTGTAGGTGGTGGAATGCTGCGGGCTCACTTGCGGGTGTTCGCCGTCATAGACGGTTCCGTCACCCAGCTGCCAGTTATACTGGTATGGCGGTGTACCGCCCATGCATGTGGCATTCAACTCAACATAGTCTTCAAAGCACAGTAGTAAGTTTTGGGAGCTGTAAACAGTTGGTCCATTGATGGTTATATTGAATGTGTAAATTTTGGTGCAGAAGTCTGTAGAGACACGGGCGTAGTAGGTGGCAGAGGCAGGAGGACTAAGCTGAATGGAGGAGGTGTTTTCCGCTATGATGTTTTGAAAATCAGCATTTTCAGACCAGTCCACATGATAGGGATCTGAGGTGTTGACGTTGACAGAAAGGATAGCCTCACTGTTTGGACAGATGATCGTGTCGCCTGAGGTCTGGGCGTCCAAAGTGTGTACGTTGACATGTTGGGTAATCGTGTCCACACAAGCGGCCGTGGAGGCGATGAGCGTATAGGTGGTGGACTGCTCCGGTGTTGCGATGGGATTTGAGATGGCGGGATTGCTCAGCGAGCTGTCGGGAGTCCAAAGATAGTTCACCCCAATAGAGGGAGGAAGCCCCAGCTCGGCGAAGTCTCCTTCGCAAATATTGACATCGGGGAGTATGGAAGTGGTGCTGGCAAGAGCTAAAATCCGTTTTCTTAACGTGTCGCTGATATTGCAGCTGCCCAGATCCTGCACAACCAAGGTGACTTCGTAATAGCCCGTTTGCGTGTAGATGTGGTAGGGTTCCCATAGGTTAGAGGTCGTCCCATCCCCGAAATTCCATAAAAAGGAGGTCTGATCGCTGATGAGTTGCGAATAGTTTTCAAGGAAGAGGGTGTCAGGCAGGCAGATGACGTTGGGCATGAGGAAGTCGGCGACGACCACAGGCATGTTGAAGTCGATTTTGACCGCACCGAGATTGCAGTTGCTGCTCCCGTTGGTGGTGGAGAATGCGCCTGCTGTCGTTGGAAAACTGCTTTGTCCGCCGCAGCCGGCGCACACAGCCTGGTATATTTTGCCATGCTTGTCGAAGCGGCTGGTGCCTCCATCCACGTGTTCGCGCGCAGTGTTGGCCGCACCGCCGAAAAAGGTGGCGTAAATCAGGTTGGAGGCATCATCGCTGATGGCCATGAAATAGAAATCGCTGCCGTCAGTGGTGGTTTGGAAGGCGTCGTCGGTAATGGGTAATCCCGCGGTGCCGCCGAAACCATTGAGTTGATGCGATCCCCATCCAGAGAGGTAGATGTTGTTGCAGTAATCGACCATCAAGGCGGTGGGGGAGATGTCAGGGCCGCCGAAGCCGCTGCCGAATGAGGTGGACCAGACCGCTGAATTCAGCGATTTCGACAGCTTGATCAGAAATTGACCGCCGTCAGGCACGAAGTACCCGGCATTATGCACCCATTGGGTGCCGCTGGCCGAGGTTTGGCCCAGCACATGCGGGAAATCGTTATCATCGCCTTTGATCAAATAGGCTTGGTCGTAATCGGATTTGCCAAGATAAGTACTGTGCAACAATAAGTTGCCGTTTGAAGAAAGATGAACCACATATCCGTCCGTCTGTGCAGTGGTGTCTGCATGTGTTGACTGGTAGGCGATGGACGGAACCGGCAGGTCGGTGGAGGTGGTCCCTCCGCAAAAATAGACGCTCTTGTCGGAGGAGAGATACATGCTGTATCCGGCGTCATTGCCGGAACCACCGAAATAAGAACTCCAAATCAAGGAGGAAAGATCCTGGCTTAACTTGAAAACACATGCCTCTTGGCCTCCGGAATTGCTTGATTGAAAACAGTTTGCGGTGACAGGGAAATCAGTCGAATAGGTGGAGGAGACCACATAGACATTACTGTTTCCATCGATGATGATTTCGCCTCGGTTATCGTCGGCGTAATTTTTGCGCAGTCCCGTGGCCGTGTTTATCCCATCGTTCCCGGTGCCGCCGATAAAAGTGGAGGCGGGCAGCTGTGTGCCGTCCGCACTCAGCTTGGCAACGAAGATGTCCGTGCCGGCAGAAAACGCCATAGAGGTGGAGAGTGTGACATTCAGTCCGCCGTTGAAAGAGGTGTCATAGGCGTCGTCGGTAACGGGAAAGTCTGCAGACCCTGTGGTACCGAAGATGTAGAGCTCATCGTTGTCGTTGACATGGAGGCTGTGCGGGATGTCAGCTGCGGAGCCGCCGAGATAGGTGGAGTAGTGCAGATGACTGCCGGAGGCGTCGAACTTTGAAATCGCGACATCGATCTGACCGGCAAAGTCAGCCTGGTAGGCGCCAAGGGTCACGGGATACCCTACACCGAAGGCGATGCCTCCGCCGTAGAGATTGCCGTGCGAGTCGTAGGTGGCGGTGTAGCCCCAGTTGTCGGCGGTGGAACCTGAGTAGGAGGAAAAAACCACTGTCGGGTCGATCACTAAAGGCAGGGTGCGGTCATAGTTGCCGAGCACAAAGGTGACGGTGTTGTCCTGCAATCGGTAGATACAAGAGATGCGGATGGTATCTCCTTTGTTGTCAAGCTGATAAGCGAATGGAGCCAATTCCAGCACACGATCCACGGCAGTGTGCAGCAGCAGTTCTTCCCCGGCTTTGGCGATGCTTTTCAACCCGTCGTAATGCAGCCGGATCTGTTGCGGATCGCCACCGGGTGCGATATGGAATTCATATTTCAGGTAGTCGTGATCATTCAGAAACCGGAGGTCGATGTCATTATATATATGTATGTATTCCAGTGAATGAAACACCTTAACCCGTGATACCCATCTGGAAGGGTCGTTGCCGTGGAAATAGTTGTAGTAATGGGAATAGTGGCCAATGCCTTGCACGGATGGATGGGGGTTGGCGTTGAGGAAGGTGACGCGATAGGCAGCGGCGTCGAGGGCGGTGGAGGGGATGGGCTTGCCGGAGTGCTTGGCCTCATAGAAAGCCTCGAGCTGCTTCGGATGCAATTGCGCGACAGTGAGACTGTTGTTCCCGAAAAATAGGCATCCACCGTTCATTTGAGCAGCATAGCGTACGGAAGGGTCCCATTGTCCGAGGTTCTGCACAAACTCCCACCGTCCTGCCGAAAGGGTGTCTGCAGGTTTGTGCGCCCACAGCGATGCGGCGGACAACAATGCGAACAGTATGGTGATAATTTTCCTCATTGTAAAAATTCCGCTGCAAATGTACAATTTTTTGGAAATATGGAGGGGTGTTGGATGAATGATGTGGTCGAGACAAGCGGATCTTTAAAATGAGACATGGAAGGTGAAACGGATTCCGTTCTTTCCCCAGCCTTTGAGATCCTTGGCGTAAGTAAGGCGGCGGACGTAGTCGATGCGGAGGAATTGTAATATGTTTTCAATCCCTGCGGTGATTTCCATGTAGGGCAGTTTCCCCATCGCCCCGCAGCCGTCGGGAAGCAGATAAAGACCCGTGGAGGAGGGACTTGGGATGTTCTTGGATGAGAGGCTGCCGTAAATCCCGCTGAAGGAGAGTACCTCACGGAATTTGAGACGGTTCCAGAGCGGTATTCGGTTGAAAATCCACCCTTTCAGATAGTAAGTGGCGTAAACAGCCACATATCGGTCCATGATGAACTCCATGGGCTTCATGAGATTGAAAGTGTTGGGAGTGAGGAACAATGACTGGTTGGCCGGTGGGACATACAGCTTGGGGAAGGGCACCGCGTCCCAGACGATGCCCGCCTGTACGGTGGCGTCAATGTGCCCGAACGCGGAGAGCCAGAATCTCTTCTCGACGGAAAAATCAGTCTTGTTAAAGACAAAACGTCGGTCTATGCTGCCGAAAGTGTGTGTTAGGCAGAAGATGGGAGCGTTTTTGGAAAGCTTGAAGAGGTCTTTTTCCCCCATCTGCTTGTTGTAGGAGAGCTCACCGGGCGACCAGCGGATCTTTATCGCCCATTCAAAGTTGTTGAAATCGTTCACTTGGGAAAAAGACCCGTCGCGATTGATGCGCCAGTAGGCCAGCGTGCCAGTCGCCTCGTTGTTCTCGTACTGAAGCCAGGTGTCCAAACTGAAACGGTTCTGCCACTCTTTTATATAGCGCAATTTGGCTCTGCGGACATATTGCGCAGACAAATCCGGACTGCCGGTGTTGTAAGACATCAGCAGGTTGTCGCGATCCATATAGGAGAAACTCTGTCCGGGCATTTCCATGTCGTAACTATAGGTGCAATAGATGGCGTTTCGCGGGAACTCGTTGATGTGGCGCTCTTTCTTGACAAAACTATGCACGAAGGTGAGATTGTATTTCAGCCGCAAGTCTTTGCATCCGAAAGCGAGGTATCCATTCATGAACCAGCGGTCATGCATTTTGGCGGTGGTCATTCCTCCGAGTCGTAGCCGAACTCCCTCCGTAGGGTTATAGCTGATGATGTCATATATCGGCCCGATATCGAAACGGCTGAGCTTCCGCTCTTTGGCGGTGGCGATATAGCCTGTGCTGAAAATCTCGGCGGTCTTCTCCAGCCCCTTGATAAAAGGCAAGCGCCGCAACTCCGTCGACAAACTGTCGATGAAGGATTCCTTGGCTGTCAGGGGCATAGGCCGCATCTTTTTCCACCTGCCGCTTTTGTATTTCCAGACATCAGGGGAGACGAGTGCTTCGCCCGATGCCGCATTGGACAGTGAATCAGGCAGATCGACCCCTATCTCATGATTATACCACAAGGTGGTCTGGTGCGCGTATATTTTCCGCAGTTTCTTGAAAAGAGCAAATTGTGCGTAGGTGTGCGCGATTTTCGGCATCCAAAGCCCGCTGTCGTTTTGAGTGAACTCTTGTTCGACAAACAGCTGCTTCACGAAATTCATGTTTATGTTGTATGGAGCGCTCATGGCATACTTTTTCAGTGCGAAAGTTCCGTCATTCACGATGTACATGCGTCCGGTGAAACCGAAAAGACGGCTGTTCACGGGTGAAAAAGTGAGTTCGGTGCAGGAAATCCCGTCTATATAGATAGTGTCGGTGATGTAATAATGGTAGTATGTTGTCGCCAATGTGGAAGAAAGCGGGCTCACGAACCGGTTGAGCATCAGTTCAATGTCATTGTCGAAGATGTTGATTTCCGTGAAGATGGCATCCAGGTTGGTGCCGAGCCCTTCCTTGTCGAACACCTCGTCCACTCCTTGCATCCGCTTGGCTGTTATGTAGGTCACATCTTTGCGTGGCGACCGCTGGAAATAACGTTCCATCAAGGTTTCTCGCAATGAGATGGTCAGAACGGGTATCGTGTCCGTCGGCAGTGTGTCGATGTACTTCTCCAAAAAAGAGAATTGGCGGACGAACCTGTTTTTCTGAAAGTTCACGTCAAATCTACCAAAAGAGAGAACCAACTTTTTATAGCTGTTGGATTTATATTTTTCGGTGGATTCGATACGGTCATCGTCTTTGTGAGCGATCACCTGCTTGACCAGCTCGATGGCGGGGTTCCCTTTGCGCACATATTTCTGCCGTTTCTTGGAGACCACCACCTCCTGCAGCGACTGTGCGGTGTTAATGAAAATGTCGCGGTGTCGTTCCCCTTTTGGGATGATGAGAGTGTCCGTGTTGTAAAAGGAGTATTTGACGATGAGGGTGTCGGTGTTCGCAAAGGGGAGCCGGTAGAAACCGTTGGCGTCAGAAAAGGTTCCGACCGAAGTGCCCTTCCATTGTATCCTGGCCATATATACCATAGAGGTGTCACCGGACATACCTATGGTGTAAACCTGGCCTGTGAGGGATTGTGCTGCGATTTTTCCGGAAAATACACATAGCAGGAGCAGGCAGCCCATCCATTTGGATAGAAGAAGCCGTGGTAATCTCCTGAAAATGTTTTTCGTAGAACTCATTTCGGTTACGGGTATTTTCCTGAACTTGCAATATTCATGCCGACATGGACAAGTCTCAATGACATAAAAATAACGGGCACGCAATTGCTGACGTGCCCGTTTTGTTTAGTCAAAAGCCGACGTCGTCTTATTTCGTGGCGTCGATGGCCTGCTTAATCAGCTGGAAGGTGCGCTCCGGATCGTTGTCCAGGCCCATGGAGAAGCGGATGAGGCCTTCGCTCATGCCCATCTCGTGCTGGATTTCCTCGGGAACCTCGGAAGAGGTGGATTTGCCGGAGTTGCTGAACAGGGTCTTGAAATAGCCGAGGCTGACGGCGAGGTAGCCCACGCCCAGCTCTTGCATCTTCTCCATGATGGCGCTGGCTCTCTCGGCCGTGCCCATGTCGATGGAGATCATGCCGCCGAAGCCGTAACCATCGTTCATCATCGATTTGAACAGCTCGTAGTCAGGATGCTCGGGAAGGCCGGGGTAGTTGTACTTGATGCCGGTCTCTTTGAAGCGTTTGGCCAGATACATGGCGTTCTCGCTGTGTTTCTTCATGCGGATATGCAGGGTGTGCAGGTTCTTCTGGATGCTTGTGGAGCGGAAGGTGTCGAGCACGGGACCCAGCAACATGGCGGTGCCGGTGTTCACGTCAATCAGGGAGTTGATGTATTCGGCAGAACCGCAGATGGCTCCGGCCACGCAGTCGTTCATGCCGTTCACATATTTGGTCATACTGTAAATCACCACGTCAGCGCCCAAACGGTAGGGGGAGAAAATCATCGGGGTGAAGGTGTTGTCAACCAACAGTTTGGCACCAGCGGCGTGTGCTATCTTCGACAGTTCGGGAAGGTTGGCGATACGCAGCAACGGGTTGTTCATTGTCTCGGTGTAGAGCACCTTGGTGTTCGGACGGATGGCCTTCTTCACGGCGTCAAGGTCTTGCATGTTCACGAAGGTGACATCGACATTGAACTTTTTGAGGTAGTTGTTCAAGAAAGCGAAGGTGCCGCCGTAGGTGGTCATGCTGGAGACGATATGGTCGCCGCTCTTCACTTCGTGCAACAGAGCGACGGTGATGGCGGCCATGCCGGAACCAGTTGTCCAAGCTAACTCAGTGCCCTCGATGGCAGCCAATGACTGTGCCAAAGAGAGGGTGCTGGGGTTCCAGTGACGGGAATAGAGGAAGTAGCCCTCGGTTTCACCATGGAAGGTGTCGGTCATCGTTTTGGCCTGTTCGAACATAAACGTTGCGCTATCACAGATAGCTGGGTTGACACCACGGTAGGCGTCTTTCTTGTCCAATCTTTCAAGGTTGGTTGCGGGATCGAATTTTTCCATTTTTATGTCTTATTTTTGGATGTTAAAATTAATGGGGCAAAAATACATTTTTTATTGGTAATCTGAAAAACTAATTGTATTCCAGCTTCCGAACCACATATCCCACTTTCCTTTGCGACATGATATTGATACGGAAGGCGGTGAGCATGAACTGGTTGTCGCCATACCACGGCTCAAAGCGGTCCACAGCAAACCGTTGTTTCTTGAATGCGATTTTGGGAAGAGGGAAGTTTATGGTGCGCATGGGGTCTTTCGTCTGGTAGGCGGAGTCGATCAGCATGGTGGTCAATTCCTGTGCGTTCTGATGGTATAATAGAATGTCATTGTTTTGCAACGGGAAGATCTTCAGTTTCTTGATAACGCTTGAATGGAGGGAAGACTCCTCGTCATAAGGAAAAATGACATTGGTCTGAAACACCCCGTTGGTGTCGAAGAAATGAACATCAGCACGCTCGTAGCGGTAGCCGTTGAAGCGCGGCTCTAAATACCAACCATTGAAATAGTTGTAGTATTCTGTATAGTAGAGTTCTGTCACACAGGATATTCCGCCTTTTTTAACGCTTGCTTCACCTGAAAGGAAATTGACGTAGGTGTGGGGGGCAATGATGACCGTCTGTTTGTTTTTGACACGGTCGGGAAGGCTTGGGTTGGAAATGTCGGAGCAATAGATGGTTTCCGAAGGTATGACCTTGTGGTTCAAGATGTTGACGGGGTGAAAATAGAAGGTCTCTTCGTCTTGGTAATAGAGCATCAGCACGGAGTGGTTGCGCCCGATGGGGAGCCATTGCGCCTGGGTGGCAGGCTCGTCGAGGATGTTGGCGAAGGAGGATTTCCCGTAAAAATCAGTCTCGAAATACATGGTGCGGTCGCCGGAGCAGAAGCAGATGACGGCCTTCCCCTGAGCGGTATCAACGGCGGTGGTCAGCACCTGTCCCGGATTGTCCTGTGTGAAGGTGAAAGGGATAGGCTGCGTGGCTGCTTCCGGCAGGAACCAGACTTCCTTGCCATTACGGGTGTGCACCGTGAAGAAAAAGTTCCCCTTGTAGTGATGCCACCATTCTGCTGAAGCAACTCCGGGTATTCCGGAAATGTCGCGTCTTTCCAGCCGTCGGCTTTCAGGGTGGTAGAGAAATAGGGTGCCTTCCCCGGTCAGACGGGATTTCACGAACTGTTGACAGATAATCGCCAGTGCCCCGTTCTCATAAAAACAGCTGGTCGGCATCAGACCAAATGACAAGGTGAAAGAAGTGTCGAACTGCTTGTGGAACAGCGTGTCGTAATGATAGAGGACCAGTTTCTTGATCTTCTTGTCCTTCTTTTCAAGTACCATACAAAGCCCTTTTTCATCGCAGGGTACACATCGCATCTTGGTGACCTTTTTGTCCAAGGCAATATCAAAACCGTTCGGGTCTTGCGCAAAGCAACCCGAACGGAATAGAGTTGTTAGTACTATTATGGTAAGGAGTACTTTCCTCATATTTTCGATTTTAGACTTAAGTCCCAAGTCTCAAGTCTTACTTCACGATATAATCAACATAAATTCCCGGGGTGTGGATTTGTTCCATCGGGATGGAGCCGGTGGGAACCAGTTCCTTGGTTTCCAGAATCACCAGGTCGGCGGCGGCGGCCATCATGGGGTTGAAGTTCTGGGTTGTGCCTTTGTAGATGGCGTTGCCCATTTCGTCGCAGATGCTGGCGCCAATGATGGCGACGTCGGCGTGGAGAGGCAGTTCCAGCAGGTATTCCTTGCCGTCGACTTCGATTTTGCGTTTGCCGTTCTCCACCACGGTGCCGAGACCGGTCTGGGTGAGGACACCGCCGAGACCAGCTCCGCCGCAACGGATGCGTTCAGCGAGGGTCCCCTGAGGGCAGAATTCGATTTCGAGAGTTTTCTCGTTCAGCTGTTGGATGGTGTCCGCATTGGTGCCGATGTGGGAGGCGTAAAGCTTTTTCACCTGCTTGTTGGCAATCAACATGCCGATGAATTTGTTGGGGTATGCGGTGTCGTTGCAGATCAAGGTGAGATCCTTAACCCCTTTGTTGGCAATGGCTTCCACCATTTTCACACCCGTACCGGCGCCCAAGAAACCACCGATCATCAAGGTCATTCCGTCTTTCACATGCGCAACTGCGTCTTCAATAGAAATTAATTTGCTCATAATGCTTTATATTTAAATTGTATATACAAATATTGGGATTGCAAAAATACATTTTTTTTATTACGATTTGCAAATAGCGGAGGTGAATAATTATTCGCTCCTACAAAAAAAAATGTACCTTTGCACCCGAATATTCATTAAGTGAGATTATGCGTAAAGAAGTAGATTTTTTGGTGATCGGTTCAGGCATTGCCGGACTGTGTTTCGCCCTGAAGGCCGCCAATTTCGGCAAAGTCTGCATGGTTACAAAGGCGAAGATGGACGACGGCTCCACGCGCTATGCGCAAGGTGGTATCGCGTCTGTCATCTATAAGCCAGATACTTACGAAAAGCATATAGAGGACACGATGGTGGCCGGCGACGAGCTTTCCGACCGCCACATCGTGGAGCTGACCATCCGCGAAGCCACCGAACGCGTGATGGAGCTGGTGCAGTGGGGGGTGGATTTCGACAAGAATCAGGACGGCAGTTTCGCCCTCGGCAAAGAGGGAGGACACTCGATGAACCGTATTCTGCACCACAAGGACATCACCGGCTATGAAATTGAGCAGAAGCTGATTTTGGCCGCACGGAAGAACCCGAACATCGAGATTTACGAAGACCGGCTGGCAGTGGAGATCATCACCCAGCACCATCTCGGTGTGGAGGTGAATCGCCGCACGCCCGATATCACCTGCTACGGCGCATACGTCTATAATCCTGAATCCAAGAAGATACATACCATCCTTGCCAAGGTGACGATGATGGCCACCGGCGGTCTTGGAATGGTCTATGAGCACACCACCAACCCGGTGGTGGCCACCGGTGACGGCGTGGCAATGGTCTATCGTGCCAAGGGCGTGGTGCGTGGCATGGAGTTCATCCAGTTTCACCCGACCTCCTTGTATAACCCCAAAGAGTCGCCCTCGTTCCTCATCACCGAAGCCATGCGCGGCGCTGGCGCCATCCTGCGCGACGCCAACGGGGTGGCTTTCATGGAGAAATATGACGCGCGCGGATCCCTCGCACCTCGCGACATCGTGGCCCGCGCCATCGACTCCGAGATGAAACAGCAGGGCGTGGATCATGTCTTTCTCGACACCTCGCCCATTCCACAAAAAGAGATTTTCGAGCATTTCCCCAATATTTACGCCAAATGTCTGAGCATCGGTATTGACATTACCAAGGAGATGATTCCGGTGGTGCCGGTGGAGCATTATTCCTGCGGCGGTATTCAGACCGACGAGTGGGGGGCGACCTCCATCCGGAACCTATATGCTTCCGGTGAGTGCGCGTCCACAGGACTTCATGGTGCCAACCGTCTGGCATCCAATTCGTTGCTTGAGGCGTTGGTCTTTTCACACCGCGCCTGTATCCGTGCGGTGGAGGATCTGCCCAACATCCAGTTCTGCCACGACGTGCCCGACTGGAACAGTGAGGGCACCGTCCTTAACGAGGAAATGGTGCTCATCACGCAGGAACGCAAGGAGTTGCAGACCATTATGAGTAGCTATGTCGGCATTGTGCGCTCCGACCTGCGCCTGCAGCGCGCTTTCGACCGTCTCGAAATCCTCTATCGTGAAACGGAGGACCTCTACAAGAAGTCCATCCTCAACCCCGAAATCTGCGAGTTGCGTAACCTTATCAATATCGGCTACCTCATCGTGCGTCACGCCATGGCCCGCAAGGAAAGCCGCGGCTTGCACTACTCCCTTGACTATCCCCCTCATTCAATTAAGAATTAACAATCACCAATCACCAATCACTAATCACTAATCACTATACCCCAGCATCAATAACCCATAACCCCTAACCAATAACCATTATTATGAATCTAGAAGGAAGAAGAACAAGTTCAAATGTAGAAGACCGTCGGAGAGTGTCTGGCGGCACCATCGCCGGTGTCGGCGTGGGCGGCACGTTAATAGTGGTGCTGCTTTCCCTGTTTTTAGGTCGTAACCCGCAAGATGTGCTGCAACAAATCGGGCAGCAGAATGTGACCACCACCGAGAACCAGCGCGAATTTACCCAGGAAGAACAGGAACTGGCGGAGTTCGCCAGCAAGATTCTGGCCAGCACGGAGGATGTCTGGACGGAAGTGTTCAAGAAGATGGGCAAGACCTACCGAGCCCCGAAGATGGTGCTCTACACCGATGCGGTGCAGTCGGGTTGTGGCAACGCCACCTCCGCGGTGGGACCGTTCTACTGCTCGGCGGACGAGTGTCTGTACATCGATTTGAGTTTTTTCAGTACAATGAAGAAGCAGCTTGGTGCTGACGGCGACTTCGCTTACGCGTATGTGATTGCGCACGAGGTGGGGCACCACGTTCAGCATCTGTTAGGCACGTTGGACCAAGCCCATGCCCAAATGAGTCGAATGAACAAGACGGATGCCAATAAGGTGAGTGTCCGCATCGAGCTACAGGCCGACTTCTACGCCGGTGTCTGGGGCTATTACGAGAACAAGACGTTCAAGTCGCTGGATGACGGCGATTTACGAGAAGCTATCGAGTGCGCGGCGGTCATCGGCGACGACTATCTCCAGAAAAAGGCTACAGGCGGCTTCAATCCCGAGTCATTCACCCATGGTTCCAGCGACCAGCGTATGAAATGGCTTAAGCTGGGTCTGACCACCGGCGATATGAGCCGAGGGAACACATTCAGCGTGCCGGAGTCACAGTTATAAAATTTAAAAAAATGACATTCCACGGGGAGCTCGAAAGAGTTCCCTTTTTGTTTTAAAGCAAATGAAAACGACATCCTGTTTTTCCGCCTCTTTTTCCCAAGGGAGTTTTTGTTTGAAAAAAAGAGTATCTTTGTACCATCCAAAGTGTAGAGAAACACTATAGGAGTTTATTGTTAAAGCATTGCGCTTGTTTTTGAACCGAAAAGCCTTAGAAACTTTTTTTCGAATACAAACAATAATTATATGACGGCCGCTCGCGCTATCGCGTGAAGTTGTGTTCGTTATAACTGTTTATATCGTCTTTCAAAAGGCATTCGGGTTCTTATAAATCGCTGGGTTTCATGCTTTTATAAAATTAAAACCGTTTGTATGGGAACCAGCAAACAACAAGTAGGAAGGAGCAATATGCATATAGGAAAAAAAATACGAGAGGTACTTCGTGAGAAGCGAATTCCGGTGAGCGAATTCGCCCGTATGGTGCATAGCGACCGCTCCAACATGTATCGTATTTTGAGTCGTGAAAGTATCGACACGTCGCTCTTACATCGCTATTCTCGTGTCTTAAATTACGACTTTTTCCGTGATCTTTCCGATGAATTTATAGAGAAAAAAGCCTGAAAAAAGCCAAATTTTGTTGTAAAATCAACTACAAGTTATCGTGTTCTTTACAACAAATCTCCTTTTTTTTTCGGGATTTTTATCCTTTTTTTGCATCTAGAAATGATTTCACCCTTTGCTTTCTTCTTGTTGGTTGACTTTCAGGAAGATGTGTCTTTTTTATTTTTATGTCAGGAATGTTAACTGACACATAACGGACAAACACCATTAAGACACTAAAGAAAGGGGTAATGTCATTTTTTCGCAACAGGATATGGAGTAAGAAACACATAATGTTATGCAATAAGCGTGCAAATTAATTTATAATGAAATAAAACAGAAATGAGAAAATTTACATTCGTAGTGGTTGCGTTTGTTTTGCTGGCGTTTTCAAATGCACTTCAAGCGCAAACCTGTGATTTTCAGGTGAAATTCGAGGTGATTCCCGCCACTTGCTACAACAACGGAAAGGTGGCCTACGCGCTCACCGATGCTTCAGGAAATGTGTTGACATCTTTGCCGGAAGGACTTTCTGAAGTTCGTTCATATTACATAGCCGAGGATGGTACTAAACTCTATTCAGGACTGTATCTTACGAATTCGGTGATGGCGGCACAGGGCGGCTGGGACACACTGATTGTCGATTATGGCACCTACACTGTGGGGGTGGAGGCAGTCTGCACCCACACCTCTTCCTCGATGGGTGGCTACGAACATGTTAAGTTAGACACAAACACGGTACTTACCATTCCTACCATCTACGTGAAACCGTCGGCCTCGTCTCTCTATGTGACCGCCAACACCGAAGAAGGGTTCGGACGACATCCGTCCCTTCCGTGCAAGAACACTGGTCGCGTACAGCTCAAAATAGAGAACGGAAAGTTCCCCTATTATATCACCGTAGTCAAGCATGGAACCACCGACACTTTGCAAATCGACACCATTACAGCACCACAATACACTGGTACTTCGGAGTTGCGCTACGACTACAAAGATTACTACACTTTTGATGAAATGCCCCCTGGTGATTGGGATTTCTACTTGGTTGACGGATGCGACTACGGTTTGCCGCGTATGGGACAGGTGGTGGAAGTTGAGGACTATCCGCTTCTTGATCATGTGGAAGTGTATGCTTCTTCAGGCAATATGGCCGACAGTAACGTGGTGAAAATCAAGGCGGTGTTAGATAAGGATTATTCTTTTCTTCCCGATTCCTTATCTAAATATGTAGAATACCGTTTCACATACGATGGAAATCCTTCCAGCGATTGGAAACCCTTGACAGCGACCCTTGACGGGGAACAAGCCCTGCTGACCGACACCGTCGGTGACAAATACTGTGACATTTGGGACAAGGAAATCCAGCTGCAGTACCGTCGCAAGGTCTGCGAGGACACGACCGTCACCCGGTCATTCCATCTATATAAGCCTAACGAGAACTACTTTGTGCGAGATTTCTCAGACATCCGCGACTCTCTCGAGAATGTGGACCATACTTGTGACGACCTCCATTGGTGGCACCGAAGGTATCATGAAATATACTATAAATATAATGCTCCCTCGCAAGTGACCATTCATGAAGATCACACTTATTACCGCCATCACTATACCCATCCGCTGACGTGGGTCTATTATGACACTGAACTCGGCGACACCATCAAGAAAGATGTTGTAAATTCAATCTCCAGCATTTCCCGGCTGTATGATACTGATGTGGAGGCCAAATACGGCGATTTCAGTTCGTACACGGCTGCTAACCCACTGAATATTCCCGTCCAAAGGACGTTGGTGGATGCGCGCGGTTGTGTTGTGTACAGCCGATTCGACTCTTTGTCGTATTGCTACGACCATGGTCCACAACTGGTTGATTGGAAAATATTTAATACCATTGGAGACCATTGCTGTACTACCCAAGGTGCTGTTGGAGTCTATGAAAACCACCATTCGGAGGTGGATCCCGATGGCACAACAATCATTCTGGAAGAGAGTCCGTATAACAACCGTTACAATTTCACAGCTGTTTATAGTTCTGCCTCCAATAGGTGGACGGTGAGTCGCGAAAACCTCGAGAATTTTGCTTCCATTACGGGAAGTAATGGTCTGTCCATTGTTCTTCGCGACTATTGTCTGCCTTCCGGACCCTACCAGTTCAGGGTGATGACCCCTTGTGACACTTTCGTCTTACGCGATAACATCGCTTTTCCGAATATCTACAGTACCGAGATGGTGGAGGTGCCAGTGTTCGCCCAAAGCCAGCATTGTACCGATAGGTATATCACCTATACACAAGGACAGTTCGCCCGCGTGAGCCGCAACACCTCTGTGACGACGGGTTTGCCGCTGGCAGATGAGATCCTCAACTTGCCCACCTATTTTGAGATAATAGGCGGTCCGACAGGCGGCTACGATGGAGATCTCCACACCGTGAACGATCCTATCCGCATCTCCATGCCAGGTGACTATGTGGTAAAGGTGGCACCGAGAACTTCACAACAACTCTGCGACTTGACACCTTATTATGACACCATCCACTACGATGGTGCCACTGTGGAGTTTGAATACGCATACGCCTTTTTGTGCGACTCCACCAGTTTGGAAGGCACTGTCTATGTGAAGGGTGTCAACGGCACTCCGCCATATATCTACACTCTTTTCGATGAGGCAGAAAAGCAGGGCAATGTGGTGGAGACTATCACGATGAGTGACACTACACAACCCGCCATCTTTTCTAACAAAACGATGAATGCCAAACACGAGATGTCGTGCCTGATAGAGGATGCCTGCGGTGCCTATTTCCACGTGAATTTCTATCCCCGTACTTTGGCCGATGTGCAGAAACTCTGGTTCGATGGCGGACTCACTGCCTCGGAAACCTGCGAAGGTTCTACCATCCAAGTCCATGCTTTAGAAATAGCCTCAATTCTCAAATACGAATGGTACAATCCTCAGAATCAACTTGTTGATTCGATTTCTTCGCCCAACATTTTCATTCCTCGCGGCGCAGAAGATGGCTGGTACAAGGTGGTCATTCGCAACAGCGGATGTCAGGATAGTATTGTCGATAGTGTGAAACTTACTGTGAAAGAGGCTCCCACTATCTCGATCCACCAAAACGCAGAGATCTGTCCTGGTGAGGTAGTGAACTTGAGTTTTGTCCCTACCAGTCCCAGTGGCGATTCTATAACTGTCACTATAGCCTTTGAGAATGCCGATGGCATTGAAACGAGAACTTACTACACCGCATCAGGAGTGGCTCTTGATGAAGAATATATCACGCTTACCGATGCCAAAATCTATCCGTTAAGCCTAAGTGACGGAAATTGCGACTATACGCTGGCCGATGAATATGACACCACATATATAACAACGAAGAAGGACATCGCAAATGCCTGCAACTTGTTGGGGTCTAACGACACGGTGTGCTACGGAGGGGGTGTCAGTTTTGCGGCACATTCCACGATGGAGAAACCCTACACCATCCGTTGGTACAGCGACTATGAACTCACTCACCTGCTAAAAGAGGAGACCATGACCGCTACGGGTGCGGATATTTCCTACTATGACACGCTTGGCCTCACGCATCACACCGAGGTCTTTGTGTCTATTGAAAAAGAGGGCTATTGCCCCACCGTCTATGGTCTGCCCACTAATACGGTGAACTTGTCCAATGGCAATACAGAGCTTCCTTGTGGCCGAGTGTTGCGTGTGTACGACGATGGCGGTGCCAACGGGGACTATTCAGTAGGCGCGAACACACGACACACCTATATCACTGCCGACGGCAAACCGGTGAGCATCCATTTTGAGGAACTTGACCTTTCGGAGACCGCCCATCTGTTGGTGATTACGGGAACAGCGTTAAGCGTTGATTCCGTGCTTTATGACCTGACGGCCGGCAGTCCGAATCCAGGCATTATCACCTCGCACGGCAATGCCCTCACCCTCTACTTTATTCCCGGCATGAAGCCCGCTTCCGGTTGGAACGCCATCGTGGAACATGTTCCCGGCATGGCCGTGGCCGAGGTGTGGAAAAGAAACGATGTGATGATACAGGATGAGGTGTGCCAGAGTCAGACCAACCCCTACGACGACCCCTTTGGCGTGGTGCCCGATGTGGTGCCCGAGCTCTCCCTATTGAACAGAAACATGCGCAAAGCCGGCACCTACACCTACACACAGACCCTCCCTGGGGCTGATGCCCATGGCTGCGACTCCACGGTGACGTTCATCCTGACAGTGCACCCTCCAGCGCGCCACGACACCACGGTGGTGACCACCAATCTGATACTTAGCGAGCAGGGACCCTTTGTGTGGCCTGCGGATGGCAGAAGCTACACGGTTTCCGGCCGTTACAGCAAGCACACGGCTAAGTCCGATGGATGTGACAGTTTGGACATCATGGATTTTATTGTACTGCAAGTGGATACCACCGACAACGAGATTTGCAAGGACGAAACCACACGGCTGGGAGTGACAGTGACGGTTCCTGAACTCAATTTCAGTGACGATATCATCCCGCCTACCGTTGCCATTGGCGATGTGTTGTGCGATGACGGAAGCGTCATAAAGGTGGACTCCTTCCTTAAAAGCGACAAAATAGCCAAAGGGGTGGTGTTTTATGTGGACAATTCTGACATGCACGGGAAAGCGGTCGCATTGAACAACGCCACCCCCACAACTTGTTCTTGGTCACCTGTGGAAACGAGCGACCAAGTTCACTCTCTGCGTTCTTGCACCAATGCCACCGAGGCCATACAAGATTTTGACGGACTGAGCAACACCTTGGAAATCAAATACACAGCGGAGCAAATAAGTATATTTGACTTCCAACAAAACGCTCCAGCGGCCTACTATTGCTATTACTATGACCACATCAGTCTTTCCACAGGGAATGTTCCGCTGGGTTGGTATCTCCCTTCTGCTGGTGAGCTTAACCTATTGTATGCGAACAAAGAAAATGTCAATGCTACACTAAAAAAACTCCATGACACAAATGCCGCAGCATCGACATTGTGGCAATATTATTGGTCCTCCACCGAACAAAATCCATCCAGAGCATGGAATGTCCAAAATGAAGGAGCACTAAGCGTTGCTAACGAAAGCGAGATGCTTTATGTACGGTCAATTATCTCTTTTTGACATCATTATTATAAACCCATACGTAATTGATTATGACATTAATATATACAAAAAAGGAAATGGAATTAAAAAGTATCAGTAAAGTCGTACTCGTATTTTTGATGATACAAATGGGGGTGTTTCACATAGCTGCCCAAACATGGCATGTAGGGGATATTTATACTTTTCCAGACGGTGCGAAAGGGGTGGTCTGTTATGTGGATCCTCAGAATGCGAAAAAAGGATGGGTTGTGGATTTGAACGATTTGCCAGGCACATACAGTATGTGGACAGGAACAAGACCAGAAGGACTTTCTGTCTCTAATCTTATGTCTTTTGCCACATCTTCATGGAACTTTGAAGGCAGACAGCAAACTGAGATATTATTGAAATCAGGTCAATCTCCCGCTGCTGAAGCGGTCGATTTTTACAGCGGTTGGTATATTCCCGACATTGTCCAGCTTCGTAAAATTTATGGACTCATCCCAATTATTAAAGCGAACATCGAGGCCGCAGGAGGGACAATCACCCAAATGTCAGAGCCGAACAGAAACTATTGGAGTTCATCTGTTTCAAGCGGTTATGCCGTTTCCGCATTCCGCATAGTCAACACAAACGGCCAATATAATGGACGTGTTGAGACAAGAAATGGAAATGTGTCTTTAGACATGCACATCCGGAGAGTTCGTGATTTCGGTGACGAGGCTGAGGCCTACTGGATAAACCCTTACTTGGCCGACAGCATCAAAACCGGCAGCATGGAGGCAAGTCCCGATGTAACCACCACTTACGACGCCGTGGTGGTGTTTGGCACCGACACCTTCCCGGTCACAGGCACTGTGCTTGTGCACGAGAAATACGACACGGACACTCTCCATGAGGTCGTTTGCCAAAGCTCTATCCCGTTCAACTCCGCAAAGAGCAGCTTGTTCACGAACCTTGATGTCTCCACGGCAACGAACGGTTATGACACCCTCAGCGTGACAACCCAAACCATCTACGGCTGCGACAGCACCGTCACTCTGCTGCTCAAAGTGGTGGGTGACTGCGAACATATCTATCGCGACTCTATCTGTCCGATTGTGACCCAACATGATTTCGCCCCGTTCGACACCACTTTCCTGCCGGGAACCCATTCGGGCGTGTATGAACATCATGGACAGAAAATAGTCGATGGTATCGTTTTCGACACGGTGGCCTACTATGATTTGACGATTATGCCTGAGTATCATCATTCCGAGGATCTGCATCTTTGTCTCGAAGAAGAGACCGCGGCCTTCCTATACGAAGGGAATGAACACGTTACGATTACTATTTCGAATGGAAGAATAATATTGGATTCCGACTCCCCTGATGTGGTGATTGATTCCACAGACAACATATACGGCAACTTTGTCTTGCGCATGACCACTGACTTTGGCTGCGACAGTCTTGTGACGCTCCACATCGACACGGCTGAGGTGCAGTACAACACGGTGCAGCGCGAAGACCTCTTCAACCTCAATACGGTCGAATGCACAGACCGTGTAGTCAGTGAAGAAAACGGTGAAAGTTATTCCATTCCGACAAACAACCAATACGGTTACTCTTGTTCCCAGCAAATCTTCACTCCTGCCGAGGTCGGGGAGGCTGCCGTGATCAGCACCATCTCATTCAACTATGCTTCGACTACTGCGATGACGGCGAAAACGAATGTGAAAATCTATTTGGCGCACACCTCCAAAGAGTATTTTTCCAGCACCACGGACTGGGTGTCCCCCTCCGCCATGACCATGGTTTTCGACGGGGAACTGAATTGCACCAACAAGGGCTGGAACGAGTTTGTCTTAAACCATCCTTTCGAATACAACGGCAGTGACAATCTGTTAGTGATGGTATTGGACGAGTCGGGCGTTTTTGACGGTACTTCCTATAATTATTATTATACCAACACGCCCTCGTCTTCCTATATGACACTGTATAAGGGAAGCTCCTCGGCGTGGAGTCCCACCACTTTCGGGACACGCTTAAACTATCGGAGTGATATCCGTTTTTATGGATGCACTTCTGAAAACGTATACTACTCCACGGAGCTGGCAGGGAAGACCTTCACGGTGAGCGAGCCTGGCATCTACACCATTTCGGATACGGTTCTCGCCAGCAATGGATGTGACAGTATTATTACCCGCATCCTCATTGTGGAAGAACCGTACGATGATGAGATCTGCGACAGCGTTTTCACAGAATCCAATTCATGGGAAGACAATGTGGGATCGTATTGTTGGCATTATAACAGTAAAGAGTTCTGTGTTGCGGGTAATGAAGTAGGCAGCCACGGCTACTACGAATTTGCCGACAAAGAGGATGTGAATGGTGTGGAAATCGATGTCACACGATATTTGAAACTTACAATCAATCCGACATACCGAGACACAGATTCTCTTTCTCTCTGTCTCTATGAGGATTCCACGATGGTTAGCTATATGGTGAATGGATCGGAGCTGGTTTTCTCCGTTACCGAGTCATCTGTTACGGCCACTAATGTTGTGCCTGATGTGGAGGTGGTGACTTTAGATACCACCGGGGGTGTCTTTGCACTGAAAATGCAGACTGTTCACGGTTGCGACAGCGTACTCATCTTACAAATCAACCGTGAAGTGGTGAAGCGTGACACGATATACGTTGACACGCTTCACATCCCTGGTGAGGATTACGACAAGATCGTTTCGGGTCACACCTTCCATGTCATTGGTTCAGGTTTACAAACCTACATGGACACGGTTCATGGGAGTAACGGTTGTGACAGCATAGTGGCAATCCTGCTCTACGTTGGAGAACCCTATTACGACACTATCTGCGAACCCGAGCTGGCTAGTTACACATGGGGCGGCCGTTTGCTGCCGTCAACCACCAACGCGGACGGATTCTACGAGTTTCACGGAACGATGATGGTGGATGGAACCCCACTTGATACGGTTGCCCTCTTGAAGCTGACGGTGAAACCGACATCTGCGACCGAGCAAAGCGCGCAACTCTGTCTTGCAAGCGAGACCGAATCCAAGACCTTCGCCTATGAGGAGGACAGTCGGATTAGCATCACGGTAACTCCGGGCACAGGCGTTGCAGTGGCTTCCTCTACAACCGAAATCGAGGTTATCGTCGTTGATGCCGTCAACGGTGAGTTCATCCTGAAGACCACCGCCGCCAACGGTTGCGACAGCATCGTGACCCTGCACATTGACTACAATGTTGTGCAACGCGACACTGTCTATAAAGACACGGTGTATTCTGGCACGCCCTACGACATGGAGCTCGCCGGTAAGACCTTCACAGTGGATCACGCCGGCACCTACACCATCACCGATACGATCCATGGCGGTGCGGCCAACGGCTGCGATAGCATTACCACACATATCGTCACTGTCGAGGAGCTGAATTTCCCGCCCCTCGTGGTGAAGTCCAACGACTGCGAGTGGATGTACGACGGGACCTACCGCACCTGCGAGGACTACACGGTGACCTACGGCGGGGACACGATACCCGAATGCGCGGCCTGCACGCCTCCTCCGGGCGCCCACCAGTAC
>JAFRUI010000039.1 GCA_017438945.1 Bacteroidales bacterium
ATCCTTCCGAAAAACGGGTCGTAGCAGACATCCGCAAGGCTGGAGAACTCGTCTTTCGTGTTCTTGAACCACGCATTGACGCCCACGTTGCCGAACTTGTTGATGTACTTCGTCCAGCCCGCCTCAACCGAGTTGGTGAATGCCTGCCGCAGGTCAGGATTGCCCGTACTGAAGCTGTCCTCCCCGTATCTGCGGTAGGTGGTCAGGTCGGAGGCCTGCGGGTTGTTCACCCGCCGCGTGTAGCTCAGCTTGAAATTGTGCATGTTTTTCGTGCGGTAGCTCAGGTGTATCGACGGGAAAAGCCCCCAATAGAGTTTCCGTACGTTATCGGCAGGGGAATCGGGATAGTCTAAGTTCAACGACAGCAGCTCAGAGCGCAGACCGCCCTTCAGCGTGAAGCCGCCGAAACGGTGCTGCACGGTAACGTACGCGTCGAAATCCCCGTCCTGACCGCGCGAATTCATCGAACGCACCGCGTCATGCACATAGTAACGCCCCAAATCGGTCACCGCCAACGTGTCAGTCATCCATAGCTGTTTGTAGTGCACATAGCTTCCCGAAACACCCGTTTCCACCTCACCGTTCTGATGATATGGGATCGTGTAATCGACCGAAACATTTCCTCTATGATACTGGTAATCATTTGTTTGCAACCAGTTACGGTCAGCAAGTCCCGACCAAAGATAATCTCGATGAAGATCCCCTTTTGATCGATATCCCTGTCCCGAGTATATGGCTGAGGTGCTCAATTTATGACCTTTGTTGTTGAATTTATGCTCGTACCAAAGCCCCGCGTAGCCCGACAGAATCCCGGATTTTTGGAGTACAGTCTCGTAATAAGAGTAATCCCCTGGGCTGTAGATATATTCGCGCCACGAAGTACTGTCCTGGGAGTTGTAGTGCGTGAGTTGCGGGTATAAACCGCCATAAAAATAGACCATATTCGCGGTGTCGGGCGTCCAAGAAGCGTTCAGGAACAGCCCGGTCTGGTCTTCTCGAAACCGTCGGATAGAATGCGACGAATCTGTGGAAGAAAGCGTGCCCGAATCGTCGTAAATAGCTGATTCTGAAAGTCTGTCGTGCAGGGAAGTGCTATACCAATATTGCAGATAGGTGCTGATGGTGAACTTTTTGTTGGCATAAACGTAGGAGAGGAAGGGAATGGCCTCGGGCGCGGAGGATCCCTTCGCCCCGAAGCTCAGGAAGCTGTTTTTCCTGATGTCGGAAACGGTGACGATGTTGATGATGCCGCCCGCACCCTGCGCACTGTACCGCGCCGAGGGGTTAGTGATGACCTCAATCTTCTCGATGTCACTGGCCGGCATCTGCTGCAGAAGGATTTTGAGGGCTTCGGCGTTCATGTTGGCAGGCCGGTTGTTAAGCCATATCTGTACCGATGAGACTCCGCGCAGGGTGATATTGCCCTCCACATCGACCTCCACGCCCGGCGCGTTCTGCAGCGCATCCGCCGCCGTACCCGACTGAACCGCAGGGTCTTCCGAAACGTTGTACATCGTCTTTTCCCCATCGGTCATATAGACGGGCTTCTTCGCGGTGATGCCCACTTCGGGCAGTTCCGTGGTCTTCTTCGGGACAATCGTGTCCGACTTTGCGACTGTTGTCGTGTCCGTGTTCTGCGCGAAAAGCGTTGCGCAAAACAGAAGCAGGAACATAACATTGATAATCTTTTTCATTTTTTGTAATTTTTCAAGTCACAATGTTTTACATTTTTTCATATTCGAATTTTTCGGCATATAATACCCCCAGACGACCCATTCGAGCCATCTTAACTACTAACTACTAACTGCTAACTGCTAACTGCTAACTATTCAGCGGAGGTGTGGCCGACCCACGGAATGTCTATAAAATCAGGCCCAAGCTGCTCATCGAGTGTGACTATGCCAGTAACGTAACGATCTTTTGACGGCTTTGCAGCTGGAGAAACGGCGATGTCTTGAAACATTACTAGTTTGTTAACGGCATGCTCCTCCGTGGTGAATCCCACTGGCAGACGCAACATGCAACGTACCGGTTGTCCGTCCTTCATGGCAGGCTTGCAGGCGGGTGCAGCTCGAAATGCCCGATTGATTTCCGCCATATTGTCATCCATTATCTGCCGCACGATCTCTTTCCGAGATTCTTTATCTTCGGGGGCATCCTCTCCGAGATCAAGATGAGCGACAGCCAAACCGTCATTGTCGTTCTTACGACCTTCGAAAGGAGCCGTAAGCACCATCTCCCCCTTCTTGCCACAAACATCACCCCATTTGACATGAGCCGTATCCAACTCCGTGAAAAGAACACGTCCATCCTTCTCCACAATAAAACATACCGAAAGAACCCCTGACAATTTGTACTTCTTGGCCAATTCAGGGTACTTCATGCTACCGATGAGGTTATTGACATACTGCTGGATGCCACCCGGAAACTGCGGCATCGTATCGGGATCCATGCAAACGGGGTCATCGATAACTTCCTCAACCGCCTCTTCCTCAGCAACCATCTCCGTTTTCGGATGACAGTTCACCAACAAGAGTCCGGCGATGATGGGAATGAGCGCGAGGAGCCACCACGCTGACGCTCTGCGTTTTACCGGCTGGTTCATCATCAGAATGCGTTTCTTGGTCAGCAAGTGACGGAAACTGTTGCCCACTGGCACGAACTTGCCCACGCACAGTTGTTTGTACAGCAGTTCTAAGTAATCGCGGCGCGAGGTTCCGCACGAGAGCACCGCCTCATCGGCCAAATACTCATGGACGCTGCTCAACTCCCTGGCGTACAGGTAAATGACGGGGTTGAACCATTGCAGCACCCGCACCGCTTCCGTGAAGAGCAGATCCCACGTGTGACGCTGGCGGATGTGCGTCCGCTCGTGACGCAGCACCTGCCGCAACTCGCTCTCTGTGAACACTTCCGGATTTACGAACACCGACCGCAGGAACGAGAACGGAAGGTTGCCGTCGGGTTCGCCTAACACCCGCACACACATGTCGCCCGTCGAAAGCTCATCCGACAGCACACTGCGCCGATAGTAGCTGAAAGTCTTAAAGAGCTTGACAACCAGCAGGATAAAAGCCACCCCGCAACCGAGAAGATACCCATAACATACCATATCTTTAAAAGACAACTTTTTTATCGCCCCTGTTGTCAACGTTGTCCCAGTTGTCGTTGACTGACCCGCTTTTGTTGTCAAAGTTGTCCCAGTTGTCGTTGATTGAACTGCAGCGTCAGCTGCATCTCCCTGAATCACAGTTGGTTCTTGTGCCTCTCCAAAATATTGCGTATATGGTTGTGCAACAGCGGTTAAACGGCTCGGCATCTCGATCGAAATAAACGGCAGCACCAACGCAAGCGCCAATGTGCCCACAAGGTAGAACCGGCGCAAGCGGAACAGGTTGCTTCGGCGCAACGTCAGCCAATAGAAACCAAAAAACAGTGCCGTGGCGATGGCGGAAAAAAGGATCGTTTTCATAACTGTTCGGTTTTTGCGGGTGAATCATCTTGCGGAA
>JAFRUI010000040.1 GCA_017438945.1 Bacteroidales bacterium
GATGGTGCTCGTCCATATAACCGGTATGCGCCAGTCGAAAAAGGAGTACCTCGATGCCATCGCCGACGGCACGCTCAACTACTACACGGCGGTGCACGAGCAGACGGAGGTCACCGTGGAGGGCGACCGCGCCACGCTGACAGGGAGAAGCCGCGTGACCGCAGCGGTGTTCGGCGGCGGACGCCACACCTGGCCCCTTCAGCTCCGTTTCCAGCTCGTGAAGCGCGACGCGATGTGGCAGTTCACAGAGGCGAGAGCGAGCACATATTGAATAAGGCAAAAGCAGTGGAAAAGTATGAAAAACTATCCCGCAGCTGTCTTTGCGTCGGCTGTCACTGCGCGGGTTAGTATTACAATATCGCAAATTAAAACGAAAAGATTATGATATTCGACAGAAACGAAAAGAAACAAGTAGTGGCACTGTTGGGTGCCGGAAGTATGGGAACCGCCATCGTGCGCCGTATCGGGGCGGGCAAGAAAATCCTGTTAGGCGACATCAGCGAGGAAACGCTGAAACGCGTCGGCGAGGATCTCAGCCGCTGCGGATACGATATGAAGACATTAGTAGTAAACGCTTTGCAGAAGGAAAGCATCGAGGCTTTTGCCCGGAAGGCGGCCGAACTGGGTCCCGTGATGTATTTCATTGACACGGCCGGTGCATCGCCCAACCAGGCCAGTCCGGAGCATATCGTCAACCTCGATATGGTGGGCACGGGCTACGCCGTGGATGCCTTCGGCAAAGTGATTGCCGAAGGCGGCGCAGGACTCCTCATCAGCAGTCAAGCGGCCTATATGTACCCGATTCCCAACGATATAGAATTGCAATTGGTAAACACCCCTACTGAAGAACTGAAAAATGTGAAATTCATCCAAGAGGTGGCCATGCAGAACAGCGGTTTCGCCTATATGATTGCCAAGCGGATGAACCACCTGCAGGCGCAGCGTGCCGCAGCCACCACTTGGCGTAAACGTCGTGCCCGCATCAACTCCATCTCGCCCGGCGTCATCGTCACCCCGCTGGCTTACGATGAATTCCGGGCCAGCGGAGAAGGCTATCAGGCGATGATTGACGCTTCAGCCGCCCAGCGCACAGGTACCAGTGATGAGATTGCCGAGGCCGCCGCTTTCCTGTTGGGCGAGCACGCAAAGTTCATCACCGGCACCGACCTGCTCATCGACGGCGGCGTGATTGCGAGCATCCGTACAGGCGAATTCAAACTTTGGCTATAAAAACAACGAATTATGAACATCAAAAACATCCTCGTCGCAGTCCTTGTCGTGGTTTTCGCCACGGGCTGCAACGGACAGAATAAAAACAATGTGGAGACGTTTCAGGAAACGTCTCTACAGAACGAACAAACATCAAATTCCGGAAATATGAGTAAATCCATCGTCATTTTCTTCTCCCACGCGGGGGATAACTATTCCGTCGGTGTCATCGACACGGGCAATACAAAAATCGTGGCCGACTACATCAGTGAAATCACTGGCGCCGACCAGTTCGAGATCGTCACCCACAAATACGACGGCATGGCCTACACACCGCTCATCGAGCTGGCCAAGAAGGAGGCCGCCGCAGGCGAGTTGCCGCCCTACGAGGGCGCTGCTCCCGACCTCAGCGGCTACGACACCGTCTTCATCGGCGGTCCCGTGTGGTGGGGCACCTACCCGCAGGTGATGTTCACGCTGTTCAAGGACATCAACCTCGACGGCAAGACCGTCATCCCCTTCACCACCCACGAGGGCAGCGGCCTGGCCAGTTGCGCCAGCGACGTGCGGAAAGCCTTCCCGAAGGCCAAGGTCACGGGCGAGTTCAGCATCTACGGTCACGAGGTGCGCGGCGGCAAGGCGAAGGTGGAGAAGTGGTTAAAGAGCCTGTAGAAGCGGTCTGGCATATCCATTGACGACCATACCATACAATGATAGGACTTAAAGAAAAATCAACCGTAAACGAGCGGAATCGGAAAATTTTTAAATGATTCCGCTCGTTTACGGTTATTTTTTTTTTATCTTTGCAAAAAAAATCAAGACTATGCTCATAGGAAGAGACAAAGAGAAGCAAATCCTGCAAAACGCTCTTACAGAAGAGTATTCACAGTTCGTCGCTGTGTATGGCCGTCGTCGCGTTGGCAAGACATTCCTGATCCGAGAGTCCTACGACTACAAATTCACTTTCCAATTCACAGGAGCGGCCAACACATCTTCCCGTAAACAATTGGCCCGCTTTCGTATGGCACTGAAAGAGCACGGGCTGACCGATATGGCAAAGGTATTTGCTAACTGGATGACAGCGTTTTCTGAATTAAAACGCTACATAAACCTTCAGCCCGAGGGAAAGAAGATCATATTCCTCGACGAACTACCTTGGATGGATGCGCCGCGGTCGGGTTTTTTATCGGAGCTTGAATCTTTTTGGAACGGATGGGCTTCGGCAAGGAAAGATATCGTTTTTGTGGTATGCGGTAGTGCCACCTCTTGGATGGTAAAAAAAATCATCAAAAACAAGGGAGGCCTGCACAACCGACTCACACACCGCATTGCCTTGAAACCATTCTCACTTCGTCTGTGCGAAGAACTGGTTCAATCGCGTGGTATCGAAATGACGCGGAAGCAGATACTGAACGGATATATGATCTTCGGCGGCGTGCCCTACTATTGGAGTTTATTACAGAAAGGGCATAGTCTTACCCAAGAAATTGACCGTCTTATCTTCACGAACGATGGCGACATGTATGATGAGTTCAGCATGTTGTATGCATCGCTCTTCAAGAAACCAGAACCATACATCAAAATCATCAGTTTGTTGGCAGGGAAAAAAGAAGGGATGACACGAATAGAACTGATTAACAAAGGCGGATTGGAGGATAACGGTGCGTTGTCAAAGATACTGGACGACCTCGAATGGTGCGGTTTCATCCGCGGATATACCGTGATTGGCAAACAAGTGAAGGATGAGATCTTCCAACTTATTGACCACTACACCTTGTTTTACTATGAATTCATTCATGGAAAACGCCACGGGAAAAACTTTTGGCAAGCGATGGAAGGCAAGCCGCAATACAACAACTGGTGCGGAAGGGCATTTGAGCGGGTCTGCTTATGGCACACCGACCAGATAAAGCATAAAATCGGCATCAGCGGTGTACTCACCAACGAGTATGCTTGGCGTCACGTGCCTAAAGACCAATCCGCAGAGCCGAAATCCGAAGGTGTTCAGATTGACTTGCTCCTTGACCGCAGTGACGGAATTATTGACCTTTGTGAAATAAAGTATTCAAGTGACAAATATTCTATCACCGAAGCCTATCATGAAAAATTGAACAGGCGAAAAGCCGTTTTTGCAGAAGTGACAAAAACTAGAAAAGCCTTGCACACGGTGCTCATCACAACCTATGGCCTGGCAAAAAACGCATACGTCGGTGATATTCAGAATGAAATACAGTTAGACGATTTGTTCTCAGTGTAATTGATGAGGACATAATTTTAACATAGTATTTGCGTCTTGCAAAAACAAAAAGGGTAATCAAAAGCATCCTGAAATTATGAAATACACACAATTAGGAAACACTGGCATTGAAGTCAGCCGCATTTGCGTCGGCTGTATGTCGTACGGGGAGCCCTCGGAGGACTTCCACCTGTGGACTCTCAACCAGGAGGAGTCCACGAAGATGATCAAGCACGCCCTCGACCTCGGGGTGAACTTCTTCGACACCGCCAACGGCTATTCGCACGGCACCAGTGAGGAGTTCTTAGGCAAAGCGCTGAAAGACCTCGGCGTCGCCCGCGACCAGGTGGTGCTCGCCTCAAAAGTCTATTTCAACGAGGGCAAGCTCTCCGCCGCGGCCATCCGTCGCGAGATCGACGGCACGCTGCAACGTCTTGGCAGCGACTACCTCGACCTCTACCAGATCCACCGTTTCGACTACGGCACGCCCATCGAGGAGACGATGCAGGCGCTGCACGAGTTAGTGCGGAGCGGCAAAGTGCGTGCCATCGGTGCCTCGGCGATGTACGGCTACCAGTTCCACAACATGCAGATCTGCGCCGAGCGCAACGGTTGGACGCTGTTCTCCACGCTGCAGAACCACTACAACCTCCTCTACCGCGAGGACGAGCGTGAGCTGATTCCCGTGGCGAAACAGTACGGCGTGTCGCTCATCCCTTACTCTCCCCTCGCCAGCGGACACCTCACCCGCAAGGAGTGGAATAGCGCGTCCAAGCGCAACGAGACCGACAAGGTGATGCACAGCAAATACGACCACGCCATGGAGAACGACATGCAGATTGTCGCCCGTGTGGCGGAGGTGGCGGAGCGTCTCGGTGTGACGATGACGGAAGTGGCGTTGGCCTGGCTGCTGAAGCGGGGTGTCGCCGCGCCCATCGTGGGAGCCACGAAAGTGCCGCACTTCAACGATGCGGTCCGCGCCCTGGAACTCGACCTCAGTGACGAAGATGCCACCTACCTCGAAGAGCCCTACAAGGCGCACGAGGTGGTGGGAGCGTTGTGAGTGCTGTGAGCTCCGCTTTTGATTAGCCTACGGCTGTTAGTTAGCTTCGCTGTTGATTAGCTCCGCTGTTAATGACTTCGTGTTAACATTCACTTATTAACACGAAGTCACCAGCTTTCCGTTTCATTCAAGAAAAGTTGTATCTTTGCAGCGTCTTTTGAATAAAATGAGATAATGACCTACTTGGAGTTCAGGGAACAGTGGCACGGGATGGGATGTTTCAACGTCTATCAAATCCGTGCATGGAAGCCGGGATTCGACCGAAGCAACTTCACACGCTGGGTGAAGCGGGGCTATCTGTCGAAACTGCGGCAGGACTGGTATGCTTTCAGCGACCTGAAGGGCACTCCCGAGATGGCGCGTTTCATAGCGCAGCGCATCTACACGCCGTCGTACATCAGCCTGCACTACGCCCTGTCGTTCTACGGCATCATTCCCGAGGCGGTGACCGACATCACCTGCGTCACCTCTAACCGCACAGCGGCCTACCACAACGACTTCGGCCGCTTCAGCTACCAGACCGTCAAGCCCGATCTTTTCTTCGGCTTCCGCCAGATGCCCGTTTCGCCTCAAGGCAGCTACATGTTAGCTTTTCCA
>JAFRUI010000010.1 GCA_017438945.1 Bacteroidales bacterium
CATCCCGGAAGTGCGGGAGAGACTAATTGACGGTCGGCCTCTTTTCTTGAACGAAGATGCCAACTGGAATTATGAGAACAAGCAGACAAAAGAGTATTATCTGGAGGGCTATATGGCCAAAAACCTATATTGGTTTGATTGTGTAACGAATTATTGCTTCAATCCAGAGAGCAGATACAGATATGTGAAGAATATACACGTTGTTTTAACGCCATCAGCATACGAAACGCCATCAACATACGAAAATCCCAGCGATTGGGCCGTTATCACCCACGATGCCGATTATTTCTGGCAAGCTCCGACAAAATAAACGTATGCAACAAATAAGGAGCGAATGGTTGTTCGCTCCTTTAATGTGATTTTGTCGTTTTCGGTCCGCAGGGGCGAATTATGATTCACCCCTGCACCGTCGTTACATTACAATCTCTCAATCTTCACCCTAATCTTCACATCCTCCAGATCCATCTCCACGCCGTCGGAGACCGTGGCGGCGATGGTCAGGGAGGTGCAGAGGGTCTCGTTGCAGATGTGCTGCTCGAAGGCCTTCAACGCGGGGGTGATGACTTCGTTGCCCTCCACGGTGACGATGATCTTGTCCAGCACCTCGAAGTTGTTCTCCTTGCGGTAGGTCTGCACTAACTTCACGAACTCGCGGGCGTAACCCTCGTTCTTCAGCTCTTCGGAGACCTCGATGTCCAAGGCCACGGTCAGCGCACCGAAGTTGGCCACCACCCAGCCGGGGATGTCCTGCGCCTGGATCTCCACATCGTCGGTGGTGATCTCCACGGGCTGACCCTCAATTTCAAAGTTCATCACGCCTTCTTTCTCCAACTGCGCGATTTCAGCTTGCGAGAAGCCGGTGATGCGGGCGGCCACGAGCTTCATGATCTTGCCGTATTTCGGTCCCAACTTCTTAAAATCGGGCTTGATACGTTTCACGAACACGCCGTCTTCGTTGCTGACGAACACCAACTCCTTGACGTTGACCTCGTGCAGAATCAAATCCTGCACCAACGAAATCTGCTGTTTGAAATGCTCGTCCATCACAGGGATCATAATCTTGGAGAGCGGCTGACGCACCTTCAGGTTGGTCTTCTTACGCAACGCCAACACCATAGAGCTGAACTGCTGCGCGAGCTGCATCCGTTCTTCCAACTCCTTGTCAATCAGCTCCTCGTGTACCTCAGGATAGTCGGCCAAATGCACCGACTCGAACGCTTCCTTGCCGGTAACGCGGTTGAGGTCCTGATAGAGCTTGTCCATAAAGAACGGCGCAATCGGCGATGCAATCTTAGCAATAGTCACCATGCAGGTATAGAGCGTCTGATAAGCGGAAATCTTGTCCTCGCTGTATTCGCCCTTCCAGAAACGGCGGCGACAGAGACGCACGTACCAGTTGCTGAGATAAGCATCCACAAAGTCCTGAATCTCACGGCCCACCTTGGTCGGCTCGTAGTCGATGTAGTTCTCCTGACAATGTTTCACCAAGGTATTCAGCTCGGAAAGAATCCAACGGTCAATCTCGGGACGGTCCCCGTAGGGGATCTCCTTCTCTTTGTACGTGAAACCATCGATGTTGGCGTACATGGCGAAGAAGTTGTAGGTGTTGTACAGTGTGCCGAAGAACTTACGCTGCACCTCGCCGATGCCCGCTTCGTCGAACTTGAGGTTGTCCCACGGGGAAGCGTTGGTAATCATGTACCAGCGCGTGGCATCTGGACCGTACTTGTGGATAATCTCAAACGGATCCACAGCGTTGCCCAAACGCTTCGACATCTTGTTGCCGTTCTTGTCGAGCACCAAACCGTTGGAAATCACAGATTTGAAAGCTACGCTATCGAACAGCATCGTGGCGATGGCGTGCAACGTGAAGAACCAACCGCGGGTCTGATCGACACCTTCCGCGATGAAGTCGGCGGGGAAGTTGGTCTTGAAGAACTCAGAGTTCTCGAACGGGTAGTGCAGCTGGCTGTATGGCATAGAGCCGGAGTCGAACCACACGTCGATGAGGTCGCTCTCGCGGTACATCTTCTGGCCCGTCGGGGAGACCAGCACGATGCTATCCACGTAGGGCTTGTGCAGATCCACGTTGTTGTCGTAGTTTTCCTGCGACATATCGTTGACTTTGAAGTTCTTATACGGATTTTCGGTCATGAAACCGGCGGCGATGGACTTGTCGATTTCGGCCATCAGCTGCTCGATGGAGCCGATACAGATCTGCTCTTTCTTGTCCTCGGTGGTCCAGATGGGCAGCGGCACGCCCCAGAAACGGGAGCGGGAGAGGTTCCAATCGACGAGGTTCTCAAGCCAGTTGCCGAAACGGCCGGAGCCGGTGGCGGCGGGCTTCCACTTGATGGTCTTGTTCAGCTCGATCATACGCTCGCGGTAGGCGGTCGTTTTGATGAACCAGGAGTCGAGCGGATAGTAGAGCACGGGCTTGTCGGTACGCCAGCAGTGCGGGTAGTTGTGGGTGTGCTTCTCGCTCTTGAAAAGCTTGCCCTGCTCCTTCAGCATCACGACGATATCCACATCCAATGATTTATCCTTCTCTGTTTTGGTCGGGTCGTAGGCGTTCTTCACGAACTGGCCGGCGTAGGGACGGTAAGCTTCCACATCCATGCAGCTTTGGACAAACTCGGGGTCGAGGTCCTCGATGCGGTAGAACTTGCCGGTGCGATCGACCATCGGCTGGCGGATGCCGTCCTTGTCGATCATCACGAGCGGCGGGATGCCGGCGGCGGCGGCCACGCGCTTGTCGTCGGCACCGAAGGTCGGGGCGATGTGCACGATACCGGTACCGTCTTCCGTGGTGACATAGTCGCCGGGGATGATGCGGAAGGCGCCCTCGCCGGGGTTCACCCACGGGATGAGCTGCTCGTAGGAGATGCCCACGAGGTCTTTGCCCTTGAACTCCTTCACAACCTCCGGGGCCTCCTTGAACATCGTGGAAACCAACGCTTTGGCCATCAGGATGTGGCAGGGTTGTTCGGTATAAGGATGCACGGTCTTCAGCATCACGTAGTCGATATTCGGACCCACGCACAACGCCGTGTTGCTCGGCAGCGTCCACGGGGTGGTCGTCCACGCAATCGCGTATGTGGGCATCGGGTCGTTGGCGTTAATGGACAAATTGTCGTTGCCGTTCACCAATTTGAACAGTGCCACGCAGGTCAAATCCTTCACGTCGCGATAGCAGCCGGGCAGGTTGAGTTCGTGGGAGCTGAGACCAGTGCCGGCGGCGGGGGAGTAAGGTTGGATGGAGTAGCCCTTATAGAGCAGACCTTTCTTGTAAAGTTCTGACAGTAAATACCATACGGTTTCGATGTACTTGTTGTCAAAGGTGATGTAAGGGTGTTCGAGATCGACCCAGTAGCCCATCTCGCGGGTGAGCTCGTCCCAGCGGTCCTTGAACTTCATCACTTCGCGGCGGCAGGCCTTGTTATAGTCCTCCACGGAGATCTTCTTGCCGATGTCCTCCTTGGTGATGCCGAGGGTCTTCTCCACGCCGAGCTCCACGGGCAGTCCGTGCGTGTCCCAGCCGCCCTTTCTGCCGACGTACTTGCCGGTGAGGGTCTGGTAGCGGCAGACGATGTCCTTGATGGTGCGGGCCATCACGTGGTGGATGCCGGGCATACCGTTTGCGGACGGCGGTCCCTCAAAGAAAACGAACCGTTCGTGTCCCTCGCGGGTCGATAAACTCTTGGCGAAGATATCCTTGTCTTCCCAATACTTACGCATCTCTTCCCCTAAGTTCGGAAGATTAAGTCCTTTGTATTCAGTATATTTCATCGAAGTATAGATTTTTCCAAAAAACTGGCAAAGATACAAAAAATTCGTTCATTATATCCTCTGCAACCACTGGTTCATGAAACGATCATAAACGATGTACCCTTCCGGCATACGATAGAGCAACTCCTTTTCGCATAGGACGTCCAAGGCGGTTTTCACACTGCTGGCACCCGGCAAACCATGCTTCTTGATGAACTCTTTGCCCATGGGCTGTTCCACCAACCCTTCTTTGGCCACAGCTCGGAGCAATGAGAACTGGTTTTCGGTAAGGAATGGCACAATGCTCTCATACTGAGGCGATTTGCTCTCCACGACATTCAATATCGTTTCTCGAAGTTGCGCGGAAGACGACACGGACTTGAACTTTTCATAGAGTCTGTTCAAAACAGATTGGATATACCAGGTATAGCCATCGTAGATGTCGTAAAGTTCATGAAACACTTCACGATCCAGCACACCCTTTCTCGCCTCGAAAAACCGGTTGGCAAATTGATAGTAAATCTCTTCGTCAAGAGGCGCAAGATTCATCATATCAGTGCTTTGATAGAATGGCCGTTTGGGTGAAGCGAACATCTCGGACATAAGGTGCTTCCTACTCCCCGAGAAAATGAAATGGATGCTATGCGAGAACTGGATGTAGGACCGGAGCATCGCCTCGGTACCGGATTCGGGATATTCATTGATTTGCTGAAACTCATCAATGGCGATGAAAACTTCTTTCTGAATCTTGTTGAGATAGGTGAAAATACTCTGAATGGTCATTTCCGATTGCGTCGGATCCACATTTAATGTCACATTCGGCATCCCGGTGAGGGCATCCATACCCAAAACCGGTCTCAAGGAGCCGAGCATCTCCAACATCTTCTTGCCCAACATCTTGCTTTTAGAGAGCGTTTCGTTGAGCACCGCCGTACCAAGTATACGCACAAATTCGCTTTGGCTTTTGGTAGGGAAGATGTCAATGTAGATGCAAATCGCGTCCTTGTTTTCGGATTTGATATGGTGAAAAGTGTTCCAAATCAGCCCTGTTTTGCCCAATCTGCGTGGAGAAATCAGCGTAATATTGCGTCCATTATAGAGCGTTGAATTCATAATTTCGGTCTCTTCAATACGGTCGCAGAAGTATTCCGGACTTTTGTAACCCTGGCATATAAAGGGATTTACAATATTTTTCTTCATAGAATTCAAACTAAACAGGTTCTATATTCATAACATAATTTCCGTAACGGAAAAACTGAAATGCAAAAATACAAAAAAATCATATTAGGAATGATAATTCCAATAATCCAATACTGTATCACAGCAAAAATTTTTTTCATCTATCCTCCCCTACGAGCGTACGCTATAACTACCCCCGTCAAATAAAAAATATCTTATTGTAATAACATATAAATCAATTACTTATACCAACAGGAAAACATCAAAAATTCGCATTTTTTTTGCAACGATTCGGGCTTTTTTTCGTTAGGAAATTAAAACGTGTTCATTTAAAAATCCGGATTATGAAGAAGAGACATTTACCCCTTTTCGTGGCCACCCTCGCCACCCTTTTCATCACCCTCACCGCCTCCGCACAAGGCGAGTGGAAGTGGGCGCATTGCTGGAGCAGTACACCACCCCCAAACAACTACGATGTTAATACTGTAAAAAACATCGATTTTGACGATGAGGGGAATATTTATGTGTTGGGGACTTTTGGTGGGAACTTGACGTTTGACGGTAACACGTTCCTTTTCCTCAATAATCCAACTGTTTATTACAATTCCAGCTGGAGCGCATTTATTATGAAATATGACACTATGGGCAATATGTTGTGGCATAAAGAGGTGAAAACCAGTCGGGATAGCAGGTGCATACCCCACTGGTTGGAAGTGCGAGACAATAAAGTTTATGTCATGGGGAATGCTGGCCTGACAGATGTGGATGCTTATTCCGACGATCAGGCTTGGCACTATTGGCTCGACACCTTGATAACCGGTTCTCAGGTGCGGCCTATCCCAAAAGATCAAAGGGTTCCTCCGCGTACGGTAGGCCGATGGTCCTATTTGGCCACTTTTGACTTGGACGGAAACCTGTTGGACAGCCATTTCGTTCAGCCTTTCGGTCGAAAAATATATGCTAATAATATCCGTGCAGAAGAATATCTTTGCAACGAGGCGAGTTTAAATATCTCACCTTTTCATGTTGATGCGCAGGGGAATACATACATTTTCACTAAATTAGTTTATGACGGCCCCAGCACCAATCCATATACCTTGGTGGTGGATGGCGATACCAACAGGAAATATGATATTTATTTTCCTGAAGGAAGCGATGTCCCAGGCCCTTGTTTCACAAATATAATGATGTATAAGTTTTCCCCAGATTGGGAATTGCTGTTCGCGAAACAATTGATAGATCATTCGGACGGTATTGGACTTTCGATAGGAGACTCTATTAATCCATATACACCGTCCCTGTCTGGTTTTTCTGTTGATGAGGAAGGGAACTTCTACTTGTCTGGCCATTTTATGATTCCTACTGAAGATATCTACTTTAATGTACCTCCCCAATTCCCTGTTCACATATATTGGGATAGTACTCATTATGTAACGATTCAGGATTATAGCTCTGATATTACGCCTTTTATTATCAAATATAATGCGGACGGGGAACTTCTTTGGTGTAACCAGATATATACGCTCGGTTCTCATGATCCGAATCTTCCAGACCATGCAAACAGCAATGTGTCGGGTTGTTATTATAATAATAGACATGTATATATGATAGGAGTGGGATCTTATGGGCCACAGGGCAGCGTTTATTTTGATGATCCGAGCCATCCGTTAAGCCAAATGGTGGAAAACCAACTCAACATCGGTTTTTTTGTCAGCTATGATGCCATGACGGGGCATTATGTCAGCCATGGCATTGTTCCGGCAAATAATTCAGGAACAGGGTTTCGACTGGCAGCTCTCCACAACAGAGTCTTTGCCTATGCAATAGCAAATCTTATAAACCAAGCTTTTTACCAATGGAGAGAAGACGGTTTGTTCATTCATGCGGATACCATATATTCCTCAAGTTCGTTTGGCTACGGCAATACGTATGTCAATAATCAAGGATATATGGCAATTTCAGGCGAATGCCAATCTTCCGTGACGTTCTCTGACAACGTATCTGTTTGCAGCAGTCCAACAGTTTGCAAAAGTGCAGTCATCGCCCTCTACCATAACCCCGAATTCACCACGCCATACGTGGGCATCCCCGCGTATTACAGGCCGAAGCCGGAGGTGCGGCTGTGGCCCAACCCCGCCACCGAGCGGATCACCATCGAGAGCGAGGAGGATTTCCCCATCATCTCCGTTTCTGTGGCCGACATGAAGGGCGCCATTCTCACCCTCCTCCCCGTCAACG
>JAFRUI010000035.1 GCA_017438945.1 Bacteroidales bacterium
GCTATGGTAGATGTGGACAAATTGATAAGGATGATACCATTCGTTGAGTCCCTTGTGCAGGTCGCCGCTGACAAAGTTGAGGGAATAGACGGGTTGTAACAGCTTGAACTGCTCCCCAGCCTTGAGCTGCCTGACGTATGCTTTGGAGGCGTTGAAGAAGACCCGCTGGAAGAAGTCCGAGTCATAGTTGAGCTGCATCTCGACGAGGAACGTAGCGCCGGCGGAGTCGGTGCAGTGCACATCGACGATGCTGTGCTTGCGCGCGGGTGTCTCTGGCATGAGCTCTGGCGGGAGGTAGCGCAGCTCGGTGATGGTGCGGCCCTCCTCCAACGGGAGGAAGGCGTTGAGCAGACTGGCGGTCAGGTCGGGGTGTTCCCCGAAGACTTTCCGAAAGGTGACATCGGTCACTGGGCTGTAATATTTGCAATATGTCATCATGTTTGAATAGTTTTTCTGCTGCAAATATACAACAAGAAATTCCCTTTGTCAAGAGGTTTCGAAAATTTTTATTTTTAGCTAATAATCAATAAGTTAGCGTGTTTCAATGAAAATTATTTAATAATTAATAGTTAAAACAAAGTATTTGTTTCATAAGGTTTTCGCAAAAACTGTGTGAGAACCCCCGACAACCGCCTTAGCGGTTACATGCCTGTAGCTCCGAAAAATGGTTCTTGTGTCGGGTTTCGCGATAAAAAAAAACGTATTTTTGCTCTTTCAAAATATCAGAAGAAAATGGACAATAAAATCCCTGTATATTGCAAAAACATCGACTCCAAAGTTGAAGTCCCTTGCGGCATCACCCTGCAGGAGTTTGTCGATCTTTTCAAGGTGAAAAACAACACCGAAATCCCATTCCTCGGAGCGCTGGTCAACAACAAGGAACGCGACATGTCGTTCCGCATCACCAAGCCCGCGCAGATCCAATTCTTTGACTATTACAGCTCCTACGGGCGCAACGGCTACATGCGTTCGTTGTTCTTCCTGCTGTTCCATGCGGTTGACAAGCTGCTGCCTAAAGAGGTGAAACTGCATATCAAGCACTCTATTTCCGGTGGCCGTTACTGCACGTTGGAGAACTTGGACGGCCCGATTACGGAACAGTTGGTGAGCAAGTTGTATTTCTTCATGAAGGACACGGTGCAGCGTGATCTGCCGTTCGTGCACGAGGAGATGCTCACCTCCGACGCCATCAAGGCGTTTCAGGAACACGGGTTGGAGGATAAATACGAGTTCTTCAAGAACCGCAGCCGGATCTACACTTCCGTCTATCATCTGGACGACAGCATCAACTACTATTACGGCTTCTTGGTGCCCTCTACGGGTTGTCTGACGACCTTCGGGCTGGAGAAATACGAAGAGGGACTGCTGCTGAAGCTGCCTTCCAAGAAAAACATCAATGCGATGGCCAAAACCCGCTTGTATCCCAAGCTGTTCTCTGTCTATAAGATAGATAAGGAATGGGTGGCGTCAATGGGGGTTCCCTACGTGTCAGACCTGAACAAATACACGAGTGCCAATCAGATGGTCCAAGCCGGTGTTTTAGTGGCCGAGGCCTATCAAGAGAAGCATCTGGCGCGGGTCGCCGACATGATCTATCAGAACGGCAATGTGAAGATGGTGCTGATCAGTGGTCCGTCGAGCTCGGGGAAGACCACCTCTTGCCGCAGATTGTCGGTGCAGCTGGCCGTGTTGGGCTACCATCCGGTGCAGATTTCTGTGGACGACTTCTTCGTGGAACGTGACGACACCCCGAGGGACGAAAACGGCGAGTTCGATTTCGAGGACCTGCACGCCATTGACCTGCCGCTCTTCAACAACACGCTGAAACGGCTGTTGGCGGGCGAACAGGTGGAAATCCCCACCTTCAATTTCGCTTTGGGCAAGAAAGAGTGGAACGGCAACACGTTGCAGTTGCGCAAGAACTCCATCCTCGTCATTGAGGGCATCCATTGTCTGAATCCCGAGTTGACCGCCCAAGTGCCTGACGATGTGAAATTCAAGATCTTCGTCTCTGCACTGACCTCCCTGTCGTTGGACCGCCAGAATCCGATTCCGACCTCCGATAACCGTTTGATACGCAGAATTGTGCGTGACTTCAACTACCGCGGTTATTCGGCTGTTGACACGATACGCCGTTGGCCGAGTGTGCGTCGCGGCGAAGAGAAAAACATCTTCCCGTTCCAGGAGAACGCTGACGTGATGATCAACACGTCGTTGGTGTTCGAGTTGTCGGTGCTGAAGCCTTTTGCACTGCCAATTCTGCACGCCGTGCCCGAGACGGCACCGGAGTATGCGGAGGCTCAACGGCTGATCAAGTTGCTGATGTTCTTCAAGACCATCCCTGAACCCTCTCTGCCTGGCACCTCCATTCTTCGCGAGTTCTTGGGCGGCAGTAAATTCACCTACTGATGATTACGCTGATTGGTTCCGGCAATGTGGCTACCTGGATGGTGCAGCGGCTGCAAGGGTCGTCGCGCTTCCCGATTACGCAGGTCTATAGCCGCACGTTGGAGAACGCCCGCGTTTTGGCCGACCGGTGCAGTGCGGAAGCCATAGACAATATCAAGAAATTGAATCCTGACAATCAGGTGTTTGTCTTTGCATTGGCGGACAAAGCCTACGACGAGATACTGCCGCAGTTGCCGTTTAAGCTGTCGATGGCCTTTATGACTTCGGGTACGGTTTCTTGCCAGTGCCTGAAGGATTATGCCGACTGTTACGGGGTGATTTATCCGTTGCAGACATTTTCCAAGTCGCAGGATATGAGTGGGTTGGATGTGCCTCTCTGTTTAGAATCAGACTTTGTGGGAAAACAAAAGCCCATAATGTGGGAACTGGCTCAGGAATTGTCGCCGACTTGTTACGAAGTTTCCGAGTCGCAGCGCGCGCAGATGCACGTGGCGGCGGTCTTCGCCTGCAACTTCAGCAACGCGATGTATCAGATTGCGTATAAGTTGTTGGAGGAGAAAGGATTGCCATTTGAGATTCTGTTGCCGTTGTTGCGCCAGACCGTCGAGAAGGTGTCGCAGATGCCCCCTGCGGAGGCGCAGACGGGTCCGGCCGTGCGCGGCGACGAGAACGTGATGCGGAAGCAGATGGAATCGTTGGGGGACGAGCGACTGAGGGAGATTTACCGGATGATGTCGGATGTGATTATCAATGCTGAATGCTGAATGTTGAATGCTGAATGCTGAATGATGTATGATGAATGATGACTAGGGGCGTTTTGCCTAAGGCCGCATTCTGGAGGGGCGATATTATTCGCCCTGTTTCTTTTGGGTCTGGAGAATGATCTTTTTGCCGTCC
>JAFRUI010000001.1 GCA_017438945.1 Bacteroidales bacterium
CAAAACGGCATCTCTGTCACCAGCGTCGGATTGTCTAGCGGATCTTCCGCAACGGAGACCGTACTCCTCTGCGATGGTCTCCAGACCTCTCTCGTGTGGCACTCCGGCAGCTATGATTCAGAAGTTAGCTTTACCGTGGATGGCCCTGACGGCACTGAAGTGTACAGCGCTTCCAGCGTCTCTTCTGGCACGCTGACCACCTTCACGACCGACTGCGGCGGTTCCGGTCCTGTCATCACCGACCCGACTGTGGCCACCACCGCTGCCACCAGCATCACGCAGACGGGCGCCACGCTGAACGGTACCATCACCAATCCCGACAACGTGGCTATCACGGCCAAGGGCTTCGAGTGGAAGGCTACCGCAGGCGGCACCTACGCTCCTGTGACGGTGACGGGCAACAACCTCACCTACAACCTCACCGGTCTGACCGCCAACACGGGCTACACCTACAAGGCGTTCATCACCTTCAACGGAGAGACCGTCTATGGCAGTGAGATGACCTTCACGACCTTGCCTGAGGATGCTCCCGACCCGTGTGACGTGCCTACCAACCTGCACGCCACGGACATCCAGAACGAGTCCATCTCCATCACTTGGAACACCAACGCCAACGTGAACAGCTGGAACGTTCAGTATCGTCCGGCAGCGGGCGGTCAGTGGACGCAGGTGACCGTCAACACCAACAGCTACACTATCACCAATCTCACCGGCAAGACCGACTACGAGATCCAGGTGCAGGCCAACTGCGGTGACGGCAACCTCAGTGACTGGAGTGCCTCCATCACGGTACAGACCACCGATGTGGGCATCGTGAACTACCTCGAAAACAGCATCACTTTGTTCCCGAACCCTGCCAACGACGTTGTCAATGTTCAAAGTTCAATGTTCCAGGTTCAATCCATTGAGGTGATCGATGTGTATGGTAAGGTGATCAACACGGTGAATGTGACGGATAATCCGGCCCGCATCAACGTCAGCGGTCTCGCCAACGGCATGTATTTCGTGCGCGTGACCACCGACGAGGGCGTCGTGACGAAGACCTTCATCAAGAGATAATTCATAATTCATAATGCATAATGCATAATTAACGGGTATCGGCAATTTTGTCGATACCCGTTTTATTTTCTTCGATAACATAAAATCGAAAAAAATTTTATTTTTGCAGGTTAAATTTTTGGCTATGGAAGAGGAAATAGAAAAATGTGTTTCCCTCTTAAAAGAAGGAAAAGTGATTCTGTATCCCACTGACACTGTGTGGGGTATTGGTTGCGATGCCACCAACGAGGAGGCCTTGATGCGCATTTACCGCATCAAGCAGCGCAACGAGAAGAAAAGCATGATCATCCTGCTGGACTCCATGCAAAGACTGCCCATGTATGTCAAGAAGATCCCGCTCATCGCTTGGGATTTGTTGGCGCATGTGACCCGTCCGACCACCTTCATCTATCAGACCGCCTACAACCTGCCCGACAAGCTCATCCACGAGGACGGCACCATAGCCATACGCATTGTACAGCACGAGTTCTGCCGCCGGGTTATCCGCGGCTTGGGACGCCCGCTGATTTCCACTTCCGCCAACATCGCCGGAGAGCCCACTCCGCCGACCTACGACAAAATCTCACCGGAGATCATACGCCAGATTGACTACGTGGTTTCCCCCAACCAATCCACTTCGACAGATTTTAAACCTTCGCGGCTCATCAAATTCATTGATGATTACAACTTCACCATTATCAGAGACTGACCTATGGAAAAAATCGCCGTTTTCGCCGGATCCTTCTGTCCTTTCACCAAAGGGCATGAGGAGATTGTGTCCAAGGCCTTGCCCCTCTTTGACCGGATCATCATTGCCATCGGGCACAACTACAACAAGCGGGACGTTTTTTCCATAGAGGAACGGATAGGCTGGATCCAGAGTCTTTACAGCGCCATCCCTACCGTTGAAGTGCGGTCCTACACCGGGCTGACCGTTGATTTCTGCCGAAAGATCGGGGCGCGTTATCTTGTACGGGGACTCCGTAACCCGCTCGATTTCATGCAGGAGCAAGAGCTGGCGAAAGTGAACCGGCAGCTGAACGCTGACGTGGAAACCGTTTTCCTGCTCTCCTCCCCTGAATGGGAAATTGTCTCCTCATCCCTTGTGCGCGAACTCTGGTCGCATGGCGCCGACTACTCCCCCTACGTCTCCTATAAACTCCCCGAATATCCCACTAGATGAAGATGCGGCGCAGACATATCCTCTTGTTCTGGTGTCTGTTGACCGTTGGAACGGTCTGGGCACAGCCTCCCGTCACCATCACGGGCAGTGCTCCGTTTGCCGCCGGCAAGGAAATCCGTCTGCTCGTATTTCACGACCTCCTCAACGGCATCCCGACTGTCGCCGCCACGGATATCATCGACAAACACGGACGCTTTTCCCTCAAATACGCCACCCCGGACATCCTTCTGGCCCAACTGGCGATCTGCACCTCCAAGGCCGAATTCTTCATCGTACCCTCTAACGACTATACCATCACGCTCTCTGTGGATAGTGTTCTCTACCAGCGGATTAACCCCGAAAAATATGGCGGGTACCTTCTCATGGAAAACACCAAACCGGACACAGCGGACCTGAACTTCAAAATCAACCGGTTCAACCGGTATTTCAACGATATTGCGGATGAATACGCCTACCCGATGCTCCACGGCAACAGCCAGGACATCTTCGATACCGTTCGGTCCGAAATAGCAAAACACTATGAATTCCAGTATATTCCCACAAACTTCTACCAATCCTACGGTTATTACACCCTTGGAGCCATTGACATGCTGCAATACAGAAAGAAGCCGGTCTTCTTGTACGAAAAATACTTCGACAACGACTACATTCTGTACAACAACCCTGCTTACATGTCGCTTTTCAACCAATATTACGAAAACTACCTTTATTATTCGCCCCACATCAGCAAAGAGCTGCTTTCCCGCACCATCAACGAGTCCCCCGACTACCCTGCCCTTTTCAACGAGACCGGTCGTGATCCGAAATTGTCGAACGCACGTCTCCGCGAGCTGGTCATCATCAAGAACCTGATTGCCTTTTTGGACAACCGGGAATTCGACCGCGGCAATGTCATCAAGCTGTTGGAATACATCCGTGGCACCTCCTCTTTCGAAAATCACATCCGAATCATTGACAGCAAATTAGGGCAGCTTGAACGGCAAAGGACCGACACCAGGGAAATTACATTCCTGGATGAGAAAGGGCACAAAGCTTATCTTAAACAATACCAGGGGAAACCTGTCTATCTGCATATCTTTCAGACCGACTGTATCAATTGTGTCAGGGAAATGATGATCATCAATGAATTATACAACCAATACAATGACAAAATCCAATTTGTCAGCTTGTGTGTCGACCCTGACAAGACCCAATACCAATCTTTTGTGAAGCAATACGGAAAGCAGTTTGCATGGCCGGTGCTCTATTTCAACGAGCAATACGACTGGCTGACGCTCCAAGGGGTGGAGACGCTGCCTGAGCACCTCCTGTTCAATGCCAACGGCAATCTGTTGGATCGTTACGCCCCTGCGCCCGAGCTAGGTCTCCCCCAATACCTTCAACAGGCATTCCCTGAGGAGCTTGAAGAAGACCAAAATCCGCTTTTTTACAATCGAAACAAACAATAAAATTCCACCAATATGAAAAAGAATCTCATCATCATTATCTGCATGATGCTCAGCATCAACATTTTCGCACAGGAAGCCAAAGACAAACACCTGGCGAAACTTCCTGCCGTGGAAATTCAGGACATGAACGGCAACGCTTTTAACACCAGAGATATCCAAAACGACGGAAAGCCTGTGATTATCAGCTTGTGGGCCACTTGGTGCAAGCCCTGCATCGCCGAGCTGTTGGCTATCGCGGACGAATACGAGGACTGGGTGGAGGAGACCGGCGTGAAGTTGTATGCCGTTTCCATTGACGACGCGAAGACCTCTGCGCGCGTGGCTCCTTTCGTGAAAGGGAAAGGCTGGGAATACACTGTGCTGTTGGATGTGAACTCCGATTTCAAGCGCGCCATGAACGTCAATGATGTGCCCTATATGTGCATTCTGAACGGTGACGGCGAAATCGTGTGGCAGCACACCTCCTACGCGCCCGGCAGCGAGGAAGAGGTCTATGAAGTCATCAAATCTCTGGTCAAATAGCATTGTTCACTTCAATACAACTTTATGATTTTCAAATCTATCAAGCGATTTCTGCTTGCCACAGCACTTTTGGCGTGCGGTTTTTCCATGAGCGCACAGCACCAGATCGGGAACGGCCGCATCAGCGGTGATTTCGGTTTCAACGGCATGTACTACATCCCCGACTCCATCATCGGGGCGGAGCCGGTGGACTCCAAAGTCCGCGGCAACGCTTTCCTCAACATATTGTATAGCAACGGCGGTTTCTCGGCAGGTGCGAGATACGAGTTCTACCTGTTCCCGCTCATCGATTTCGAGAAGATCGGTTATCAGGGACAGGGGATCAGGTATTTCTTCGCCGACTACACCAACAAGTTCATTTCGGTGACGGCAGGAAACTTTTACGAGCAGTTCGGCAACGGATTGACACTCCGGGCCTACGAGGACCGGCAGCTGGGCATTGATAACAGTCTGCTCGGCGCGCGCATCAAGATCACCCCCTACAAGGGCATCACGCTCAAGGGTGTTTGGGGAATCGAACGCAACAATTTCGAGTCCTACCTTGGCCGTAAGGACTATGTTCGCGGCGCGGACCTGGAACTCTCTTTCGGAGAAATATTCCCGAAGATTCAGGAGAAAGGCTTTATCGCCCGTGTGGGTGCCAACATTGTGAGCAAGTTCGAAAAATCCGACGATGACATGTACTTCGGCATTGGCTCCGGAGACACCACGGCCGTAATTCCTCACTCCCAAATCCCCCAAAACGTGGCCGCTTGGGCAGCCCGCGCCACTTTCGGTTATGAGGGATTCCGTCTTGACGGAGAATACGCCCGCAAGATGAACGACCCCAACATCAGCAACAACTTCATCTACAAGCCCGGCGAGGCGCTCTTCCTGTCCGCCACTTATGCCATGAAAGGCTTTGGCGTAGCCGCCTCGTTCATCCGCGCCGACAACATGGAGTTCCGTTCGCAACGCTGGGAAAACAACAATTCCGAATTGTTCGTCAACTGCATCCCGGCCATCAACCGGCAATACTCCTATCAGCTCATCGGCGACTACAGCTACGCCTCACAGCCCAACAGCCAGATCGGGGCACAGCTGCAGATCAACTACCAGATTCCCAAGAAGTCCAAACTCGGCGGCAAATACGGCACCGACCTCACCTTCAACTATTCGCGCTTCCACAACACCGACCAGCAGCCGGTGCAGGAGGCCATTGAGAACGGAACGCCTATGGGCACGATGGGATACACTTCCAAGTTCTTCAAGTTCGGTCCGACACTGCTCTACCAAGATATCGGTCTGGAAATCAGCCACCGTTTCAACAACAAGAAATGGAAATGGATTTTGGCCTACAACTACATCACCTATAATCTGGAAGTTCTGCAAGGGCACGCCGGCATGATGCGCGGTCACCTGGTGGCCTCGGATTTGTCTTACAAGATCACCCCGAAGCACGCTCTCCGTCTTGAGTTGCAGCATCTTTACACGAAAGACGATGACGGCAGCAGCGTTTATGGCATGTTGGAATACTCCTTCAGCCCGAACTGGTTCGTTTCCATCGGCGACGACTGGAACTACGGCAATCCGCTGGCCGACCATAAGACGCACTACTACAATATCTCGTGCGCCTACGTCTGGAACACCACGCGCATCGCCGTGAACTTCGGCAAGACCAAGGAAGGCATCCTCTGCGTCGGCGGTGTCTGCCGCGCCGTGCCCGCCTCTTTCGGGGCTGGTTTGTCAGTGACGACGTCGTTCTGACGGCTGTTGACTTGTCATCGCAAGCGGAAGCCCCCCAGCCCGTATCACGGCCAAATCCGGGTTCGCGCTTGCTGCACTGGCCATACGGAATGCCCTTGAAACGAAGACTGTTTCCCATTAAATGAGTCTGAACGGCTTGATTCTTCCTTTTTAACAATTAATAGGGATTGAGACAGGGAAACTCCCCTTTCTTGATGATATTCCACCCTAAGATTAACCGTATTTTTGCCGACGATTTGGAACGTGATGATTTCAGCGTTCGGAAACATTATGGGAAATCTTAAGAAAAACTCTGCCATACTCCTGCTGTTCGTGTTTTTAGGACAGTTCCTGGGAAGTTCGCTCTTTCCTCACACACATGTTTATAGAGGTGTAGTTGTGGCGCATTCCCACCCTTACAATATTTTTTCCCATCATCAGCACCAACATTCGGAACAAGAACTCCTTGTCATCCATAAGCTGTCCCATGCAGTATTCACCTCTCCGGTGATCCTCTGGGTGGGCAGTTTGCCATGCACCATACTTCTCTTGGTTTTAGTAGAGAACGTTGGCCATGCGAAAACCAATTCAATCAGGCACCACTCTACTCGAGCACCCCCTTTTCTTTTTTTTCAGTCCGCAAAATAATTTTATTCACAAAAAAAACGAAAAGAATGAAAAACATACTTTTGTCAGCAATTTTGCTGGCAGGGGTTCTCTGTGTGTGTGCACAGGAACGCCGTCAAAAACAAAAAGAAACCGACACCCATATTTTCGGCCATGTGGTAAACAAAACCACAGGCGAACACCTTCCGTACATCAGCATTGTGGTGAAGGGCACAACGGTATCCACAGTCACCGATGCCAGCGGCCACTACCTCATCAACAGCCCACCCACAGGCCAGCAGACCTTGGTGGCCCATCTGGTTGGCTACATCCCGCAGGAGAAGCAGGTGGAGGTGAACGAGGGAAAGAGCATCGAGCTCAATTTCGAGTTGGAGGATGACGCCATCCTGCTGAACGACGTAGTCATCTCAGCCAACAAAAACGAGACCAGTCGCAGGGAGGCACCTGTGATGGTGGCCGTGATTTCCCCGAAGATTTTCCAAAACACGAACTCTGTATGTCTAGCGGAGGGGCTTAGCTTTCTTCCGGGCCTTCGGTTGGAGAGCAATTGTCAAAACTGCGGCTTCCAACAGGTGCGCATCAACGGCTTGGAAGGTGCCTATTCGCAGATCCTCATCGATGGGCGATCCGTGAGCAGCGCACTTTCTCAGGTTTATGGAATTGAGCAGATTCCCGCTAATATGATTGAAAAGGTGGAAGTGATACGCGGGGGCGGTTCCGCCATCTTCGGCTCCAATGCGGTGGCCGGCACCATCAACATTCTCACGAAAGAACCAAAGGTGAACAGTGCCTCCGTGGGAACAAACCTTACGTTTACGGGCATGAAAAAGATTGACGCCAACACGGTGCTGAATGCCTCGATAGTGTCCAGGAACAACCGGTCGGGCATCACCCTCTTCGCTTCTGCCCGTCAGCGGACCCCCTACGACCACGACGGGGACGGTTTCACGGAAATCGGGAAGCTGAACACCAAAAACTTGGGCTTTCGCGGATTTGTCAAGCTTGGCACCCACTCGAAGCTCTCCGTAGAATACCACACGCTCAACGAGTTCCGGCGAGGCGGCAACCATCTGTCAAAACCCGCCCATGAAGCCGATATCACGGAGCAGACCGAGCACAGCATCCATTGCGGCGGGCTGAAATACGATTTCTACAGCAAAGACGCCCGTCACTGGCTACAGGTGTACACCTCTTTGCAGTCCATCTTCCGGAACAGTTACTATGGTGCAGGGCGAGACCCTAACGCCTACGGAAACACCAAGGATCTGTCTGCGGTGGCCGGAACGCAATATGTCTTCAACATGAAGAAATTCCTTTTCATGCCCGCCACCTTGACCTCCGGAATAGAATACAATCACAACAGTCTATACGATGTTTCATTAGGCTATAACAGGATAATAGACCAGAAGGTGAACATCTATAGCGCATTCCTACAAAACGAATGGAAAAACAGGAAACTGTCATTGCTGGTCGGAGTCCGACTTGACAAGCACAACATGATCAAAGCCCCTATTTTCAGTCCTCGCGCCAACATCCGTTATGCTCCCTTGGAATGGATGACTCTTCGTGCCGGTTATGCCAAAGGTTTCCGTGCGCCGCAAGCTTTCGATGAGGACTTGCACATCACCGCCGTGGGTGGTGGCGGTTCGGTCATCCGTCTGGCTCCCGATCTGAAACCCGAACATTCCCACTCTGTAAACTTGTCCGTCGACTTCAACCGGCAGTGGACGAACTCCGCCGTAGATGTGCTGATAGAAGGGTTCTATACGATGCTGAAAGACGTTTTCGTGCTGGTGTCGGAAGGTACCGATGATGCCGGGAACCTCCTCATGATGCGACAAAACGGATCTGGTGCCATGGTAGGTGGATTGAACGTGGAGGCGAAATACATCCCCATACGCAACCTCGAAATCCAGGCGGGCTTCACTTACCAGCAGAGCCGCTACCGCGAGCCCGAACAATGGAGCGAATCCGTCCCTGCCCAAAAGAAAATGTTCCGCTCCCCCGACACCTACGGTTTTCTGATGATCTATTATTCCCCTGCCAAACGGCTTGACCTTTCGGTCACCGGAACCTATACGGGCAAAATGATCCTTCAACATTTCGCCGGCTACATTGAGTCTGACCGCGAGGAGGTCTCAAAACCATTCTTCGATCTGAATGCCAAAGTGGCTTACGGAATCAAACTTAAGGACAACACCTTTCTCGAACTCTGCATAGGAATCAAAAACATTTTCAACAGTTATCAAAAAGATTTCGACAAGGGCGAGCTTCGCGATTCGGGATACATCTACGGCCCCACCTTACCGCGAAGTGTCTTTGCAGGAGTGAAATTTTCCATCTGATTCGAGACCATAATCACCCTGAGCAGAGCCGCCTTCATTCTGGCGGCTCTTTCTTTATTATAGGGGATATTTGAAATTTGTATATTTTTGCAGGTTTGAATTCCGGCCTGACCATAAAGTCCTATATAAAACATTGTCAAGTAAAAAGCATCTGATTATAAACACTTTACATTTCAAAACAGTAAATCCAGCAACCCCTTTTATGAAAAACCGCATGAACAAACGAATCCTTTTTGTTTTATTGACACTGACCACATTGGCCGGACACGCGCAGCAACGTACTGATTCCGTGCATGTGGCGCATTACGACATCAATTTGTCTGTAACTGACTTCACCAGCAAGGTTATTGATGGTTATACGGACATTTCCGTGGTAGCCAAAGTCGGCAACCTCACGCAGGTGCGTCTCGACTTGATGGTCCTGACTGTGGACTCCGTGACCGTGAACCAAAATCCGGCCACTTTCATGCACTCCGGAGAGAATCTGCGGGTGAATGTCCCATCCCTGCAGATCGGTGACACGGCGTTAGTGCGGGTTTACTATCACGGTTCGCCTGCGCACGACGGCTATTTCGGCGGATTCTACTTCAACGGTGGATATGCCTACAACGTGGGGGTTGCCCTGAGCGACATCCCGCACTCTTACGGTCGCTGTTGGTATCCCTGTTTGGACGAGTTCACCGACAAGTCCTCCTACTCCTTCCACATCCGCACGCTGGGCAACCACAGGGCTGTCTGCAACGGCCTGCTGACCGACTCACTCAACATGTCCGACGGCACAAGGCTTTGGACGTGGCAACTTGACGAGGTGATTCCCGCATACTTGGTCTCCATGGCGGTGGGCAATTATCTTTGCTACGCTGACACGTTCCAAGGGATAGAGGCGACCATTCCCATCAACATCTACGCATCTCCTCAAGTTTATCCCAATATCGGAGCGTCTTTCGTGCATTTGAAAGACATTCTTCGCAACTACGAGAAATATTTCGGGCCCTATCGTTGGCCGCGAGTGGGTTACGTGTGCGTGGGCATGACCGGCGGGGCCATGGAGCACGCCACCAACATTGCTCTGCCCAATGCGGCGGTTAACGGAACGCTCGCATACGAGCACACCATCATGCACGAGCTCTTCCATCATTGGTTCGGCGACCTGATTACCTGCGAACATCCTGAAGAGATGTGGATAAACGAGGGGTTTGCCGACTACTCGGAAGCGCTGGTCGAAGAGTGGCTCTACAACACGGAGACCACCGACGCCTATGCGGAGCACATTCGGAACGAGCACATCACGACCTTACAAAACATTGCCAAGCAGGACGAAGGTCTATATGCCTTGGACAATGTTCCGCAAGACCAAACCTACGGGATGCACTCCTATCAGAAAGGCGGCCAGGTCATCCACACTTTGCGCTATTACATGGGCGATTCGTTGTTTTTCAGCAGTCTGAGCCAACTTCTGAATCATTTCGCGTACCAAAACGTCAATTCCGAGGAGTTTTTCAGTTATCTGTCACAAGTTTCGGGCATGAATCTGATGAACTTCTACGAAGACTGGATCCACCAGCCGGGATTTTTGGATTTTGATGTGGAGAAACTTCAGAGTCATGGTTGCGGAATCTACACGGTTTTGATTCGTCAAAAGGGCTACGGGACAGAACATTCTGGCAATCAAGTTCCAGTGGATGTAACATTCGTTTCCCAAGACATGGAATTTTACACGCATGAAAAGCAGATGATCACAGGAGATTCCACCGAGTTGTTGCTTTTTGCTCCATTCCAGCCTGCATTTGTCATCTTAGACCGAAATGGAAAGTTGTCGGATGCCACCATTGATGTGACGAAAAAAGTGACCACCACCGGAAATATTTCCTTTGCGGATGCTTCCTGCAGCGCGCAAATCAACCAGCTTTCAGACACCGTTTTGATCCACGTGGAGCATCACTACGTAGCTCCTGACGCTCCCAACCCGCTGCCGGAAGGGTACTATCATTATTCCGGAACACACTATTGGACTGTCAATTACGCTGGGGCCGCACCCGATGGAAATTGGAAATTCCGGCTCGTACGGGCAAACGGCCAGCCAGATGCCGATCTGTTTGCGAACGATAACACTTTCGACAATCTGAAACTAATGTACCGTCCTGACGGGCATTCGGCCTGGAGTCCCATTGCCTACACCCGCACTGGAAGTCCCTACAATTCCACCATCATCACAACAGACATGTTGCCAGGACAATACTGTTTTGCCATGGCGGAAAAAGAGGTGTCTGTAAATGCCCTTGACGCTACGTCGTTCAAGTTGTTCCCCAATCCTGCAAACAGCACCATCACATTATGTTCAGATGTGACAAAGGCTGACAAAGCGGTCATTTTCGACTCTCTCGGGCACAAAATCAAGACGGTGAAGATTCATTCAAACGTCCAAGCTATTGACATAAACAATTTATCTACAGGAAATTACTTAATCGTACTGTATCATAAAGGAAAATCGGTGTCACGCAAGATGTTCGTGAAAGCGTAAACATTTTTTTCAAACCTGTTGCAGATATTCAAAAAAAGTGTATTTTTGCCGCGTCTTTTTGAGACACCAAACATGGCGGTTGTAGCTCAGTTGGTTAGAGTACCGGATTGTGGTTCCGTGGGTCGTCGGTTCGAATCCGACCTGCCGCCCGAGAAAAAGCAGCAGTTGCTGCTTTTTTTGTTTTCAGATATCCGTAGAAATCCAAATTCTCAAAATAGTCAGCATCCTATTTATTAACACCCTAGAAATGACAATCAAATGATCCATAAAAAGCTCCTCTTCTTACTTCTAGCGCTTATCACACTCACCATCAACAACTTACATTCGCAGCCGGAGATGCAGCGTCCCCAGCAGACCGCCCACACTACCGGTACCGTGATGGGCACCATCGTGGATGCCCACAATGTGCCACTCCAATATGCCTCCGTGAACGTGAAACGCGTGGCCGACTCGGTGACAGCGCAATACGGGCTCACCGACGAAGCCGGAAAGTTCCTCCTTGAAGGCATCCCGTTCGGGCAATATTTCGTGGAAATACAGTATGTGGGGTATCACAAATCGACTTCTCCCGCCTTCGAGATTTCCCCCAACAACGCCGTCTATCGAATCCCGAAATACAAAATGACCGACAAGCTCACCGAATTGGGCGCGGTGGTGATCCGTGCACAGAAAGACGCACTGCAGACCAACCTTGACAAGACCGTTTATAACGTGGAGTCGAACATCAACGCGCAGGGAGCCTCTGCCGTGGAGGTGTTGGAGGAGATCCCCTCCGTGCAGGTTGATATCGAGGGCAACGTGAGTCTGCGCGGCAGCGAAAACGTGACCATTTTGGTGGACGGTCGCCCCACGAACCTCACCCTCGACCAGATTCCCGCCGACATGATTGAGAGTGTGGAGGTTATCACGAACCCGTCTGCGCGGCTCGAACCCGACGGCATGGCCGGCATCCTCAATGTGATTCTCAAGAAGAAGAAAGAGTCGGGGTTCAACGCCATGTTGCAGGCCGGCGGCGCGATGGCGTTCGTCTATCACGACAAGCACATTCCCTTCATCAGCGGCTACAACGCCGGGTTCAGCTTCAACTACCGTTACGACAAAATCAACATTTTCTTCAACTACGGCTATCGCGGGCATGCGCACAAGAGCGGCGGCACACTCTGGCGCGACTCCTGGCACGATGCCGACAGCAGCCATCTTGAGCAGGACAACTTCGGCGAGCACCGCGGCGGCTTCCACAACGCCAATCTCTCCTTCGACTGGTTCATCAACAAATACAACACCCTCACTTTCGGCATCAGCGGAAATCTGGGTAACATGCGCAACAAAAGCGCACTCAACTCTTTGACATACAACTTTTTGGATGACATTTACGACACCACCTTCTATTACGAACGTTTTGGACAAAGCCGACGCACGTTCAAGAGCATTGAGGCCAGCATCAACTACAAGAAGACCTTCCTGACGCCGGGGCGCGAGCTCACCGCCGACCTTTTCTTCACGCAGCGCGGTGGCACGGCCATTGACAGCTTCAACCAACACTCGTTCCTCGACGTTCCCGACTATTTCCAGATGACCAACACCATCGAGAGGAACCGCAACGCCACCGCACAAGTCGATTTCGTCACACCCGTCGGTAATGGCGGACGCATCGAGACCGGCTACAAGTTCTCCTACCGCAAGGTGGGTCAGGACTACTCACTCTTCGACGGGCAGAACAGCGCGTCAGCCACAGAGGTTCTCAACCAGCGTAACGACTTCACCTACTACGAGTTCCTGAATGCTGCCTACTTTATCTACTCCAACACCTTCTGGAAGAAGCTAAGTGTGCAGGCGGGATTGCGCGGCGAAATCGCCAACACCATCTCCGACCTCCGCAGCGCGGACACGGCCTACCACTTCAACTACTACAGTCTCTTCCCCACCCTGCACATCAAATACGACATCACGCCGAACCACACGCTGCAGTTAAGCTACTCCCGCCGCGTGTCGCGCCCGCGCATCCACCAGCTCAACCCGTTTATCAACTACTCCGACCGCGAGAACCTGTCGCAAGGCAACCCCTACCTGAAGCCCGAAATCGCCAACTCCACAGAACTGGGCTACATGTTCAACAAAGACGCCACCACCGTTACGCTCACCGCATTCTACCGCCTGAGAACCAACATGATAACCCGCTACACGGAGATTCTGCAAGATCCGGAAACCGAACGTTTCTACACGATGACCTCCTATCAGAATCTCAACAAGGGACACAACTTCGGTATCGAAGGCTTCTTCAGCCAGCGGGTCAAGAAAGTGTGGAAGGTAAACGTTACCGGTAGCTTCTACCGCAACATCATCGAAAGCAACGACCTTTTGGACGAAAACCTCTCCCGCGACTGGGTGTGGACGCTGGGACTCGACCAGACCTTCACTGTGGGCAAAGATTTCGACATCCAGCTCAATTTCCGTTATCGTTCCCGTACGCTGACGGCCGGCAGTATGGGCTGGGGCACCGGTGGTGTGGGACAGGGCCGACGCTCACCAAGCTATCGCGCCAGCCTCGGCATCAAGAAGGGATTCTTCGACAACAACCTGATAGTCAGCCTGAACATACGCAACCTGCTCTACTGGATTCCCGCCGTGCGCTGCACCGAAGTCGAGTCGTGGTCCGGCTTGAACGAACCTTCCGGTTACTACTCCTACAGTATCCGCGAGAACGACGGCAGCCGCATCTCCATCAACCTGACCTACAAGTTCAACAACTACAACAGCCGCAAGCAACGCATAAGTGAAGACGAGTACGGAGAGGGTGAAGGCGAATAAGATGATTTCGACATTATAATTCAACAATTATGAACAACAGATATCCTTTGACAATTTTTCACGATAACAGACCGGTGGTCGTACGTGATGAGGCGGAATGGACACGTTTCTCGCAGGATTTCCGCATCATACATGCTGCCGGCGGCATCGTTTCCAATGAAAAGGACGATGTTTTGATGATTTTCCGGTATGGATGCTGGGATTTCCCCAAAGGTAAAGTCGAAGAGGGCGAAGACTGTGAAACGGCGGCTCTGAGAGAGGTGGAGGAGGAAACGGGATTGCAAGACATCGCCCTGCAAGAGCCTCTCCCGAACACGTATCACACTTACATTCTGCACGACACCCCCATCTTGAAAATCACCCACTGGTACGCCATGCAGGCTCCGATGCAGTCGCTTGTCCCGCAAACCGAGGAGGACATCAGCCAAGCCGTCTGGGTGCCGCGAGAGGAGGTGGCGGAAAGGCTGCATGACTCGTATTTATCGCTGCGGGAGCTGTGGGGACAGTTAGCAGTTAGTAGTTAGTAGTTAGTAGTTAGTAGTTGTTATGAGACAGTCGTTTGCTTTGTATAGTATTTTATTCCTGTTGGCGGTAGGTAGTCTCTCCGCCCAGAATCTCGCTGGCTACTGGGAGGGCAAGATCGCTATCTCGAAGAAAGATTCCCTGACCGTCGGTTTGCAACTGGAATACCAGGCCGACACGCTCTATGCCGAATTGGACAGTCCCGACCAGTTTTTCTCGGGGCAACCGGTCTCGAGCCTGCGGTTCGCAGACTCCACCCTGTCGTTCCGCGTCCCCGACTTCAACCTGAGCTACGAAGGGCGGATTTCCTCTGACGGGCAGCGGTTCACGGGCGTGTGCACGCAATACGGGAAAAAGTTCGACTGCATCCTGTCGCAGGGCGCGACACGGAAGCTGTTCCTGCGACCACAGACTCCCAAACCACCCTATCCGTACCGTACCGAGGAGGTCAATTTCCGCGACCGCAGCGGCAAACGCCCGCTCATCAACGGCACGCTGACCCTGCCCGACAGCACGCCCAAAGGGCTCATCATCTTCATCAGCGGGTCGGGCTGGCAGGACCGTGACGAGGCCATCTTCTCGCACCGTCCCTTCGCCGTCATCGCCGACACCCTCACCAAGGCCGGCTTCGCCACCTACCGCTACGACGACTTCCCTGTGGCCATCTTCCGCAAATCCACCACTTACGACTTTGCCGACGGCGTACGACTGATTCTGGACTCTCTATTGCAACGCAAAGACCTACAAGGAGTTAAAATCGGATTGTTGGGTCACAGCGAGGGCAGTTTGGTGGCCAGCATGGTGGCGGCTGACGACCATCGAGTGGATTTCACCATCCACCTCGGCGGGATTGCGCAGCCGATTGACGAAATCCTGCTCTACCAGAGTGAAGCCATCGCCCGTGCCTCAGGAGAACTGACGGAAAAGGAAATTGCGAACGGTAATGCCATCAACAAGCACATCTACAGCATCGTGAAGATGTGTAAAAACAAAGATGAATGTGCGGAAAAGATCAGCAAAGTGTGGGACGAACTCGCTGCAAAACTCACCGACGAGGAGAAAGTCAAATACAACATGACACCGGAAAACAAATTCACGGCCATACAGACCTTTAGCTCGCCGTGGTACTACGAGCTTTTCCGCATCGACCCGAAAAAATACCTCAAGAAAATCAAAACCCCAGTGTTTGCCATTTCGGGGCGGAAAGACTTGCAGATTGATGCGAACAGCACGGAGAAGATTATGGACAAATACTTGACCGGCAAGACGTTATACTACTTCTACAAGATGCCGGGGTTAAACCACCTGCTCCAGCCTTGCACTACAGGAAGCCCCGATGAATATGGACAGATTGAGACCACCATTGCGTCCGAAGCGCTGGAGTCGATTGTACGTATTACAGAATTGTTCGCGAGATGTGGGCATCCCGTTCTGAAAGTAGTAAAAGAAAATAAAGAGTAACGGGTTTCTGTCCCGTTATGCTGTTTGCGTCCGAAACGCCAATGCAAAGCCAATATAGCTCATTGATTTTCAATCATAAAACAAAAAAAAATTAGTTTCATTGTAACATAATCACGGCTATGTGCGACAATGCAAGTATAGAGATGTTCCATCTTTAACCTTTAAACCTCAAACTTTATGAAAAAACATCTGCTTATTGTATTGGCGCCCTTGCTGGCAGCGGCGAGTCTGTCTGCCCAAACCGTCTCCCTCCAATTCACCGCCCGTGATGCCACCGACCATTACGTGCAGCTGGACAGCGTGACCATCACCAACTACACCCGAAGTTGGCAGGAGACTATCTTTTGGCCCGACACCACCCTCACCTTGCAGATCGGCGTGGGAATTGAAGATGCAGGAACAGGGGGCATGCCGTCCCTGAAATTGTCGCAAAACAATCCGAACCCTTTCAGCGGCATGACCGAAGTGGAATTATCGGTGGCTGACAAGGGGGAAGTCACGTTGGAAATATCTGATATAAACGGACGCATCATGGAGACTTTCCATGGAACGTCTCTACAACGTGGCATCCACCGTTTTCGTGTGGGACTTTCCACCGCCGGCACCTATATGATGACCGCCCGGCAGAGAGGCAGAGCCTCTTCCATCAAAATGGTGTGCAACGGTGGCTCTTCCAACAATATTGAGTATGTGGGACTGTCAACGGAACCTGCTTCCATGCTGAAATCCTTTACTACCAAACCGTTTGATCTCGGCGACATGATGGAATATGAGGGTTGTGCCGTGGTCAACGGCACAGAAGTGGTGAGCCAGACTGTTATGCAGGCACAGAACGCCTCGGAGACGGTCGTGCTGCGATTTACAGGAGTGGTTTCCGGCGACGGCATGCCCTGTCCAGATGCGGCCACCGTGACCGACCACGAGGGTAATGTCTATAATACCGTGCAAATCGGCGGCAAGTGCTGGACCCGGGAGAACATGCGCTGCACCACTTCGCCGAATGGATACCTCACGGCAGGCGGGAATCTGACCAGCTGCTACGTGGCTTATTACTACGATTACTCCTCTTCCCCGATCCCTTTGGTTGACCGAGGTCTGTTGTACAACTGGGCGGGCGCAATGGACACCACCGCAACCACCTACTTCTCCGACTCGTTCATTGGCCGCAGGGGCATCTGTCCGGCCGGTTGGCACGTGCCCGATGATGACGAATGGGCCAATCTGTTCAACTATGTGAGCAACATTAGCGCCTACAGGTGCAACGACAACCCCTCATACATTGCCAAGTCCTTAGCTTCCAAACAGTATTGGGACACTTTCTCGGGCAACTGTGTGCCGGGCAACAACCACGACGACAACAATACCACAGGATTCTCCGCTGTCCCTGCGGGAGGCGGTCAGACCACGTCGTTCAGCAGTTCCGGTTTTGAAACCCTTTTCTGGACCTCTACGTCCTACAACGGTGCCTTCGCGACTCACTACAGCATAGCTGCCATTCGTGCAACCATTTATAAGTCCGACACCAACAAACAATACGGCCGTTCCGTCCGCTGCCTCCGCGACTAATCTTCAGACATCGGCCTGCGACCAAACGCCTAATCATCTTACCCTCCCCATCTTTTTTTCACATTTTTTCAACAATCCACAACGGCAAAAGTATATTTTATACCTTTGCCGTTTTATTACATAAGGATTATAATTTTATCAAATATGAAGAAATTCCTACTACTGACGGTTTTGGCCCTTTTCTGTTGCGGCAGTGTTTTCGCCCAAGAGAACAAGACGGACAAAAAAGGCAAGAAAAAACAGAAAACAGAGGTGGTGAACGACGGCGAGAGTCCGGCGGAAAACACACCCGTGGTGAACGAGGACTCGGACGACGACGACCTCGACAGCGGCGGCGGGCAGTATGTTCCGAGTTTGCTCCATAGCAGCCAGGATGTCTATACCAACAACACCTCCTACACGTTCAGCATTGCCTACTTCCGGATGCGCGGTTACGACAACCGCTACCAGGGCGTGTTCGCCAACGGTTTCGAAATGAACAACATGGTGACGGGACGTGCCAATTTCTCGCAATGGGGCGGGTTGAACCATATCTTCCGCTATCCGGAGAATGTCAGCGGGTTGAACATGGCGACCTTCGATTTCGGTGATATCGGCGGGTGCAGCAACTACAATTTGCGGGCCAGCAACTTCCGCAAGCAAGTGCGCGCCACCTACTCACTGTCGAACCGCACCTACACCAACCGTTTGATGCTTACGGGCAGCACCGGGCTCACCGCCAAAGGCTGGGCCATCACCGGTTCCTTGTCGGCGCGTTTCGGCAATGAACTGGCATACGTGGACGGAACCTCATACACCGGTTTCGCGGGTTTCGTGGCTGCCGAGAAAAAAATCAACTCCCAACACTGGCTCAATCTCGCGGCATTCGCCTCCTACATCCAGCGCGGCATGCAGTCCAACTCTGTGCAGGAGGCCTACGACCTGCTTGGCAACAACTACTACAACGCCAACTGGGGTTGGTATCAGGGCAAACAGCGCAATGCCCGCGTGCGCACGCAATGCGAACCCACCTTCCTGTTGACCCACAACTTCAACTCCGCAAACAACAAGGTCAACATTCAGACCACCGCAGGACTCTCTTTCGGTTTCAACAACACCACTTCTCTCAACTGGTACGATGCCCAGGACCCAAGACCGGACTACTACCGCTATCTCCCGAGCTACCAGATTGACGGCACGGACACCACACAAGCATACTATGATGTGCTTGCGCTGTGGCAGAACAACGACCAAAGCTACACCCAGATCAACTGGGACCATCTCTATACCGTCAACCAGACAGCCGCGCTGCAAGGCAAACGTGCCCAGTACATGGTGGAGAACCGTCGTTACGACCAGCTGACGGGCGGAATCAGCACCAATCTGAACTGGTCCATCAACGAGCATTGGAAGCTCTATGCCGGTGCCTCCGTGAACCATTTCAAACAGCACAACTACAAGACCATCGAAGATCTTTTAGGCGGTGCATATTGGCTTGACGTCGACAAGTTCTCCGAAGGAGACTTCCCGGCAGACCAGAACGTGCAGTACAACGACCTGCTCCATATCGGCGACACACTCCACGAGGGCGATGTTTTCGGCTACGACTATGACTACCAAGTCTTCAAACAAAAAGTATGGGGCATGGTGAAGGCCACATACAATCATTGGGACTTCTATTTCGGTCTTCAGTTCGGTGCCTCGGAGCTGTGGCGCGAAGGACACATGCAGAACGGCCGCTTCCCCGACAATTCCTACGGCCGGTCGGAGACGCGAATTTATATGGACAACGGCGCGAGAGCCGGTGTCACCTACAAAATCAACGGTCGTAACTACATTGTCCTCAACGGTTTGGGAGAAACCAAGTCTCCGAACATCCTCAACTCGTTCCTTTCGCCTCGTATCAACAACAAATTCGTTGACAACCTGACCTACGAGACCATCTTCTCCGGTGACCTTTCCTACGTGCTCAACTATCCGGTCATCAAGTTGCGGGCGACGGTCTTCGGCACGAAAATCAACAATTCCACGCGACTGATCAGCTTCTACAACGACGACATGTCGAGTATGGTCAACTACGCCATCTCGGGCATCGATGAGTTGCATGTTGGCGTGGAAGCCGGAACGGAGATCAAACTGGGCAGCATGTTCTCGCTGATCTTGGCGGGCACCTGGGCCGACTATCGCTACACCGACCGCGCCCACGTGACGATGAACGCCGAGAACGGTGTCGATTTCGACGGGCAGGTGGAACGCACGGTCTATTGGAAGAACTACCACGTGGCCGGCACCCCGCAAGTGGCCGCCACCGGAGGCCTGAAGTTCAACTACAACTATTGGTGGGTGAACATCAACTGCAACTGGTTCGACAAGATTTATTGCGACCTGAACCCCGAGCGCAGAACCTCCACTGCCCGCGGCTCTTTGGACCAAGATTCCGAACTCTACCATTTAATAGCTGACCAGACCCGCATGAAAGGGCAGTTCACGATGGACGTCTCTGTGAGCAAGTCGTGGCGCATCAAGCACAAATACAACATCGGCTTCAACGCCAGCGTCACCAATTTGCTGAACAACAAAAAGTTAGTAACCACCGCGTGGGAGCAGTACCGTTTCGACTACACCAACTACAACGTCAACAAATACGCTAACAAATACTACTACGCTTTCGGTACAACGTTCTATTTGGGTATTAATTTCCAGATGTAGGCGATGAAGGAACGATGAATGAAAGATGAATGAAAGATGAATATACGATGAATAAAAGATGAATTTGTATAATATGAAAAAAATATCGATAATAGTAATTGCAATCGCAGCCATCCTTACCGGCTGTAATTTGGATCCCGATGTGGCCCCCATGCCCACCTTCGTCGGGGAGGCCAACACCACTATCGCCGAGCTGCTCGCCATGCACACCATCCGCTCGGAGGATTCCTACGATTCCATCCCCGTGGGGTCGAACATCATCATCTGCGGTTACGTCACCACCTCCGACGAGTGGGGCAACAACTACAAGTACCTCAACATCGAGGATGAAACCGGCGGCATCCAGATCAAAATCGACAACAAAGCCCTGTACCACAAATACAGAATCGGGCAGAAACTCTATGTAAAATGCGACGGATTAGTGCTGGGCGACTACCGCAAGCTGCCACAGCTCGGCCTTTGGGCAAACGGTTCCATGCAGGCTATCCCGTCGTTCAAGACATATCTCTACCTTTTCCCCGACGGTTCCCCCATGGGTGCGCCCAATCCCATCGTGATGACCTCCATCCCGTCTGCCAACGAAATCCCAAGCACCATGTACAACCGGCGCGTTATCCTGCAGGGAGCCACATTCGTGGAAGGCGGTTTGGCCACTTTCTCGGATCCTGGCGCTGCCACCAGCCACGACATCAAGATGGCGGACGGCACCACTGTCACGCTGAGAACCAGCAACTACGCCACTTTCGCCAGCGAGATGCTGCCCGTAGGCACTGGCGAAATCACCGGCATTCTCACTCGATACAACAACTACGTACAGCTCGTTATCAATAGTCCCGCTGATCTGGTGGGCTTCACCGTTCCCTTGGAGCGGCAGACCGTCTTCAGTGTCAATTACGCCAACGCCTTCAACGAAGGATGGATCCAGACTGGCAGCGGCAACCCCTGGCAAACCCTGGTGAACAGCAGCTTCAGCGGCTTCTTCGTCAACCCGTCCGCTGACGAGGACCACTACCTGATCTCCCCGGCCATCAACCTGAACAGCACCGAAAGTCCGGAGCTGAGTTTCACGCACCGCGCCCCGCAGGGCTTCGACCCCAACACCATGATGTGCTTCTACACCCCTGAATACACCGGCGATGTGAACACCACCCTCTGGATCCCGCTGCCGCTCACCGCTTCCAACGGGGTCACGACTTCTGTGAACGAACTTTTCGCCCTGCCCGAAGGCGCCCAAGCCTCCAACTTCCGCCTGATGTTCCATATCACGAACGCCTCTTCGTCATGGTACCTTTCGGATATCAAGATCACGGGATTGGTGAGATAGGACTTAAGACTGAGGACTTTGATATTGAAAATTATCAAGGTGACATAAAATAAAGCCAATAGCTAAAAGATAATAGCTGATTATAAACAGAGATAAAAGTAAAAAAATGAAAAATAGAACATTATTTGTGATTTTAGTCTGTATGGTGCTGGCGGGTTGCAACCGCTGGGAAGCTCCCGAGTTGACCGCTCCCGTATATGACGGGCCTGCCGCCAACAAGACCATCGCTGACATCAAGGCAATGCACCCGTCCTTGGGCAATGGCACCCAAGACTCCATCTGCCGGTACGACGAACAATTCATCGTCAAAGCCGTGGTGGTCAGCTCCGACGAGGGCGGCAACTGCTACAAGTACCTCACCGTCCAGGACGAGACCGGCGGCATCGAGATCGCCATCGACCGTTCCAGTCTCTACAACGATTATCCCGTGGGGCAGACAGTCTATCTCAACTGCGCCGGGCTTATTGTGGGCGATTACCACAACAAATACCAGGTCGGCTGGGTGTATCAGGGTTCTGTGGGCCGTATCGCGCCCGCCGCGCTCGACCGCTATCTGAGTAAAGACGGGCTGCCTGACCTGAACAACCCGCTGGTGGCCCATCCCATCGAAATCAACGGTTCCAGCGACCTTACGGCCGAGAACGTGAACTGCCTGGTGAAGATTGACGGATGCAAGTTCGATGCTGCAGACAACGGATTGCCTTTGTCGAACAACGATTTCACCACCGACCGAAATGTGACTTTCAACGGAGGAAGCATCACCGTACGTACCAGTAACTATGCCTACTTCCGCAACACCCTCATCGATGCCAGCAAAGAATACTGCCTATACGGCATCCTGAGTGTTTACAACTCCACCTACCAGCTCACTCTGCGCACCAAGAATGACATCCAGTTCTCCAGTGCCTCACAGGTCGAGACGATCGCGGACCTCACCTTCGACGCGAACTGTTTCACTTCTGGCGGCTGGTCGCAGTATCCTGACAACCAGTCGTGGAAATTCCAGGCATACGGTGGCAACAACTTCGTCTATCACAACACCGCCACAGAAAGCTGCGACGACTGGCTCATCTCGCCGGAGATGACTCTCGGTGACTTGAACGGCGCCCAGCTCTTCCTCGATCACCAGAACAACGTGGGCGGCAGTCCGGCGACCTACTACCAGGTCTATTACTCCACCACCTACAACGGCGGTGCCTTCAACGAGAGCGAATGGACGGCCTTCAACCCGAACCTGAACAACTACCCGAGCAGTTTCGGCCTCAGCAACGGTTTGGATTTGAGCGCTATCGGCAGTCAGAAGTTCCGCATCGCACTCCGCTACCGCAAGAGCGGCACCGCCGACGGCACCCGCTGGGCAGTTCGAGGCGTGAAGATTACGCGATAAGGCAATCATTTACGACAAAACAACTGATATCCATATTGTTACAAAAAAATTAATTTTGAATGTAACAAAATTACCGTTTGGTACGACAAAACATTACGGGGAGGTAATACCCGAAATAATCAACTGTAAACCAAAAGGATGAACGGAATGACTACAAAACGGTCAAGTGCGATAAGACTACTTTTTGTGCTAATTTATTCCCTGGTGGCGATCATCCCTGCATCGTCACAAATTGACACCGAGTTCTGGTGTTCTGTGCCGCACGTCGTTGCCGACTCGTGCCAAATTAACGTCTGGCTCAACACGGCCCGCATGGGCACGACTGACATCCCCGAAATCCGGTTCCCGGCGATGAACAACCAGTTGTTCTTCACCACCGACCCGTGGATGTTCCAATATACCGACGGACATACCCATATCGGCTACGGTATCTCCTGCGATGACAGTGTCGGCATGTTTCCCGAGGACATCTCCTATTATCCAAACACCATCACCCCGTTCGATTCCATCTCCAACAACGGTTTCTTCACGCACACGGACCATGTCATACAGGCCCATTTAGCGGTGACCGCACGCAACAGCGAGACCACATCCCTGAAAGGACAGAAAGCTCTGGGCAAACGCTTCCTTATACCGTGGCAATGTCTGTTTCCCAACTCGCCGGATTTCCCCGAGGCCCGCAACAGTGCGCAGGTGATTGCCACGGAAGACGGGACCACGGCAACCATCATCCCCTCGGTTGATTTATATGGCGGGCATCCTGCGGGCGTGCCGTTCAACGTGCAGCTTAACCGTGGACAGGTCTATTGTTTCGCTGCCGCCTCCCAGTCAGCGGAAGGGCATCTCGGCGGAAGCGAAATCCACAGCGACAAACCCGTGGTCGTGGAGGTCGCCGACAATGCCGTCACTCCCGACGGCACACAAACCGACATGTTGTTAGAGCAGCTTCTGCCGGAAGAATACGCCGACCGCGAATACATCGTGATTCCCGCGCCGGCAGCTGCCTTGTTTGCCACCACCGCCCCTTTGGAAGAATATGCTTTCATTTACGCCATTGAGAACAACACCGAAATCGAGATTCTGCACGGGAACCAGACGCAAACCGTATCTTTGAACCGTGGCGACTGCCACACGTTTGTGTTCCCCAACCGTACGCCCGCCCACATTCGCTCCGACAAGCCCTTTTTTGTCTTCCAAGTCAGCGGGTTTGGCGGCAACCTGTGCGGCTCGCTGCTTTCACCTTGGCAATGCCGTGGCATTGACGATTTGGAATACAAAGTCATGCACAAAGCATACGGGGACAACACCCCGCTCAGAAAACATTTGATATTCACCTTTATCTGTGAGGATAATGCCCGTAACGGTTTTACGACCCACCTCTACCACATCGACAACTGGGAGAGACCTCGGTGCATCACTTTCACGCTGGATCCTTCCAGCTGGTCCATGATTCCAGGGACAAATCTATGGTATTGTGTCAAGGATATCACGAGTAACAGCGTTTACAATGACATCTGGAAATGCATCCATGTCACCAATGACGACGGGCCGTTCCAAGCCACTGTCATGGAATACGACATGCCCACCTTATACACTGTAAAAGGAACATCCGCCGTGCACTATGCGGACTTCGACATCGCTTGCAAGCTTCATTTCGACACCATCGCCATGCAAAGCGAATATTGCGAGGGCGAGGATATCCTGTTTGCATTCGACACCGCCAAAATCACGGGTCTGCAACTTTTCGCCCCCGACCACACCCCAATAACTGGCTTTTTATTGAACAATGTAACCATTAGCCAGTCGGGTTATTATTATGCCATGGGCTATGATGCCAGCGGCTGTCGTGCGGAGCCATTCACCGACTCCATCTTCATCAACATCACACCGTCCGTCACTGTCCACATTGAAGATTCCGTATGTGTCGGGCAATCCTACAATGGATTCGGATTCCACTACTCTGCTGATCTGTTAACAGAATCCGGCGTCCTGATTGACAGCTTGACCATTACATCCTCCGAAGGGTGCGACAGCATCCTCATCCTGCACCTGAACGTGCAGCAGACCTCTGTGGAGATTGTCTCTTCCGACAGTGACTTCTGTGATAAGGGCGAGTTGGCGCTGACCGCCGTTTCCCCTGCCGACGACTATTTATGGAATACGGGAGAGACCACCCCTGTCATCATCGCCAACCAAACCGGTCGTTATAGCGTAACGGTTACCGATGGGGATTGCGAAGCATCCGCATACGTGGACATGCCTGCCTGCGACTTCCAGTTGCTTCTACCCAATGCCATCACGCCTTACAACGCAGACGGGCTGAATGATTACTTCAGTATTCCCGAATCCATTCAACGAAATATAATGATCTTCAGCATAGAAATATACAACCGCGAGGGAACGCTCGTTTTCAAGTCTGACCGTCCGGATTTCCGCTGGTACGGCGAAGCCGTTTGCATCCCCGGCGTTTATATCTATTTCATCCATTTGAAAACCAAAGACTACCGTATTCTCGACTTAAAAGGTCAAATCACGGTGTTGTAGAACGTGTAGAGACGCAAAAAAGCAGATCGTCCCATCCGGATCGACCTGCTTAATTCTTAATTCTGAATTCTTAATTGAAAATCACCCTGCGACCGCCGTGGCCAGATTGTGGAACACAAGGTTGTTCATTAGCACATAACAGCCGGCGCCAGCGAGATACCCCAACAGGGCGTATGGGGTGATATGTTTCAGATACCAGATGAAGTCGATCTTCTCCATGCCCATGACAGCCACACCTGCGGCGGAACCGATGATGAGGATGCTGCCGCCCGTGCCGGCGCAGTAGGCCAGGAAAATCCAGAACATGTGATCCATCGGGAAATTGTACATACCCATGGCACCTGCCACCAACGGCACATTGTCGATGATGGACGACAGAATGCCTATCACCGTGTCAATCAGATAGTAATTGCCGTTGAAGAGCGTGTCGAGACTGCCGGCGAGCAATGAGAGATGCCCCGCGCTCTGCAGACCGGAAACGGCTAACAAAATGCCGAGGAAGAAGAGTATGCTGGGCAAGTCGATGCGAGTGAGCACCCCTGATATCGTGAACTTGCGGTACTCTTCTTGATTCGTCTTATGCAGGATTTCGGTGGTAATCCAGAGGATGGAAAGGCCGAGCATGATGCCCATATAGGGTTTCAGATGGGTCAGAATCTTGAAGACGGGGACGAACAACAGTGCGGCAATACCCATGAAGAAAATGAGGTTGCGCTGCCACGTGGGCACACCCGCAATTTTGGTATCCTTCGGACGCATGGAAGCGTCAATCTCGCCCTTCTCCACAAAGGAAACCACGATAAGCGGAATAATCATGGAGATAAGGCTCGGAATGAAACATTCGAGGATGACGCTGCCTGTGGAGACCTTGCCCGCGATCCAGAGCATGATGGTGGTCACGTCGCCGATAGGGCTCCACGCACCGCCCGCATTGGCTGCCAGAATCACCATACCGCCGAAGAACCAACGGTCGTGCTGGTCGGGCAACAGTTTCCGCAACAACGCGACCATCACGATGGCGGTGGTCAGGTTGTCGAGAATGGCAGAGAAAAAGAACGTGATGAAGCTCAGAATCCAAAGTAGCTTCACCTTGTTGGTTGTCTTGATGTTGTCGGTGATGATGTTGAAACCGCCGTAGGTGTCGATGAGTTCCACCACCGTCATGGCGCCCATCAGGTAGAAGAGGATCTCGGCGATGTCGCCCAGATGATGGATAAGCTCGTGAGTGGTGATGAAATCGACAAACGGATGCACGGAATCAGGATGCGCATCCTTGAATGCCTCGTATCCAGCCCCGAAGTCAGCAAACTCAAAGATTTCCGGCCCCGAAAGAATGAAACATGTCCAAATCAGCACTCCTATCAAGAGTGCGAAAGCCGTTTTGTTGATTTTCAACGGATGTTCAAGGGCTATGCATAGATAACCGATGACAAAAATGACGATCATTAAATAAAACATAACGGAAAGGGTTGTTGTGAATTTTTAAAAAATACTCAAGGAAATACCCAAGGACATGGGATAAATCTTCGGTCCTTTAGACTCGATGAAGAGCGGGGTCGGCTGGAAGCAGTAATAAACGTTGACGAATTTCCAACCTATACGCGCATAAACATCCACATGATACTTCGTCCTGTTCATCATCAGGAGATTCTTGTACCTTGCCGTGTCCGCCGGAACAGCGGGGTCGTCGCCCTTGTATTTCTGGGACACCTCAGCCACCCAACCCACGCGGGCGCCCACGGAAAACTTGAAGCCATTGGGATGACGATATCTGAACTCCAACGGAACATTGACATTGAAGTAATTCATCTTCAAGACTTTGTAACTAACCCCTTCTGGAAGAAGATAGTATTTCATCAAATCCGACTCTTTATCATGGCGCAACAAAGCATTGCTATACTGGGTGTAATAGCTCACGCCGACCCCCAATCCAATGGCAATGGGTTTGTTTTTGATCTTGAAATCCCAAATCGCGGACACATTGAAACCCGGGTCGAATTTCATGTGAGACACTTCAGTCGGCATGTTCATCCAAAAGGTGTGGTAAATGTCCATGATCAAGCGGTCACGGAACACCACCGGACGTTCATCGGTGGCCGTATCTTTTGGGGTTGTATAAGGGGTTTGGGGCGTCTGCGCACTCAGCGTCTGCAATGCGCAAAAACACAACAATACTATGGTTAAAAACTGTCTTTTCATCGCTGTTAAAATCAATCGGCAAAGATACAATTTTTTTAACTATGACTATGACCCAAGCCAGCGACTTTTTCTAACGGAAAATTTCCTATCTTCGCATCGGATATTTTTTCCGTCCAAACAAGTATAAACCTTTATAATTCAAAAAGATATGTCAAGAAACGTCAAATGTCTCATCATCGGTTCCGGTCCCGCAGGTTACATGGCCGGCGTATATACGGCACGTGCCGACCTGAAACCCCTTCTCATCGAGGGCATGCAGCAGGGCGGTCAGCTGACCATCACCAACGAAGTGGAGAATTTCCCGGGATTTCCGGGCGGTGCGGGCGGTCCGGTCATCATGGACAAGCTGCGTGAGCAAGCACTGAAACTGGGCGTGGAGATGCAGCCCAAAAGCGTCGCGAAGGTCGATTTCAGTAGCCGGCCGTTCCACTGCCAACTGGATGATGGTGAGGAGATTATCGCGGAGACGGTCATCGTGGCCACGGGCGCAAGCGCACGTTGGCTGCACCTGCCCGGCGAGGACGAGTTCCGCGGCTTCGGGGTCTCCACCTGCGCCACCTGCGACGGCAACTTCTTCCGCAACAAGACCACCGTGGTCATCGGCGGCGGCGACACCGCGCTAGAGGACGCCCTCTACCTGTCGCAGCTCTGCACGAAAGTCTATATCATGCACCGCCGCGACCAGTTCCGGGGCACCGTCGCGCTGCAGAAGAGCGTGTTAGCCACCCCGAACATCGAGGTTGTGTGGAGCCACGTGCCCGTGGAGATCACCGGCGAGCAGAAAGGGTTCATCAAGAAGGTGACGGGTCTGAAGGTGAAGCATGCGCAAACTGGCGAGGAACGCACCTTGGCGGTCGATGGCGTGTTCGAAGCCATCGGTGTGGTGCCGACCACCGAACTTTTTGTGGGACAGTTGGACATGAACGAGCAGGGCTATCTCGTCACGAAGCCCGACAGCACGAAGACCAACGTCGAGGGCGTGTTCGCAGCCGGCGACGTGCAGGACCCCGTCTTCCGCCAGGCCGTCATCGCCGCAGGAACGGGCAGCATGGCGGGCATCGAGGCGTCGCGGTTCTTGATGGAGAATTAGGGAACCAACGGCGTCCCGCAGTTGAAATGCTGAATTATGAATGCTGAATGCTGAATATTTTGGACTTATACGGAACGATATTCATCATTCATATCGGCAATCCTGAAAAATCGTATCTTTGCCGCCCGAAATCAGGGGACGTAAGACGTAAGACGTAAGACGTTAGACGTTAGACGTTAGACAAAAGATGTGGGATTTCTGACGCGACCACAAAACCTGATCACTATTCACTGATCACTGATCACAAAAAAATGAAACAAGAAGAGACCGAACAAAAGGACATATTGAAAGACATCACCGACAAGGAATACGAATACGGTTTCGTGTCGGACATTGATATCGAGGATTTCCCGAAAGGGCTGAACGAGGAGATCGTGCGGCGGATTTCGCAGCGCAAGGGCGAACCCGACTGGCTGCTCGAGTTCCGGCTGAAGGCATATCGTTACTGGACCACCTTGGAGGAGCCCGACTGGGGACATCTCGAGTTTGAAAAGCCCAACTACCAGGACATCAGGTATTTGGCCATCCCCAAGAAGAAGAAACAGCTCGCCTCGATGGACGAAGTCGATCCCGAGTTGGTCGATACGTTCAACAAGTTGGGCATCAACCTCGAAGAGCAGAAAGTGCTGGCGGGCGTGGCTGTGGATGCGGTCATGGACTCCGTCTCCGTGAAGACCACATTCTCCGACACGCTGAAGAAGTACGGCATCATCTTCTGCTCCTTCGGCGAGGCGGTGCGCGAGCATCCCGACCTGGTGCGGCAGTATCTCGGCACCGTGGTCCCCTACACCGACAACTTCTTCGCCGCCCTCAACTCGGCGGTCTTCAGCGAGGGCTCGTTCTGCTACATCCCCAAGGGGGTGCGCTGTCCCATCGAGCTTTCCACCTATTTCCGCATCAACGCGGCCAACACCGGCCAGTTCGAGCGCACGCTGCTCATCGCCGACGAAGGCGCGTACGTGAGCTACATGGAGGGCTGCACCGCCCCGCAGCGTGACGAGAACCAGCTGCACGCCGCCGTGGTGGAGCTCATCGCCATCAAGGACGCGGAGATCAAGTACTCGACCGTCCAGAACTGGTACCCGGGCGACAAAAACGGCAAGGGCGGCATCTACAACCTCGTCACCAAGCGCGGACTCTGCAAGGGCGCGAACTCCAAGATTTCGTGGACGCAGGTGGAGACCGGCTCGGCCATCACGTGGAAGTACCCGGGCTGCATCCTCAAGGGCGACAACAGCGTGGGCGAGTTCTACTCCGTGGCCGTCACCAACAACTACCAGCAGGCCGACACGGGCACGAAGATGATCCACTTGGGCCGCAACACCCGCAGCCTGATCGTCTCCAAGGGCATCTCCGCGGGCCACAGCCAGAACAGCTACCGCGGACTCGTGCGGGTCGATAAGAACGCCGAGAACGCCCGCAACTTCTCGCAGTGCGACTCGCTGCTGATGGGCGACAAGTGCGGTGCGCACACCTGGCCCGACCTGCAGTGCGCCAACTCCAGCTCGGTATTGGAGCACGAGGCCACCACCTCGAAGATTTCTGACGACCAGCTCTTCTACTGCCAGCAGCGCGGCATCGACCAGGAGAACGCCGTGAGTCTCATCGTCAACGGCTACGCCAAGGAGGTGCTCAGCAAGCTGCCGATGGAGTTCGCCGTCGAAGCACAGAAACTGCTGAGTTTGACGCTGTCGGGAAGCGTGGGATAATGTAGAATGTAGAATGTAGAATGCAGAATGATGAATATATTCAGGCAGATCGTACTATTTGTAGGTATTCTCTTAATGGGCTGCGCGTTGCAGGCGCAGAATGTCGAGTTTATCGCGGATTGGCATCCGGGGGATGTCTTCAAGTACAATGTCTCCAAAATCGTGCAGAAAGACAACGCCATCGACACCCTGAATTACACGATGTTGATGACCGTGGTGGATTCCACCGAGGAAAAATACCACATCAAGATGGTCTATGACGGTCTGTACAACAACCCTATTCTCGACACCCTGTTGGACGGCAAACTGAGCTTTAAAGATTACGAAATACTCCAAACCGTCTATTATTCCACAAACAATGTGGGTGAAGTCATCGAAATTGAGAATGCGGACACACTGATAAAGAGCATCTTCAAATATACGGACGCATTAATGTCGGCCACAGGCGATGACGCAGCTGATAAAGTAATGAGCACTCTGAAGTCGTTATACAACAAAGAGTACCTTTTGTCCAGTGTATATAAAGAAATTTCACTCATACACAGCGTGTTAGGTTATTCTTATCCGCTAAACAAACCCATAAAGGCGAAAGTCAAAGTGGAAAACACCTTGACGGGTGGATTTTTTGACGCAAAAACCTTCGTAGCGATTGAGGAATTCGACCCTGAACGCCAGTTCTGCCGGATCAGGGTGAACACAGAATATGACAGCAAACAACTCGGAAAGGCCGTTGTCGACCTGCTGAAATCCTTCGGCATGGACAAAAAGGAGCTGAAACAATCCCGGTTCCGCTTGAGCAAGGTGGACGAAGAAGTGTATGAATACTTAGCTTATCCCGGCATTCTTTTGCATGCCGATTTCTCACGGGGAACGATGCTCACCTCCTCCACGGAAGCACCATCCGGCAAAATAGAACGATACATTATCACCTTAAATCAACCTTGAACCCGACAAAGCGTATGCGATATGTTTCTACGGCGTATGCGATACGCCTCTACATTGAATCCTGAAACTTGAAACTAAAAACCACCATGTACATAACCGACTACATCACCGGAACTGTCATCCAAGGACTCGGAAACGGGCACAAGTTCGGTTTCCCAACCGCCAACGTGCAGCCCGACACGCCCGTCACGCTGGAGAAGGGAGCTTACGCCACATGGGTGAAATACGACGGGAAACGCCACAAGGGGATGCTCTACGTGGGCACGCGCCCGACGCTGAACCTTCACGAGCTCACCTACGAAATCCACGTCATCGACGCCAGCCCCAGACTTTACGGCAAAAAGATTGCGTTCAAGCCGGTTTACAAGATAGCGGAGGAGAAAAAATTCAAGAGCCAGAAAGAACTGGCCAATGCTCTTGATGATTATAAGCTGACGGCCAAATCCTTGCTGACTCCAAGCCATTCTCACGTTTTAAACCCGAGATTGGACGACATCAACGACATCATGAAAATCATCGGACAGGCGAAGCGCAGGATGAAGGAACGCGGCCTCGACCAGTGGCAGGACGGCTATCCCAACGAGGAGGCCGTACGCAACGACAAAAGGAAACATCAAGGGCATTATTTCCGCAAATGTATGGAACCTGCCGCCTACGCCGCCATCGTGTTTGACAAAGACCCCTATTACGAAAAAATTGACGGGAAATGGCTCAGTGACGGTGAGCCCTACGTTGTCGTGCACCGTCTCGCCGTCGCCGACGAATTCCTTGGTCTCGACCTCGCCAAGCACGTTCTCAGATTCGCGGAACGGAAAGCCCGTGCCAAGGGCGTAAGATGGTTCCGCATCGACACCCACCACGACAACCTCCCGATGCGCAACCTCATCCGCGACTTCGGGTTCACCCTCTGCGGCGTGGTGCAGGTAAGGGACGGGAAGAGGATGGCGTATGAGAAGATAATTCATAATGCATAATGCATAATTAAGAATTATGAATGTTATGGGCAGAAGAGGTCTATTTTTCATTTTAATAATGACTGTTTTTTGTACTAGCGTTTTTGCGCAGAAGACGACTCTGCTTTACGCGCCTGATGATGACGGGAAGGTCTTCACATCGATTGAGGAGGCATTGAAGGCGGAGAGTCCTGTCTATCGGTTGAAAATCACCAAGTTGGCTAATAAGGATTCGTTGCCGGAAGAGTTGTTCCGGCTCACGGAGTTGCGCGAGCTCACCGTGAAGGGGTGCAAACTCTGCCGGTTGAATCAGAATATCGGCAAACTGACGAAGTTGCAGTACCTCAATGTTGACCACAACAAGTTGTTGCGGCTGCCCGAAACGATAGGCGCGCTCAGAGACCTGCGCACGCTCGTCATTTCCCGCAACATCCTCGAGGAGCTACCCGAGAGCATCGGGAACCTGCACCAGCTCGTCACCATCGACGCATGGGGGAATCCGCTTTATGTACTCCCCCACTCCATCAGCGATATTAGCAACACATTGAAAATATTGGACTTACGGCAGATCCCGCTTACAAAATGGGAATACGAAGCCATGGAGCAACTTCTTCCTAAAACTGACATCCAGTTCACGAATATCTGCGAGTGCGAGAACAGGAGGGATCATGATTAAAAAAGAAAACGCGGCCGAATGACCGCGTTTTCTTTTTTAATCATGACCCGATGGATTAGTCGCCGAGGGTGGCCACCATCACAGCCTTGATCGTGTGCATACGGTTTTCAGCCTCGTCGAAGACGATGGAGTTCTCGGATTCGAAAACGTCCTCGGTAACTTCGATGCCGTCCAGACCGAATTGTTTGTGCACGTCGCGGCCAACCTGTGTTTCGAGGTTGTGGTAAGCGGGCAGGCAGTGCATGAACTTGCATTTCGGGTTGCCGGTAAGAGCCATCGTCTCTTTATTGACCTGATAAGGTTTGAGCAGTTTGATACGCTCAGCCCACACTTCGACGGGTTCACCCATGGAGACCCAAACGTCGGTGTAGAGGAAGTCGCAGCCCTTGACGCCCTTCTTGACATCGTCGGTGACGGTCACCTTGGCGCCGGTCTTTTTAGCGATTTCCTGACATTGTTTCACGAGGGCTTTGTCGGGTTGCAGGGCCTTGGGAGCCACGATGCGGACATCCATTCCCATCTTCGCGCCGCCGACCATCAGGGAGTTACCCATGTTGAAGCGGGCATCGCCGAGGTAAGCGTAAGTGACTTGGTTCAGGGGTTTGTCAACATGCTCGCTCATGGTGAGGAAGTCGGCGAGGACCTGCGTGGGGTGGAATTCGTTGGTGAGGCCGTTCCAGACGGGAACACCGGCGTATTCAGCCAGTTTCTCGACGGTTGCCTGGGCGAAGCCACGGTATTCGATGCCGTCGAACATGCGTCCGAGTACGCGGGCGGTGTCTTCCATAGACTCCTTCACGCCGATCTGGGAACCGGTGGGTCCGAGGTAGGTGACATGTGCGCCTTGGTCGTAAGCAGCCACTTCGAAAGCGCAACGGGTACGGGTGGAGGTCTTCTCAAAAATCAAGGCAATATTCTTGCCTTTCAGACGAGGTTGTTCCGTGCCGGCGTATTTCGCGCGTTTGAGGTCGCGGGCCAAGTCAAGCATGAATTGGATTTCCGTCGGAGTGAAGTCCAACAGTTTCAGGAAGCTTCTGTTTCTTAAATTGAATGCCATAATTGAAATTTTGATATTTAATGATGTTTGATTTTCCGGCGGCAAAGATACGATTTTTTGTGAATAATGAATCGGGATTTGTGCATAGAAACCCGTTCAACGAATAAAAAAAAACGGGACAAAAGCGATTGTCCCGTCTTCATATCGTCAAAAGATGATTTCTTAATCAGCCACGACATCGAGGATCTCCTCACCACCGTCTTTCGTGTATTTGTACTGGTGAAGAATGGTGTTATCCTCATTTCTCTTAAGAGTGTAAATGAAATAGTCACCTTCCTCGAAATATTGGGCCAACTTGTTATTGAAATTGGAAGAAATGGCAAGATTAGCCTCGAGGGTAAAACGGGCATCAGCTTTCAAATCCGTGAATTCGACATCACCTCTCCAAGTGTAGTCACCTTCCCAGAATGCAGACAATGTGCCGAGGACAGCCTTCACCGCCACCTCATTGTCGTGACTGGCGAAATGATATTCCGAGACAGCAGCATTGTAAGTGTGCTGATCTCTGTGACAGCTTGAGAAAACAAATGCCATGCACACGCATGCAAGAACCATAATCTTTTTCATAGGATGTTTTTTTTAAGAATGATATTTGAATTTATGGCGGCAAAAATAAAAAAATAATCAAAGCAATTCCTGTTTTGCCTTTGGATTTTTATTTTTTTATGAGTCGCACCTTCTCTGATTTCACCATATCCACAAATTATGTAAATTTGCAGACCAATTTTAGAAAAGCATAAATGATGAACGACATCACTCATATCGCATTGGACATGGGCGGCGTGGTACTCCACATCGACCATGAGCAGGCCGTGACGCGTTTCGAGGAGATCGGAGTTTCCAACGCCCGCGAATTCCTCAACCCCTACCACCAGCAGGGGATTTTCGGACAATTGGAAGGCGGGCAAATCTCGGCAGAGACATTCGTCGAAGAACTCAGCCGCCTCATTGGCAAGCCGCTCACGCACGAGCAGTGCCTCTATGCGTGGCTCGGTTACCTCAAGGAGATTCCACAGCGCAATCTCGACACTATCCGACGACTTCGCGAAAAAGGCTATCGTGTCTGCCTGCTCTCCAACACCAACCCCTTCTTCTTCGAATGGGCCGAAAGCGGTGCTTTCGACAGCCACGGCCACCCTATCCGCGACTACTTCGACGCACTCTACGTCAGCTTTCAATGCAAACTGCTGAAACCATCGAGGGAAATTTACGAACACGTGCTGCGCAGCGAAGGCATACGTCCCGAACAACTGCTCTTCATCGACGACAGCGAGCGCAACACCGAAGCCGCCGCCGCGTTGGGCATCCGAACAATGCACGTGGAAACAAACGCGGACTGGACCTTGTTAATGTAGAATGATGAATGATGAATGCAGAATGTAGAATGTAGAATATGTCTTTAAACGTAAACAAATACACCTTACACTCTTACGAGCCCAAAACTACTAACTACTAACTGCTAACTTATCTCGCAGCCATTCCGCCGTATAAGAACCCTTACATTTCACCAACTCTTCCGGAGTACCTTCAAACACGATGTTGCCGCCGGCGTCGCCACCCTCGGGACCGAGGTCGATGATCCAGTCGGCACACTTGATGAGCTCCGTGTTGTGCTCGATGACCAAAACCGTGTTGCCGTGCTCGATCAGCCGGTTGAAGGCGTCGTAGAGTTTGTGGATGTCGTGGAAATGAAGACCTGTGGTTGGCTCGTCGAAGATGAAGAGCTTGCGCTGCTTGTCATCGTCCTGCGCTAAGAAGTTGGCCAATTTCACGCGCTGCGCCTCACCGCCCGACAAGGTCGAGGACGGCTGTCCCAGCACCAGGTACTCCAACCCCACATCTTTTAACGGCTGCAAACGGCGCAAAATATTTGCTGTGATATCATTGGGTGTCAGACTGTTGAAGAAGTCCAACGCCTCGTTTACCGTCATGTTCAGGATATCGTTGATATCCTTGCCGGAAACCTTGATGTCCAGAGCGTCGTCGCGGAAACGTTTGCCCTGACACGACGGGCAGACCATCTCCACATCGGCCATGAACTGCATGTTGATATGGATGATGCCCTCGCCTTCACACTCCTCGCAGCGGCCGCCCGCCACGTTGAAGGAGAAAAAGCCCGCCTTGTAATTGCGCTGCTTGGACAACGGCTGAGCTGCGTAAAGGTCACGAATATAGTCGAAAATCTTGAGGTAAGTAGCAGGATTGGATCGCGAGGAACGCCCGATGGCATCCTGATCGACCATCACCACGCCGTTGACCTTGGTCATGTCGCCCGACACGCCGCCGCAACGACCCGGCCTCGGCACATTGGCATCGCCCAAGAGCCGTGCCACAGACGGATAGACAACGTCTGTCACCAGAGAGCTCTTGCCCGATCCGCTCACGCCGGTCACCACCGTGAAACATTCCAACGGAATCTTCACGCTGATGTTCTTGAGGTTGTGCTCGCGAGCATTCTGCACCTCGATATAGTTGCGCCATTTCCGGCGGTATTTCGGCAACGGGATGCGCATCACGTCTTTACCGTCGACACTCGGTACCATACCCCGCAAATAGCTGGCTGTCAGATTCTTTTTCTGCGACAACAACTTGTCGAACGTGCCAGAGAAGACCACCTCGCCGCCAAACTGCCCGGCCATGGGACCGATATCGACAATGTAGTCGGCAGCTTTGATGATGGCTTCGTCGTGCTCGACCACAACCACCGTGTTGCCGATGTCGCGCAACCGTTTCAGCACGTTGATAAGGTTCTGGGTGTCTCGGGGATGCAGTCCGATACTCGGTTCGTCAAGGATGTAGAGGGACCCCACGAGACTGCTGCCCAGCGAGGTAGCCAGGTTAATGCGCTGTGACTCACCGCCTGACAATGTGGAACAGTTGCGGTCCAAGGTCAGGTATCCGAGTCCCACCTCGTCCAACAGTCCGATACGGGTGGTCAGCTCGCGCATCAGAATCTTGGCGATTTCTTTTTCATTATCGTTTTGATATTCAAAGTTTTCGAAGTATTTCTTCAGTTCTGAAACCGGCATGTTCTGCAATTCGGCGATGGACTTGCCGTTGACCTTCACGTACTGTGCATCCTTGCGCAAGCGCGTGCCGTGGCATTCGGGACAGAGTTCGCGCCCGCGATAGCGCGCCTGCATCACCCGAAACTGGATCTTGTAAGTGTTCGCAGCCACAAAATCGAAAAACTGCGTGATACCATGCACATCATGCTTCACATCGCCGTACCAAAGCAGGTTGTACTCCTCTTCGGTAAGGTCATCAATGGCGCGATAAACGGGGAAATCGAGTTTGGAGGCATAGCGGATGAAATGGCGTTTCCACTCGCTCATGATTTCGCCGTGCCAGCAGGCCACCGCATCCTCCGCCACCGACAACGAGCGGTCGGGGAAGACCAGATCGGGGTTCACGCCCTCCACCATGCCCGTGCCGGAACAAGTCTTGCACGCCCCGTAAGGGTTGTTGAAGCTGAACATGTTCACCGTCGGTTCCTCAAACGTCATGCCGTCGGCTTCGAAAAAGTTGCTGAACGACTTCAACTCGCTCTTTTCCCCTTCGCGGAGCACCGCACACACGCCCTTTCCTTCCGAAAAAGCCACGTTCACGGCATCCGTCACGCGAGTCTGCTGCGCCGCCAAATTGTCGGACTTGAAACGGTCCACCATCACATACAGTTTCTTCGGATCGGGTTCCTTTTCGAACTTGATAACATCATCGATTTCAAATAGTTGCCGGTCATACACCATTCTGTTGAAGCCCTGCTGCCGGAGAATCAGCAGCTGGTCGCCGACGGAACGCCCTTCGGGAATCACCATGGGGGCAAGCACATAAACGCGCTCACCTTCAGGGGTTTGCATGATGAAACGCAACACATCCTTCACGTCGTGGCGTTTCACCTCCTGTCCGCTCACCGGCGAAAAGGTGTGGCCGATGCGGGCGAAGAGAAGCTTCAGGTATTCGTAAATTTCCGTCACGGTGCCCACGGTCGATCGGGGGTTCCGCGACAGGATCTGCTGCTCAATAGCGATGGCCGGCGGGATGCCCGTGATGGACTTCACCTCGGGCTTTTTCATGCGTCCCATGAACTGGCGGGCATACGAGCTGAGGCTCTCCACATAGCGCCGCTGCCCCTCCGCATAGAGCGTATCGAAAGCTAACGAAGACTTTCCAGAGCCGGACAATCCCGTGATTACTACGAACTTATTGCGCGGAATATCCAAATCGATATTCTTCAGGTTGTTGACCTTCGCGCCACGTATGGAAATTTTTTTCTCTTTCATAATTTGAGGGCGCGAAAATACGATTTTTTTTGTGACTAGTGAAAGGTATTCAAGGAACAAAATGACTTCTCCTTCATCCAACACTTTCCCTTTCACGAATAAAAAACAAAATTCATGAACTTTCTCCGATTTTCCGCGAAACAAATATTTTATTTTAACTATTAATTATCAAATAATTTTCAATAAAATTCAACAAACTGTTGATTCACAGCTAAAAACAAAAATTTTCAAAACCTCTTGACAAAGGGGGTTTCTTGTTGTATCTTTGCGGCAGGAAATTATTCAAACATGATGACATATTGCAAATATTACAGCCCAGTGACCGATGTCACTTTCCGGAAGGTCTTCGGGGAGCACCCCGACCTGACTGCCAGCCTGCTCAACGCCTTCCTCCCGTTGGAGGAGGGCCGCACTATCACCGAACTGCGCTACCTTCCGCCCGAGCTGATGCCCGAGACACCCGCGCGCAAGCACAGCATCGTCGATGTGCACTGCACCGACTCCGCTGGCGCGACGTTCCTCGTTGAGATGCAACTCAACTATGACTCGGACTTCTTCCAACGCGTCTTCTTCAACGCCTCCAAGGCATACGTCAGGCAGCTCAAGGCTGGGGAGCAGTTCAAGCTGTTACAACCCGTCTATTCCCTCAACTTTGTCAGCGGCGACCTGCACAAGGGACTCAACGAATGGTATCATCCTTATCAATTTGTCCACATCTACCATAGC
>JAFRUI010000011.1 GCA_017438945.1 Bacteroidales bacterium
GCCGAAATCCACAGCGGACTGCCCGTAGAGGCTCACGTGGAAGCTGTCGCTCTCGGCGCGGCACCCGATGTTGGTGACGCTCACCTGGAACGTCCCCGCGGAATCCACCGTGATGGAGGGCGTGGTCGCGCCGTTGCTCCAGAGGTAGGAGAGGACATCGGGCTGCTCCACGGAGAGGGTCGCGCCGGCGCACACGGTGGTGTCGTGCGCGACGGTGATGAGCGGCGGCGGCACCACCACCACGAACGTCGTCGTCGTGTCGGGACACTCGTAGTGCAGTACGCACTGCACGGTAAGCGTGTCCAATGCGGCGAGCGGGAAGGAACAGGCATCCCCGAGGTGGGAGGTCCCGTCCACAATCCACTCCACCGGCACCGAGTCGGGGTTGTGCTCCACATGGAGGGCGAGCAAATCGCCGAGACAGCGATAGACGGTGTCGTAGTTGTGGGGGCTGAGGCCGATACCGTTGTCGGGGTAGTCCGTATAGTAGCAGCCGGAGGCGCCGGCATGGTAGTAATAGACCTTGGTGATGTCGTCAACTTCCGGATGACCGGCGGGCGCCGGCAGCACGTTGTAGCCGAACTCGTCCACGTAGGCCGAGAAGCCGTTCACGTTGGTGATGCGGATGATCTCGGGGAAGTCCTCGTTGTAGAAAGCCATCTGGGTGACGTAGTAGTCACCGTGGGTCATCGGGAACGAGTCGAAGACCTCCGCTGGCAGCAGTTGTCCGTTGAAATAGGTTGTGTTCAAACCGTTCTCATGCACGTAAATCTGCACATCAGCATAGATGGTATCAATCTCCAGTGACTCCACGTCCCCATAGTGGATCTTGCGCTTGACGTTGTTGCGTGTGGTGGGATATATCCAATCCTTGACCATGCGGTCGGTGGGTTGCGCAGAAATGAAAGGATTCGTTTTTAAATTTGTACTATATCCAATTGAATCCTGTTGAATACCATAAACGGGATAACTTGGGCCACCTTCCTTGTAGATGAAAAAATAGGGTCCATTGGCACTGTGATAAGGAATAAGGGAAGAAGATCTTAAAAAAGTATAGGGAACACTTACGTATGATGAAACACCGCCCCATAAACCTCTATGAGTCCCTGTAATCAGATCATCTTTTCGTACGTCACCTATTATTCCCAGAAATGAAGGCGCCGAAAAAAGATTTGCTTGTAAATCCCAATCTGTCCATGCGACTAACTCGTTATACATGTATCTGTCCACCGTATCTCTCCAAGTCGGGGATATAGGGTTGTTGCATTCGGCTCTTTTCAAATAATGGATACCTTTGTCAAATCTATTGTTTGTCAATTTTGTGCATAAGTAATCGTACCCTTGATAAGCTTTTGATTGACTATATGAAAAAAACGCACTCTGTAGTTCCACCGTCCAATCATTCAACGCAGCACCAATGTCACCATTCATCAATGAAATAGGTTTACAATTTGTACGGAATGAAGGAAAAACAATATGGGATGAGACAACACCTATCGTTGGTATAACAATTGTGGATTCATTTTTTTGAAGAATTATGGTGTCCGTATCTGGAATAAAAGCTGATGTTGAGTTGTCATAATCGGAATGAAACACTGTAATAACCGTACTGTCTTCAAATGCCGTTATATAATAGGAATGCCAAATTCCTGTTCCTGTATTGACTTCTGTGATGTCGGAGCAACGATAAAACCACCAATCTTCACCAATGTCAGGGAAACGGTTCCTTTTTTGAAACGACACTGGAAGGATTGGGATTTTTTCTGACGAGAATCTGGTAACCATTAATGGTGACATGTAATAATAGTTCAATTCAAATCCTGTATTACGCCAAATAACACAAGAGCTTGAGGCGGTAGGCATCGAAGTGTCCGGTACAGTTAATAAATTTTGAGCATAAAGGAAAATATTGTGAGATGAATGTACCCATACTCCACGGAAAGACGTGTTTCCATTTTGAACCGTATTGTCAAACATTATCATGTAGGAGGGTATTTTCAACAAGGTTACTTGACCGGGAATCACCTGGAAACTGTTGTGGTAATCATAATGGTCATTGTCAACCGTCCCTTCAGACAATGTGTCCCCTAAAATGTACAAGACGATGGTGTCTGAAGCCGCAAAACAAGATTGTCGTTCAGCCATCATCACCCAGAAGTCCCGCCCAGAGATGCTTTGGCTCTGAACAGAAAAGAATCCGAGCAATTCTATACTCAAAAAGACAACTATTTTACAAAAATGTTCCACAGCAACTAAAATGTTTTGTTCACCGTTCGATTGCCGACTTCATCTTTAACTTCAAGCAAATACAATCCATGTAAATCAGGGAGTTTGTTTGTGATGCCATTGCTGGTTTCCCCTTGTCTAATTAATTTTCCTACCATATCGTAAAAAGCATGATGGATTCTTCCCTTAAAGCCATCACATATGAAAGTTTTTGAAAATATTTCAACCGTAGTTGTAGGTGGTATCAAAGAGTTTGTGTCTCCTTTCACTAAAAAATCCTTTAACTGATATGAACATGCACCAGAATCATCGCATACATCAGATTCCATAACATTGTCTGTATTTGAAGAAAAAGAACTTGGTGTAGATTGTAACCCGTTTGCCGTTTCAATAAGATTATCGTCAATGATTGATGTTGAAGGATGTATCAGTGTCGCATCCAAGGGCTTATCGCATATCGAAATAGATATGTCAGATGTCTCTGTTAGAATACTATAAGAAAAATTAAAACGGTCGTTCTTTTCATCATATATCAAATCTAAAGCCATTGTTTTTTGCGTTGGAAGGGTATAAAACCTGCTGTCGTAAACAGAATGGCTAAGGTTACTGTAATCCTTTATCATAGTAAACCATAAAATATCATTACCGCCATTACATAAATCATGATATAATAACAGATGGTCGTCATCAATTATCACATGCATTGCTTTGTCTTCTGTCTCTGTGTAATACATTTGATTGTCTAAATAGTACATATAATGAGACTATGTGTTAGAATATACATCTATCACATCCACAAAAGGAGCTTTCCAGGAATTGGTTCCTCCCCAACAGGAACCAGATGCAACGAATTTGTGATGAGTGTTGTCCCAAGACACATCCGTATAATGGGTTAAAATATCCAACGAATAACTTGTTGGAAATATTGGTGCTGCTGAGGGAAAAACATTAATGGCATCTGTAATACATAATTCCCTGTCGTTGAGAATAAACACATAAACATGATTTCCGGCATAGTCGTATCCGGCGCATCCTTCAGTAAATTCACCCCACGATTGATTGAAAGGATAGTAATTAAGAGTCTGCACAGATTGATCTATGACAATTAAAACAGGATTTTTGAGTGTATATTGAGGATTTTGGTATCCATATAACACAAAATTCCCATTGAAGTCCTCAAAGGCTCCTTTAATGTAAAATTCAGAATTAAGTGAGAAATATTTGTCATTACCTGTTGGTGTCAAATATGTATTATCTAATTCCGATACGGAAATGCCCCATGGAGTTAGTTTCCATGATTGGAAAAAATAAACGTTTCCGTTACTATGTACTACTGAAATTGAACTTTCGGGAAATTGAACCATATTAGACAGGTAGTTCCTGTACATGTTCTGCGCGCCTGCTGTCTGCGCGAACCCCCACAGAACAAGGGCGATTGTGATGTGTAATTTTTTCATAACTCAGAATTAAATATGATGCCGCAAAGGTACATAAATTTCAAATGCACACATACAGATGAAATAGACACTGTAGAGACGTTTCATGAAACATCTCTACAATTTCAGAGGAAAGATACAATTGTTAGTTTCAGGTTTCAGGTCTCAAGTTTCAAGTTTCAGGTTTCAGGTTTTAGGTTTTAGTTTTTAGTTTTCGATTTTCACGTCTGACAGGGTGAAGCCGCCGCCGTCGTTGAGGGTGACGCGGGCGGAGATGGTGGGCATGTCATCGTAATGCAGCACCTTGCCGGTCACGAAGTTCACACCGGGAATCACGTGTACGTATATGTTCTCTCCGCTGATGTCGTAAGTCAACTGTTCGCCGATCCACACCACATCATCGTAAAATCCGCCCATGTCCTTTATGGTGTTTGTCACCGTAACTAACTCTTTATCGCCATTGTACAAGGTAATATTATCTCCATCAACGGAATACGACAATTCCCTACAGAGTGCCTGCTGCATTTCGTATGGATCGATGGCCGCCGCCATATAGGCATTGCCTTTCTCCCGGAAACGCAACAAGCTGGGACGCTCGACAAGCACACCAGTACCCTCCATAACTCCGCCGGTGAGCCAAAGGTCGCCCGAAACGGAATCATAACGGGCAGAAGGGTTGTTCCCGTGGCGGAAATCGGGGAACGCCGTCGCATAACCTTTGTTGACCACCACAATGCCGAAGCCTTCCGTGGACTGCTCCTCAATGGCACGAATCAAACTCCACACGCTTACATTGGACACGGTGTCGTTTAAAATACTCTCATAGCAGCTGTCAAGCACATGCCGGTTAATCGTGGCTTCCACGATTTCAGGGGCTTTCAGGGAACTTATAGGGTTTTCCAACACGCCTTTCACGGGTTTGATTTCCACTTTTTTCTTGCTTTTGCAGGAGACGGAAACCGCGCCGCATATCAGCATTACGGCAATCAAAAGACAAACAGGTTTTCTCATTTTCATCATTATCTCAAAATTTTTCATAAAACGCTATCCGACTGAATCATACAGTTTTGAAAAAATCATTAACGAATTATGGCAAAAGTAAACAAATTCCGAATACAAAAATTATGTACTTTCGCACTTTCATATTTAATCCGAGAAAAAATGAAACAACTTAGAATTCTGACCATTATGACTCTGGTACTGACCATGTTCAGTGCCTGTAACAAACCCGATCCCATTGTACCGGAACCGCCCATTCCTGACACCGACACCACCGTGGTGGAGGAGCCAAAAGACGACATCTACCAATTCTCCGTCTTGGACGGCAACGGCGACAGTGTCTCCCTGGCACAATATCGTGGCAAAGTGTTGCTGGTGGTAAATACGGCCACACAGTGCGGCTACACCCCGCAATACACGCAACTGGAGCAATGGTACGAGACCTACCAAGACCGCGGTTTCGTGATCCTCGACTTCCCCTGCAACCAGTTCGGCGGTCAAGCTCCCGGTGACTACGACGACATCCATGACTTCTGCACGGGCACCTACAACATCTCCTTCCCGCAGTTCGCTAAGATCGATGTCAACGGCGTGAACGAGTCGCCGCTCTACACTTGGCTGAAGAGCAAGAAGCCTGGCAGAATCGAATGGAACTTCACCAAATTCCTCATCAACCGCAACGGAGAGGTGGTGGATCGTTTCGCCTCCAATTACAGCATGACAAAAGTGGAACAAGCCATCGTGGCGGAACTGGACAAATGATGAAACAACTGAACCTTTTGCTTTTCATCCTTCTGTCGCTGTCTGCATTGGCCCAATGTCCCAGATCCGACGGGGAGCCAACCGTTATTGACCTTACGGGCAAGTTCGTGCAGCCCACCTGGGAGTCCCTCAACAAGCGCGGCTATCCCCAATGGTTTCAGGACGCAAAGCTCGGCATCTTCATCCACTGGGGACTCTATTCCGTGCCCGCCTACGCCTCGAAAGAGGGCTACGGCGAGTGGTTCTACCGCGGACTGATGCAGAAGGTGCCCGAACGGATGCGCATCATGAGTTACTACGCTGACACCACAAAACCGGTTTTCGATCAATACAAGGAGCTCACAAAGTATTGGCATGCAGAACTTTGGAACCCTGACGAATGGGCGAAGATGTTCAAGGAGGCCGGAGCGCAATATGTAGTGCTGGTTACCAAGCATCACGACGGATATTGTCTGTGGGACAGCGAATACCAGCCCGAATGGAATAGTGTGGTGAGCGGTCCCAAATGCAACATCGTGGAGGAACTCAACGAGTCCGTCCGCGAGGCAGGGCTACGCATGGGGTTCTACTACTCGCTGCCCGAATGGTCGAATCCGCTACATATCTGGATGGAGGATCCCGATGACTCCATTGGCGACTACGTGAATGACTACATGGTGCCGCAGTTCAAGGAGCTGGTGGAGCGCTACAAGCCCGACCTTCTCTTCTCCGATGGTGACTGGAACAACACGGCGGATCAGCTTCGTTCGACGTATCTCATCAGTTGGTACTACAACACCGTGGGACCCGACGCCATCGTGAACAACCGCTGGGGCAACGGCACGAAGCACGGCTTCCTGACCCCTGAGTACAGTGCGGGTATCACCAACACAGAGGTTCCCTGGGCCGAATGCCGTGGTTTCGGTCGCAGCTTCGGATTGAACCGCAACGAGGACTTGGACAACTACATGACCGACAAGGAGTTGATCCAGCATTTCGTGGAGTTGGTGGCGCACGGCGGCGGCATGACCCTCAACGTAGGTCCCAATGCCGACGGCACCATCCCGCTCATCCAGCAGGAACGACTAAGAAGTCTTGGCAACTGGCTGAAAATCAATGGCGAGGCGATTTATGGCACATGTCCCTACGAAATTCCTTGCCAGCGCGAGCAAACCTCAGCGAAACTGCCGCCCTCGGAAACCATCAACTTTGATTGGGTGCGCAACGCTCCGATGCGCGGCGTGAGCACTGACAATTTTTCGATATTGTGGACAGGAAGTTTCCAAGTGGAGGAAGATGGAACCTATACGATTTTTGCTACCGCCGATGACAGTATGACCGTGTATTTGAGTGTCAATGACGAGCCCTCGTTTCAACTGCTCCATATAGGCAAAGAACTTTCTGTAAAAAAGAATTTCGCACAAGGTCCGTTGCATAAGGGCGACAGTGTTCTCGTGATAGTCTTTTATAAAGAAAAAGATTTGGAAGCTTCCGCATCGTTATTCTGTTACAAAGACGGAGAAAAAGCGTCCCTTTTGAAAGCAGACTGGGACGGCAATGTCTTCTGGGAGAAAACCACCCGCTGCTTCACCACCAAGGGCGACAACCTCTACATCATCGAGTTCGAGCGTCCGAGCCAACTCGTGCCATTAGTCATCAAAAACATGCCCAAACTGAATCCCAAGTCGGAAATGATTCTCCTGGGCACGGAAGACGAGGTGGATTTTCAAGGACACAAAGGAGTGAAATACAACATGTTGAAATGGAAGCAGGACAAGAAGGGAACCGTTACCATCGACTTCTCCGGCATCGACCCAAAGAAATTGGACGAACTGGAAAACGCATGGGTGATAAAGGTGTTTTCAATGAAGAATGAAGACTGAAGAATATATCACCAGTTCACAAAGGCTTTGTTGAAGATGTCGTCCGTTAGGGCATCGGAAATATCGGCCACCAAACTGGCTTCTACACTACTCAGGTTTTGGGAGCTGTTATAGTCCGCATATCTTGAGAACGATTGCTCAAAATTCTGTTTCTCATCGAATTTATTGTAGAACCGCACACGCACCGTGATGGTCAGACGGTTCATTGCGGGTGTATCGTTGCCCTGGATGGCAGCGGGATTTACGGAGTAATTGACGATCTCACCCTCAATGGTGTAATCACCATCCGTGTTGACAATAGTCAGCGGGGTTTGAGCTTGGATTTTGTCCTTCAACGCCGTCGTGAAATCCTGGCTCAACGTCGGGTTCACCAACGATGCATTGTTCGGGAATGTGGTGATTGCCACGGTCTTAGCCCGTGGGTCAACGGTTCCGCCCGTTAACGAGACCGACATGCGGCAACTTGTCAACATCACCGCAAATGCAATCACAATACAATATATAATTCGTTTACTCATCGTCTCATCGCCTTTCCGATTCATCAGCTTCAATAACCAATAACCAATAACCATTATTCAAATTCCGTATTCCTTAATCTTTCTGTACAGCGTCCGTTCGGAGATGCCGAGTTCTTCGGCTGTTTTTTTGCGGTTGTCGTGGTTACGCTTGAGTGCAGCGACAATCGCCTGTTTCTCAAGTCCTTCCATGGAGTAGTCAGCGGTATCCTCGATGACTTCGGAGTCATCGTACTGTTCTGGTTCTGTGCCATGGTGTTCGTGGGTGGTCACCATGGGATACTGACCATCAGCCTGCATGGTATTATCGGGAAGAACATGGTGATGATGCGCACCAGGGACATACATCTGAGGATTCTGTGTAAGCTGCGACACCGTGGATTTCAGTTCCTGTACCTCACGTTGCAACTCGGCAATGAACTTGAAGACGATTTCCCGCTGCATGCTATCCTGACGCTCCGTGTCAGAGGGAACCACCGCAGGAAGATTGGAACCGACAGGACCCGTAAGATACGGTTTCAGCATCTCAGGGGTGATCAGCCGCTCTTTCTCGATAAGAGAGATTTGTTCGGTGACATTCTTGAGCTGGCGCACGTTGCCGGGCCATCGGTAGGAACGTAACATGGATTGAGCGTCTTCTGTGAGCGAGATGGTCGGCACATGATACTTGTCGGAGAAATCCGCCGCGAACTTGACAAACAGAGGGTAGATGTCGCCGGGACGCTCGCGGAGCGCGGGCACGCGGATCGGCACCGAGTTAAGACGATAGTAGAGGTCTTCACGGAACTTGCCCTTAGCAATGCGGTCGGCGATGTTGACGTTGGTGGCAGCCACCACCCTCACATCGGTCTTCATCACCTTGGAGGAACCCACGCGGATGTATTCGCCCGTCTCCAACACACGCAAAAGTCGCACCTGCGTGGAGAGCGGCAGGTCGGCGACCTCATCGAGGAACAAAGTACCGCCGTTGGCCTCCTCGAAATAGCCCTTGCGGGAATCGACGGCCCCCGTGAAGGCCCCTTTTTCATGCCCGAACAGCTCGGAATCAATCGTGCCCTCGGGGATGGCGCCGCAGTTCACCGCGATGTAGGTCTTCGTCTTGCGCGGCGAATAAGCATGGATGATCTTCGGCACCGACTCCTTGCCGGAACCGCTCTCGCCCGTCACCAACACCGACAAATCGGTCACCGCCACCTGCATAGCCACGTCTATAACGTGATCCAACGCGGGATCAAATCCAATTATGCCGAAACGGCGCTTGACATTATTTATGTTTTCGTTCATGAATAAAGGTTAATTGGTTAGAAGGTTACTTCACGCGGAGTTTACGGCCGATTTGCAATATCGTCGTCTCCTTGATCTTGTTCAATTTACAGATCTTATCGACCGTGGTGTGGTATTTCTTGGCGATAGCGTAGAGCGTATCACCTTGTTTGACGGTGTGATATTTAGCCAAGGAGGCGGGCTTTGTGGCTGGCTGCGACTGACGGGCAGGTTTCTCGACGGCCTGGTTGTTGGTAGGCACCGTCGCTCTCACATCAGTCTGCTCCACAACTTTGCCGGAGCTCACCTCTTCATCATCACCATCATCAGTGCGACGCATATCGTTTGTATCCTGCTGTTTACGGCTATACGACTTTACGGTAATCACGTTGGATCCCCTGTTAATGTCCTTGTAGGCCTCCGCCATGTCGCTGCTCTTCAGCTTTATGTCTTTGTTGACCTGGCGCGGGTTGTCGGCCTTGGAGTGCGAGAACAGCCAATCATAGGTTGCTTTCAGGTAGAACAAACGAGCCAACGCCCCATGGTTGACTCCCGCCCATTTGTCAAGCCGCAAAAGGTCGGTGCTGCCGCACTTTCTCATGGCCTCTTGGATTTCCGTGGCACGGGAAACAGGCACGGCCTTATCGGCAGTACCATGGATGATCCACAACGGCACCTGGTTCAGCTTGCAGAGGTCTTTGCGAATGGTGCCTCCGCACAATTCCATCGAAGCAGCGATTTTCTCGCCGTGGTTCGCCAAAAACTCAATCGTCCCAAATCCACCCAAACTCATACCTATCAAATAGATACGATTAGTATCCACAGCATACTGCTTCGTCACCCAGTTCAGGATGTTCAACACTTTGAAAGAGTTCCAAGCCCCTCCAGGATTCTGCGGGGCGATGATGATGGCATTGATATCACGACCCATGCTGATGGCATCCAAACAACCGTATTTGCGCACCCGGTTCAGGTCGTTACCGCAAAGACTCGCACCATGCAAGAACAACACCACAGGAATCTCCCCCTTCTGCCCTTCGTAAGTATCCGGCACCGAAACCCAGAAATTGTAAGCGTCCTTCACCACATTGTGATGAGAGATGAAAGTGTAGTTAGTCTGGGCGGACAAGCAGAGGTTTGCGGCAACAAACAGGATTATTGTTAGTAGTTTTTTCATATCAACATGTTTTTAGACTTAAGACATGAGACTTAAGACTTTGGAAGGTATCGACACGTCCTAAGTCCTAAGTCTCAAGTCTTAAGTCTTAAGTCTTAAATCATTTCCAGCGCGGCGGCGCGAGCGTCCTGAATCGTGTCCTCGATACACATCGGGCGTTTGCATGAGCCGGCAACATACAACCCAGGCTGGGAGGTGAGGTTGTCTTCGATGTGTGGGGAACGGCTCTGCGCGAAACGGTAGAGACCGTCGATGCCGGCGCATTTGGACAGTGTGGCGGTGCCCTCGGAAGCGCACATACCCACCATCAGCACCAGAAGGTCGGCATTCATCGTCATCGGGTTGCCCATGAGGGTGTCCTCGGCCTTGATCTGCACGCGGTTGTCGAAAGTGGAGGCCGCCTCGGAAATCCTGCCGCGCACGAAGTTCACGCCGTACTTCTCCTGCGCCTCGCGATACATTTCCTCGAAACCCTGTCCCCACATGCGCAAGTCCATGTAGAAGACATAGACATCCGTCTCGGGATGCTGTTTCTTGATCTCGATGGCCTGCTTCACGGCGGTCACACAGCAGACTTTCGAGCAGTAATGGTTACCCGACTTCTCGTCACGGGAACCCACACACTGCAGGAAGACAATCTGTTTCGGAACCTCGTTCATGATGTTGAGGATCTGGTTCTCTTTGATCATCTTCTCCATCTCAATGGAGGTAATCACACCCTTGTAGATGCCGTAGCCGAGTTCCTCTTTCTGGTGTGCGTCAAAGACTTTATAGCCCGTGGCCAGCAGCACCTTGTCAAATGCTGCTGTCTCACCGTCGGCGGTGGTCAGCGTCCACTGCTCACCAGTGCGGTTCATGGCGGTCACGGCACAATTGGTCTTGAGGGTGATGTTCTCGTGCGACAACTTGGCTTCCAGTTTGTCGGCCAGCTCATCAGCGGAGCTGAAATCCGGAAACAGGAAGGCCTTGTCACGGATGTTGCACAGCGGTTTCTCCTCTTTCTCGAAGAGGGTCACTTGATGATTTTTTGCCAACACGGAGGCGGCTTCTATGCCGGCAGGGCCGGCGCCTATGATTGCGATTTTATAATTCATAATTGATAATTCATAATTCATAATTCGTCACACCTTCAGCACTTCCGGTTTCTCGGGGGCGCGAAGGATCTTGCCGGAGGCGCCACGGTATTTGTCGTCAGGGTTGTAGGCGACACCAATTTTGTCGAGGAGGCGTTCGCACTGCACCTGGTGGAGCTGCATGCCCATCACCCAGGGGTCGTAGCCGAGCAACATGCCCGCCAATTCCTCGTAGGTGAGCACCGGAATGCCGTAACCCTCCTTGTCGTAGGTCTTATGCTCCATCTCGGCGATGGTGTATTGCCATTTGTCAAGGAACATGGCGCAGCCGGGACAGTTGGCCACGATGAAGTCGGGTTCGTAGGGTTCCATCGACTCGAACTTCTTCTTGGAGTTAGCGATGGAGTAACCGCGGTTCTCCTGCACGAGGTACTGGCGGAAGCCGAAACCGCAGCAGTGACGACGCTCGGGGTAATCGACCACCTCGCCACCCCAGGCCTCAATCATGCCGGCCAGCACGTAGGGGAACTCCGCGTTACCGATACCGTGCTTCGGGAAGATCTTGGCATAGTGGCATCCGATGTGCTCCACACCACGTAACGGCTTGCCGGTAAACCGGTTCACCAATTGATACTTCATCTTCTCTTTCAGCTCATAGCGGAATTTGAAAATCAAATCCGACGGATGCACGATATTTTCGGGAATCTCAAACGTCCTACCGGTAGATTTTTTGAGATACTCTCTGGCTTTTTCCAAAATTTCGGGTTGTTCCTTCCATTTCTCCATCAACTCGGTCATCACGCCGAAAGAAGTGACACAAGAAGGCACATAGTTCTTGTAGCCGCGTTCGGTCATCAGCGAGAAAAGCCGGGCCACGATGGTCATGGTCGTCTCGAAGGGCACCACGTCGGAGTGGTACCCTATACCCGTGCACGTATGCTGGTGCGAAGAATCGTAAATGTCCTTCCCTAAATCATTGCGCATGATGTTCAGGAAGGTAGCCTCCGACCCGGGGAAGAAGGTCTGCCGGATGCAACTTCTTTCATAGAAGAAGTGATCGTCGGCAATTTCTTTCTGATATTCGTTCCAAAAGCGTTTTTCCATTATTATTCAGAATAAGCTGGCAAAGATACAAAAAATTCCTTTTCTATCGAATGGTGCATTCCAAAACGGAATGGCCCAATCCGAGGAAATCATGGATTTCATCAACGTCCAAACCGGCTTCACGGACGAGACGTACAAGGTCGTCGGAGTGGTACATCTTGCTATTACCATTGGCGATAGCCGTGAAATAGAGACTCGTTTGGGCGAGACACAAGGCCGCAGTGTCGAAACGCTGACGATCCCATAAGGTCTCCATAATATAGAGACGCGTGCCAGCAGTCATGACGCTGGCAGCACGCCGTAAGATGCTCAAAATCTGCGGTTCGCTGAAACAGTCGAGGAACTGGCTCATCCAAATGGCGTCGAAAGCGGGTTCAGATGGAAGTTTGCAGTTGTCGTCCAGCATATTGGCGGCATACCCATGAATCCGGTCAGCACCAGGTTGCCCAGCGGTCTGTTCACGCATCATCCCGATTTGCTGCGGCAGATCCACGATGGTCACCTCCACATCAGGATTATACTGTACGCATTGCATCGCCCACCGGCCGGTGTTGCCACCTACATCCATCAGATGCTTTGTCGGACGGGAGAACACAAGTTCCAGAGCCTGCTCGAAAGAGCCGTCACTGTAGAAATGGTCGAAAGCGAACCAGCTCTTCTGTGCCTGCTCGGGAAGGGTGGACAGTCCCTCGTACACCGTCGGCCAGTCGCCCAGACATTTCAGTCCGGCAGGTTTTCCCTCACGGAGAGCCTCCTCCAAATAGAACATCCCCTGATAGTTGACATCATGGTTGAAGTCCAGGTTCACGCGGGTAGATTCATCGTGGAGCAGGAACCAGCCAGTCTTGGCCAGCGAATAACGTCCGGTCTCGGGATCGACAATCACGGTGTTCATTGTCAGAGACGACTCCAAGAGGCACTTCGCGGCGTAGAGGGAAATGCCGGCCTTCTCAGCGACCTCCTCGGGAGTCATAGGCGTCTCCAGCATCTCGAATATGCCCCATTTCACCATCAGTCTGGCTGTCTGGAACGTCATCGGCCCGAAAGCGTAAATCTGTGCAAGCCGCTGCGCCTCGATTGCACTCATACGGTCTTCTGTGTATTGTTTTTTTAAGTTGTCGTTTAAATGCATTGTTGGTTTAAAGGATTTGATGGTTAAATGGTTAGAAGGTTAGAAGTAGGGGCGAATAATTATTCGCCCCTACGAAGGAATTCGCCCCTACGAAGCACCACCGCCGAGTTTGTGCCACCGAAGCCGAAGCTGTTGCTCAGAACAGTGTTCAGCGGCATCTCCACGATTTTCGTGGCGATGTTCAGCGGAGCGGAAGCCTCGTCGGGATTCTCGAAGTTGACATTCGGGGCCACAAAACCGTGCTGCATCATGAGGGTGCAATAAACGAGCTCGCTGGCGCCGGCCATCCAACACTCATGCCCCGTCATACCTTTGGTGGAGCTGATGAGGGCGCGTTGTCCGTGGAAGATGCGGTCTAATGCGAGGGCTTCGAAAGTGTCGCCCTGGGGTGTGCCCGTGGCGTGGGCGTTCACGTAGTCAATGTCAGACGAGGTGACACCCGCCATCTCCATGGCCCGCATCATGGCAGTGTAACTGCCGTCATCGGAAGGTTGCGAGATGCCTCCGCCGTTGGAGGAGAATCCGTAGCCGGCGACCTCCGCGAGGATGGCCGCGCCACGCTGCACTGCATGGTCGTAGTCTTCCAGCACTAAAGCCGCCGCGCCGCCGCTGGGCACGAGACCGTCACGGTCGCGGTCGAAAGGACGCGCCGCACGCAACGGTTCCCCTACCCTTTTGGAGAAAGCTCCCAATGCATCGAAAGAGGCCATCGCGAATTGGTTGACCTCCTGGGCGCCGCCACACAGCACCGTATCCTGTAATCCCTGCTTGATGAGCAGGTAGCCGAGACCCACCGAGTGACTGCCGCTGGCGCACGCCGCACTTACCGTGAAATTGACTCCGCGCAGATGGAAAATGCTGCTCAGGTTCATGTTCACCGTGGAGTTCATCGACTGGAAGATGAGGCCGGACCCCAACAGTTCCGTGTCGGGTCGCTGCACCAGCATCCGGTCCGTCTCGATCACCGGCTTCGACGACGAGTCGTTGCCGAAGATGACACCCACCTCGTTGCGAAGAAGATACTCCTCATCCATACCCGCCTGTTCAAAAGCCTCCTTGGAGGCCATGAAGGCGTAGGCCGCCTCTTGCGACAATCCTGCACGCAACCGTCTGTGCAGCAGCGGTTTCAACTCAGGTTCAGGCACAATGCCCGTGAGATCAGACTGGTAACCATAGGCCAACCTGTCTGGGTCATTACCGATGCCTACACGCCCTGTGCGCAATGATTCAGCCACTTCTTCTTTCGTCGTGCCAATACACGACCATATTCCCATTCCGGTGATAACTACACGTTTAACCTTCATCATATCACATTCATCGTTTTTCATCGTTTCATTCATCGTCATTTCATTGCAATTTCATCACCATCCGAACCTCTACCGAGCTTTTGCCCCTGACGGGGCTGCTCAAGGAAGAAATTTCATAATTATGGAGGAAGTCTCGTTATCTTTTAACTGCTAACTGCTAACTACTAACTGTATAGTCCTCCGTTCACCTGCAACACCTGCCCCGTGATGTAGGAAGCCTCCGGAGAGGCAAGGAAAGCGACGGCGGCGGCCACCTCGTCGGGGGTGCCGAAACGCTGCGCCGGGATCATCTTGCTCAACGCGGCCTCGTCCAGATTTGCGGTCATGTCGGTCGCGATGAAGCCGGGAGCCACAGCGTTGACCGTGACTTTACGCTTGGCTACTTCCTGCGCCAACGCCTTGGTCGCACCGATAATGGCGGCCTTGGCGGCACTGTAGTTGGTCTGACCTGGGACACCCTTCAGACCGGAAAGCGACGCCATGTTGACGATGCGGCCGTCACGCTTCTGGATCATCGTCCGCACCAGGCGGCGCGTGATGTAGAAGAAGCCGTTCAGCGGGGTGTCGATGACACTGTGCCAGTCGTCGTCGCCCATCATGATCATCAGGTTGTCACGGCGCGTGCCAGCATTGTTGACCAGGACAGCGATATAGTCGTCGGGGTGCAACTCCTCCCACTGCTGCAACGCAGCATCCACCGCCTGCGCATCGGCAATGTCGAACTTCAGCAGTTCGCACACACCGTCCTGATTCTCAATCATTTGCTTCGTCTCTTTGGCAGCAGCATCGTTACTCACATAGTTAACAATGACAGGCATCCCGTCGCGGGAGAGGCGCAATGCCACGGCTCGTCCGATACCGCGGGAACCTCCGGTTATGAGTGCATATTTCATATTTTCTTTTTTATGTGATCAGTGAATAGTGATCAGTGAACAGAGATTTGGGGAGTAAGGAGTTTAATGCAATAGGCAACAGGCAATAGGGAGTAAGTACTGTTCACTATCAATTATCAATTATCTAAATTAACGATAGTGGGTTCCCCATCAAGAACGCCTGCACGTTGCGGATGTCCTTGTAGAAGGGGGTGTCCTCGATGAAGACGGGGCAGATATCGCGGACTTGCTTGTAAATCTGGCGGGAGATGGGGGCGAGTTTGTCGGCAATCTTCAGGATATCAATAGCTTGCGCAAGGGCGATATACTGAATGGAGAGCACCTGCCAAGCGTTCTCGATAACTCGTTTGGTGAGCAACGCCGTGTTGGTGCCCATGCTCACAATATCCTGATTGTCGTTGTTGTTCGGGATGCTGTGTACATAGTTGGGCATGGCGAGCGTCTGGCACTCCGCGGTGGTGGAAGTGGCCGTGAACTGGCACGCCTGCATCCCGTAATTCAGCCCCAGCGTGCCCATGTTGAGGAACGGGGGCAGAATGCCGTTGATGCGGTCGTGGAAGAGGTAGTTGAGCTGCCGCTCGGCGGTCATCACCAAACGCACTATCGCGATTTTCACCTTGTCTTGTTCCAGCGAAATGTAGTCGCCGTGGAAGTTGCCACCGTGATATACGTTACGCGTCTCGGGATCGACAATCGGGTTGTCGCAGGCGGAGTTGATCTCCTCCTCCAGAATGCGGCGACAGTTGGCCAGCGTCTCGTAAATCGGGCCCAGAATCTGCGGTGTACAACGTAACGAATAGTAAGCCTGCACTTTATGTTCAAAGGTCGTCTCCGTATGATGACCTTCATAGAGCAAATGCTCACGCTGAAGGAGGCACTGACTACCACGGGCAAGTGTGCGCATACGGGCAGCAATCGCCTGCTGTCCCTCGTGGCGACGCACCTCGTTGAGCGGTTCCGCCATCCAGTCATCGTAGGAGCCCGCAATCTCGTTCATCATCACGGCGGCAAGCGTGGCCCAGTCCAACAATTTCTCGGCTTGGAACTGGTTGACCATGGCGATGCCGGTCATCACCCCAGTACCGTTGGTGATGGAGAGACCTTCGCGGATATGGATCTTGAACGGTTCCAACCCGTTCTCTTTCAACACTTCCGCCGCCGGCCACCATTCGCCATGGTAGTGGACACTCCCCTCTCCTATCATCGTCAGGGCGAGGTGCGCCAGCTGCACGAGGTCGCCGCTGGCCCCCACGCTGCCATGCTGGGGAATCATCGGGAAAATGTTGCGGTTGATCATCTCCACAAGCAGCCTTACCAAGTCGGGATGCACGCCGGAGCGGGCCTGCAGGAAAGTGCCGAGACGGGCCACCATGGCGGCCTTCACACAATCGTCAGGGAGCGGTTCGCCCGCGCCCGTGGAATGACTGCGAATGATGTTATATTGCAAAGCGATGAGATGGTCGTCATCGACGCGCCATTGCGCCATCGGACCGAAACCGGTGTTAATGCCATAGATGATCTTGTCTGCACTGAACTGCTTCAGGAACTCATAGCATTCCGTCACTTTGTCCATCGGAAGGTCAGACAATTCTATCTTTTTATCTCCAAAGACGATGTTTTCAACGTCAGAAAGAGTGAAAATGGTGCTCATTTGATACTTCAGAATTTGAGGTGGCGAAAATACGATTTTTTCGGTAACAGCCGACATCGTGTTTCCACCCTGCCTTCAGCCCTTACGGACCAGCTTCGGTTTTATCTCTTTTTCGAAGATATCGCGTCTTACAATCCGATAATGCGGGTGGTAGGCGGCGTTGTATGCGGGACTGTGATGCACGGCCTGGTTGTTCTGCGCAGCTTTGGTCAGTTCGGGTTCATCAGCTTCGAAACCATTTATGAACACCCTATTATCGTGAATGGCGCACACAATCTCCCTCCATTCCGTAATCCACTCACTTTGAGGCTCTTGAAATTCATTGGCGCTTCTGACAAACGCACTCGTCAGTTCATCAGCGGAAATCAAGCTGTCCGCAACGGCGGAGAGGAACACCCGCACAAAACGGCCCTCGCAACCTGTTGGCTCGTAATAGATCGGGGAGGAAACGTCATTTTCCAAAAGTTCCATGTAGAGATAGCGTCGCACCGATTCCGTGTCCGTAATCATATGCCCCGGCCCGAAATGGTCTTGGTAGAAACTCTTGTAAACGTCCTGTAATCTGGACTCAGGATAAGTGGCTATCTGCCGTTCTATCACTGCACGGAGTGTTGGAGTTTGTTCCTTTTGCCGACAAGATGATAACAGCACGAATATAGCTGACAGTATGATAATCAGATATTTATTTCCCATTTCTAAGATTTTGACACCACTCACATCGGGTTACGACCTCAGGTCCACAAACTTCACCGGTTTTCGTGCGCTAGGCGGGAAGTTGATGCGTTGCACCTCTTCCACGGAACTGATGACAACCGTGGGGGCCACACGCACATGCGCCCGGAAGCGGTTCTTCAGCTCGTTGACGATCTCCTCTGGATGGTTTTTGAAACGCATGTTCTCTTCCACCACCTCGGCGTTCAACCCGACCTTCACGACCACCTCGTCAGTGCCCTGCTGCGAATCCTGCACATAAATCACATAGTTCTGCACAAACGGTGTGTTGTTGAGCACGTCCATCAAAGCTGGTGGATACAGCGTCGTTCCCTTCAGCTTGATCATGTTGTTCTTGCGGCCCACCAATGGAGTGAGGCGGTAACTGTTTCTGCCACAACGACATTGATCTGTGATTTTCGCGCACATATCGCCCGTGCGGAAGCGCAAGAGCGGCATGCCCTCCACACCGAGCGTCGTCACCACTACCTCACCGGTCTCGCCGTCAGGAACGGGCAAGTTATCTTCGCCGATGATCTCCACGATGATGAGCTCGGGGTGCACGTGACCGCCCAATCCAAACTCACACTCGCTGAATGTCGCCCCCATTTCAGTGGACGAGTAGGTGGCGTAGAGCTCCACGTCCCATTTCGACTTGATTTGCTCGCCCAAAAGGTTGAGCGAAAAGTCCTGGTTGCGCAGGCTCTCCCCTATCCCGATAATCTTGCGGATGCTGGAGTTCTGGTAATCAATTCCGTGATCCTCAGCATATTGAATCAGTCGCGGGATGAAAGACGGCACGCACATGATGCTGTCGGGCTTGATGCGCTGGATGGTGTCCCACTGCAACTCGGGGATGCCGTTGCCCACACGGATGACGGAGGCGCCAAGTTCGCGCAAGCCGAGGAAGTAAGCCAGCCCGGCCATGAACCGCTTGTCGAGGGTGACCATCAGCTGAAGAATGTTACCAGGCTGTAAACCAGCGCATTCGAAGCTTTTCTTCTCGTTATATGCCAGTCGTTGGAGATCCTTTTCGGTGCAGCAGAAAGTCACGGGATCGCTGAGTGTGCCGCTTGTGGTGATGTAGTCGATGACCTTCTCTTTCGGCACACAGAGGAAATCCTCGTTGAAGAGCTGCAAATCCTTTTTTTCAGTGAACGGGATATTCACCAAATCCTCGATAGTGCGGATTTTCTCCACTTTGATGCCATAACGCTCAAACATGCGCTGGTAATAACGGGAATGCTGTTGCAAATATAGCAAAGCATCGTGCAATTTCCCTTCCTGAAACTGTTTAATCTCCTCTTGGGAAGCGAATTCAATATCGTGTTTTTTGTCCATTATAACCTTTTGAAAAACGGCGGCAAAATTAACAATTATTATGAACCGCGCAACCATTTCAGGAATTCTTCAGGCCATATAGCACATTCCTTCCCTGCCATTTTCTTCGGATTCACTCCGAAACCGTGCCCGCCGGTTTTCGGCCGGACAATATGACACGGCTTTCCTTTGGCTGCCAGCGAATCGGCCATCATCTGGGCATTAGGCCAATCGACGGTGGGATCGTCATCGCAGCTGAGCAGGAACACGGGACAGCGCACCTGATCAGCGTGCAGCTCCAACGACAAGGAATCCCACATCACGGGATTGTGCTGGCGGCGCTCGCCCATAAGCCCACGACGGGAGCGCTTGTGCACGTATGGATCGCGCATGGTGATCACCGGATAGATGGGGGCCACGAAATCGGGCGCTGTGCTGTCGGGAAGGAACACCGCCCCGCTCATCACCAAATGTCCGCCAGCGGAAAAGCCCATTGCCCCGACTGTTCGATAACCTTTCAATTTAACGGTTTTTAACGCATCTTCGAGCGCCTCAAGCTGTGAGGGATATTGCGTGCAACATGAACGTCGGATGTGGGTGAACCACGACCACCAACCCGAAACCGGATATTCCAACACGTAGGCCGCATAGCCGTTCTTATTCAGCCACAACGCGACATCCCGGCCCTCCGACTTTCTCGCCAACCAATAATAGCTGCCGCCTGGACAGACCACCACAGCGGTATCGGAGTGCTTCTCCGGCAAAAACTCCGTCAACTTCTGCGCGAAAACACTGTTCACCAGCAACATCACGCATGTCACAATCACTATTCTACATTCTACATTCTTCATTCTACATTCTACATTTTTCGGACAATCCCGTCCGTTTCCCCGATCACCGCCTCGGCCGTCATCACCGCGGTGAGAGGCACTCCGCAGCAGCCGTGCAGATAAACATTTTGGCCCGTCATAAATAGATTCTCGGCTTTTGTGCGAATCGGCAGATAACCGGAAAACGGGCTGCGACTGTCCTTGAGCAGACCGTAAAGCGAACCTTCCGGCTGGTCATAGTAGTCGCGAACCGTCAAAGGAGTTGCGGCATATACCTGTTTCACACAATTCCGGAATCCAGGTCTGGACTTTTCTATTTTATTCAGAATCAGATCTGTATGCTTTGATTTCCAAGCTTCATAATCGGCACCCCGTTTACCCACGGTGGTGTCTGCCCATTGCTCGCACATAGAGAAGGGCGAGAAAACGATCACCTGCAAGGCGCGGGCATAAGGTCCCTGATTTCGTTCGCATGGGGTGAAATAGACAAAATTCTGCGGCCAATTCTCCTGATCGTATTTGCCGAACTGCCACACCATGTCATAACTGTCCCAACAATAACAAGGATGATTGAGGTACGGGAACGTCCCTTCCTTGAGCACAGCATAGACACAAAAAGCCGAGTAATTGTTCTGAGCCGTTGCCAGACGATTACGGGAGGCCTTTGTGAAAATCTGACCATCGACTATATTCAGCAACGACTGCGGATGAATAGAAGAAACTACACATTCGGGGGTGAACATCCGGCCGTCGGCGGCAGTCAGCGATCGCACCCGGCCGTCTTCCAAATGGATGGCTGTCACCTCGGTATCAGACAGCACTTCTCCCCCCAACTCCCTGATTTTCGACACCAAAGCATCCGCCAGCTGTTCCGCCGGTCCTTCAAAACGGGAATGAGCATTGATATACAAGTAGTTGATCAGAGCGAAGACATAGGCGGGGGTATATCCCGCATCCCCGCCAGCCAAAGGGCTCAAATAGGCTAACAAACTGCGTAACTTCGGGTTGTGAACATAACGGGCAATGAACTGTGCGGAGGGTTGGTAAAATGCCTCATCACTGCTCGGGGCTGAGCCACTGCCTGGACGGAGGAAGAAAAAATCAACCTGATCGGCCAGTGCAAAGAGGTGATCCACATAACGTTGGATGTTCTCTTTTTCTTCAGGGAATAGCTGTTGGAAATATTTCGTGAACGGTTCCCTACCCTGCGGAATGCGGTAGGTCATCCCATCTTCAAAACAGACCACCTCATCCCCGCAATCCGCATCCACCTGACGGTAGTGCAGTTGGTCAAGGATTCCGAGATAGCGGCAGATGCGGTTAAGCGAACCGCCGGGCTGAAGTCCTCCCACCACGTGCATGCCCGCGTCGAAAGTCACACCATTCCGACTGAACGACTGAAGTCCCCCGCCAATGTGTGGGCTCCGCTCCAAGACAGTCACCTTGCGACCTTCCATTCCCAGCAGCGCGGCGGTGAACAACCCGCCGACACCGCCACCGATAATCACTACCTGTTTTTCCATGTTTCAAATTCCGCGGCGAAAATACGTTTTTTTTATTACTTTTGCGCTTTCAATGTTGGAGCTTAAATACCCCTGAATATGAAGAAATTATTTATCGCAATTGCTTTGCTGGCACTGATTTGTGCCTGCACGAAGAAGCAGGAACAGTCCGATGAGAAGGTCATCGGCAAACCCGAAATCCAGGTCCAGGACGGCCGTTTCACCCCCGAGGTGATGTGGGCGTTGGGCAAGATGACCGAAAAGGCCGTCTCCCCCGATGGTTCCCAAATCGCCTACATCGTGACCTACTACGACATGGAGCAGAATAAAGGCAACGCCGAGATTTACCTCATGACCTCCGAAGGCAAAAACATCTCGCGCCTCACCACCACCGCCTCCTCCGAGTTCAACCTCGTGTGGGACGATGACGAGACGCTGCTCTTCTGCCGCGACAACCACATCATCTCCATGACCGTGAAGAACGGCCGCGAGAAGGAGATCGCCACCCATGAGCGCGGCTTCGAGGGCTTCAAACTCGCCCCCGACGGCAAGTCCATCGTCTTCATCACCACCAAACCCGTGGTGCGCCCCGGCCACCTCGACAAGCTCTACGCCGGCCTCGACAAGACCACCGGACGCATCAACGAGGACCTCATGTACCGCCACTGGGACAACTGGGTGGATGAATACCCGCAGATCTTCCTCGCTGAATTCGGCGACAAGGTGGACGTCGAACACGCCGTCTGTCTCATCGACAGCACCTTTGAGTGCCCGATGCGCCCGTGGGGCGGTGTCGAGCAGTATAACTACAGTCCCGACAGCAAGAAAATCGCCTACACCTGCCGCAAAAAGACCGGCTATGACTATGCTCACTCCACCAACAGCGACATTTTCCTCTACGATATTGAGAAGAAAACGACCCAAAACCTCAGCGAAGGCATCATGGGCTACGATCAGAACCCCGTGTTCAGCCACAACGGCAAGTACATCGCATGGGAGAGCATGGAGCGCGACGGCTACGAAAGCGATTTAATCCGCCTGATGGTAATGAATCTCGAAACCGGTGAACGCACCAACATGTCCGAAAACTTCGACTACTACTTCACCGGCATCAGCTGGACCGACGACGACAAGGAGATCCTCGGCGTGGTCTATTACCGCGGCACCGACCAGATATTCGCCTGCAACCGCGAAACCAAGGAGTTCCGCCAGATTTCCTACGGTTATCACGACGTCCACAGCTTTGAGCTGGTCAACGGCAAACTCTACGCCGACCAAGTGTCCATGCAGTATCCGTCAGAGATTTATGTCTATAACCTGACCGACAACAAGGGTGAGGGCAAGAAGATCTCCTCCATCAACGACGACATCCTCTCGCAGGTGCGCATGGGTAAAGTTGAGGAGCACTGGATCAAGACGGTCGATGGCAAGGACATGCTCACGTGGCTGATTTATCCGTACAACTACGACAGCACGAAGACCTATCCGGCACTGCTCTACTGTGAAGGCGGTCCGCAATCCGAGGTGGGCCAGTTCTGGAGCACGCGCTGGAACTTCATGGTGATGAGCGGTGGCGAATACTTCATCATCGCCCCGAACCGTCGCGGCACCGTGGGCTTCGGCCAAGCGTGGACCGAGGAGATCAGCGGCGACTACGGCGGCTTATGTATGCAAGACTACATGCGGGCGGCGGACTTCTTCGCTGACAGCGTGAAACAGATTGACAAGGAGCGGCTTGGCGCGTGCGGTGCCAGCTTCGGCGGCTATAGCGTCTATTGGCTTGCCGGCCACAACCACGACGTGAAGGGTTACAATGACGGCCGTCGTTTCAAGGCCTTCCTGGCACACAACGGCATGTTCAACTTCGAACAGCAATATTTAGAGACTGAAGAGATGTGGTTCGACAACTGGGACATCGGCGGTCCTTACTGGGATTGGAACAACCCTCAGGTCAAGAAGAGCTATGCGAACTCCCCGCACCTGTTTGTCGACAAGTGGAATACCCCGATTTGTGTGATTCACAGCGAGTTCGACTTCCGTATCGTGGCTTCCGAGGGCATGGCGGCCTACAACGCCGCACAGATGCGCCACATCCCGAGCCGTTACCTCTACTTCCCAGACGAAACCCACTGGGTACTGAAACCTCAGAACAGTCTCCTCTGGCACCGCAACTTCATCGACTGGTTCGACACGAATCTGAAGTAGCCTGTTGCGAGAGCACACTTGCAAAAAAAGCGGGAATCTTGTCGATTTCCCGCTTTTTTTTTGCATCCGGAAAGCATGTATAGACGGTACCTCTCCATGGGCCAACGGCAATGAGATTCCAAAGTCCGCCCGCTTCGGACCTCATTTTTTCCGCTTCAGACCGATTCTTCATCATCACCCGGCGAAACATTCCTACTTTCGCGGCCTGAATCAACGAAGATAACGGAAAGATGAAAAAAGTGAATGTAACCCTTTGGATGGCAGTCCTGCTTTGGGCAATTCCCCTCGCGCAGGCGCAGCAGGCCTTGAGTTTGGAAGAGTGCCGCCGCCTCGCCGCCGAGTCCAACAACCGGCTGAAAATCGCCGAGGAGAAGGTGGAGGAGACCGATGCCCTGAAAGGCGCGGCCATCGCGAACTTTTTCCCGAAGATTTCGGTGAACGGGACGTACAACTGGAACCAGAAGAGCATCGCCCTGCTCAGCGACGAGCAACAGCATTCCATCAACACCATGGGCACCACGATGATGGCGTCCTACAACACCTCAGTGGAGGATTTTGCGGGAAGGCTTTCGCAGGTGGATCCTCGAATCGGGCAGGCGCTGTTAGACGCATATGGTTCCGTGAGTCCCGAGGAGATGCTGAACGACATGGGGCATCAGATCACCGATGCCTTCAACATCGATATGACTCACGTCTTCGCCGGGGCGGTCACGGTGTCGGAGCCCGTCTATATGGGTGGCAAGATACGTGCCATGTACCAGCTATCCAAACTGTCGAACGAGGCGGCCAAGCTTCAGGTTGACAAGCAGAAGGAGGAGCTGATGATTCAGGTTGACGAAGCCTACTGGCGAGTGGTTTCCCTGCAGCACAAGCAGGAGCTGGCCCGGCAGTACTGCGCCCTGCTCGACACGCTGAGCCACGACGTGGAGGTCATGTTAGAGGAGGGGATGGCCACGCCGAGCGACGTGACCAAGGTCCGGGTGAAGCTGAACGAGGCGCGGATGAGCCTCACCAAGGCGGAAAACGGCCTGGCCCTCTCGAAAATGGCCCTCTACCAGCTTTGCGGCCTCGATTTGCGCGGCGACTACCGCGTCACGGAGGACAACACCGCGCGGATGTTTCAGCCCGAAGTCTCGCTCGACATGCAGCAGGTGTGGGACAACCGCACGGAAATCAAGCTGTTGGAGCTCGGCGACCGGCTGGCCCGCACCAACGTGCGCATCGCCACCTCCGGACTGCTGCCGAATGTGGCCGTCAGCAGCTCCTATCTCGTGAGCAACCCCAACATCCTCAACGGCTACCAGAACAAGTTCGGCGGCATGTTCACTGCCGGGGTGGTCGTCAACATCCCCATCTGCCACGTCAACGACATCTACACGGTGAAGGCCGCCAGGCACCGCCGCAACCTGGTGCAATACGAGCTGGAAGAGGCCAAGGGCATGATCGAGTTGCAGGTGAACAAGCTGAACTACGAGTTGGAGGTGGCCAACAGGAAGTTGGCGCAGGCGCAGAGCAACCTGGAAAACGCCGAGGAGAATCTGCGGCTGGCCGACGAGTCTTTCGAGGCGGGCGTGATCAGCAGCAGCGACCTGATGGCCGCCCAGACCGCCTGGCTCAGTGCCAAGTCGGAGGTGGTGGATGCGGAAATCGAAACGCGGATGGACTACCTTTACCTCCAGCAGGCGTTGGGCAGATAAACCGTATTGCCAATATTTTTTCAATAAGTAAAAAACCAAGTATCAGTAGAATATGGAAACAACAAAACAAAATTTATGGATAGGAATCGGGGTGGTGATCGCCGTGGTGGCTATCGTCGCCCTGATTGGAATCATCGCCCTGCGCCCGGAACCGGAGCTGCTGACGGGCGAGGTGGAGGCCAACGAATACAGGGTCTCCAACAAGGTGCCGGGTCGAGTGGACACGTTTTACGTGCACGAGTCCCAGCACGTGAAGGCCGGCGACACCTTGGTCTATATCAGCAGTCCTGAGGTGGATGCGAAGTTGACGCAGGCCAAGGCGGCGCGCGCGGCGGCCAGCGCCCAAAGCAGCAAGGCCGCCAACGGTGCGCGCCAGCAGCAGATCGTCTCCGCGTATGAGATGTGGCAGAAGGCGAAGGCCGGCGTCGATATTGCCAAGAAGTCCTACGACCGCGTGCAGGCGCTGTACGACAAGAACGTGGTCTCGGCGCAGAAGCGCGACGAGGCCGAGGCGCAGTACAAGGCCGCCGTGGCCACCGCCAACGCCGCGAAGGAGCAGTACGAGATGGCTCGCGAGGGGGCGCAGAACGAAGACAAAATGGCTGCCAACGCCCTGGTTATGCAGGCTTCCGGCGCGGTCTCCGAGGTGGAGGCCTACATGAACGACCGCTTCCTCGTGGCCCCATGCGACGGCGAGGTGGCGGAAATCTACCCCAAACGATCCGAACTCGTGGGCACCGGCTCGCCCGTGATGTCCATCCTCGACATGAGCGACGTCTGGTTCACCTTCAGCGTGCGCGAAGACCTGCTCCAGGGCCTGTCTGTCGGACAAGAAGTGGAGGTGCGGATTCCGGCGCTAGGCGACCAGACCTACAAGGCCAAGGTCACTTCGGTCAGGGCCATGGCCTCCTACGCCACCTGGCGCGCCACCAAGACCAACGGACAGTACGACGTCAAGAGCTTCGACATCAAGATTGTGCCAGTGGGCGAGATTCCCGGCCTGCGGCCCGGCATGACCGTCATCCTGCAGCAACGCTAACCGTAAAACCGTGGCATCATGATGAAGAGAATCGTGAACTCGCTCGGTCGCGAACTGCGCATGTTGCGGCAGCATCCGCGCTATCTGATCCTGCTGACTGTCGGGATTCTGTTCAGCTATGTCTTCTTCCTGACCTTCATGCACGAAGGCCTGCCGGAGAACCTGCCCATCGCGATGGTCGATCACGACGGCAGCTACCTGTCGCGGCGGCTCTGCCACGAGCTGAACGCCACGCAGGGGGTCGCGGTGGTGGCCGTCTATGACACGCACCGCGAGGCCCGCGAGGCGATGCAGCGGCAGGAAATCTTCGCCTTCGTCGAGATTCCCGCCGGCACCTATTCGGCGATGCTCGACTTCAAGGCCCCGCACCTCGCCCTCTACAGCAACAACGCCTACCTGCTGTCGGGAACGCTGAGCTACAAGACTCTCAGCACCATCGGGAAACTGGCCTCCGCCGCCGTGCAGCGCGAGGTGCTGCGGAAAAAGGGCATGTCTGAAACGCAGATTATGGGTATGCTGCAGCCCGTGGAAATCGACGCGCACCTCATCAGCAACCCGTGGGGCAGCTATCTTCCCTACGTCCTCACCACCATGCTGCCCGGCATCATTGGCGTGATGGCTCTTCTTTTCACCATCTATATGATAACAAATGAGTTAAAGCATAATACCTATCAAGTTTGGTTAGAGACGGCCAACGGCGACATGCTCAGTGCCCTGCTCGGGAAACTGCTGCCCTACACCTTCTGGTTCACCTTGTTGGGCATCGTGGGGAACATCGTGATGTTCGGGGGCTGCCACTTCGTGTGCCGGGGGAGTTTCCTCGCCATGTCGGTCACGCTGCTGCTGTTCATCCTCGCCATGCAGGCCATGGGTGTGTTCCTTTCGGGGCTTATTCCCAACCAGCACTTGGCCGTCAGCGTGGGCGGCATCTACGGTATGCTCTCCTTCTCCATGGCCGGCTTCTCCTATCCTGTCGATAGTATGCCGCCCGCGTTGCAGGCCCTCAGCTACATCTTCCCGCTGCGGCACCACTATCTCGCCTACGCCAAGATTGCCCTTTTCGGCGGCACGTTCACCGACTACTGGCCGCATCTCTGCCTGTTGCTGCTCTTTCTCGTCCCAGGCCTGATGGGAGGGTTGTTATTAGCCCGGAAGAGTGTCGCGAACAGTTGCCAAACTTCCTTGTAAAACAATAATACACAAAAGATTATGAGCAAACTCATTCAAACCATATCATCCGGACTGAAGGACATTTTCGAGGTTTTCACCTTGGAATTGCACCGCATTTTCACGGACGGCGGCGTGATGCTGATTTTCTTTGTGGCCACGCTGCTCTACCCGCTGATTTTCGGGGCCATCTACAAGCACGAACTCGTGCGCAACCTCCCGGTAGCGGTGGTGGACGACTCCCGAAGCGCGTCGAGCCGGCGGTTCATCCACAAGTTGGATGCCACCCCCGAAGTGAACGTCGATTTCCGTTGCAACACCCTCGAAGAGGCCGAAACGCTGATGCACCAGCGCAAAATCAACGGCATCTTCTATTTCCCGAAGGAATACAACGACTTGATTGTCAACGGCGAGCAAGCGAGACTCTGCCTGTTCTGCGACATGAGCAGTTTTCTGTACTACCGCAGCGTGTTCACGGGGGCCAGCAGCGTGATGCTCGACGAGATGCGCCACATCCAGTTGGGGCGATACGCCATGGCCGGCACGACGGGCGCGAATGCGGAGGAGATGATTGCGGCCATCCCCTACGATGATGTGAAGCTCTTCTCGCCGGCGGGCGGCTTCACCAGTTTTCTTGTGCCGGCGCTGCTCGCCCTGGTCATCCACCAGACGCTGTTCCTCGGCATCTGCATCCTGTCGGGCACCATCCGCGAAGAGGGACAGACGGTGAACGTCATCCCGGAGCGGCTGCGCAACCGGAGCGTCTATCGGGTGGTGCTGGGGCGTTCCCTTGCCTACATCATGATCTATATCCCGCTGATAGCCATTGACCTGGTGCTGCTGCCGCGGGTGTTCGGACTGCCCCACATCGGCCGTCTCGGCGACCTCTGCCTGTTCCTACTGCCCTTCATGCTGGCCACCGTCGCTTTCAGCATGACCGTGGGCATGTTCATCCGCGAGCGCGACACGGTGGTGCTCACCTGCATCTTCTTCAGCGTGGTTTTGCTGTTCCTGTCAGGTGTGGTGTGGCCGAGGTCCAACATGCCTGCCTTCTGGCGTTACTTCTCCTACCTGTTCCCCTCCACGCACGGCATCCAGGGCTTTGTCCGCATCAACTCGATGGGGGCGCAGCTTAGGCAGGTGCAGTTCGAGTACCTGATGCTGTGGATCCAGGCCGGAGGCTATTTCCTGCTGTCGTGCCTCTTCTACCGGCTGTTCTTCCTCCACGAGCGGCTGAAGCAAGAGGGGTGGACGTTCGAGTTAAACGGAAAAAGGCTATCTTTGCCGCTTCAAAAAAATAGCATGGATCTGGACATCCAATAAAGGATAGGACGAAATCAAATACGAAAAAATAATAAGAAAATCAGAAAATGAAAATCTTATTCGTAATAGACGCCTACTTCACCAACAACAACGGGACAAGCATTTCCGCGCAGCGTTTCGCGGACGAGCTTCGCAAACGAGGCCATGAGGTGCGCATCCTGACCACCTGCAAAGAGGCAAGGGAGGACATCTACGGGCTTCCTGAGCTGAAAGTCCCTTTTTTCCAGGGGCTGATCTCGAAACACGGCTTCCAGTTCGCCAAATGGAAGCGGAAGACGCTCACCGAGGCGGTGCAATGGGCGGACATCGTCCATTGCTACATGCCGTTCGTGATGGAGGCGAAGGCGAAAAAAATCGCCGACAAGTTAGGCAAGCCCTCCACGGCCGCCTTCCATATCCAGCCTGAAAACATCACCTCCAGTATCGGTATGGGGAACATCGCCTGGGTCAACAACGCCATTTTCAGGCTGTTCCGCAACACCACCTACAACCATTACGGCCATGTGCACACCCCGTCGCAGTTCATGGCCGGCGAAATCGAGAAGCGCGGCTATACGGCCAAGATTCATCCCTTCTCCAACGGCATCCAATCGGATTTCACCTGGACGAAAACGCCCAGGAGCCTGGAATATGCCGACAAAATCCTCATCATGATGGTGGGGCGTTTGGCCGGCAAAAAGCGTCAGGACCTTATCATCAATGCCCTGCAATACTCCAAATACGGAGACAAAATCCAACTGGTGTTCGCCGGAAAAGGACCGAAATACAAACAGTATTATAAACTGGGTCAAAAGCTCAAGAACCCGCCAATTTTCACCTATCTCACCAAGGATGAACTTCTCAACCTTTTGGGACAGTGTGACTTGTATGTCCACGCTTCCGACATGGAGTCCGAGGCCATTTCCTGCATCGAAGCCTTCGCCACAGGGCTCGTGCCCGTCATCTCCAACAGCAGGCTTTCGGCCACGAAGCAGTTCGCCCTCGACCATCGGAGCCTCTTCAGAGCCGGCGACCCCAAGGATCTGGCACGCGCCATCGACTACTGGCTCGACAACCCCGAGGAGAAGCGGCGAATGGAGAAAATCTATTCCGAATCAGCAAAGAAATACTCCATCGACAATTCCATCGACCAGTTTGAAGCGATGCTGAAAGAGGCAATTGCCGATTTCGAGAAGTCGAGGCGGAGCTGAGCGGGTCAACACACGTAGATTTCCAAGTTTATGCTAAATAAAGAACTCCTCAGGTCAGTCGTCACGATGACGCCCGCCATTTTGAAGCACAAGAGCCTCGAAACGCTGAAACCGTTGCGGATGGTCACGCCCTTCACGGTGCGGAATGCGCTCTACATGTCCATTCCGACCGGCATCTTGTTGACCGTCATTATGTTGCTGGGAAAGCTGAACACGCAGACTTGGACCGTGGCTCCTGACTTCCACTTCGTGCTGACGCTTTCGCTGAACTGCGCCCTGTTCTTCCTGCTGTTCCTCTACGTCTTCAGCATCCTCAAGAGCGGCATGCGCGTGGCATGGCGATTCGCGTTGGCCACCATAGGGGCGCTGGTCATCGCCGCCTCTTTCTCCTTGCTCTCCAACTGGGTGAAAAACCAGATGTACGAAGGGCAGCTGCTGGAGCATCTTGGTGACAATGTGCTGAAAGACAGTTTGATTGCCGTCATCACCATCTTGATTACAGTGCTGATTTACATGCTTAGCCGGCGCCATCAGATGGAGATGGAGAACGAACGCCTGCAGTCCGAAAATCTGTTGGTGCGTTATGAAACGCTTGAGAACCAGTTGGATCCGCACTTTCTGTTCAATTCGCTGAACACGCTGAGCGGGCTGATCGGGACCGACGACGAGAAGGCGCAGGCCTATTTGATGCAGTTGGCCTCCACCTACCGCTATACCATCCAGCAGAACAAGCTGGTGCCTTTGGCCGACGAGCTCGCCTTCGCTGACGCCTACCTCTACATGATGAATATCCGTTACGGCGACAGCCTCACGGTTGTCCGCCATTTCGACGAGGTGCAAAGCGGCTATTACGTGGTGCCCATCAGCGTGCAGCTGCTGATAGAGAACGCCATCAAGCACAATGTGGTCAGCAACCGGCACCCGCTCACCATCACGGTGTCGTCCACCGGCCACGGCAGTCTGCGGGTCAGCAACTCAATGTGCCCGAAAGAGGAGGACTCAACCTCGGAAGGCATCGGTCTATCCAACATGGACAAGCGCTACGAGCTGATTGCCGGCGAGCATATCTCGGTGAGCAACGACGGAACAGCGTTTTCCGTGGAGATTCCCCTCATTCCCGCTCAGAAAGCGGAAGCCATCCTCGCTAAGCTTGGAGAGGAGATGGGGTGAGTATCAGGTTTCAAGATTCAAAGTTCAAAGTTCAAGGTTCAAAACTCAATTCACCATTCACTAATGAAAAAAGTTGTAATCATCGAGGACGAGGCCATTGCGGCGCAGCGGCTCAGCCATTTGCTCGGCGAGGTGTCGCCGGAGAGCACGGTGGAGCAGGTTTTGCAGTCGGTGGAGGAGACGGTGGAGTGGTTCTCCGCGCACCCTTTCCCCGACCTGGTGTTCATGGACATCCACTTGGCCGACGGCAACGCATTCCGCATTTTCGACAAGGTGTCCTTCCCGTGCCCGATCATCTTCACCACGGCCTACGACCAATATGCGCTGCAGGCCTTCAAGGTGAACAGCATCGACTACCTGCTCAAGCCCATCGGCAAGGAGGATTTGCAGCGGGCGTTGGACAAATGGGCCATTTTGTCGGGGAATGGAAACGACACAACGGGTAATCAGCAGCTTGACGCGCTTGTCAAGATGTTCAGCCAGCAGTCGCAGCGGTATCCTTCCTACTTCCTCATCCCCGTTAAGGACAAGTTGGTGCCCCTGGCGGTCAATGAGATAGCTTGTTTCTACTTGGAGGACAAGGTGTCGCGGGCGTTGACCTATCCGGGCAAGACCGTGGTGATTGGGAAGCCGTTGGACGTGATTGCCGAGCAGTTAGACCCGGGGCTGTTCTTCCGCGCCAACCGTCAGTTCGTGGTGGCGCACAAGGCCATCGAAGGGATCACGGTATGGTTCGGCGGGAAGCTGCGGCTCACGCTGTCGGTGCCCGTTCCGGAGGAAATCACCATCAGCAAGTCGAGGGTCCCGGAGTTCAAGGAATGGTACATACAGTGACTTTTAGTTCTCCGCCACGTGCCCGACGTTCACCAGCCACTTGCCGGCCTGGGTCAGGAACGGTTCAAGGAGATCGTAGGAAATCACGCAAGCTGGCATACCGGCCGCATAACAGGCGATTTCGTACTGCTGATAAACGAACTCCACGCCGTCCTCACGGAAGATAGGCGCAGCCTGCGGAAGCGGGAAGAAATCATTGTTCTCCATCGTCAGCATGTTCTCCATCTCACTGGCATCTGATTCGAAATACTGCGAGAAGATGTTGTCCTTGACCAATTCGGTAAGTTCGTCCATCGACTCCTCACGGAAAATGTCGTAGTCGATGCGTCGACCGTCGGATTTGCGGAAAGTCTGCCCTTGCATCAGATACCAGCCATGGGCACCCCCCGCGAAGCCCTCCTGAGTGTAGAGGTAGGTGATATAACGATCTGTTTCGTATATTTTTGAAAATTTGATGTCCTTATAGCAGGAAATCCCCTTGATACTGGGCATGTCGGGGATAATATTCTGCTGGAAATCGTTCAACACACTGTTCTTATAATGTTCCAGCATTTTAGTCCCATTTTCAGCACTACCCTCGTAAGTGCCGCCAAGCTGCTCGGACATCCACTCGCGGATATTATTGATTGCGAAGAAGTTGCCCGATTCGGGGAAATCAGCCGTGATCTTCACCGTACCGGTAATTTTGTTCACCTCCACGGAATCGGCAAAGGTGATTGTCCGCGTGTTGATGTCGGCCGGGGTAATCTGCGAAAGCGAGGTGAGGGAATTCAACGCCTGCGTGTCGATTTTGGTCTTACAACCGGCGAGCATCAACATCAGCCCGCATAATAGTCCAACTGCAAAAAGGGTTTTCTTCATGACGATTTCGATTTTTTTTACGGCAGCAAAAATACAAAAAAAGTTTCAAGTTGAACCTTGAACTTTGAACCTTGAACCTTGAACAAAAAAAGGCTTCCGGATTGACGGAAGCCTTAATATAGAATGGTGATAATTTCGATGGAAGATAACCTAATTTCAAAAGGGAAGGCGATTACTTGGAGCCTTTGTCCTTTTGGCCGGCATGACCGCGGAAGATACGGGTGGGCGCGAACTCACCGAGTTTGTGACCAACCATGTTCTCTGTGACATACACGGGGATGAACTTGTTCCCGTTATGCACAGCGATGGTAAGGCCTACAAAGTCGGGGGAGATCATGGAAGAACGGGACCACGTTTTGATGGTTGATTTCTTTCCTGACTCCTGGGCAGCGATCACACGTTGTTCCAGTTTGAAATGGATATACGGTCCTTTTTTTAATGAACGACTCATAATCAATAGCTTTTAGGTTATTTCTTTCTTCTTTCAACGATATACTGGGAAGAATTCTTCTTCGGATGACGGGTCTTGTAGCCTTTAGCGGGCATACCTTTGCGGGAACGCGGGTTACCGCCGGATGCACGGCCTTCACCACCACCCATCGGGTGATCGACAGGGTTCATGACGACACCGCGGTTGCGCGGACGGCGACCGAGCCAGCGGCTGCGGCCTGCCTTACCGGACACCTCAAGGCTGTGGTCTCCGTTGGAGACGATGCCGATGGTGGCCTTGCATGCGCAGAGGATCATGCGGGTTTCGCCAGAAGGCAGTTTGATGATGGCGTAGCGGCCGTCACGGGACATCAGCTGTGCGTAGGAGCCGGCGCTGCGGGCGATTTTGCCGCCCTGACCGGGACGCATCTCGATGTTGTGGATAATGGAGCCGAGGGGGATCTCACCGATGGGGAGGCTGTTGCCCAAGTCGGGGGCGACGCCTGTGCCGCTGATGATCTGCTGACCCACCTTGATGCCATGAGGAGCCACAATGTAGCGTTTCTCGCCATCAGCATAGAACAGCAACGCGATACGAGCCGAACGGTTCGGGTCGTATTCAATCGTTTTTACGGTAGCCGGTACACCATCTTTGTTTCTTTTAAAATCTATGATGCGATACATCTGCTTATGACCGCCTCCGCGGTACCGTATCGTCATCTTACCACTGTTGTTACGGCCGCCGGTGCTGTGTTTCGGGCACAAGAGGCTCTTTTCGGGTTTGTTCGTGGTAATGTCATCGTAAGCGCTAATCACTTTGAAGCGCTGACCCGGCGTTACTGGTTTGTACTTTTTTAATGCCATTTTTTTTAAGGTTATAGGTTATGGGTTATGGGTTATTGAAGCTCAATAGCCGAAACCGTCACCCGTTATTAAATGTTACTGTAGAAATCGATTTTTTGGTCTTTGTCGACGAAGACGTAAGCCTTCTTGAAATTGTTCTTTTGTCCTAAGATGACACCAGCCTTGGTGTTGCGGGCGGTGGCTTTGCCGCGTTGGATGAGTGTGTTCACACGCACCACTTTCACGTTGTAGATGGCCTCGATCTCGCGTTTGATCTCGGGTTTCGTGGCCTCGCGCGTCACCATGAAGCCGTAGCGGTTGTATTTCTCCGCCACGTTGTTCATCTTCTCGCTGATGATGGGTTTTATAATGATACTCATTGTTCTGACTTTTTAAGGGTTTGAATTATTCGCCTAACATTTTCTCCAGTTCCTTCAAGCTGCTCTCGCAGATGATGAGGTTGTTGGCGTTAAGCACATTATACGTATTGGCATCGATGGCGCGCATGATGTTGGTGCGTTGCAGGTTGCGACCGGAGAGGAAAACGTTGCGGTCGTTCTCAGGCAGCAGCAGCAGGGTCTTCTGACCTTCGAGCTTGAGGTTCTTGAGCATAGCCTTGTACTCCTTGGTCTTAGGCGCGTTGAAGGTGAAGTCTTCCACCACCGTGATCTTGCCTTCCTGTTGTTTGTAGGTGAAGGCGGAGAAGCGGGCGAGGCGTTTCACTTTCTTGTTGAGCTTGAAGCCGTAGTCGCGCGGATGAGGGCCGAACACGGTGGCACCGCCGCGGATGGTCGGGCTCTTGATGCTACCGGCACGGGCGCCGCCAGTACCTTTCTGCCGTTTCAGCTTGCGAGTGCTGCCTGACACGGTGGAGCGTTCCAGCGTATTGTGCGTGCCTTGTCTCTGATTTGCCAAATATTGTTTCACGTCAAGCCAGATGGCGTGATCGTTCGGTTCCACGTTGAAGATCTTATCGTTCAGGGTAACCGTCTTTGCAGTCGCGCTGCCGTCTATTTTATAAACTGTTAGCTCCATCTCTCAATAATTATATATGAACCATTGGCTCCCGGAACGGAACCTTTAACTAATACTAAATTCTTCTCGGGGACGATCTTGACGATCTGGAGGTTGATGACCTTCACTTTGGCGTTGCCCATCTGGCCGGCCATGCGCATGCCTTTGAACACGCGTGACGGGTAAGAGGATGCACCCATAGAACCGGGGGCTCTCAAACGGTTGTGCTGACCGTGGGTGGCGTCGCCGACACCGCGGAAATGGTGGCGTTTCACAACACCTTGGAAGCCTTTACCCTTGGAGGTGCCGCTGACATCCACGAACTCGCCTTCCTCGAAGACGGTGACGTCAAGCACTTCACCCAGGGACTTGCGGTGTCCTTCCTCGAAGCGGGTAAACTCACGCACAATCTTCTTCGGCGTGGTACCGGCCTTCTCGAAGTGACCCTTCAGCGACTTGGTCGTGTTTTTCTCTTTCTTCTCGTCATAAGCCAATTGGATAGCGCTGTAGCCGTCCTTCTCGACGGTTTTGACTTGCGTGACCACGCAAGGACCAGCCTCTAACACCGTGCACGGCACAACCTTGCCGGAGGCATCGTAGATGCTAGTCATCCCAATTTTTTTTCCTATTAATCCTGACATTTTTGGTTAGATTTATAAAATAATTTGACTTTTTCCGCTCGTTTCGATACTTAATTATTTCACCCAAACACTTGAAAATCAACCATTTGGATTACAAAAACCAGTTTTTCTAACAAGCGTGCAAATATACACTTTTTCTTTATACTCAGCAACTTGCGTGAAAAAAGTTTTCAACACTGTTTGGAAACCCGAAGACAGGCACGACACCCAGTGCCAAAAACAACCTCCAAATTGTTAAAGAAATCTATCGAAATTATTTAGAGCTGCAAAAACAAAAAAAATGTATATTTGCCGAATTATATTATTGAATATAAAATATATGGAAAAGAACATACATTGGTTTGACATATCCTTGAAGAAAGTGGCGCTGTACCTGCTATTCGCCACGGTGTCTTCATTCCACCTCCACGCGCAAATCGACAACCTCTTCTGGTTCGCCGCACCGGATATTTCAGCCAACCACGCACATAACCCGATCACCTTCTGTTTCACCTCGTTCAGCAGTCCCGCAACCGTCACCATCTCCCAGCCGGCAAACCCCGCATTCACTCCGGTGACCGTAAACCTCAACCCTTACAGCTACTATGCGCTGGATGTCACCAGTCAAGAGGGCATTGTGGAGACCGCACCCGAAAACACCGTGTGCAACTATGGTTTCAAGATTGTCTCTACCGCCAACATCACCACCTACTACCAGTTGGGTGCCAACAACAGCGAGATCTACACTCTCAAGGGACGTAACGGTTTGGGCACCGACTTCACCGTGCCGATGCAGAACTTCCTGGTGGACGGTCCTCCGTCAGATCCGCGCAACAGCATCGAAATCGTGGCCACGGAAAACAACACCACGGTGACCATCATCCCGTCGAAGCCGCTGCAAGGCGGCATTCCGGCCGGAACCCCCATCACCATCACGCTCAACGCAGGACAGTCTTACTGCATCAAATCGGCGGACCAGTCGGCCGCCGGGCACCTCACCAACACACGCATCACCTCCGACAAACCCATCGCGGTGAACTCCACCGACGACTCCGTGGCCAGCAACCAAATCTCGGGCTACTCGGGACAGGACCTGGTGGGCGAGCAGATTGTCCCTGACGAATACGCCGGCGACTTCTTCATCGCCATGTACAACAACCGACTGTTCGAGAATATCTGCATCATCCCCATACACGACACCACCCACGTATACATTAACGGAAGCACCACTCCGGCGGCCACGCTGAACACTGGGCAGAGCTACACCTACATGCCCAGCAATTCGCCCACCATCGCCACCATGATCACTTCCGACAAACCGATTCACGTGTTCCAAGTGACGGGCTCCGACGGCGAGGCGGGCGGCACGCAACTTCCCGCGTTGGGCTGCACCGGCTCCCAGGAAGTCGTCTACGCGCGCCCCTCCTACTCCACCCACATGCGCCTGTCCATCGTAGTGCCCACGAACTACGTCACCGGGTTCACCATGACCGCCGGCAACAACAACATCCCCTTGACTCCCACCGACTTCACCATGCTTCCCTACAATAATGCCTGGTCATACTGCTACAAAGACTTCTCAAGCTCCGTCCCCACGCAGACCGTCATGATGATCCAGAACTCCCTCGGCCCATTCCACCTCGGCATTCTCGACTACTACTCCGGAATGTCCTCCTCCTTGGGTTACTTCAGCGACTACAGCAGTGTGGGACACATCGACGTTTACATGCGCGACCTTTACTGTCTGCACGACTCTGTGCCGTTCAACTACATCACCGAAAACATCGACACCGTGTTCCTCATCACGCCGGCGGGAGACACGCTGACGCAGGAGCCGTATGTCATCCACGACCTCACGCTTGCCGACACGGGCAAATACTACTTGCTGGCGCACAGTGCCATCGGATGTGAAGACACGTGGCTGCTCGACAGCATCAACATCCAGTTAGTCAACTCCTACAAGCCCGACCTCGGCCCCGACCAATATCTCTGCACCGGTGAAATCGCCGTGATAAGAGCCAATTACGCCGCCGACGGAGTGCAATATTACTGGAGTACTGGAGACACCGGGGACTCCATCGAGGTGATCACTTCCGGCGAATATATCCTCAATGTTTCGGTGGATAATTCCGCGAACCTGGCCTGCGAAAGCTCCGACACCGTGCTGGTACAGTTCTACCCTGTACCCCATGCCGACCTTGAAGCGGACATCCTTTCCGGCTGTACCCCTCTCACCGTCCATTTCACCGACATCTCCTTCCCGGATCCGGACAGTCTGACCACCGAGTGGATGATTTTTGACGAAGACTTCAACATCATCGACTACTCCAACGAGGACAACCCCGTGATCACATTTGAGGAAGCGGGTTCCTATTCCGTGAAATTGGTCATCACCATGCCGGAAGGCTGTAAAGACTCGGTGACGAAATGGAACTACATTGTCACCTCCCCGCAGCCTGAAATCGACTTCCTCGCTTCACCGGAGATCTCCATGATGAGCGAGAACGGCGGCAACGTGGATTTCACCGCCTATCTGTCAGACAACGTGCAGGATAACCCGACCAACAATTTAATATGGAGTTTCGGTGATGGTGAGACTGCCGAAAACGAGACCTCCACCTCGCACCTCTATTCCACCTGGGGCGACTATGTGGTGACCCTGACGCTAATCACCCAAGGGGGGTGCGGCGACTCGGTGAGCCACTCCGTGATTATCGAAGACGACTTGATTTTCCCGAACGTGATCACCCCTAACGGTGACGGCATCAACGACGTGTGGGCCATCGAGAACCTCAACACCGACATCAATCCGGAAGATCCCGACGAATACCGCCACAACGAGCTGCGCATCAGCGACCGCTGGGGCAAAGTGGTGTTCCATACCAAAAACTACGACACTTGGGCAAAGGATGGACAAATCCACGAAGGGACCAATCCGTTCACTGGCAACGACCTCAGCGACGGGGTCTATTTCTACACTTTCACCTACAAAGGCAAGGCCAAGACCACGCAGTGGCACGGATCCATCACGATTATCCGATAGTAGATTTCATTCGTTCGCAACGACAAACAAAAAGAGAGACAGGGCACGCCCCGTCTCTCTTTTCTTTATCGTAATAGCGGAGAATTACCGCAATTCCGCGTGCTCTTTCACGCGCTTTTTGTCCTTGAACCAAAGACCATAAACCTCACTCACATTGCCGGCGGTGATAAACGCCTTGATTTCTTCCTTGCCGATAAATTCCATCAGTTTGGAGAACTCATCTTTCGTCAACAGAGTTTCCAATTCAATGGATTTCTCGTTGGTGTAACCACCGATAACTTCATACAATGTACAACCGCGCACCAGCTGGTCAATGATATATCGGCGGATGCGATCATAGTCCTTGGAGACAATGCAGACACGTTTGCGGTTGTTGAGGTTCGCCGTGAAGTAATCAACCACCAAACCGTTAATCCAAGTACCGATAAGGCCGATAACGACCATACGGAACGGATTGATGGCAAAAGCCGTACAGCAAATACACGCTCCCGCGATGGACACCGACTTGCCGATATCGAAATGCAGATACTTGTTAACAATTTTAGCCAGGATGTCCAGCCCCCCGGTGGAAGCGTTAATGGAGAACAACACCGCCTGCGCCGCACTCAACAGCAACACGAAACAGCAAAGGTCGAACCAGATGTCGCCCATCACTGAAGTGGTGCCTTCTGCCACGAATTTCGTGTAGGGAAGATATTTCTCAAGCAAGGCCATCAGAGGTCCCAAGATAAGGGCTGTATAAACCGTTTTGATACCGAACTCCTTACCAATCAGAAAATAAGCCAACACCAACAGGATGGCGTTCACCACTAAAATGACCGTTGACACCGGCAGCGCAAACCCGAAAAGCTGTTCCGATATCCCGCTGATGACAATGGACAAACCCGAAATCGTACCAATAATCAGCTTACTCGGCACTAAGAAATAATAGACTGCACAGGCCGTGATTAACATTCCCACGGTCATGATGAGAAGCTCTATCCAGAACTTCTTCGATTTAAGAATCCCTAATACTTTTTCCATAACTACACTTATGACTTAAACTTTGACTATGACTATAACAATGACTTAAACTATGACTCTAACTATAACTAACTATGTCTTTGGTGGTGGCTTTTAGAAAAGGGTTATTGTTTTACGAATGGTTTCGTAATCATGCCTTTTTCTGTAGCAACTCGGACGAAATAGACGCCGGCGGGAAGATTTCCAACGTTAATCCGGGTCTGTAAGGGCGAATAATTATTCGCCACCACATCGGTGTGCATCAATTTGCCGTAAACATCGAAAACCTCAACGGAAAATCCACTTAATTGTACATTGTCCATTGTACATTGTACATTGACGAAATCGCTCGTCGGATTCGGATAAACACTCAGCTCGCCGGCAAGGGAATGCTCCTCAATGCCCGTGTCAAAGAAGTGGACGTGGAAGGACAGCTGCTGGCCATTTTCCTGTATATTGGTGATTTCGAAGCTGTTTTCCGGCGTACCATCGGTCAAATAAGGATGAGGATCCGTGGTCGGGCCGAAGGAGGTGCGGTGAGAAGCTTGACTGAAAAACGCCTCGCTGATCCAACCATTCACAGTATCGATTTCACTTCCCGGACGGAATATCCAGTATTGGTGCGCCTGGTTGTAGAAGTCGAAGAACGCATTGGCGAACATGCCATTGTAATCCAACGACACGGTGTCGTTCCATCGGGCCACCAGAAGTCCTGTGCCGGGAATGCCCTCGTCAAAGAGGTCCTCCTTGCTGCGATACTCAAACACATACCATTGCGTGGAATCTATTTGCGATTTGATGTAATAGCAGTTCTGCGAAGGACTGGAACCGACGCTCAGCAGCGTGTAGTCACCATCCTCCGTGATTTCTATCGGATCATCCGACACATGCAGAATCTTGTTCTTGTAAATGGCAGCCATCTGGTTGTTCTGATAGTTGCTGCACATCATGTCCCACGCTCCGGCAGCTGAAACGTCCCCATAATTGACGTAATGGTAAAGGTCTGGCAGGTTGAGCGAATGCCCCATCTCGTGGCGGAACACATGGGCACTGAACAAGGCCGGGGGCGCACCCTCGAACTCAAAATTGAACGTATTGATTCTCAGTCCATTGATCTTCGGCTCATAGTCCAGTGAATCGTACGGGAAATACTCCATGTGAGGCCAGAGGATAGATGCCCACTCGCCCGTGCCGCCTTTCACGATAATGCTGAGATTATCGAGCATTCCGTCATCATTGCCGTCAAGACTGACATTCGAATCGACTAAATGCATGGAATCGACATAGCTGACGATGCGCCCCAAAAGCTGCGCCTCGCGCATGGAAACGCCCATGAACGGATTCGGTTCTGTGTAGCCGATGGGGTTCCACGGAGTATATGGCTCAAAATACGCGCGAGGATGTGTATCCTGATAGGAGACTATCACTCCATTCTGGATGTTGTTCGTATAAATAGTATTGTAATGGATCTTGCCATAGGTCATCACATCATAGAAATTATAGACGCTGAGATAACCCGGAGTCCTCCCATTAAACATGGTGTCGATTTGTGCAAACGGATGGTCAATCTCCGCATCATCCGCAAAACGGACAAAAACCACCAAATTGGTCAATTCGGTGCTCTGCTGTGCATGCACTCTTGCCGGAATCATTCCCAGCAACACAGCAAAAACAAATAATGTGATTGTAAAGTTCTTTTGCATTGTAACCTTTACTTAGACTTAAACTTAAACTTAAACTTAGATTTAAACTTAGACTTAAGACCTAAACTACTAACTACTAACTGCTAACTGCTAACTAACTTATAGTTCTTTTCGAAGACGTGCCACCGGAATCCCCATCTGTTCGCGGTACTTCGCAACAGTGCGGCGGGCGATGTTGTATCCCTTCTCGTTCAGCATCGCACAGATTTTATCATCGGAGAGCGGCTTTTTCTTGTCCTCGTCGGCAATCAGGTCGCCTAATATCTGTTTGATTTCTTTGGAGGAAACGTCATCGTCATTAACAGCTTCGGAGAAAAGGTGCTTGAGAGGAATGATACCGAAATCCGTCTGCACATACTTGCTGTTCGACACCCTCGAGATGGTGGAGATATCCGCCCCCACCTCTTGGGCTATCGTTTTGAGAATCATTGGTTTAAGATCCTTATTATCCCCTGTCATGAAATAATCGCGCTGATGTTGCATGATGGCGTACATCGTGTTAAAAAGCAGCTTCTCGCGCAAGTCGAGAGTTTTGATGAACTGGTTCCCGTCATCAACATACTTTTTCATGAAACGATCGGCCTCCGCCTTGCGACGGTTATATTCCTCCTTGGACAGAAAACGATACGCATTGCTGAATTCCTTGTTAATACGCACCGAGGGGACATACTGATTGTTCAACGTCAGGATCAGTTTCCCGTCGCGGTTGGTGATGGTGAAGTCGGGGATAATCACATCCGCATTCTTCTGCATAGGGCTGCCCAATGCTGCCGGACGCGGATCTAACTTTTGAATCACCTCCAAAACCTCTTTCAGCTCCTCGTCGGATATTTCCAAAGCGGAAGTGATTTTATCATAATGCCGTTTCGTCAGCAAATCAAAGCAATCCGTAATCACTTTGCGGGCAAGCTGATGCACAGGAGTAGGAGACGGCATCTTGTCAAGTTGCAAAAGCAGACACTCCTGCAGATTCCGAGCTCCTGTGCCGGGCGGGTCCAACTCCTGGACGAAATGCGTCAACACGTACTCCACCTCCTGAACATCCGTCTGGACATTCTCATTGTACAGGAGTTCATTGACGATAGCCTGCAAATCCGCATGGAGATAACCCGCATCATCCAGAGTTCCCATCAGATAGGTGGCAATTTGCGCCTGTCTGGGTGTCATATCCATCGCATCCAACTGCAGTTGCCACTGCTCATGCATGGATTCGTAATAGACGTCCGATTTCGGATTTTGCGGCATTTCGGCGGGAGCGTTCAATTTGGCGATGTAATTCTCCAATTGCAAATCAGAAAATCCGTCGTCATAATCATCGTTGTCCCGATAATAATCTTCCTTGAAAATCTCATCTTCAGGCAGTTGTTCGTTCGACAACTCCAACGGATCGCCATTATTATCATACTCCTCGCGAGGGGTATCCTCACGGCTTTCCGAATCAGCGACCGAATCCTCGTCGTAAATCTCCAACGCGGGATTATCGTCAACAGCGTTTCGAATTTCCTGTTCCAAGGAGGCGTACGGCATCTCCACCAAACGCATAAGTTGTAACGTCAACGGCAGGCCGACCTGCCGTTGAACGTTCTTTTGCTCAAGGGATAAACTGTTATTCGAAGATGACATATAAGCAATTAAAATTCAGCGTTTTGCGGAGTTCTCGGGAACGGAATCACATCGCGGATGTTGGTCATGCCCGTGACAAACAGCAGCAAACGCTCGAAACCGAGACCGAAACCGGAGTGCGGTGCGGAACCGAACTTGCGGGTGTCGAAATACCACCAGTACTGCTCTTCCGTCATCCCCAACTCGTGGACGCGGGTAAGCAGCTTCTGATAATCGGCCTCGCGCTCGGAGCCACCGATGATTTCACCGATGGTCGGGAACAGCACGTCCATGGCACGCACCGTTTTGCCGTCTTCGTTCTGCTTCATGTAGAAGGCCTTGATTTCCTTCGGATAGTCTGTCAGGATGACCGGCTTCTTGAAATGGTTCTCCACCAGATAACGCTCGTGCTCCGATTGGAGGTCGATACCCCACTTCACCGGATATTCGAACTTCTTCTTGGCCTGGAGCAAGATGTCGATAGCTTCGGTGTAGCCCAAACGCACAAAGTCAACTTTGGTGACGGACTCCAGACGTGCGATTAACTCCTTGTCAAACATATCGTTGAGGAATTTCAGGTCATCCATATTGTTGTCCAAGGCATATTGGACAAGGTATTTGATGAAATCCTCGGCGAGGTCCATGTTGTCCTTGATGTCGTAGAATGCCATTTCAGGCTCAATCATCCAGAATTCGGCCAGGTGGCGCGGCGTGTTGCTGTTCTCGGCGCGGAACGTCGGACCGAACGTGTAGATGTTGCCGAGAGCCATGGCTCCCAGTTCTCCTTCCAATTGTCCAGAGACTGTCAGGTTGGTGTGCTTACCGAAGAAGTCCTGTTTGTAATCAATCTGACCGTCTTCAGTGCGCGGGATGTTGTTAAGGTCGAAAGTGGTGACATTGAACATCTCGCCTGCACCCTCTGCGTCTGATGCGGTAATCAACGGAGTGTGGAGGTAGAAGAAACCTCTGTCATTGAAGTATTTGTGGATGGCGAAAGCCATGGCGTGACGCAGACGGAGCACGCAGCCGAAATAGTTGGTTCTCGGACGCAAATGGGCGATCTCACGGAGGAACTCCATGGAATGACCCTTCTTCTGCAACGGATACTGTTCCGGATCGGCACTACCGTAAACCTCTATTGTTTCGGCCTGCACCTCTACCGACTGACCCTTACCCTGCGATTCAACCAACTTACCGGTCACATGGATACACGAACCGGTGGTAATCTGCTTGAGCAAAGCCTCGTCGAATTTCTCCGTGTCGGCCACCACCTGCAGATTGGTCACGATGGAACCATCATTGAGAGCGATAAACTGCACGAAATTGTTGCCGCGTCTGGAACGAACCCAACCTTTAACCTCCACGGGGTTGCCAATGCCGACAACCTCAGGAGTCTTGATAATATCTTTTAATCTTAATTTGTTCATGTTTTTGACTATAACTATGACTATAACTATTGACTATAACTCTGGCTTTGGGCAATTAACTATTAACTATCAACTCTAAGCTTCAATAACCAATAACCAATAACCCATAACCATTACAAATACGATTGCAGCACCTTGCACTTGGCGTTATGGCGCAGTCGGCGGATAGCTTTTTCTTTGATCTGGCGCACGCGCTCACGGGAGAGGTCAAACTGTTCCCCGATCTCATCCAGGGTCATGGGGTGCTTGCTGCCCAAACCATAGAACAATTTGAGGATTTCCGCCTCGCGCGTCGGCAAAGTATCTATCACAGAGCCGAGTTCTTGTTGTAACGATTGGTATATCAATTCTTTATCAGGAGAAACAGTATCCTCGTTACGGAGGACATCATACATATTGGTATCGTCGTCCGAAGTCAGACTGGCGTCCATGGAGAGGTGTTTGGGGGAGTTCTTCATGGAGTCCTTGATTTCCTCCTCCGTCATCCCCATACGTTCAGCGATTTCCGACACTTTGGGTTCGCGTTGGAGTTCCTGCTCCAGAATGCCCATCGTCTTGTAAATCTTGTTGATGACACCCACCTTGTTCATAGGAAGTCGCACAATACGTGACTGCTCGGCGATGGCCTGCAGGATAGCCTGCCGGATCCACCAAACGGCAAAGGAGATGAACTTGAATCCTTTGGTCTCGTCAAAACGGTGCGCCGCCTTGATCAGTCCGAGGTTACCCTCGTTAATCAGATCGGACAAGGTAATTCCTTGATTCTGATACTGTTTCGCCACTGACACCACAAATCGGAGGTTGGCATTGGTCAGTTTCTCCAACGCGTCCTCGTCTCCATTTCTGATACGGCGGGCCAATTCCGCCTCCTCATCAGCGGTTAGCAAGGGCACCTTGCCAATATCATGCAGGTATTTGTCCAACGACGGTGTCTCACTGCGGTTGGTTACTTGTTTTGTTATTCTTAATTGTCTCATTTCCAGTAAATAAAGAGCGTTTGTTTTGGTTATAGACTATTGGCTGTTAGCTATTGGCTATGGCGATGTTTGTTGAGACGTTTCAGGAAACGTCTCAACAACATTGACACTATTGCCTGTTGCCTGTTGCCTAAAAAAATTAGAAACTGTAACCGATACCTAAACCGACCACTTCCTTGAACTGCACGCGAGCGCGCGGACCTTCATGGTATTTGCGCCATGCCGGACCATCGATCATCACCTTGTCATAATACTTCAAGGAGGTCATCAAGCTGACACTGAACACTTTGAGGAAATTATAGGTGATAGCCACATCCCAGTCGACATCGAAATTGCCGAATTTCTGACCGTTCTCTTTGTCATGGATTCTGGCCGTGTAAGGCGTGAACAATGTAATCGTGGAGATAATCTTAAGGTTTTTCACCAAGGTGTAGTTGATACCGCCATTAATACGGAGACCCATGTTCAGACCCACAGCCTTGTAGGTACCATCCTCGCGCATCGGCAGACCATAGTTGGCGCGGAGGCTTTCCTCCAGACAGGTGGTCATACGTCCGGCGACCGGATACACACCGATGGTGAAGATGTCGTTCGGACGATATTCAATACCAAGTGCCAAGTCCGTGTAAGACGGAGAGAGCCATTTGGAAATCAAAGAGCGGTCCACGCGCTCTCCATTCGCGTCCACGACAAAGGTCGTGTCAGCATTCCAAATGCCGTCATCAATTTTCTTGTAGTCCCAACCAGGCGCATATTGCGAGCGGAAGCTGCCCAGCAGAGTGAGATACCATTGCGGGTGCATCTGGAAACCGACTTTGGTCGTAAGATTGATCTTGTCATTGGCTTTTCTCCAACGATACCCCTGTTTATAGTCGTTAGAGAACATTTCGCCCAATTCGGTGTCCAGATTGGTATCCCATGTCCATTTGTTTTTCTTGTAAGACAACGTCATGTTGGCGAAGATGAAGCCCGTCACGTTGTTGTTACCGCCGGCTGCCCAGTTGAAAAGCGCGGTCTGTGCGGCATTCAGCCCGCACACACCCGTGAACTTCCAGTACTTGGCACTGTCCACTTCCGCTGATTTCACTTTGGTCTTCAAAGCCTCATCAGCGGCGGTTTTTTCATCAACTTGCGCATTGGCGAAAGAAAAAGCCAGCGCACTCATTAAAACAAGTAAAAATCCTTTCTTCATAATTTTTATTTTTTGTTAATAAATTTCAAGTATACCGTTCAAGGTTTAAACTACTGGTTGATTTTATGATAGGTTCGCCACCAGCGGTCGGAGATTTTGTCTTCGCAGGCCAACTGGTAGTCACGTTGGGAACAGGGCAGGTAGTAATTCTGCACCTGATTGTTGTCTTTCTGATAAATAGGCACAATCACCCACCAGCGTCCGGATTTCTTGCTGTTGAAGAAAACCATTTCATCCAAAGCCCCGGTCACAGAGATGTTGAACTGACGGTAGTCGTTCTTGTTCTTGAAGTGTCCCTCAGCTTGCCGGAAGATGAATCCTTCCACGAAATACCAAAGGATGTGGGCGATGAGCTGCGAGGTCTGGTTGTTGAAATCCAAGGTGGGGTCATATTCATAGATGCCGAATGAAGAGAGCTTGTCGCTGAGTCCCACGAATTTGGAAATCTGACAGATTTCCTCCCCGTAGAAACCGTTGGAGGAATTATGCGGGCAGCCGGGAGCGTCCGGACGGCGGATGGCGGAAATGTCCAGGGAGACCATATCCGCATTACGCACCACGGGCTCCACCTCCTCCAGATTCCTCCGCATCAGTCCCACCCGATAGGTCTCGAAAAAGAGACTTTCCATCATATTCACCGATTCAGGACTGTTCATGTAGCTTTGGAAACCGATGTTGGCGTAGTTCAAGAGGAAATTGGGCTGCTGGAGCACCATTTTGTTCACATAAGCATCCGATCGGATCGGTTTGTTCTCGTTTCCGAGGTCAAAACAGGCGTCTATGGAGACCACGTTGGCCACGCGTTCCATCAGCTCGTACGCCCGGTAATTGGCGAACGCCAGGTCGTTGCTGCCACCCAAGATAATCGGGATGACATTGTTCTCCACGAGAAATGCGACCACCTCAGAAACAGCACGGTAGGTGTCCTCGACGGTCTTCCCCAGACGAAGATTCCCCAAGTCAATGATTCTCACATTCTTCCGCCATGCATAAAGCTGATAGAACTGCCGGCGGATTTCGTCGGGCGCCAAGGAACAGGAAGGATTTTGCCAGGCATTGCGCACCTCGGGGACCCCCACGATGGCTATGTCCGCCTCCTCGATATTCACAGGGACCTCCGGATTGTACATCATCACCTGGTACAACAATCTGTCCGTCAAAGATTCAGAATCCGGGATGTGCAGTGACACAATGGTCACAGGGTCAAAATAGAGTGACAAGTCCATTCTTACTTATGCTTTTTTACGTCTTACAATACGTTTCTTGGCCGTCGGAGCGGTTTCCTGCATGATTTTCAGACAATCCTGATAAGTGAGTTTGTTGGCCACCATGTCTTTGGGAATCTTGAAATTATCCGTTCCGTTCGTGATATAAGGACCATAGCGACCGTTCATCACCTTCAGGTTCGCGTCTTCCGAATAAGATATCAGGACGTTCCGCGTCTCCTTGTTTTGAATGATTTCCACCGCTTGTTCTTCCGTCAGGTCGTTGAGGCTCATGTTTTTGTCAAGCGTGTAATTCTTACCATCATATTTAATATAAGGACCGTAACGGCCGGCGGCGGCAAGAATCTCTTTTCCGTCGAAGTGACCCACCAGATGGGGGGTACGCTCGGCATTCTTCTTCATTTTACCCTCCAAAAGCTCAATGCAGCGTTCCAACGTGATGGAATACGGATCATCGGTTTTGGGAATGGATTCGAAGGTGCCGTCGTAACGCACGTAGGGTCCGAAGCGCCCCACGCCCACAGAGACCTCCTTGCCGTTCCATTCGCCGAGAGTGCGCGGAAGGCGGAACAGGTCCAACGCCTCCTCCAAGGTGATGGTGTCGATGAACTGGTCGGCCTGGAGACGTGCATAGCGAGGCTTCGAGTCGGCGTAAGACTCGCCGATCTGCACCATAGGACCGTACTTGCCCAACTTCGCGAACACCTTCTCGTTGGTTTTGGGGTCATAGCCCAAAAGACGCTCCCCGCTGGCCTTGGTGGAATAGTTGATGGCCGTGTCCACTTGCTGGTGGAACCCACCATAGAAACGGCTCATCATATCCTGCCAGTCGGCTTTCCCCTCTGCAATGTCATCGAATTCCTTCTCCACATCGGCCGTAAAGCCGTAGTCCATAATCTGTTTGAAATTATCCTGCAGGTAGTCGTTCACAATGATACCCACATCCGTAGGGATAAGTTTGTCCTTCTCATATCCGTACTTTTCCTTTTTCACCTCTTCTTTGATGCCGTCCGACGTCATGGTGAGGCAGAAATACTGACGTTCCTTGCCTTGGCGGGTGGCTTTACGCACATATTCGCGTTTCTGGATAGTGGAAATAGTGGGAGCATAGGTTGAAGGACGTCCGATCCCGAGTTCTTCCAGCTTTTTCACCAGACTGGCTTCGGTGTAGCGGACAGGCGGCTGCGCATAACGCTGGGTTGCCATGATATTCTTGACGTTCAGGTCATCCCCCACCTCCATGGGCGGAAGCATTCCCTTCACCTCTTCGCTCTCCTCGTCCTTCGATTCCGTGTACACTTTCAGGAATCCGGGGAACAGGATGACCTCTCCAGAGGCGATGAACTTCTCGGTACGCCCCTCCACCGGTATGGTGATGGAGGTCTTTTCCGTTTTCGCGTCGCTCATCTGGGAGGCAATGGTGCGCTTCCAGATCAGCTCGTACAGATGCTTGGCGAATGTGTCGCCCGGGATAGTCTCACGAGAGATATCTGTGGGACGAATGGCCTCGTGCGCTTCCTGGGCGCCTTTGGTCTTGGTGACATACTTGCGGGTTTTGGCATAGTCCTCGCCATATTTCTCCGCCACAACCTTATGGGCGACGGCGAGCGCCATGTTCGACAAGTTCACCGAGTCGGTACGCATATAGGTAATGTAACCGGCCTCGTAGAGCTGTTGTGCCACAACCATGGTCTTCGACACGGAGAACCCGAGTTTGCGGGCCGCCTCCTGTTGCATGGTGGAGGTGGTGAATGGCGGCGCAGGACTTTTCTTGCCCGGAGTCTTCTCTATGGCTGTGATCTGGAACGACGCCTTCCGGCAATGCTCCAGGAAGGAGACGGCCTCCTCCTTGGTGGGGAAACGTTTGTTCAGCTCCGCATCCAACTCGATCTTTTTGTCACGCGTAGGGCTGAACACACCGTCCACCTTGTACGAAGAGGTGCTGTTGAATTTCTCAATCTCATGCTCGCGCTCGACAATCAGTTTCACCGCCACCGACTGCACACGTCCCGCCGAAAGCGAAGGACGCACCTTACGCCACAGCACAGGCGAAAGTTCGAAACCAACGAGCCGGTCCAACACTCGACGAGCCTGCTGCGCGTTCACCAAATCGACATTCAGCGTCCGGGGATGCGCCAACGCTTCCTCTATGGCAGACTTTGTAATCTCATGAAACACAATACGTTTCACTTTCGCTGGATCCATTTTGGTCACTTCCATCAAATGCCACGAAATGGCTTCACCCTCGCGGTCATCATCAGTTGCGAGCCAGATGGTGTCGGCCTCCGCCGCCTTTTTCTTGATGTCGTTGATAAGGGCCTTCTTGTCGTCCAGTACCTCATACTGGGGTTCAAAGTCGTGAGCTATGTCGATGCCCATCCCTTTTGAAGGAAGGTCTCGCACATGACCCTTGCTGGAAATCACGGTATAATCCTTCCCGATGAATTTCTGAATGGTTTTCGCTTTCGCCGGAGACTCGACGATGATTAGATTTTTGCTCATATTTTATGAAGGGTTATTGGTTATCGGTTATTGGTTATTGAAGGGTTATCGGTTCTGGGTTGAAGTTTATATGAATATCCTAGCATCGCATCCACTGTTTCCCAATCCTTTTTGAGGATGTGTTCGCGGATGACGGCGGAATGAACGCCGGCGGAATGCCACATCTCTTCGGGAATATCCACCACTTGCAGTCCGTGCGAATGGCTGAACGCTTTGATGTTGTCGTGATGCCCCTCGCGGTGATGCCCGAAAGCATGGTTCGGTCCCATCACCAGCGTGTGCGCATGCAACGTCCCCATAATTACCTCTTGGATGAACTGCTGATAGGTCATTTGGGAAAATTCACGAGAGAACGGCATCACCACTGCCGCATCAATTCCTTGTTTCTCAATAAGTTTCAGATTCTCATCCAAGCTGTTGATGGTGAAAAAAGTGGATTCAGGGTAAAGTACGCTTCGCGGATGGGGGTCGAAGGTCAACACCACGCTGGTGCCACCGACCCGGGCTGCCTGCTCGCACAGGAAACGCAAGATCCGGACATGCCCCAAGTGGACGCCGTCAAAAGCGCCAACGGCCACCACCGGATTTTTCCATTCCGGCAAACAATCTGTCCCTTTAAAAACCTGCATCCGCAAAGAATAATTCCATTAACGCAATTTTGCTCCGACCTCACGCTCGTACGCCGAAATCAACTTGTTCATCACCTTGTTGATCTCCTCATCCGTAAGGGTCCTGTCCGTGCTCTGCAACACAAAGTTGAGCGCATACGACTTCTTGCCGTTGCCGATCGAACTTCCTTCGTAAACATCGAACAGATTGACTTGCTTCAGCAATTTGGAGGCGTATTTGTAACCGATCTTCTCCAACATGTCATACGTCACATTTTTGTCGACCACCAAAGCCAAGTCACGGCGCACAGCTGGATATGGATTGATCGGCGTGTAGTTGACCACGGTTTTCCGCAACGCATTGACAGCCGCCACATCTATCTCGGCATAATAAACCGGTCTTTTCAGATCGAATTGGCGCAGAATATCGGCACGGAGAACCCCTATATGGATCGGGGTGACCTCATCCACCTTGTAGGAAACATGCTGTGCGAACATGCGCGGCTCCGTGTCCGTGACAAGCTGCACTTTTTCCATCGGGAAGTTCACCTTCACCAGGAAATTGTCAATCATGTTGCGGAGATAGAAGAAGTCGGCTTCCGCGGACTTGCCCTCCCAGTTATCGTCGCCAAGCTTTCCGGTGACAAAGAGAGACATCATCTCGTGTTCCTCATAGCGTACTGTAACATCATCACCCACAGCTGATTGCGGATTAAGATGGTACGTTTTCCCGAATTCGAACAGACGAAGGTCGGCGGATTTGTTGTTCACATTCCGCATCACATTCTCCAATCCGGAGAAAAGGAGTGTCTGCCGCATGGCATTCAATTCACTGCTGAGCGGGTTGAGCAGCTTGACGGTCTCGCGCTCGTCCAGGAAATCATAATTCTGGGCATATTCGGCCTTGGTCAACGAGTTATTCATCACCTCATAGAAACCATTGTCCGCCAAGTACTTGGAAATAGATTGACACATCTGGTAAGCGCCATCGTTCTGGTGCAGGCACGACATGTCATAGGTCAGCATATTGGGAATTTCAATATTGTTGTATCCGTAGATACGCAAGATTTCCTCTATCAGGTCTATCGGGCGGGTCACGTCGGCCTTGTTCTGGGGCACCGTCACGATGAGCTTGTCATCGCCCACCGGTTTCACCTCCATGTCAAGCAGCACCAGAATCTTGGTAATCGTTTGTTTGTCAATCACTTTGCCCGCCACTTGGTTGACATCCTTGTAGTAGAGGGTGATTTGCGCCGGTTCCTGGACATTGGGGTAACGATCCACGATATCCATCACAGGATAACCGCCGGCCAGCTCCAGCACCAGCTCCACGGCACGTTTCAGGGCATAGACGGTGATGGAGGGGTCGCAGCCGCGCTCGTAGCGGAACGAGGCGTCCGTCTTCAAGCCGTGGCGTTTCGCAGTCTTGCGGATGCTCACGGGATTGAAATAGGCACTCTCCAAGAACAGACGGGTGGTGTTCTCTGTGATGCCGGAGTGAAGACCGCCATAAACGCCGGCGATGCACATGCCCTCCTTCTCGTTGCAGATCATCAGGTCGTCGGCACTGAGTTTGACCTCGTTACCGTCCAAAGTGACGAAAGGCGTGCCTTCCGGCAGATTCTTGACAATCACCTTGTTGCCTTCGATTTTGTCCGCATCAAAGGCGTGCATGGGCTGTCCCAGCTCAAGCATGATGAATTGGGTGATATCCACGATGTTGTTGATCGGACGAACACCGACACTTCTGAGCTTTGTCTGCAGCCATTCGGGAGATTCCTGCACCTTGATGTCGTCAATCAGCGCACCGGAATAACGGGGGCAGTCTTTCTGGTTTTCAATGACCACGTCCACACGGGAATGCACGCCGGACACGGGCTGCACCTCGCGGGCGTTGCGGCGAACCAACGTAGAACAAGGGACACCGTGTTGGACGAGGGCGGCATAAAGGTCGCGAGCCACGCCGAAATGGCAGATGGCGTCACAACGGTTCGGGGTCAGACCGATTTCGAAGATGGTGTCCGCCTCGACCTTGAAATATTCGGCGGCCGGGGTGCCGGGCACGGCCTCCTCGGGCAGCACCATGATGCCGTCATGCGAGGTGCCGAGACCAATCTCGTCCTCCGCGCAGATCATGCCCTCGGAAGGCTCTCCACGCAGTTTGGATTTCTTGATGGTGAAAGACTCGTCGCCATTGTACAGCACAGTCCCGATAGTGGCGACCACCACTTTCTGACCTGCCGCAACATTGGGAGCGCCACAGACAATATGCAGCGGCTCAGCTTCCCCCACATTGACCGTGGTCACATGGAGATGGTCGGAGTTGGGATGCGGTTCGCAGGTAAGCACCTCGCCGATCTTCAGACCGCGAAGCCCGCCCTTGACCGTCTCAAACGTATCTATACCCTCCACCTCCAATCCACAATCAGTCAAATATGCGGCAGTCTCTTCCGCAGTCAAGTTGAAATGCAACAATTCTTTCAGCCATTTGTAAGAAATCTTCATATATGTAACTATTTTATAATAAACATATTAACCGCAAAAAAGGATTATTTTTTTGCGGCTGCAAATATAATATATATAAAGTAGATACCGGCTAGATTTTGATTTTTTTTTTGTTACTTGCTGGAAGTGTGCGATTTACGATTTTCGTTTGGCGATTTACGGATAACGAGGATATTAACACTATCTTTCATCATTCATCATTTTTGATACGTCACCTTCGGGAACGCCTTGCGATTCGCGGACCCGTAGCCGACGGCGTAATTCATCTCGCCGGGCGGCACCATTACAACGACATCCTCCCTACCCTCTCGGGCTATCTGGTCTTTAATGCGGTCATGCCATAACGCGGTGAGCACCAATTCTTTGAAAGAGACATGAAACGGACCGGCAAGCAAATGCTCACCTTCGCGAAGATCCTTTGTCGGATGAAGTCCCAATCGCAGTACGGTGACTCTATTTGCCTGAAAATAACGGTATAGCTCCTTGCACCAGTTCACAGCATCTTCCAGCGACAAAGGCGCATACTTCCCACTCCGGTAGTCATCGGCCAACGCGGTGCCGTCCACCACCAATGTCGGATAAATACGGGTACATGAGGCACCGAACGCGACAATCTGCTCTGCCGTGCGCAACGCCTTCGCCTTCGTGTCACCGGGAAGCCCGATCATCATCTGCAGCCCAAGGTCTATGCCGTGTTGACGGATTAGTCGGGAGGCGTTTTCCACATCCGCCACGGTATGCCCGCGCCCGCTTCGCGCCAAAATGTCGTCATCTAACGATTGCGCACCCAACTCAATCAACGTAACGCCTTTGTGTTTAAGATTTTGCAGGATATGGTCATCGATGTAATCCGGGCGGGTGGATAGTTGTATTCCCTCAATCCGTCCCTCTTGAAGGTAGGGCTGCACCGCGTCTAAGTAGCGGTTCTGCACCGGTTCGGGCAGACAAGTGAAACTCCCGCCAAAGAAAGCGACTCGCTTATGACAATCGTGCGGAATAGTCTGCAAATTTCGGTCTATCAATGCCGTAACTTGTTCTAAAGACGGCAGTTTCTGTTGTCCGGAAATCACATACTGGTTGCAATAAACGCAACGGTGCGGACAGGCCAGCATCGGCAGGAAGACGGGGATGACGCGGTATGTGGGGGACATGGGACTTTGACTTACACTTATACTTATACTTTGACTTTGGATATGAGGGGGTGGTGGCTAGATACAAAAAAAGCAACCTTTGAGGTTGCTTGGTGGTAGCGTGTAGGGGATTCGAACCCCTGATTTTAAGAATGAAAATCTTACGTCCTAGGCCAACTAGACGAACACGCCATCAGGTGTCAAATTTGACGCGGCAAAAGTACACTTTTTTTGATATACTCCGCCAAATTCGAAAAAATATTTTTCGTTATTCGTTTTTATCTTGTTCAAACCTGAATCCCAGACGTTTACCAGTTCTCAACAGGTTCGTCTGCTCCTCCAATTGAAGGATATCGTTCACCGTGATGATCTTCATATCCTCATAATTTGGCACCAAAAGGTCAAAATTCAGCGTGTATCGAATGGCGGAACTGAGGATTTCCTTGACGGCATCTGCCGAAATTTCATTGCTGCTGAAATTGTTGATGACTTGCGCCAATTCACGTTTTCCTTCTATGTAATAGTGGCCCTCCTTGTTGATGAAGATACGTCCGATCATATAGCCGAGGTCATTCACGCGGTCGTACTTCAGGGAATCGCCCAAGAAGTTGAAAATCTGAATCATACCGCAATAGGAGCGGTCCTTGTCCTCCTTGATGTAGGGGGTGCGCATCACCTCGTGGTCACGGGAGAATTCAAAGATGTTGGTATGCATGAGGAAGATCAGCACATCGCCGCCGAACTTGAGCATGAACTGGTACTGGTTCTTGTTGGTGAACAGCACCGGGATGCTGTCGTGATCGTCAGCGTAGTTATCGCGGTAGTGCTCTTCGAAACTTTTCGCGGCATCCTTGAAGAGTTGCATGGTCTCCAGCGTCACCGTGAAGATGCTCTGTTTCAATTCGCCCTTGGTTATCAACAATTTACATAGGTTGTCATCCATTTTTCTCGTATTAAAATTGAGCGGCAAAGATACACTTTTTTAGCTATTAGCTATTGGCTTTTAGCTGCTGGCTGTTGTTGATTTCGAAAGCCAATAGCCAAAAGCCAAAAGCTAAAAGTCAACTAGTACTCCATCATGGGGTCAAGCTCTTTGGCTTGGTCGATCATCTTCTGGAGTTCGGAGGCGGTGGGGACGCGGCCCACGAGGTGTTTCTGCTCGTTGATCTCGTTCATTTTGGCAACGAGGTTCTCGGCCACGCGGTGACGGAATTCCTTCACGGTGTCCACACCGGCAGCCTCAAGCAGTTCGGAGAATTGCGGACCGACGCCGTTGATGCGCATCAGATCGGCGTGGTTGGCCCATGTGAGCACCAGTTTCGGGGAGATGCCGGTCTTCTCCGCCAAGGCGGCACGTCCGGCGGGTTTCTTGGCGGCTTCCAACAGTTCCTCAACCGTGTTGATGCCAGCTTCCGTCAGTTTCGCGGCGTAAACATCGCCGATTCCTTCTACGTCAATAATTTTGTAACTCATAACCATTTATTTTTAAATTCCGACCGCAAAGATACATTTTTCTTAATATCTTGCAAAATTTTATATTTTTGCCGCACTTTTTTTCAACCACCCCGAACTAATCAACAACTATAAACTATAAACAAACTATAAACAAACTATAACCCAAAAACTATAAACCAAAGCTTCAATAACCAATAACCTATAACCCATAACCATTATGAGAAGAATCATCAACCCCTGGATAGGCAACACACACGGATACAACTGTTTCGGCTGCAACCCCGGCAACCCGCAAGGCGTGCAAATGCACTTCTACTGGGACGGGGAGCAAGTGGTCTCCGTCTGGAAGGCGAACCCGAACTTCGTGAGCTGGATCGACACGCTGCACGGCGGCATCCAGGCCACGTTGTTGGACGAGATCTGCGGGTGGGTGGTCTTCTACCAACTGCAGACCTCCGGGGTGACGGCGAAGATGGAGATGCGCTACCGCAAGCCGGTGAGCACCTTGTGGCCGTATATCCGTCTGAACGCCCAATTAGTGGAGCAGCGCCGCAACCTCGCCATCGTGCACGGCGAGATCCTCAGTCCCGATGGGGTGTGCTGCGCCGAGTGCACCTGTACCTATTTTATATATAGCGGCGAGAAGGCGATAGAGATGGGATACATCCCCGCCCGTCTCGCCGAGGAGGAAGTCACGTTCGAAGAGGCAATCCTCCTATTAGGCCAAACCTCGTAGGGACGGCGCCAACGGCGCGTCTCATCGGATTAACATAATTTAACATTTTTATTTCGCTAAAAATCAGATGTTTAAAATTTCAAACATCCGATTTTTGACCGAGCGTGTCATATATTTTGTATTTTTGCCGCCGTTTTGTGAATTTGGCATTAGAAGTGCGAGCCAAGACTTAAACTTTGATCTCTGAACTTTGAGCCTTGAACCCTTCCTCCTGCCACCCGCAAGACAACCAAAAAAGGAAAGTAAGTAAGAATAAAACAATAAAAGTATGAAAAAACAATTAACCTTTTTATGCGCGCTGCTGTTCTTGATGGCAGGCGCAACTTTCGCACAAGGGCTATATCAATTGCCGAATTCAGATTTTGACAATTGGAGCCGACTGAATGGCAACGGAGATGACATACCCACATCCTGGCATGCGTTTAACGATGCCCAATGTAATTTGCCTTGGTATATAAGTTGGATTGGCTGTAGCTCAGTAACGACAAATCACAACAATAGGATTACAGGCTATGGTGATAGCTATGCTGCTCGATTGTATGCCACAAGCGTTGCTGGTATCATAGCTAACGGAGCTTTGTCGCTTGGTCAAACAGTGGTTGGGAGTACTGATGCTAACACCACAGCAAATTATATTATATGCAAAAATGGATATGATTGGTCTTTCGAAGGTATTCCGGACTCGCTATCTTTTTATGCCAAACAGGGCGATAACATCGCCATGCTCGGTAATTCAATCACGAAAACATTCCTATACACCAGTACTACTTTCAAAGACATTACTTCTACGTCAACACCTTATGAAGGCACTTGGGTTGGCTATACCATCTTAAAGTTTTCCGTTAAAAACAAAACAAATTGGACACGCTTTGCGACAGCTTTCAAGTATAGCGGTGCTTCCGATCTTATGGGTGTTGACGATAATGGTAATCCTACAAACACAGGAGCCACACTACATAGTAATTATGCCTTAAATACAGACGACAATTATTCAACCTTCCTACGTCCGTCCAAGGTGATGATTTCATTCTCCACCAATGAAGGTTCCAAGGAGGGCAACAACAATGAGAAGCTCGACATTGACATGTTACGAATGATTTACGACAAGGGGCTTTCCTCTTTAAAGATAGGCAATACAGAGATAGACTCATTACGTAACAAGTACAACAGTGCTGAGTATGCCACGCACAGCGGACTTACCGATGCGGGCACCAATTCAGGACACACACACAGCAACTACGACGAGTTAATCTGCTATAGCTCTGATGCAGATTTCCCGCAGGTGAGCGTCACGGCAAAATCCAAGCACATACTTTCATGTGAGGTCACTCAAGCTTCCACTACCAACCACTATGCTATCATTACGGTTACCCATAACGACAACTCTACCTTTACAGATACGATATTTTTCACCAATACGGCACTCGCCCCCACCGTCACTCTGAGCAACGATGGTATTTATTCCGTCTGCCAGAACGGTTCCGTCACGATGACTGCCTCAGGCGATGCGGCAAGTTATCAGTGGAGCAATGGTCTTGGCAACAGCAACACGGTCACTCCGCCCACGGGCACCGTCGGCACCGCCACCTACACGGTCACAGGTTCCACGTCCAACGGCTGTACCACCACCGCCACGGCCACCGTCACGGTGAACCCGCTGCCTTCTGTCACACTTTCTAACAACCACGACCAAACGCTTTGCGCAGGAACGACCATCGACAACATCACCGCCACTTATGCAGGCGGCTCTGCTTCGGGCTCTAATATGTTAGGATTGACCTTTAACGCTAACAATGGTACTATCTCAGGCACGCCTAACGGCAGCGGCCAATACACTATCACGGTGACGAGCACCTTCACACCGAGTTGCGGAACAGCTTCTGCCAGCGGCACCATCACGGTGAACCCTGCACCCACGGTGACCCTTTCACAAAACAATGTGACGGCATGTTCAGGCAATGCCATCACACCTATCACGGTCACCACCTCCGGCGGCAATGTCTCCATGTCCCTGCCCTCGGGCTTAACTTACAGCGACGAGACGAACGAGATCAGCGGCATCCCTAACGAAGGAGGTTCCATCACCATCACCAACACCGGGGACTGCGGCACGACAAATGCATCCTGCACCGTCACAGTGAATCCGTCACCGAGTGTCTCCCTCTCTAACAACAAGAACCAGACCCTCTGCAATAGTTCCGAATTCACAACCATTACAGTTGACTATTCAGGTGGAAATATAAACGTCAGCGGTCTTAACGGAACTGGCCTCTCCTACGCCAACGGTAAAATCTCGGGTTCTCCGACAACGGGTTCGCACACCTACTACGTCACGGTGACCAGCAGTTCCTGCGGCACCGTGAGCGACACGGGTACCGTGACGGTGAACAGCACCCCCACTGTAACTCTCTCGCCTTCCTCTTTCAGCGTTTGTCAGAATGCGGCTGTCGAGGGACTTTCCGTGTCGCCGTTCAACAACACGACCCAAGTCTCGGGTCTTCCTGCCGGTTTGAGCTTTGACAACACCACCGGCCAAATCACCGGTAATCCGACCGCAGTCGGCACATTCCCCATTTCGGTTACCACCACAACCAACTGCGGCAACGCCCAAACCAACGGCACCATCACGGTGAAACCGCTGCCCACCGTCACCCTTTCCAACAGCAATATCGAAGTGTGCGAAGGTTCAGCCATCAGCCCCGTCACCGTCACCGCAACCAATTGCGGAAACTCCAACGCCGTCACATTATCCAACGGGCTGCAATTCAGCGGACTGAGTGGCAACACGGGCACTATTTCCGGTACGCCCGACTCAGCTGGCACCTTCACGGTCACCGTCAACAGTAACAACCAATGCGGTTCAGCCTCTGCTGAAGGTACCGTCGCCATAAATTCTAAACCTACGGTGAGCATCAACGGTCCAGCTTCGCTCTGTCAAGGTGTAAACGAAACATTCACGGCGGAAGGTAACTTCACCTCCTGCTTATGGGAAGACAACTCCACGGACGCTCCCCGTGAAATCGTCTCCAACCAACCCGGACAGCACACCTACAGCGTGACGGTCACCGGCAGCAACGGGTGTACGAACAGCACCTCCACCACGGTTACCGTGCAGTCCAGTCCTGCCGAGCCGAATGCCACTGTTGCGAACAACACCAACTGTTCCAACCCTAACGGCAGCATCACCGTCACCTCCCCGACCGGCAGCAACTACACCTATTCTATCAACGGCACGGATTTCCAAACAGGAACCACTTTCACCGGCTTGAACGCGGGCAACTACACGCTGACCGTCAAGAACAATGCCGGATGCACCAACTCGAAAGAATACACCATAACCTCCGTCGGCAGCACCGTGACCGCCCAGGCGCAAGCCCAAAATCCTTGTGTCGGTGGTAATTTGACACTGAACGGCAGTTCTAACGCCTCGTCAGGTGTCACCTACTCATGGACTGCGCCCAATGGCGACACCTATGACGGTCAAAATCCCACCATCGAAAACGTCGCTACAACTGATAACGGTGTTTACAGGCTTACTGTCACGGAAACAGCCACCGGTTGTTCCAACACGGCAACTGTCACCGTCACGGTGAAGGAGCAACCCACGGTTAGTATTTCCGCCAATCCGTCCGTATGTCCCGGTGCCAACCTCAACATCATGGTTGACGGACAAAACGGCACACTGTCAGCCACCGGTCTTCCAAATGGAGTGACTTTGTCCAACGGTTTCATCACAGGTTCTATTTCAACTCCGGGAACCTACAACTACACTATCAGTAACACATCAGATTGCGGCACAGCTACTGCTGATGGTTCCATCACGGTGTATGAGCTTCCCGCCATCACCTTTACCGGCACGCCCAGCTTCTGCGAAGGTTCCAGCACCACCATCGGTGTGGAAGAGACATACAATAGTTATATATGGAGCAACAACAACAACAGCAACAGTAGCATCACCGTCAGTACGGCCGGCAATTATAGTGTCACTGTCACCGACAGCCACAACTGCCAGAACAACGCCACACAGACAGTGACGATGAACTCTCTGCCTGCAGCACCCACCTTCAATGTTACGGACAACACCAACTGTGATCCGTTCAACGGAGTTATCACGGTCACCGCGCCTGTGGGTACTGGATTCACCTACTCCATTGACGGCACGGATTTCCAAGAATCTCCCGTTTTCGATGGACTGGAGTCTGATGACCACACCATTACTGTTCAAGACGGCAACGGATGTAAATCTTCAGGAAATGCCTTCGTGGACGATTTATCCAAACCTGTTCAAGATAGTATCACCGTCAATGCCATCAACAGCTACGAGTGGAACGACACCATGTACGAGGAATCCGGTGACTATACTGTGACCTTCCCTGCCGCTGCCGCCAATGGATGCGACTCCACCGTCACGCTGCACCTCACGATAACATCCTCCGTAACCAACGACATCTACGAGACGGCCTGCGATTCTTACACATGGGGAGACGAGACCTACACCACCGACGGCGACTACTCTGAAACATATATGGCCGCGAGCGGTGTGGACAGTGTGGTGACGCTGCACTTGACCATCCTCAAACCGAATGCCGGCACTGTGACGATCAGCGGTAACGACGCCATCTGCCAAAGCGAAAGTGCGGAACTCACCGCTTCTGTTGACGGCAACAATGGCAACGTGACCTACCTTTGGAACACTAACGATACGGATGCCTACATCACCGTCAATCCGACAGCAACCACCGACTACAGTGTGACGGCCACGGCCACTTTGACCGCCAATGAAGTCACCTGTACCGCCACGGCCGAAGCAACCTTCACCGTCACGGTGAACATGCCTACCACGGGCACCGAAACCGTGACCGCTTGCGAAAGCTATGAGTGGCACGGCAACACCTATACTGCAAGCACCAACACCCCGACTTGGACCACTACTAATGCAGCTGGCTGCGACTCCATCGTCACCTTGAATCTGACCATCAACCACAGCACCAATGGCACCGAAACCGTTACCGCCTGCGATAGTTATGAGTGGCACGGCACTACCTATACTGCAAGCACCAACACCCCGACTTGGACCACCACCAATGCGACAGGCTGCGACTCCGTGGTGACGTTGAACATCACCATCAACCACAGCACTGCAGGTATCGAGGAGGTGACCGCATGCGACAGCTACGTGTGGCACGGCAACACCTATACTGCAAGCACCAACACCCCGACTTGGACCACCACCAATGCGGCAGGCTGCGACTCCGTGGTGACGTTGAACCTCACCATCAACCACAGCAGCGCAAGTACCGAAACCGTGACTGCTTGCGAAAGCTATGAGTGGCACGGCACCACCTATACTGAAAGTACCAACACCCCGACGTACACCACTACCAACGCTGCAGGTTGCGACTCTGTAGTCACGCTGAACCTCACCATCTACAAACCTGCAAACCAGGTCTATCGTGTCACCCGTTGCGAAACCTACACATGGACGGATGGAAACGGTGAAACTTACACCCAAAGCGGCACACACACCCACGCGCATAAGGATGCCAATGGATGCGATCAGGTGGACACCCTCTACCTGACCATCAACGCCCTTCCTACAGTGACCATCAATGGCGATACCTCCTTCTGTGAAGGCGCCAGCACGACGCTCACGGCTACTGCAGGATACAACTACTCGTGGGAAGACGGATCCACCAACCAAAGTCTCACCGTCACAGAAAGCGGTGACTACACGGTGACCGTCACGGATGGCAACAACTGCCAGAACACGGCAACCGCTACGGTGAACGTGCTGGCAAAACCCACCGCACCCACACTTACCCATACAGACAACACCAGCTGCACCACCCCGAACGGTGTCATCACCGTCACCAACGCTGCCGATGGTCTCACCTACTCTATTGACGGTACGAACTTCTCAACTGCCACTACTTTCAGCGGACTGAATGCCGGAGACTTTACCATCACGGTCAAGAATGAGAACGGTTGTGTCAACACGGCATCCATTACCGTGAACACAGCTGGCAACACCGTGAATGCCACGGCTACCGCCAACACTCCATGCGCCGGCAGCGAACTGCAATTGACCGCAACGACAGAAACCACAAATGCGGCATTCGCATGGAGTGGTCCGAATGGTTACACCTCTAACGTACAGAACCCGACCCGCACCAATGCCAATGCGGACATGAACGGCAACTATACGCTCACCGTCACCGACCCGGCAACCTCTTGTTCCAAGACCACAACGGTCACCGTCACTGTCAACACACCGGCCGTCACATTGGCTGACATCACCGGCAAGACAGCTTGTTTAGGCGGAAATGTGACGCTCAATGCTACTTTGACCGGCACACCCGCTGGTGAGGTTACCTACAGTTGGACCGGCCCGAACGACTTCACCTCAAACAATCAGAACGTCACGCTCAATAACATCACGGCTGCACAAGGCGGTGAATACACCGTTGTCGCTACCGCCACACAAACTATCAACAGCACTACCTGTTCGGCCACGGATACCAAAACCGCAAACGTGACCGTGAACATGCCCACCACAGGCATTGACGAGCAAACGGCCTGCGAGAGCTTCACTTGGAATGGTGTGACCTATACTGAAAGCACCAACGAGCCCACCATTACGCTTCAGGCCGCCAACGGCTGCGACAGCGTGGTGACCTTGCATCTCACCATCAACAAACCTAGTCACCAGACCTACACGGTAACCGCTTACGACTCATACACTTGGACTGATGGAAACGGACAGACTTACACCACTTCTGGAAACTACTTATACAGCCATCAGGATGACAACGGATGTACGCAGGTCGATACCCTGCACTTGACCATCTTCTATTCCTCCTCCAACGAATTCTCCGCCTCTGCCTGCGAATCTTACAATTGGGACGGACGGACTTACACTGCATCAGGTGATTACGAGTGGATTTATACCGACCAGAACGGCGCAGACTCCACCGTCACTCTCCACCTCACCATCAAACACGGTACACACAATGCCGAAACAATGGTGGCCTGCGAAAGCTACGTGTGGCACGGCACGACCTACACGACCAGCGGCGACTACACCTACGACTACACCAACGCTGACGGCTGCGAAAGCACCGACACGCTCCACCTGACCATTAACAACCCGCAACACCAGGCCTACACGCAAACCGCTTACGACTCCTACACTTGGACAGCTGGTAACGGTGAGACTTATACTGAATCCGGCGACTATCTCCACAGTCACCAAGATGCCAACGGATGTACGCAGGTCGATACTCTGCACTTGACCATCTTCTATTCCTCCTCCAACGAATTTTCCGCCACCACTTGCGAATCCTACGAATGGGACGGACGGACTTACACTGCATCAGGTGATTACGAGTGGACTTATACCGACCAGAACGGCGCGGACTCCACCGTTACTCTCCATCTGACCATCAACCACGGCACACACAATGCCGAAACGGTGGTGGAATGCGAAAGCTACGTGTGGCACGGCACGACCTACAACACCAGCGGCAACTACACCTACGACTACAACAATGCTAACGGCTGCGAAAGCACCGACACCCTCCACCTGACCATTAACAACCCGCAACACCAAGCATACACGGAGACCGCTTACGACTCCTACACTTGGACAGCTGGAAACGGACAGACTTATGAAGCATCCGGCGACTATCTCCACACTCACCAAGATGCCAACGGGTGCACTCAGGTCGATACCCTGCACCTCACCGTCATCCACTCCGCTTCCAACGAGTTCTCAGAGACTGCCTGCGAGTCTTACACTTGGAACAGTACTGTTTATACTACCAGCGGCGATTATGTGCAGACCTTTACCGCCGCTAGTGGCGCAGACAGTGTGGTAACCCTCCACCTCACCATCAAACACGGTACACACAATGCCGAAACAGTGGTGGAATGTGAAAGCTACGTATGGCACGGCACTACCTATAACACCAGCGGCGACTACACCTACGATTACAACAACGCTGACGGCTGCGAAAGCACCGACACGCTCCACCTGACCATTAACAACCCGCAACACCAAGCCTACATGCAAACCGCTTACGACTCCTACACTTGGACAGACGGAAATGGACAGACTTATGAAGAATCCGGCGACTATCTCCACAGTCACCAAGATGCCAACGGGTGCACTCAGGTCGATACCCTGCACCTCACCGTCATCCACTCCGTTTCCAACGAGTTTTCAGAGACTGCCTGCGAGTCTTACACTTGGAACAGTACTGTTTATACTACCAGCGGCGATTATGTGCAGACCTTTACCGCCGCTAGTGGCGCAGACAGTGTGGTAACCCTCCACCTCACCATCAAACACGGCACACACAATGCAGAAACAGTGGTGGAATGTGAAAGCTACGTGTGGCATGGTACGACCTATAACACCAGCGGCGACTACACCTACGACTACAACAACGCTGACGGCTGCGAAAGCACCGACACGCTCCACCTGACCATTAATAAACCGCAACACCAAGCCTACACACAAACCGCTTACGACTCCTACACTTGGACAGACGGAAATGGACAGACTTACGAAGAATCCGGCGACTATCTCCACAGTCACCAAGATGCCAACGGGTGCACTCAGGTCGATACCCTGCACCTCACCGTCATCCACTCCGCTTCCAACGAGTTCTCAGAGACCGCCTGCGAGTCTTACACTTGGAACGGCTCCACTTATACTACCAGCGGCGATTATGAGCAAACCTTTACCGCCGCTAGTGGCGCAGACAGTATCGTAACCCTCCACCTCACCATTCTCAAACCGAATGCCGGCACGCTGACCATCAGCGGTGACAATGCCATCTGTCAAGGCGGAAGCACGGAACTCACCGCTTCTGTCATCGGCAACAATGGTGATGTGACCTACGCTTGGAACACTCAAGAAACGGGCGCATCCATCACGGTCAACCCGACAGCGGCCACCAACTACACCGTAATCGCCACCGCCACGCTGACCTCCAACGATGTCACCTGTACCGCAACGGCTGAAGAGACCTTCTCCGTCACGGTGAACATGCCCACCACGGGCGACACCACGGCCACCGCTTGCGAATCCTTCGACTGGTACGAGCAGACTATCACGGAAAGCGGCGAATACACGCACACCTTCACCGGTGCCAACGTCAACGGCTGCGACTCCATCGTGACGTTGTATATCACCATCAACCACAATGTCACTGGTGACACCACCGCCGTGGAGTGCAATTCATTCGACTGGTACGATCATACCAACATCACCGAAAGCTGCGATAATCTTACGCACACCTTCCAGACGGCCAACGGTTGTGACTCCATCGTCACGCTGCATCTCACCATCCTCAAACCGACTGCCGGAACAATTTCCATCGAGGGTGAAACCACCATCTGTCAAGGTGAGAACACGCAGCTCACCGCCTCCGTGAGCGGCAACAACGGCTCCGTAAGCTACAGCTGGGACAATCAAGCCACCACCGCTTCCATCACGGTCAAACCGACAACGACCACCGACTACACCGTTACCGCCACGGCCACACTGACCGAAGGCGAGGCAACTTGTATTGCCACGACTGAGGCAACGATAACCGTCACGGTCAACCAGCCCACATACGGTGATGACGAACAGACCACTTGTGAGGAAGAGTTCACTTGGATTGACGGAAACACCTACTACGAGAGCACCAACACCCCGATTTGGACCACAACCAATGCTGCAGGTTGTGACTCTGTGGTGACCCTGCACCTGACCATCTACGAACCTCAACATCAAGCTTTCTATGTAACAAAATGCGAGTCTTACACTTGGGAAGACGGCAATGGTGAAACATACACAGAGAGTGGCGAATATCTGCACAGACATCTCGATGACAATGGCTGTAAACAAGTGGACACCTTGCACCTGACCATCAATCACGGTACGCACCAGAGCTTCAACGTGGAGGCCTGCGAAGAGTACGAATGGCATAATGTTCACTACACCGAGTCCGGCATCTACACTTACCAGCATGAGACGACCACCGATGGTTGTCCTGACGTGGACACGCTCCACCTCACCATCAACAAACCTGTTGAAAAAGACACCACCATTCAAGTCTGCTTCTTCCCGTACACCTTCATGGGCAAGGAATACACTGAGCCGACGACCGACGACATCTTGATCTCCAAGGCTGATGGTTCTTGCGACAGTATCCTCTACCACCTCAGCGTAGAAATCATCTCCAGTTTGACCGTGGAAGGTCATGAGTATCCTATCGTGAAAATCGGTTCAGACTGCTGGTTTGCGGAGAACCTGCGTACAACAGAAGGTTTGAGCAATGTGAGCGCATACAATGATGACGAAACCAATGTGGACCTGTTCGGCCGTCTCTACAACTGGTATGATGCCATTGGCGAGACCCAGCCGGATGGCGCGAAAGCCCCCGCATCCGATGCAACTGCCAGCGCATGTCCTGATGGTTGGACCATCCCCAGTGTGGCTGATTTCGAGAATCTGGTTGCCGCAGCCGGCGATGACATCAACAAGCTGAAGAGCCCTGACGCATCCACATGGGTCATGGGGCTCGCCGGCTCTTCCGATGGTATCGGATTCAACGCTCCCGCAGCCGGTTTCTACAACCCTGCAAGCCAGCAATTCGAACGCCTCCTGCTCACTTCCCAATACTGGACATCCACTTCCGGCAGCACCGAGGACGAAATGATTTCGTTCGAGATCAGCTACTATTGCTCACACTCCTTGTTCAACAGTACAAACAAAGAGACTAAACTGAGCATCCGGTGCATCAAGGTTAAAGAATAACCAGTCCTCTATTAACATATTCCAAAGCGTATGTCGGGTCATCCAACATACGCTTTTTTTTTGGCTTTATCTAGAAACTCCATCCTTCAAAACACCACGAATAAAAACAGAAAAAACATACACTCACGGTAGTGAAAAAAGTGTATTTTTGCAGGTTTATGCATTATTGATTAATCATTTAACTGAAAAGGATATATGAAAAAAAGATTCTATCTGGTCGCCCTGATGCTGATGACAATCAGCGTGATGCAGGGGCAAAACACCCATTACCAACTTCCCAACAACAATTTCGATTATTGGGGCGGGAACAGCGAGATGCCGATTCCCGTATTCTGGTATTCTTTCAGCAATACGGCCTGTCTGCTCTCTACTTCCACTTGCGATCTGGTTACCGCAGCTGGCGGATTTGACAACCACCACGCAAGGGTAAGCGGATACAACGGCACGGGATACGCTTGCCAGCTCTATGCCGTGGAAAAGGTGGAAAGAACCGTGAACGGGATTCTCACCACAGGAAAGTCCATTCTGGCTTCCGAGGTCCTTTCAGATCCGGCCAACTATGTATATACCCAGCGGAACGGCACCTGCAAATGGACATTTTCCGGCCGACCGGACTCTGTTTCCGTATGGGCCCGTTTCAGCTTCTTCCAAAATGAATATCCCAATGCCATGATGAGGATTCACCTCCACGGCGATGTGGATTACAGGGATGTGGCCAACCACACGGCCAGCACCGCCCAAACGGGGAAAATCGCCAATGCCTACTGCGAGATGCCCAACCCCGCCACCACCCCTGTCAACGGGGTATATAAATCCGGGTGGACAAGATTCGCGTTCAAGTTCCGTTACTGGACTCCCAACAACCAGCCTATCTCCACCCCTACCTTGTCGAACACCCAACAGCCCTCCTATGCCCTGACCTCCTTCAGCACCAACAAACGGGGAGGCGTCGGTCTGAACGACAGCGTGGCATACGACGCAGTCTACTGTATCTATGACAAAGGGTTGGCTTCCTTGAAAATCAATGGTGTGGAAAACAACCAGATCAAGAATTTCTTCAACGATCATGAGTATATCACTCACGAAAAGACCATCAACAGCGGTGCCATCACCTACAATTACAACGACCAGATCTGCTACAATAGCGAAGCCGATATCCCCCAAATTACCGCCACCGCCAAATCCTCCCTCATCCTCAGCCTCACCGTTACCCAAGCCACTATAGCTGACCCAAGAGCCACCATCACAGTCATGCACAACGACTCCTCCACATACGTTTACACCATCCATTTCACCAACGTGCATCCTGCGGTAGCCCTGTCGCTCAACAACCCCAACGGCATCTACTCGGCATGTGAGGGGGAAGAGGTCACCGTAACCGCCTCTGGAGCTGACAACTACGTATGGGGCAACAACATGGGAAGCAATGCGACCATCCATCCCACCGTCAGCGGAAATTACACGGTCACCGCCTCCAACGAAGGAGGATGCACGGCACACGCAACAGCGTATGTGACCATCAACCCCATACCGGATGTTAATATCTCCGGCACCACCACCATCTGCGCAGGCACCACCACCAATCTGATAGCCGGTGGTGCATACTCTTATGTATGGTCCACCGGAGCCACCACCGCTTCCATCAACGTGTCCACCGAAGGCACCTACTCCGTCACCGGCACCTCCAGTGCGGGCTGCGTTCAGTCGAGCTCCGTCAATGTGATCGTGCAGGTGGCTCCCGGCATCACCATTGAGGGACCCTCGGTCATCTGTAACGGAACGGAAGAGATCCTCACCGCCTCCGGCGCCACCGAATATGTGTGGAACAACGGAACGTCAACGGGTCCGACCCTGACCATCACGACGGGTGGCATCTACACCGTCACCGGCAGCACTTCCGGAGGCTGTGCCAGCATCGCATCTTTGACCGTCCAGGGAAAGCCCACCCCCTCGGTCACCATCAGCGGCCCCACCCTGGTCTGCGGAAACACGCCCACCATACTTACCGCATCCAGCAACCTTCCCGGTGTGGAATTCGTTTGGATGACAGGCGAGACCGGCAACACCATGACGGTTTACTACCCCGGGTTCTACACGGTTACCGCTTCGCTCAACGGCTGCCAAAGCAGCAAGACGCATCCTGTTTCCTCCGCCACAGCCCCAGCACCCCCGACGGTGACGCCGGCAAGCCGCTGCGGTGCCGGCTCCGTAACCCTCACCGCCTCCTCTGTGGAAGGCACCAACTGCTATTGGTACGCCAGCAGCACGTCCCAAGAGGTACTGTTTGTCGGCGACAGCTATACCACCCCTTCGCTTTCCGTTTCCAGCACTTACTATGTGAGCGCCCAGAACTCAACAGGATGTGTTTCTGACAGAGTGCCTGTGACAGCCGAGATATTCTCTATGCCCGCCGCCCCAATAGTGTCCAGTTTCTCGCACTGCGGCGAAGATGATTTTACCTTGACCGCCACTGCCTCCGGCCCCGTGCAATGGTACTCCGACGCACAGGGAGAGAACGCCATATCCTCGACACAGCATGTGGCCGCGACGACGACCTTTTATGCGGCAGTAGAAAGCGGAAGTGACTGCCGCAGCGCCCTGGTTCCTCTGACCATCACTATCAACACGAAACCGCTGCCACCTGTTGTCACGGCTCCGGATCCTGTATGCTCCAATAGCAACATCAACGTGATACTCTCAGCTACCTCAGCCGTTGGCACCAATATCAAATGGTATGACAGCGAAATGAACTATAAAGGACAAGGCAACACCTACCAAGTGAAGAATGTCAGCAGCAGCACAACCTACTACGCCACCGCCTACAACAGCGATTGCGAGAGCGACCCTGTAGCGGTTAATATCGTCAAGAATCCGCTTCCGGCGGCGCCCACGGTGACTTGCACGCCGCTCTGCGCCCCTGGTGTGGCCACCCTTGTCGCCGACGCCGGTGGACTTTCCGTGAAATGGTTCGATGCCAACAACAATTTCCTGGGCCAAGGCCTCTCCTACTCCGCCAACATCAACGCCACCACGGTCTTCATGGCCTCCGCCTACGATGCCGAAACCCAATGCGAAAGCGCCCCCATCGCGGTGAGCGCCGTGCTGGGCCAAGTCTACCACAATGAGGTCAATGTCAACACCTGTGAGGATTATGTCTGGAACGGGAAGACTTACACACAAAGCGGAGACTTCATCGACACGCTTCAGAGCACTTCCGGATGCGACAGTATCGTCACTTTGCACTTGCAAATCAACGAATCGTTCAATCAGACCATTGACACTGCCGTGTGCGGACAGTTTGTCTGGGAAGGACAGACCTACGAGACTTCTCAAACCATCACCAAGCATTTCGTCACTGAATCCGGATGCGACAGCACCGTGACCATCCATCTGACTGTGCTCCATGCCGTCAGCGTCTCCAAGACCATCACTTTGTGCAGCAACCAGATGCCTTATGAATATGCTGGAATGACTTTCGAGACGGCTGGAACCACCGTTTTCACCACCACCAGTGCGGCCGGATGTGACAGCACCATCACGTTAACCCTTATCGTCAACCCGCAGCCCAGTCTTCCGATCCTTTCTTCTTCTAACATCTCGCACTGTGGCGGAAGCGATATCCCCTTGAACGCGTCGGCCGGCACCAACGGCACGGTTTGCCGCTGGTATGCCGCCCAATCCGACAACGAACCCTTCATGACATCCAACAGCTTCCAATATCCTTTTGAGGAAAGCACCACCATCTATGTCTCCAGCTACAATGCCAACACCGGCTGTGAAAGCGGCAGAACACCGATGAATGTCACTATCCATCCTATACCATCAGATCCCGAAGTGGCACCCGTTGTCCGTTGCGGCGCCGGTCCTGTGACCTTTACCGCCGTTATCGACGAAACGGCCACCACATGCCGCTGGTACTCCAACGCCTACACAAGCAACAGCCTGCACGCAGGACTTGAATTCACCAGAAACATCGTGGCCAGCAACACCTTCTACGCACAAAGCTACAATGCCAACACGGGATGTAATAGCTCGAGAGTCCCGGCTGTAGCTACGGTGAATATCCCGCCCGCCAAACCCCAGACCACCCCTGTTTCCAACTGCGGCCCTCTCACCACAGACCTTGCCAACTACGTATCATCCAGCAACATGCAATACCGATGGTATAATCAGGACGGAGACCTCCTCAACGAAGGCAACCACTACAACACCACTGTCAACGAGACCAGCACATTCCTTGTCAGCTTTTTCAACGACTTCACCACCTGTGAAAGCTCCCTCACCCAACTGACAGTGACCATTAACGAGAGCTACGCCCCGCAAGACATCTATGACACTACCTGCCAGAACTCTCGCTACCAAAACCACAATATCGATCAAGTGTTCGTCACACCTGGTGAAACCAGTATCATTGTCAACACCCTTTCCTCTACCGGATGCGACAGTGTGGTCACCCTGCACTTATTCGTAACCCCCGAAATCACGAATGAAATCACGGTCAACACCTGCGGCCAATATATTTGGGGAGACAGCATCTACACCGAGGCCGGCATCTACACCAAGACATTCACGGCGGCCAACGGCTGCGACAGCGTGGTCACCCTCAACCTGACCATCATCCCTACCGACCAAATGCACGTTTATGCCGTCGCTTGCGAACAATATGAATGGTACGGCAACACCTATACCCAATCCGGGGATTATAACCAAACCTACACCAACGTGTTCGGATGTGATTCCATCATCACGTTACATCTGACCATTCATCCCGCTTACCACAAAGACCTTGTCATCTCCGCCCTTGAAGAGTACACCCTGAATTCTGAAACTTATCACGAATCAGGCGACTACACTCAGCAATTCACGACCGTGAATGGTTGCGACAGTATCATCAACCTCCATTTGACCATCTATCACAATCAGAGCACCGTTCTCCAAGATGAGGTTTGCGCAGGCTACGCTTACAATCTGAATGGTTTTGACACCATCTTTACTGAAGCCGGTGAATATACGCTGACGAATTTCGACACCGACATCCACGGCTATGACAGCATCACCACCCTTCATCTCTCCGTCCATCCGGTTTACAACGCCGTACTTGAGAGCTCCATCTGTTATAATAACAGCTATGAATTCTACGGACAAACACTCACGGAATCCGGCACTTATACCGCCAACCTGCAATCTGTTACAGGCTGCGACAGTATTATCACGCTTTTGTTGACGGTTTTCCCCGAACAAATCGACACCATCACCGCTTATACTTGTTACAACGTCTCTTACCATACGGACGGCTTTGACATCTATCATCCTACGGAAAGCGGATACTATTATCAATACGACTATGATGTGCACGACTGCGACAGCACCACCGTTCTTCACCTAATGGTTTACCCACCAGCCGAAACCACACTGACCACCACTCTCTGCATTGGAGAAACCTATGCAGAAAACGGTTTCGAGGTGACGGCTACGGAGCCGGGCGAGTTCACATACGTGCGGAATCTGAACACCATCAACGGTTGTGACAGCACTATAACCCTGTACATGACGGTGACCCTTCCCGACACCATCGACACCGTCGTCAATGTCTGCGACATAGACCTTCCTTATCTCTGGAACAACAATGAGTATTTCAGCTATTCCGAAGCTGGTGACTATGACATCCATATTCAAGCCACTCACGGTTGCGACAGTCTGATTCATCTGCACCTGCAAGTGAGCTCTTCCTTTGAAAAAGACACCGTCGTGAACGTCTGCGCAGGTGCACTGCCATACGTTTTCTGCGAGGGACACACCTTCAATGAGACCGGCAATTACACGGTCAACTTGCAAAGTGTCAATGGTTGCGACAGTATTTGGAATTTGCAGTTGTATGTCATCCCCAACACCGAGCATGACGCTTCCATCACCATCTGCGACAACGAATTTCCTTTCACCTATCTGGGAGAGACTTTCACAGAAGCTGGATACTATGACATCACGGAAACCGACATGGACAACTGCGTCACCATCACCCATCTCACCCTTAACGTCAATCCCACCTATCACGGCTACGACACGGTAACGGTTTGTGAGGAGACTTTGCCGTTCCTGTACGGCACCACGCCTTTAACTGCCACGGGCGAGTATGATGTCCATCTGAATGCCGGCACGACATGCGACAGCATGATTACCGTGTTGTTCACGGTGATTCCGTCCGCACACGGTACCGAGGCAGTAGAACAGTACGTCTGTCCCAGCGATTTCCCCGTCAACTTTGGCGGAAACCTCTTCGAGGAGGCCGGCACTTACGAGGTGGCATTCCCACGTGAAGGCCTTTGCGACAGTATCGTCACCCTCGTTCTCCATGAGCTGCCTGCGTATCTGTTCCAAGAAGAGCATATCGTCAGCAGCCTTGATCTGCCTTATCCATGGCGCGGCAATGACCTTTCTCAATCCGGCGTCTATTATGATTCCCTGACCTCCGCTCAAGGCTGCGACAGCATTTACAGTCTGAACCTTATCGTGTATGACGCTCAAATTATCGAAAGCGATCCCATATATTTGTGCGAAGGAGAGAGTGCCGAATGGCGCAATATGACTCTTTCTCAAACCGGCATTTACCACGACACCATTACCAACGATGTAATCGGTTCCTACGTGATCCACCAGGTTTCTGTCACCGTGTATCCGACCTATCTCTTTGAAGACACCGTCACGGTCTGCAGCAGCAGCCTGCCTTTCATCTGGCATGATCTCGTCGTCAATGAAGCCGGCACCCGTGAAATATTCTTACAGACAGCAGAGACCTACTGCGACAGTATTTACAGACTCGTCCTCTATGTGAACCCGTCCTATCATGTCACCGAGTCTGCCACCGTCTGTGAAAACGAACTTCCTTACGAGTGGCGCAGCCGTCTGCTCACGGAAAGCGGAGACTATCATGACACGCTGACCACCGTGAACGGTTGCGACAGCATCTTCTCTATCAACTTTGTGGTGAATCCAGCGGTGAATGTCATGCTCATTGACACCGCCTGCTCGAACGAACTGCCTTATCTGTGGCGCGGCCTCCAACTTACCACCGCAGGCACTTACTTCGACACCATCCCCAACGCATACGGCTGTCAGGACATCTTTGGTCTCCAACTCACCATCAGCCAAACCACCGACACCACCATCCAAGATGTCATCTGTGCCGGCGAGACCTACACGCTCAACGGATTCAACATCCCCACTGACCATCCGAGCATCATCTACGAACAACGGACCACGGTCAACACACAAGGCTGCGACAGCATCATCTTCATCATGCTGGAAGTACTCCCCTCCTATCTGATGGAATCTTATGCGGAAACTTGCGAGAACGTCCCATTCGAATGGCGTGGAAACGAGTATGCCACTGAAGGCACCTATTACGACAGTCTGCTCACGGAATCTGGCTGCGACAGCATCTTTGTGTTGCACCTCACCATCAACCCCGTGTATGAAATTTATGTGAACGACACTGCCATGCGCGAGCATGAATACTCATACGGACCCATTGTCATCACTCCCGCAGACAGCGGCACATTCGAATATGACATTCAATACTACACCATCTACAACTGCGACAGTATCGTGCACCTGATCCTTTATGTGGCCTTCAATGACGGCCTCGATGATCTCTCTCTGCCGAACTTCTCCATCTACCCGAACCCGACAAGTTCTCAGGTGAACATCCAAGGTGAGCAAATGAGAAAAGTAGAGGTCTTTGCTGCTGACGGCAGACTGCTTTATCGTGCGGATGCCCATTCTTCTGATTTCACACAAGTTGACGTGACCCGATTCCCGACAGGTCATTACCTGGTGAAAATCACCCTTGAAGACGGCCACGCCGTTACCAGGAAAATCATTGTGAACAGACGGTAAGGATGAGACTGCAAGAAAAGCCCTATTGGATCCAACTTATTGTTCTGGCCCTGTTTATGCTGGGCGGGATGTTGCTATTCTCTTCATTGGGTAGCCTTGTCCTCCTATTGATTTACCACACCCCGTCCATGCTGGATGCAGCAGACCCCGTCACGGCCATCCGAATTTCGCAGACTTTCGCCACTATAGGCACCTTTCTGATGCCTGCGCTGCTGTTTGCCTACTGCCAAAATCGCCAATGGTTCGACTACAGTGCCGCCAACCGCCGTCCTAACGCATCCATGACCAACATTGTGCTGATTCTCTCCATCACGCTGCTGCCCGTAGTCAGTGTGTTGTCTACCTTCAACATGTTCATCATGCCTCAGGAAGGCGCTGTTGCGGAGTTCATGCGTGACATGGAAGAGGCTGCCAACCACATACTGGAAGTGATTACCAGCAGGCGCAGTTCCTGGGATCTGATTTCCAACCTGTTGGTGCTTGCCGTTTTAGCAGGCATCTGCGAGGAATTCTTTTTCCAGGGGGCTCTGCAACCGTTGTTGACGAGGTGGGTCAACAATCCACACATCGGAATCCTGCTCACCGCCTTTATTTTCAGTGTGCTGCATTTCCAGTTCTACGGTTTTATCCCACGGTTTGCATTAGGGGTTTATCTGGGGTATCTGTTCTACTGGGGACGTTCGCTTTGGCTGCCAATCCTGGCCCATGTGCTGCACAACTCCCTTTCCATCATAGTGGACTTCACTCTTCAGGGAAGAGGGATTGACACCGACAACCTGCAGTTCACCGACATCCACGGTTCCATTCCCGTGATCATCTCCTGCACACTGGTCAGCGCCATGGCAATCCTACTTCTCTGGCGCACCTACCGCGACGAGGCTCGATAACAAAGAGCGATGACTATGGAAATTATAGTCATCGCTCTTTGTTATCGTTATAGTTATGGTTATAGTTATTTCCGTTACGGAACGGGGTCGTAGCCGCTGCCTCCCCATGGGTTGCAAGAAAGCACACGCTTCAGTGTCAACCAAGAGCCTTTAATCGGACCGTGTTTCTGAATGGCCTCAATTCCATAGTTGGAACAAGTCGGTGTGTAACGGCAACTCCTGCCTATGAACGGGGAAAGGGTCACCTGATAAAGTTTGATCAGCCCAATCAGGATTTTCGAAACCGACGAACGCACAAACAAACAAATCCGTTTCATTTTTCAGACTCTTTTTGGACAACAGATTGCAATTCCGCAAAAAGCTGTTGGGCGGCCACGTTGACTTGGTCGAAAGACGGCAGCTCGGAACTCACGTACATCCAACACATTTCCACGCCGCAATGATCAGGAAGCTGTAACCGTTGGCGGTTGAGACGATACGCCTCTCGCATAAGCCTTTTCACGCGATTGCGGTCGGTGGCATGCGGAAAACGCTTTTTAGAGACAATCACGGCGACTTTCACCTCCGTGTAGGTTCCTATTTCGTAAAAGCACTTAATCGGGAAAGAGAACACAAAACGACGTTGCTGCACGATATCTTTTATGCGCAGCGATGATTTCAGACGGCTTGATTTCGGGAAAACCGAGGTTCTAACGTCTGCGTCCTGCATATTCTTTCAGAAAAGCATCCAAGGCCTCTGTCAAGGACGGGTGCTCCTTGGTGGGAGCCATGACATGCAATTTCCAGCCAGCCTCCTCCACGGCCTGTTTGGCAGCAGTTCCCAAGGCGGCGAACGCGAGTTCACCCTGTTGGAAATCAGGGAAGTTGGCCTGCAGCGATTTCACACCGTTAGGGCTGAAAAAGACAATCATGTCATATTTTTCGATGTTGACATCATGCACAAGATCGGCAGGCGCAATCACAAAGACCACTGCCTGGGCGAACTTTATCCCGTTTTCCACCAGCACCTGCTCCAACTGCGAAGGGATGCCATCCTGGCTGCATGGAATCAACATGCTGATATCTTTGTTCTTTATGAGAAGGTCGTAAAAACTACTGACCTGGGCATCCTTTGCAGCAAACACGCGACGTTTACGATAGGGAACGTATTTCTGCAAATAGAGCGCAATGGACTCGGTAGCACAAAAATATTTCATTGATTCAGGCATCTCCACCCGCATTTCCTTGCACAAGGTGAAGAACTTGTCAATGGTGTTCGTGCTGGAAAAAACAATGGACGAATAATCCAAGATATTGATATGTGTTTTTCTAAAATCCATCGCCGTTGTGCAATTGATCTTGAAAAACTTGTAGAAGTCGACATTAATGCTATACTTCCTTATCAGTTCTGCGTAGGGTGAACGTTCGATGTCGTCCGGCGCATTTTGGGAAACTAATATGTTTTTTATCTTCATTTTAACGTATTAATATTCTCAACAATCTTCTTATTATCTTGTTTTATATCAAACATTTAACAATACCTTAAGGAATACTGCCCAAGGTAAAATTTCAAGGGTGCAAAAATAGAGAAAAAAATGAAACCTGTGGCCGTTCATTGAATTTATTTTCATCATTCGATAAACCCATATGGCAAACAGGATAACAAAAAAAACCGCAATCACGTAATAGACAAAACGTAAACCTGAATAATGGGTAAGAATGAGCATCGGGAACAATAATACGGCAAAATCTGTCATGAAGATAAACTTATACTGGTTGATGGCCGTGCGTTCCTTTTCACGATCAAAACAAGTGGAATACACTTGATTGCAGAACAACTTGAAAATGTATGCCGCAAGCAGTATAGCCAAAAATAATCCCACGTATGCCATATACGGCCATCTGGACACGGCTAGCGGCGTGAAAGTACCGCAAAACATCACCATTCCCAGTGCGAAAGTGATTAGGTCGAAAGCAAGAACAAAGAAAAAGCTGCGGTCCTCAATGATATTCCCTTCGCGCTGCAAGAGGGAGAAATGACGTTGCGAGAAAAGCGCCCGGAAAATAAGCACCAATTTACGCCGGTACGTGAAGAATGTCATCGTGAAAATAAACAGCAACAGACAGAATATCAGCGTGATCCAGCTGTTCGGACGTGTAACCACATCCCACTGGAACTGAGTTACAGAAAGCCAATGCCGCATGAACATGGCACTAATCAAAAAGGAAAACAGAACTGAAAATAGTTATTTTACTAACAGTTTCTTCGTGCAGAGCATCTTGCCAGAGGACTCCAAGCCGTAAAAATACATCCCGGCATTTAATTTGGAGACGTCCACCTGTTTCTTACCGCTTTGACTGACAGAGGTGCGATAAACCTCCTTTCCAGCAAGGTTCTTGATTACCAGGAATGTGTTATTGTCAGGAGCGACATAATCGACACTCACGGTGCTGACTGCCGGATTCGGGTAAGCGCGCAGCGACACCTGAGGTTCGCTTTCACGTACACCGGTTCCTTCTGAATAGTGGATATAGAACGAAACCTTGTCAGACTCATTTGCCGTATTAAAGAAGGTGTATTTGACCAACGCGGCGTCTTTGCATCCCGTGTAGGTGGCATGGAAGGCACTCTCGGAGTTTACCGGCACTGTCTCATTGGCACCCAATGAAATGGGCTGGGAGAGGTTTCCCGTATAACATTCCCCGATGCAGAAAAGGATGTCGGTTGTCTCCTCATTGAGAACCAGCGCCTCTTTTCTCACACGGAACTCCATGGGGCTTCCCGTCACATTCTGGTATCCCACGAATGTGTTGATTTCATTTTCGTCATCGTACAGAATTTCAAATATCGTGTCATTGTCATTCAGCACTTGATTGTCATAGAACAATTTGATTGACTGAGCGTTAAGCATCATGACAGACATCAGCAACGCGAGGGTAAATATTCTTTTTTTCATATTCTTAATCCATTTTATTTAATGCTGCAAAAATACATTTTCTTGACTTCCCTCCGTCTAAGATGTTTAATTTTTTTTTGTGTGAATTTTGAATTGTGAATAGTGAACTATAATTACTTCCTATTTTCAAATCACAAATCACTATTCACAAATCATAAGAAAGGCGCACCATTTGGCGCGCCTTTCTTCAGAACTATACAAGAAGCAAATTATTTTTTACGTCTTTTGGGTTTGAGGTTGTGTTTGGCAACGAATTCGTCCAAAACTTCCTTCAAAGTGGGAGTACCAATCTCCTGCAGTTCATAACCGACCTTCACAACGGGTTGTTTGATCTTGATGAAGCGCGGCAGGTCGATAGGAGTACCAACGACGACAGCATCGCAAGGAGTGTTGGCGATGGTCTTCTCGAGGTCCTTCATCTGCTCTTTGCCATAACCCATAGCGGGCAGCAAGGTACCGATGTTCGGATAAATCTTGAAGGTCTCAGCAAGTTTGCCAACAACATACGGTCTCGGGTCAACGAGTTCAGCACCGTGTTTCAGAGCGGCAACCGTACCGGCACCGATCTTCATCTCACCGTGGGTCAATGTAGGACCGTCTTCCACAACGAGGACTTTCTTGCCCTTGAGGAGTTCGGGTTTATCAACCGTGAGGATAGAAGCGGCGTCGATTTGTTTAGCCGTCGGGTTGATTTTGCGCAGGTTAGCGCGGACAGTGTTGATGTTGTCCAAAGAAGCGGAGTCGATCTTGTTGATGACGATGACGTCAGCCATGCGGGCAACAACCTCACCAGGATAATAGCTCACCTCAGCGCCGGGACGCAACGGGTCAGCCACGCCGATGGTCAGATCGGGAACGTAGAACGGGAAATCGTTGTTACCACCGTCCCAAAGCACGATGTCGCAACCGTCGGGATCGTTCTCAGCACCAGCCATTTCAACCCACTTTCCGGTTTGAGGATCTTTGGTCTTACCACCCTTGAGGATAGCTTCGTAGTCAACACCAGCGTAGATGACGTTACGTTTGGTGACCACATGGGGTTCGTACTCTTCCATCTCCTCGATGGTGCAGTTTTGATATTTGAGGTCATCAACGCAAGCGAAACGTTGGACGATTTGTTTGTTCAAATCGGGATCGTAAGGCATGGGGTGACGCACAGCGACCACTCTGAAGCCCATTCCAACGAGGTATTCGATGATCTTACGGGAAGTCTGTGACTTACCGCAACCTGTACGGGTAGCGCCGACAGCGATGACGGGCTTTTTGGATTTCACCATGGTGTCCTTCGGGCCCATGAGCCAGAAGTTAGCGCCGGCAGCGTTCACGATGGCGCTGATACCCATGACGTATGCATAGGGCTTGTCGCTGTATGCGAACACGCAGTCGTCAACGTCGAATTCCTTGATTAATTCGGCCAGTTTGGATTCCGGATAGATCTTGATGCCCTTCGGATAAAGATCTTCGCCAGCCAGTTCCTTCGGATACATACGGTCGTCAATACCGGGGATTTGCTCAGCGGTGAAAGCGACTACGTTGTAGTTCTTGTTGTGACGGAAAAAGGTGTTGAAATTGTGGAAGTCTCTTCCAGCAGCACCAATGATGATCACATTTCTTACTTTTTTTCTCATAAATTTTTAATTTTTTTTGAGGTTTATAAAAAATGAATTTGAGTTTCAGCTTTTTTGCGGGTGCAAAGGTATAATTTTTTTTCACACGGAACATATTTTAGAAATTTTTTTAGCGTTTAGCGGTTTTTTAGCTGTTGGCTATTGACTTCCGTATTCACATAACTCTATCATAACTTCTTATTCTACATTCTTCATTCTACATTCTACATTCATAAAAATCGTATCTTTGCCCCCACGAATCAAATTTAATCAAACCCAATAAATATGAAAGACTTAAGAGCAGAATTGCAAGCGCTGGGCATTGAAAACCCGGTTGAGATTTACCACAATTTGTCATACGACGAACTGTACAAACATGAAACCAACCCCGCTCTGACGGGTTATGAAAAGGCTTACCTGACCAAATCGGGTGCCCTTTCCGTCGATACCGGCATTTTCACTGGCCGTTCGCCCAAAGACAAATATATCGTGAAAGACGAGAACACGAAGGACAACGTATGGTGGTACGATCCCAACAAGAAGGGTTCCGACAACAAGCCCATCGACCATAAGACTTGGGAGCATTTCCGTATGCTCTGCCAGAAGCAGCTTTCCGGCAAGAAAGTGTATGTGATGGACGGCTACTGCGGTGCCAACGAGAACTCCCGCATGAAAGTGCGTTTCGTGTCGGAAGTGGCTTGGCAGGCGCACTTCGTGAAGAACATGTTCATCCGTCCCTCAGAAGAGGAATTGGCCGATTTCGAACCCGATTTCGTGGTGCTGAACGCTGGCAAGACCACCAATCCCAACTGGAAAGAGATGGGCTTGAACAGCGAGGTCTTCGTGGCCTTCAACCTGACGGAGCGCATGGCCCTCATCGGCGGCACCTGGTACGGCGGCGAGATGAAGAAGGGTATCTTCTCCGTGATGAACTACTTCCTGCCGCTCAAAGGTATGGCCGCCATGCACTGCTCGGCCAACGAGGGCAAGAACGGCGACACCGCCATCTTCTTCGGCCTCTCCGGCACCGGCAAGACGACCCTCTCCACCGACCCGAACCGCGCTCTCATCGGCGACGACGAGCACGGCTGGGACGATAACGGTGTCTTCAACTTCGAAGGTGGCTGCTACGCCAAGTGCATCAACCTCAGCGAAGAGAAAGAGCCCGACATTTTCCACGCCATCAAACGCGACGCTCTGTTGGAGAACCTCGTAGTCGATGCGGAAGGTAACATTGACTTCAACTCTGCCGAGAAGACCGAGAACACCCGTGTCTCCTACCCTATCTACCACATCAACAACATCGTGCGTCCCGTGTCACGCGGTACACACCCGAGCAAGATCATCTTCCTATCCGCCGACGCTTTTGGTGTGCTGCCTCCCGTTTCCATCCTCAACAAGGAGCAGACGATGTATTACTATCTAAGTGGTTACACCGCCAAACTGGCTGGTACGGAGCGCGGTATCGTGACCCCGCAGCCGACCTTCTCCTCCTGCTTCGGCGCAGCTTTCCTGCTGCTGCACCCCACAAAATACGCCGAAGAGCTGGCCAAGAAACTCGAAGAGCATAACGCTACAGCATACCTGGTGAACACTGGTTGGGCTGGCGGCGGCTACGGTGTCGGCGAGCGCATCTCTCTGAAAGCTACCCGCGCCATCATCACGGCCATCCTCAACGACGAGCTGAAGAGCTGCGAGACCGAAATCGTGAAACCTTTCAATTTGGTGATTCCCAAACACGTGACCGGTGTGGATGACAACATCCTCAACCCCGTCAACAGCTGGGCCGACAAGGATGCATTCCAGAAGAACGCCAACGAGTTGGCCGCCGCTTTCATCAAGAACTTCGCTAACTTCAGCGACACTGAGGAAGGCAAGGCATTGATCCCGTTCGGTCCGCAGATATAAATGGTTATGGGTTATTGGTTATTGGTTATTGAAGCCTGTTAATCAGATTTTTATTAGAAAAATATTCATTGAGCAGCCTCGAAGAGGCAAAACGCACGAAGTGCTAATAACCCCACATAAGCGAAGCGCAATGTGGGGTCTCACCAAAAAAAGAAATAATATGAAACTGTTACTGATAAGCAATTCAACAAATTACAAAGAGCCCTATCTCGGTTGGTGCCAGCCGTTGATAGCGGAGTTCCTGCAGGGCACGGCCGATGAGATTCTGTTCGTGCCGTACGCCGGCGTGGATGTGGGCGGCAAGGTCTATCCCGAAAGCTACGACAGCTATACGGCCCGCGTGCGCGGCGTGTTCGAGAAGTTCGGCAAGAAGGTAGTCTCCGTGCATGAGGTCAGCGACCCCGTGGCGGCAGTCAACAGCGCGAAATTCATCATGGTGGGCGGCGGCAACACCTTCCATCTGGTGGCCGAGCTGCACCGCCACAAGCTCATCCAACCCATCCGCCGCAAGGTGATGGAGGGCACGCCCTACATGGGCTGGAGCGCGGGTTCCAACGTGGCCTGTCCGACGCTCTGCACCACCAACGACATGCCCATCGTGATGCCGGAGAGTTTCCAATGCCTCGACCTCGTGCCGTTCCAGATCAACCCGCACTACATCGACCCCTACCCGGAGGCCATCAACGACAGCATCCGTCACGGCGGCGAAACCCGTCAGGTGCGCCTGAACGAGTACTTGGCAGTCAACAAGGAGAAGACAGTTGTCGGTCTGCGCGAAGGCACCGCTTTGTGGATTGATCACGAGCGTATCACCCTCAAAGGGACGCGCAACATGATCGTGCTCCGCTACGGGAAAGAGCCGGAAGAGGTGGTTCCCGGTTCCGTTTTCGAGTACGACATCACAATGTGTAATGCGTAATCAACAACAAATCAACCAATAAAAAAACGAGCAGAAAGAAATCTCTGCTCGTTTTTTATTGGAATGGGGCTCTCCCCATTCCAATTTCAAAATTCAAATGCTACTGATCTTTCTCCTTGACGCATCGTACACTGATGCCGTAGCCGGAGTGGATTTCGGTCCGTTGGATCTCACTGCAATCATAGGATATCTTATAGGATGTGCTTCGCACCTCGCCCTCAACCACTTCCGTAGCCCAGAAGTAGGTGTCAAGCAACATGCGTTCATAACGCTGCGCCGCTCCATTGTAGAAACCCGCAGGCAACGCACGGAAGCCCGTCGCATCGTCTCCGCCGCCGTCAATCCAGTACAACGGAGAACGAAGGCCATTGGCATTCAAGATGTTCGTACCACCACCATGGAGATACAACTCCTCGTACTTCTCCGGTGTCGGCAGATACCAGCCCTCAGGACAGATACCGCGGATATGGCCGTGCTCATTGATCACGCTGTCCTTCAACGCTGCCTCCGCACAATACAGACGGCCATAGATGTCCACATTCTCTTCCACATTCGGGAACGACTGGCTCTCATACTCGTACACGCACGGAATCGGATCCTCGCACTCACCGCTCTCCGCACATTCGTTCGGATCACCATAGCAGTTCGACAGTAAGTTGGTCTGCGTCCAACAGTCGCAGCCGATGCGTACACCGTGATAGACATTGCCCTCGCAATCGATAGCGTCCGGACACTGCGGGAAGACCACGATGACCTTCTGCTGGCAGGTATAGGTATTGCCGCACCGATCGTCGGTTAAGGTCCATGTGATGATGGTCTCGCCCTCGCTGTAGAGGTTGTCGACTGGAATGTCGTTGGAGACGGTAAACGGCCAGTCTGTGGGAGCGTTGATTGTCGGGGTGCCGATCTTTGCAGGATAGATGTTCATTACGCAGTCGCCGAATGCGAGGGTGTCGCGCACATCAGGCGGGCAGATAATGGAGAGAGAGGAAACACACGGCGTCACAACAAGGTGCCCGAAGATGTATTCGATATTGTAGTTGGCGGTCACGTCCTCGCCGGTGGTCTGGTTGACGACGATGGCCGTCGGGTAGGCGCGGTTCAGGGAGTCGCCAGGCTCGGTAATCGTGCCGTAGATGTCCACGAAGACCACGGTGTCGCCGGGAGCCAGGCCCGCGGGAGGCGTGTCAAGCCATCCGTGGTCGGTCAGAGGAGTCCCGTCGTATTCCTTCCCGTTGCTGTCGGTGGTGATGACCAGCGGGATCGGGTTCACCTTCACGTTCCCGCAAACGGTGTCGATGCCGCTGTAGTGCTCCGGATTCTGGATGACCACCTCGAAGCCGTTGACCGTGTCGGTGACGTCACGCACGGAAACCGGATCGGAGACGGTCACCGTGTCGCCGGTCGGCAGCACGTACTGGTGGGCGC
>JAFRUI010000012.1 GCA_017438945.1 Bacteroidales bacterium
AACAAAATGTTTTTCTGCCATAATTATCTGTGATTAAATGGTTCGTGATTGAAATTATTTGGCAAGCAGTCTTTCGAACTCGGCTTTCAGCTCGCCCACCTCGAACGGGAGACCCATGATCTTGTTGTACTGGGTCATCGGGCATTCGGGGAACTGGGTGCGGAGGTAGCCGGCAAACTGACCGTTGTTAAGCTCGCAGACGACGATCTTCTTGTATTTCTTGAGGATGTCGCCGGTGTTCTTCGGCAGCGGGCAAATATAGTTGAAGTGGGTGTAAGCCACCTTCTTACCTTCCTTATTCATCTCTTCCACAGCGAGGGTGAGCGCGCCGGAGGTGCCGCCCCATCCCACCACGAGAAGCTCGGCGTCAGGATCGCCGGTCACTTCCTGATCGGGGATGTAGTTGGCCACACGGTTCACCTTCTCCTGACGGTTAGCCACCATCAAGGCGTGGTTCTCGGGATCGGTGCTCAGAGGTCCGTCGGGACATTTCTCCAGACCGCCCACACGGTGTCTCAAACCTTCCATGCCGGGCAGTGCCCATTCGCGAGCGAACGTGACGGGGTCACGACGGAACGGTCTGTAGTTGGGATCGTTAGGCGTAGCCAGACGCGGTTTGATGTCAGGCATGTCGGCCATCTTGGGGATGCGGAACAGCTGGGAACCGTTGCCGAGGTAGCCGTCGGTGAGCAGGATGACGGGGGTCATGTGCTCCAGGGCGACCTTGGCGGCGTTGTAAGCCCAGTAGAAGCAGTTGGCGCTGGAAGAGGCAGCCATCACCACGAGGGGAGCTTCACCGTTACGGCCGTACAAAGCTTGGTTCAGGTCACTCTGCTCGGTCTTGGTGGGCAGACCCGTGGAAGGACCACCGCGCTGCACGTCAACGACGACGAGCGGCAGTTCCACCATCACGGCCAAACCGAGGGCTTCGCTCTTCAGCGAGAGACCGGGACCGGAAGTGGAGGTGCAAGCCAAAGCGCCAGCGTAGGAAGCACCGATAGCGGAGCAAACACCTGCGATTTCGTCTTCCGCTTGGAAGACGCGAGCTCCTAAGGATTTATGTTTGGCGAGCTCCACCATCACATCCGTAGCGGGGGTGATAGGGTAGGAGCCGAGGAACAGTCTGCGACCGGATTTCTCGGAAGCGGCCAGGAGACCCCAAGCGGTGGCGACGTTACCGGTGATGTTGCGGTAACGGCCCTTGGGCATGCTGTCGGCCTGCGCGATCTCGAAGATGTGGGAGTGCATCACTTCCAACTTGTCGGCATATTCGTAACCTTCCGTCAGGACGGCCTTGTTCAGTTTCACGACCTCGGGCTTCTTGGCGAACTTGCGCTCCAGGTAAGCGTAGGTCTGGTCGAGTTTCTTATGGGTGGCGTAGAAGATGATACCCAGCGCGAACATGTTACGGCAGCGGTCGGCGGTCTTCTTGTCGGCGCCCTGCTCGTTGCCGATGCGTTGCGTGAACGAGGTGACGGGTGCCTTGATGATGGTGTAGGCACGTTCCATCTCGTCCGTGAACGGGTTGTCGCTCTCGGTGTAGCCGGCTTTCTCGAGGGCCTCGTCGGTGAACGTGTCGATATCGACGATGATGGTGGCGCCTTTCTTGGCCCACTTGAGGTTCGACTTGAGGGAGGCCGGGTTCATGGCGACGAGGATGTCGCACTTGTCACCGGAACTGTAAATGTGATTACCCACGTGCACCTGATAGCCGGAGACGCCGGCGATGGTGTTGTGAGGGGCGCGGATTTCCGCCGGATAATCGGGGAAGGTGGCGATGTCGTTGCCTGTGAGGGCGGAAGCGTCCGAGAACAAGGTTCCGGAGAGCTGCATGCCGTCGCCAGAGTCACCCGCAAAACGGACGACGATGTCGTCAATTTTCGTGATTTGCTCTGTTGCCATAAATTCTTTTATTTTACTGCAAAATTATAAGTTGTCAAAAATAAAGTCCCACACCGCAAAAAGAACAAAACGAAAAATCAAGCAATCATCTGAAACACAATAACTTAATTTTCCGTCCATCATCTTTTTTAGTATGGCGCAAAAATATCAAATTTAATGAGATTTCCAACGGAATTTTCGCGTGGCGGGAAATTTATTTTCGGGTGCGTACCATAGAGGGAGGACGCCAGTCACTCGTAATACTCGATCTTGCGCCACACGACTTCCGTCGCGATCATCGAGCCGTTGCAACTTTCGTATCGCACGCGCTTCACCCAATTCCCCTGCTGGTCGTATTCATATTGGTAGCGGACAATCCTGAACGGATTGGCTTTTGTCTGATAACCGGCATGCTCCACTAAATTGCCGTGCTCGTCATACGACCATTCTTCCAAAACGGCCATTTTGTAGTCGAAAAAGGACTCGTTGATCCTAAATTCCCCGACCAAGGCCTCCTTTTTCACCATTCTTCCAGCGGAATCGTAAGTGGTTTGGATATGACGGTCTAAAGTCCGCTGCGTGCCTTTCACATCATAATCCTTGCATTCAATCTCCCTTCCGGCGCTGTCATACTGGTAATAATTGTCCCATCCGCTGGGCTTCCAATCCCCGATGGAATATTTGCGGATCATATTATGTCGGTTGTCATATTCATACCCTTCATTCTTCCGGAACCCCTCGCATTTGCAGCTGTTATTGTTGCCGCGATAACCTTCGCAACGGCCATCGAAAACCATATTGTCCAAGCTGTCGTATTCAAAATAGTCCATCCATTGCACTGTTTTGCCATTGTTCATCTGATGCGCCACCAGATTTCCCCGGTCATCATAACAATAGCAATCGACGACACCGACGCTCTTTTTCCCGTGGTGCCCAAGATCGGACGGACAAGCCCTGCTTTTCATTTCATCCTTATAGATAAACTCCTCCACTCGCACAGGTTTTCCCTCGTCGTTTAACGTGATCACCTTTTCGCTTAAGCCGTCAAATTTTCGATAATAGGTTGATAACATGGTCAGATGCCCGTTTTTGTCATATTCGAAATTAATATCTCGACCAACAGAGCCCAACATCACTTGCTTTAGAGCTCCGGAAGCATTAAGATAGTATTTGGCCACAAATGCGGTGGAATCATAATCCTCCTCAGACAAAGGACGGGCGTTGTTGAGATCATAAACCAAGGAATCTTTCAGGAATAACTTTTCGACCTGACTTATGCACAAATTTCCATTGCGCAAAAAATGCCACGTCTGCTGTTTGGCCCAAAGGTCCTTGACGTGTTCCAGCACTTCGGTTTGCACAACCGATTTGACAGTCCCGTTCAGCGAGATGTCCAAATGTTTGTAGTCGCCATAGAAAAGTTGGAACTCCTGATAAGGCTCTGTGGAGACAAATTCAGTTTTCTCCCGTGGCTCAACGGCTTCTGCAGATACGCCGACAGAATCGGGGATGAAAACCTCAAATGCTCTGTAACGAGAACTATTTTGAGTATCGGTTTTCTTGCCTCCCTTGACAATCTCGATTATGTCATTGTGCAGCTTTTCGTAATCAATGTTCTCCTTGTAGGTGTATTCGTACATGGAGTTCCGTATTTCGCTGTTCTCCGTTGAGATGTATCTCGTCATGATGTAGTCGAAAGGCATATCTGTACCATGAAACATAATCAAATGCAGGCGGTATAGCTGGTCTTTGTCGCTGCCGTCGGGGTTGGTGCTGTAAACGTAATAGACCACCTTGGTGAAACTGGTGGAGAAACGGTTTTTCGGCAACTCGTCGTACCATTCGTAACCCCAGATGTTCAGCGTGTCTATCTTGAAAAAATCGAAGTTGTAATAGTGGCAAAGCTCGTACTCGCATGGCAATTTGTTCTTTTTGTGCGCTTTGTACAACAGCGCCCTGTTTTCGGCGGCTTTCTTATAATTCCCCAAACCTGAGTAGCAGACAATCTTGTTACGGATGGCAAAATAATCGGTTGCCGGCTTCATCAAGGTCTGCATCTCTTCATTGAGCTTCAACGCCTCCTCGAAGTTTTCTTGGTACCTGTATGCCATTTCAAGCATATAGGCTGTCCTGTAATAATCGAAGGTGGCATCCTTGTAAGTCCGACTTTTGTCAGCCGGAAGCCCCTGCCAACGCTGTTTGGCGTACCGGTATGCCTCGTCGAAGAGACCTGACTGGCATAGACTGTCGATATGCTTCTCATGCGGGTCGCTTTGCGCGTAAACATCAACAGCGATTAAGGCGAAAATGGCCAACAACACGAATACTTTTCTCATAAAACACAGAGGACTTCCACAAAAACCTTTTCACGTTGTCGCCGACCATGACGCGAAGTCCGTTTAACATCAAGATGAGCAAACAACGCTGCAAAATTAATACAATTATCTGCATATATAACACAAAAAATGCGAAAGGTTGCAGTTTGTTGATAATTCCGTTTTTTTTCGCTTTCGTGTCATATACTAAAATCACCTTTTTCAGCGTTGTGATATAAGTTGTATTTTAAAACCACAAATATGTCAAAGCATACCCTTATCTGTCTTTTGTTGTTGCTTGGAATGGGAGTGGGGACGGTCTGCGGACAAGAAGATTCCGTCAGAATCTCCAATCCGCCTGTGAAGATCCCGATTTGGGACAACGGATTCCGCATCGGGCTGACCTCCCAGGCCCAGCTGGTGCTGCCCGCCACCCTCTCGGCCGATGACCCTTACGTGAAGAGCCAGCCCGGCTTCGGGGGCGAGAACGGCATCGAACTCTCCTACCATTTCGGCTATTTCGGGGTCTCCCTGGGGCTGACCTTCGGAACTTTCCGCGTGTTCAACTTCAAGCCCCACTTCGATGACGCGCCTGGCGCCGACTTTGACGACCCGGACTTTTGGTTCTACAACCAATTTCACCATTACTCGATGGTCCACAACGTCTTCCTCCCGCTAAAGTTCGAGTTCCACTACCCGTTCAACGACAAGTTCGCCATCATGGCCGACATCGGGACGAAGCTCGCCGTTGGATACCAACTTCGAATGGCTGACGGGAGCATGTGGATGACGACCTACGAGGATGCGGCGATGAAGCCGCTGTTCGCCTCTTTGGTGACGGACGTCGGGTTCTACTACCGCCTGCCCTACGGTGACCTGATCCGAGGCTCCATTGGGGCGAACGTGGGATTCCAGCACGTGACGGACGGTGAGTACAGTTACCAAAATCCGAGCTGCAACGTGGAGGGGTCAGGGACTTTTTTCAGCAGGAACACCAATTTCAATGTGCAGGCGGCCTATATCCACACTTTCCACCGCTACAAGCAGCGCCGCGTGACGGAAACCGCCTGGAAAACGGAACTGCCGCGCCACGAGTTCCAGTTCAACGTCGGCGACCCGGTGCTGACCGCAAACAGCAGCAATATCGGCTTTGACAATTTCTTCTGCAGTCTTTTCCGCGGATTCCCGTACATCTATTCCCCGACGTATTGGACTCGACCCATCGGCGACTATCCCATAACCCGTATTGTACCGACGTTTTCCTTCAATTACCACTACCGCGCCGCAAAGTGGCTATGGGTGGGCGGACTCACCACGGTTTCCGGACTGCACAACACCTGGCACGACCGTTTCACGGACGAAGTGACCGGCCACGGCAGTGAAGTCCACGTCACACTGATGCCCGACCTGCGCTTCTCCTACCTCAACCGCAAGCATGTGACCTTATATTCCGGATTCGGGCTCGGACTGAATATGAAATTTATGCACGACCCCCATCTTTACGGCGAAGACACCCAGTCGTATTATGGCTTGGCCTTCCAGCTGACCGCTTTCGGCGTGAAGGCCGGCGCAAAACACTGGTTCGGCGACTTGGAATTGGGCTACGGTGACAAGGGAATTATATCAGCAGGATTTGGATATGAGTTTTAATTTGTTAATAATGAAAACGTTATAATATCATGAAGAAATCAATAAAAGTTGTCATTATGATACTAGCCGTCGTGATGATGGCGGGCTGCGAAGTCGGCGAAGGCGAACTGATGAAGACCAAAACCGGACATCTGATGTACCTCGGCTGGACGGACGACATCAACGGTATTGTGTTCAACATAGTGGAGCCGGCCTTCAACCTCAACGCTTGGGTGCAAGCGTCTGAAGATCAGAAACCGGAGATTTTCCAGAAACACTTTTACAGCAACGCGGTCATCGATGTGTTGTCGGACCACACGTGGCGGATCCGGGTTGAAGGCACCACGGCCTCGCTTCGGGTGGTGTTGGTAAATGGAGCTTCGCTTGCGGAAACCGGGGCGAAGATGCGGTTGCTCTATACGAAAAATTATGATCACAGCGTTTGGACAAACACCGTCTTTGTCTTGGAGAACAAGGGGGACGGTCTGTGGGATTTTTACTCCGAAGATGGGCAAATCCATCTCCAATTCACGCTCGGCACGTCTGAAGTCCCTGAATCGCTCTCCGAGACACCCCTCAAGATAGCAGGTGCCGGCACTTTCACCGAAAGAACCGTCATATCACATTGCTCGGGGGATGTCTGCTCAGAGGAGACCTACTTTACCTACCTGTCGTACGACATTCAACAGCCGTTCGAGGCCAGCTGGACGCAGGATGCGAGACGCATCAATTGGACAAGTCAGTTTAACCGGAGTGATTATTTTATCGCGTTTTCCGCCGGCAAGGTGCATCTGCAGGCCCTCGATGAGGAAGGTCAGAGCAACGCCGCCGGTATCACCGTGCTCAACCCCGAGGAAATCGAAATCGAGATGGACGGCATCGTGCAACGGAGGAAGGTGTGAACAAGTTAGTAGTTAGCAGTTAGCAGTTGGGGGAAAGGGGCGGAAAGTACTGATTCTCTTCTTCTTTTTGGAATCAATGAAAAAAATCCTACTGTTTCTGGTAATAACCTTTGTGCTTCAGGCGTGTGCGATCGTACGTACGCCTGGTTTCAACAGTGGTTACAAACGATTGACGGCCGAGGAACAGAAACAGATTTGCTTTGTGAGTTCGGTGGAAGAAATCCCTAACCAGAACGACGGCAGAATCATGGCCGTTACAGCCGAGCAGCTGTCGGTGCTGTTGAAGAAAAATGGGACCACGCTGCTTTACTTATGGTCGCCCCATTGCTCAAGTAGCGTTTGCGTTTCTTTGAAAGCCGTTCAAGATTACTGTGACCAAGCCAATTTGTCCTTGTATGTTTTAACCGAATATTACACTGATGCGTTTACGCAGATTGAATTCTTGTCACGTCCGATGCTGAGTGTCAATGAGTTTTATTATAAAACCAGCTACTGCAATTCATACATGAAACGGTTTCTGTCAGAATTGATACCCGATGACAAACGAGAGAGCGATTCGAATCATCGATTTCTGCTGTTCTCAAAAGGAAGTTTTGTGCAATCGTATGAAAGAATGGAAGATGTTTTTCCTTAAGCAGCCTCGAAGAGGCAAGACGCGCGAAGCGCAATTAACCCCATATATGCAACGAAGGAGCGCAGTGTGGGGCGGCGAGGACACAGCTCCGTAACAGCGTCTCGGAGAGACGCAACTCCTTGAAAAAAATTTTTCCACAAGCTGCAACCCTTTGGCATTTCTGCGTCCTATAAATAAAGTTGTAATTTTGTCACGTTGAATGAATAGAGTTTATCATCAAAACAAAGAAAAATGAAAAGATCCATGACCGTTGCGGTTTTGTTGCTGCTCGCCGGATTCAGTCTGATGGCGCAACCATCCCTCGTTGTGCGGGTTGACACCCTCTTTGTAGTAGGAAATGAAGCCGCTTTCGACGGTTATTCATTCGAGCTCTACCATAACCGATGGTGTTTTTCAATGTCAAATCTGGATCCGGCTGTCATGTATGAGGATGACCTCTACACTGTCAGTATAAAAGGACATGACGATATCATTTTCACGGAAAAGCAACCTTCTTGGTATATAGATTCCCATAATGGATGGCCGCAATACGAATATGTAAATCGGCAACACTATTTTCCCGAGAGATTCTACCAAATCCTTCGTAATGGAGGTTACTACTATTTTGTTTATAAAAATAAGGTGGATAGTCTGAATATTGGAAAAGGTCCAGGAAACCCGTTGGTAAAGAATACTTTGCCCGTTATTTGGGATGTCAATGACGTCGTTCATAAATCCAAATGGTGTGATCCGATAAGCGGTTATGGTGGCTGGGTGATACGCGATTGGTTTTGTTGTCTCGGTTGTGGTTGCTATCCTTTCTCTAAACCCATTGACACCACTTATTGCGGTGCTTTCGTAGCGGATAACCATGTATATTATCTCCTTGACTATGACAAAGAGATTTTCATCGCCCAAAGACACGGCGATAACATGACCAATGTCTTGGACTTGGGCACGGGATGGTCTTTCGATTATGGATACAACTGGTGGAATCTCGGTCCGGGCGACAACCGCTTAATGAAACCATTTCATACTACCGACGGCACTGCGGGTCTGCTGACCATCGATGGTAATGACATCCATGTCCAATATGTCATGTCACCCAAGACGGTGGTGCCGTAACCGCCCTGCCTGCACACCTGACGGTGTGCAAACCCGCTTGCGAGACTTTACATTGCACATTCATCTAATTTGACCACCACCGCGTATTGCGTCTTTTCTGTGACGGGGTTTAGAACCATCGTGCCGGAAAACCACAAACCGTTACGGCAGTGCATTTCCGTTTGTAGAGACGGGGCGCGCCCCGTCTCTACATTTCCGTGGACAATCCGGAACGTGCCCCGCGATTCGGGATGGCAATATCGTGCGTAGATGTCGTGCGCGGCCAGCCCCATCGTCTTCCGCAGGTTTACCTCCACGAAGGGATGCAGCTCGTATGCTCCATCTTCCTGATAAACAAACATATCGACCCCGGCATCGCCGTTGTAGTGCGGCGCAATCTCCTGTTGCAGAAAATCGCTGACGAGCGACTGGACGGCAGCCAGTTCCTCTGTATCAACATAGCGGGAAAGAGTCCGAAGAATCTCGGAATCCGGCATCAGCAGGTTGCCGCCGTAGCCGTAATGCTCGGTTTTGAAGAGCGAATAGCCCCGGAAGAGAACCTCCCCGTTCCGGCACTCGAACTCCATGGCAAAGTCCTGGACCACCGTGTATTGCTTTTCCGCCAGAATGCCGCCTTGCCGTTTCAGCACGCCGCCGCACTGCCGGAGCAGGGTAGGGGAGCACTCCCCGTGCGCGTAGAGGTGCCCGCGCCCGTTGCCTGAGTACGGCGACTTGAAAATCACGTCTTTCTTCTGAAGCACAAAATCCTCAACCTGTTGGATCTCCGTCAAGTATGACGGAGCCGAAGGTAGGCGTTCTGGATGAGGGTGCTTGTCGTGGAGGAACTCCATCGCCGCAATGGTGGTTTTGCGGTGCGCCAGCGCGCGGAGTTTCGACAGTTGTTCGTCTGTCGGCAGTAGCTTGTCCGGAACCCCGATGCGCTGCAACTGATAGACCACCGCCGCGTTCCAGCCCCAAGGGGTTACCTTCGTGATGTGGTCCGCGTTCTCCAACGGAGCGAAATTCTTCTGGAACTCCTTCCCGAAAGGATGGTAAGTGTCCAACACAACCGCCTCATCCTCCGTTAGATACCGCATGAACGGCGCACAGTCGTAGGCGAACTGCGCCGCCGACCGCAACGCCACAAACTGCGGCTGGTTGTCCGCCAGCGCGTAGTCGTGTTCGGGGTTGAAGACCAAAAGTTCCATAATTCAATTGCCGCCGATATCCCATATGGAATACTGGCGGCAAAAATACGATTTTTAGATTTCCTTAACCCTTAACCCTTAACCCTTAATCCTTAACCCATCTATGCGTAGCTATGCATCCCGCCCAGCAAGAAGTTCACCCCGAAATAGGTGATCAGCACGCTGAGGAAGGCGATGATGCCGTAAATGTGGAAAAACATAGGTTTCTGGAACGATTTCCAAAGCGAGCTGTGCAGCGGGGCGGTGTAAACCAGCAGTGTGATGAGCGCCCAGACCTCCTTGGGGTCCCACGACCAGTAGTTGCCCCACGAGATGTTGGCCCACACCGCGCCGATGAAGATGCCCGCAGCGAGCAACGCCACGGCAGGGTAGAGCATGATTGTGCTGATGTCGCGCAAACGCTCCAGATATTGAGTGTTCGTCGGCTGCGTGAATCGGACTATCACCGCGCTGATGCCGTTCAGCATGATGAAGAACAACAGTGCGTAAGCGATCATGATGACCGTGACGTGCAGACTGAGCAGCGGCGACGAGAGTACTGGCATCAGGTGGGTGATGGGGGGATTGGATCCGCCCATCATCTGCACCAACAGCACGAAACCTGTCATCATCAGACCCGCCGGCAATGCCATCTCGTATTTTCTGCTCATGAGCAAGGTGATGATACAGATGCTTAGCGCCAAGAGGTTCATGGAGTCGAAGCTGCCGGCCATCGGCACGTGCCCGCCGGCAATCCACCGCAGGATGAACACCGTCGCCAAGAAGAGACAAAGCAATGACACCCAGATGGTTGCGATAATGCGGACGGGCTTGTGAAGCTTTCGCCCTTTTCCGAGGCAGATTAACGCCATCGCAAAACATATTAGTCCAAGGGTGATGGTCACCATGGCGAGCCATCGGCCGGCAGAGAGACGGTTGTAGAGCCGCTCGGCACGGTATTGCGACTTGGATTGTACTTGTCCGAGGGCGTGCTTCTCCTGATAGATTTTGGTTTTTTCGAAGACTTCGTTCAGCTCGTCGAAATTGCCCGTTACAGCATATTCTTTGCAGAGACTCATCTGTTTACGGATGAAAAGGTACTCGTCATCGGGAATGTCCAAGGGCAGCTCGTCATTTTGGGAGTACCAGGTCACTTGTCCGGCGCTGTCAGCGTGGGGGAAGATTTTCAACAATTGCGTGTTTTGCAACATGTTGATAATCTGTTTTTTCTCCTCGGCTTCACGGATTTTGTTCCGTTTCAGGTCGCGCTCAATTCTGGGTGTCGGCTCGTTTTGCCATTCGTCGGTGTAGAAGAGCCAGCCGCTGAAGACCTGCTCCGGGGTGTATCCTTTGTAACGGGCGCTGCCGTACAGCTTGGTGGTGAAGTCTTTGGCGAGGGTCTGCAGCGGACAGACGCGGCCTTTGTACATCACGTACATCTGTCCCATCTTGTCGGCGCTCTCCCTCGGCAGGACGCTCGGTTTGTCGGCGGCTTTTGCAGGCAGGGCGGCGCACAGCGTCACGAGGATCAACAGCGCGGCGGTCTTGCTAGCGGTATTCCGTAAGAGCGTCCGGAACTGTCCGTTTCGCTCAACGAACAGCCCGATCAAGGCGATGAACAGCAGGATGTAACCCGCGTATGTCACTCCGACGCCCCAGGGGTCGTGTGCCACGGAAAGCACGGAGTTGCCCTCCTCGTCGTAGTCGCTCTGGTAAAAGCGGTAGTGGCGATGCTTCAGGATGTTGTTCATCGAGATTTTCGCGTCCGTGACCGTTCCGTTGTCGGAAATTTGGAGGTAGCTCACGAAATCCATCGGCGTGCGGGTGCCCGGGTAGGTCTCCACTTCGAAACGGTCGAGGATGAGCGAGAAGGGAAGTCTCGCATCGTGGGTGTCGCCGTGTTTTTCGATGGAGAAGCTACTGACGGGTTTTCCAGGTGCGAGGGTCATCTCGCCGTGCTGTCCAGTGGTCATTGTCAGCAGGGCGCCGAGCAGGATGAGCAGCACGGAGAAGTGCAGGGCGCAGATGACTGGCCGTTGCCAGCTTTTGCGCGTGATCATCATGACCAGCATTCCGATGGCCAGCAATGCCCACAGGGACACGAACCACCAGCTGCCATAGACGTGGCTCAGTGCATATTCATTGCCGTGGAATTTCTCCACGATGGTGCCCGCCGCCATCGCCACGATCAGGGCGATGAGGAGGGAGGAGAGGAGGTGACGGAGGGGAATAATAAAATTAAGAATTAAGAAAAGATTGCAAAAATAGGAAAAATGTAGAGACGCAATGCATTACGTTGCGTCTCTACGGTGACATTATCGGTTGGCTTCAATAACCCATAACCAATAACCCATAACCAATAACCCATAACCAATAACCCATAACCATTAAATAGCATTGATGAATTTGACGACGGCGTCGCGGTCTTCTTTGCTGAGGTTACGGAATTTCTCGACGGTCCAGCGGGCGTCGCTTTGGGCGCTGCCGTGCCACATGATGGCCTCGATGACGTTGCGGGCGCGGCAGTCATGCAGACGGTCGCTGGAGCCGGTGCAGATGGCGGAGAGCCCGCGGCCCCAAAGCGGGGTGGTCCGGCACCAACCCGTGCGGATGTCGTTCTTCATGCAAAGACGGTGCTGCACCATATCGGTGTAAGGCCATATCTTCTGGTTGGGATAACGCGGCAGACGGCTGTCGCCCGTGGTGAAGAAGCCGTTGGGGTCGGTGAAGCGGTCGGGACCGGTGGTCCAGCTGGGACGGTGGCAGGTGGCGCATCCGATTTCGCGGAAGATCTTGCGGCCCTTCTGCACCTCCTCGTCTTTGAGGTTACGGGCGGCGGGCACGGCCAAACCGCGGTGCCACACCATCAGGTTGACGTAGTCGTCATTGCTCATTTCGGCGGGCAATTCTTTGCTCATCAGATAGTTGTAGATATCGGTCTCGGGATTTCCCGTCTTGTTGTATTCAGGGAAATAGGTGTAGAATTCGGCTTGCACCTGCGGGTCTTGCGAAGCCACGCGGGCGTAGGTCTCGGTCATGTAGTGGTAGCGACGGTCGCCACGAGTCACGTTGGTGATATTCCAGATGGCGTTGGCGCCGGGACCGTCCTGCAGCGGACCGCGGGAGCAGGCGTAGGTGAAGCGTTTCGGATGGTTAGTCTTGCCGTAAAGTCCAGTGGGTGCCCAGTCGGTGCCGGCCCACATAGCCGGGTTCAGATTCGCGCCGGCCATCGACTCACGCAGGTATTGCGCCTTCAGCGAGTCGTCGGGGATGGCATCCAACAGTCCGGTGCCATAAATGCCGATGGTTGATTCCAGACGCACAATCTCGCTGCCGTAAGGGATCTGCACCCCGTTGGATACCAGCGGGACGTAGTACGCCGAGGCGGGAATGTAAACTTCTGGATAAATCAGACTGTAAGTTTCACCATCGGGGAAGCGGTTGCCCCATTCATCCACGTAGTCTAGCCAGTTGATCTGGATTTGGCTCTCGTCGATGGGCGCCTTGAAGGGCGGCACGGCTTTGGTCTGCGGCATGCCCGTGAGCGAACTCACGTAGTTGTCGTTCTGGTCGGTGACCACCAGCAGGTAACCGTTGCCCCAGTCGCCGGCGGCGTAGCGGTCCATGCGCTTGCCGTGGCCGTAGCCCGGGTGACAGGCGATGCATGAGCTGCGGATGTAGAGCGGTCCCAAGCCGTTGAACGGCGGCGTGTTGATGTTGAAGTCGCGCTCAAAGAGGTATTCGCCGTACTTGAACGCGGCAATGTCGGTGACCGCCGGGGCGGGGTCCTCGTAGGCGGACGACGAATTGTTAAACGTTGTTCCCAGTTTTCCTCCGGCGTAAGTCTCTTCCTCAATCCAAGACATTTCGTCGTTTTCGGGTCTGTGGCAGCCCGCCATCATGATGAATGCCAAAACGATGATAAAAATGTTTTCTATCTTATTCATAATGCTAATTACAAAGATTATACAATTGTTAATGCTCTACCGAGCTCTTGCCCCTTCGGGGCCGCTTAAGGAATAATTCTTAATTCTTAATTCTAAATTATTCCTCGTATGTTCTCAAAGCATCGTTGACTTTTGACAGCACATCATCGAGGTTCTGGCATGCTTCGATAGCTTCGCCATTGGCGGGGTTGGTGTAGTTCTGCACGAACGGGCGCGGCATGGCGTTGATTTTCTCCAATGCGGTGTTGATGGCTTCCTCCACCTCGTTGTCGAGGGCTTTGTCCATCTTCTTGACGTAGGCGTGCAGGGAGAGCTTGTCGTTGCGCTGGCCTTCGATGCCGCCGTAGTAGGCGTTCTGGATGCTGAGGATGTTGTCGTAGAAGTCCTCAATGGATTTCTGGCTGTAAGGAGACTCGATGTAGTTGGCGTCTTCGCCGTTGTAGGGTTTGCCGATTTTGGAGGTGCCCACTTCGTCGGCGATGGTCTTGCAGCCATCGACGATGGCCATGAGACCGCTCACGGAGCTGGCGTAGGTGCTGCCGGGATTGCCGGCCTTTTTGAGGTTGTCACCGTAGCTGTAGCTGCCTCCGTTGACGGTGGTGTTGAGCTCCAGCTCTTCCACTTTGTCGCGGTGCGACTTCGGAGCGGCGTCACCGATCCAGCTCACCTCGAGTTGGAAGCAGCGGTTGCGCAGGTCGCCGGCCACGGCCACGGCATATACCATCTGCGTCTCGGTGATTTCGCTGGCATTGCGCACTTGTCCGTTGTGGAAGAGGATGTACTCGATGCCGTGGAATCCGAGCAGGGCGTTGCCGAGCTGCTCGCCGGCTACCACATCGCCGTCCTCACCGGCCAAAACGGCCAGCATGTTCGGACTGCTCATCAGGTTGTTGAAGGCATCCACATCCAACGGCCATGAGTCGATGTGCGGGTCGATGCCGAAGTCGTTGGCGGCTCCGAAGAGGAAGGCCTCGCTCTTCTCCCACCAGGCGCGGGCGTTCAGGAAGGTCTCGCACACCTTGTTCAGGTCGCTCTGCGAATGGCTGCTCTGGAAGGTCTTCAACTCGTTGACCAGTTGGTCGGCGTAGTTGGCCAGGTTGGTGTACGTGGGCGCTACGGTGTGGTCCACATATTGTTCGATGACGGCGGCCTGCTTCTCGTTGACCAGCTCGCCGTTGCCGTGATTGCATCCCACGCTCAGGAATGCGATTGCCACCATTGTGGCGATGATTGATTTTTTCATATCTGTTTGGTTTTATAAAAGTCATGATGGAAGAATCCTGCCCAGGTGATGCCGAGGGCGCACCAGGGCTCGGGGTTATACTGCGACTTCAGCAGCCGCACGCCGCCTTCGGCCTTGATGATGATCTCCTTGATGGGACTGTAGTTGAGGCCGCCGCTCACGCAATGACGGTCGCTCCAAGCATAGTCGGTCATGTTGTGGCCGGGAATGTAGGAGTCGTAGTATTCGTAATGGGCGAAGACGTAGAGCTTGTGACGGTCCATCTTCGGATTTTTGTGATGATGGAAGACGTCGTAGCCGATCTCGCCGCCTGCGCTCCAAGCCGCCTGTCCTACAAGGGTCTGCGGGTAGGGCGCTTGCGAGCTGTGGGGTAGGGTGGAGTTATAGACGGAAATCAGCTCGCAGTCACTGAGGTGGCCGTAGAGACCGCTGCCGCGCAGCACGAGTCCGCCGGTCTTGTATCTGAAGTCCAAACCGCCGATGACCACCGTGCCGCGCACGTCCGCGTAACGTGAGGAGCCCTCGTCGGTGATGATGTCGTTGCGGAAGGTGTTGCCCACGAAGCCGCTGACGCCGATGTGCAGCCCTTTGACGCTGTAGTTATCGACACGGGCGGCCACGGCCAACTTGTTGGCGACACGGAACTCGTAGGGCGATGCCGAACCGTCGTGCGCCCAGCCGGAAACGCTGAACATGCTGGAGTTGAGCGACGGGATGAGCATCACGTCGTAACGCCAGCCCTTGATGCGGCCCCACACCTCAATGCCGGTCTCGTGCCATGTGCAGGGAAGGATGGTGTTCTCGCCCTCGGGACGATAGACCCCGAAGAACTCGTTGGGCAGGTGGGCGTTGTTGGTGCCCCCGACCGGCACGACGATGTGGCCGGCACGGATGTTCATCTTCCCGTCCCAGAAGGCCTTCTGTAACCAGAACTGCTCCAGGGCGACCTCGCCGCCGCGCTCAATCTCTTTCTCGAACTCGCCGGTCTCCTCGGCCTCCACCTCCACGGCCGACTCGGTGCCGCCGTGCTCGAACTCGATTTCCGTGTTGAAACTCCAGCCGTGACCGAAATCATAACCTAACATGATGACGGCGTGCGGCAAATCCACACGCCCGTGACCTTTGGAGTTGGCGTAGTTGGCTGCGTGTGAGTAACGGAAAACATTGTCGCTGAAGAAATTGTATTTATAGACAGCTTCTCCGTAACCACCAATAGTGAGCGTGCCCAAAGATTTCCCTTTCGAAGAGTTCTCAACCTTTGAAGTGTCTGCACTCTGTTGGGCAGTAATTGTTTGTAAACCAAAGAATAAAATACCTGCTAATGCGAGTAATGCCTTTCTGCTCATGAACACTTGATTTTATGCAGCAAAAGTGCAAAACTCACCCCAGTCGCGATATACCTAAAAATGATGATTCGAGGCGTGGGGAATAATGATTAATGAGGATGTGAAGAAGCTAGATACGACGGGGATTTTCGGCTTGTGGGGATTATCTGGTCAGCCGTTTATATCGTTCAGTCTTGATTTTAAGGTCGATGAGGGCGTCGGTGTGCTGGTTCTGGGCTTGCAGGAGCAAGGTCTGGGCCTCCAGCAGCTCGGAAACGGCCACCATGCCTGCGTCGAAGTTGGCTTTCGTGTCGTGGAGGTTGGCTTCCGCGCTGCGCACGGAGGATTCGGCGAGCGTCACCTGACTGTTGGCCTCCTCGATGTTGCACCACGCCTGACGGGTCTCCAGCGCCATCTTCTCCACATAGTCGGCACGCTCGTTTTCGGCCTTTTGGATGAGGTAATTCTGCTGACGTACCTTGTGCGCCGTCTCCCACCAGCCCGTCAAAGGGACCTGCAATGTTATGAAGGCCAGTGCGTTGTAGTCGTAACGGTCGAAAATGAGACTGCCATACGAGGCGTTAGCCCCGATCATCAGGTGCGGCACGCTCTCCCCGATGGCGATCTCTTTCTTCAGCTTCTCCGCCCTGACCTGACAATCCAACAGCTGTTTCTCCGTCCTGCGATACACCGCGTTCCGGATGTCCGCATCCGTCGGGGCTTCGCTACTCAAATCTTGACCGATTAAATCTGTGAGCGCCAGATTTTCACTGTATTCCATGCCAATCATCTGGCAGAGAAGCATGGCGGAGAGGGTGATGCCGTTGTTAACTTTGAGCAGGTTGGATTGCATCTCGTTCTGCTTGAGCTCGACCTTCAGGACATCGTTGCGGGTCACCAGACCGGCTTCCGCTGCGACGGTCACATCGCGGTGCAGCGTATCCAGGAAAGTAATCGCCTGCAGCAGCGTTATCCTTTTTTCGAGGAGCGAGACGGTCTGCCAGTAGGTCTCTTCCACCTGCTGCAAGACCTGGTCGCGGGTCAGCTGGCTTTGGTAGTGCGAGGCGGCTACCCCAACGTCAGCCAGCGCGTTGCCGCCCACGATCTGTCCGCCCATGAAGACCGGCTGCACGGCCGTCACCCCGACGCCCAGACCGCCGTCGCAGAGCGAGATCTTGTCGGAGAGTCCCATCGCCGCGCCGTACTCGTAGTAGAGGTTGTGCAGCTGCTGCCGTGCCGCGGCGCTCCCGATGTCGTTGATGCCGTATTCAAGCAACGGCTTCGCGGGAACATAGCCGATGCCCGTGGCGCTGATCTGCGGGAAGTATTTCGTGCGGGCCTGCATCTTCACCTCCTGCGCCGCCTTCACGTCCAGCACGGCATTCTTCACCGCCGCGTTGTTCCGCAGTGCCATCGCCTTGCAGGTGTCCAAGGAGAGATGCTGCGCGGAACCCGCCACGCATCCCATGATCATCACTATGGTTATCCATGTCTTATTCATCGTTCTTCATCGTTTGTTCATCGTTATTCCTCCCAGGGGTTTCGCTGCGCTCACCCCTGGCTACCGAGCTCTTGCCCCTTCGGGGCTGCTTAAGGAAGTTGTTTTGATACCCCCCAGCCCTTCGGGCATCCCCCCTAAAGGGGGGAATGGTCCTTCGACCGTATCTTTTGTCATTCAGCATTCAGCATTCAACATTCAGCATTTAACATTCTACATCATTTGAAGATTTGCCAGTACATCACGGGCAGCACCGTCACCACCAAGGGCAGCGAGAAGATGGTGCCGAAGCAGATGACCACGCCCATGGGCATCCAGAGGGCGGTGTGCGCCACGATCATCGGCATCACGCCCAAAGCCGTGGTCGCGGAGGTGAGGAAGATGGGGCGCATACGGCGGCGGCCCGCTTCGAAGGCGGCCTCCCGGGCACTGTACTGGTGCCGCTTCCGCAGACTCTCCGCGTACTCGAACATGATGATGGCGTTGCGCACGATGATGCCGATCAAACTGACCACACCCAACACCGCCGTGATGCTGAAGTCGAGACGGAAGAGCCAGAGACCTAAACACGCCCCGAACACGCAGATCAGACTGGCCGACAGGGTCAGGAACACGATGTCCAGCCGCCCGAAATGGTAGAGCAGGAAGATGAACAGCACCAGCACCGCCGCGATGAAGCTGAGGGCGATCTGCGGGATCACCATGTTGTTGGCGCCAGTCAGTCCGCCGTAGGTGATCTCCACACCGTCGGCCATCGCCGGCTTCAGATCCTCGTTGATGTACTTGTCGATTTTTTCCATCACCTTGGGTTGGCTGCAGCCGTAGTTGAGGTCGGCGCCCACGGTCACCGTGCGGATGCTGTTGCGCCGGTTGATGACCGCGTCGTGCCATTCGGGACCCACCTCCGCCACCTGCCGCAACGGTACCCACGTGCCGGGAATGGAGGTGGGGATGAGGAAGTCTTCGAGGTCCTGGTAGGCGAGGGTGTCGCCGCTTTTCCGGGTGTAGAGCATCACCGGCACCTTGTAGTCGCCCTCCCACACGTTGGTGAGGTTCTGCCCGCCGAGTGCCGAGGAGAGGTACAGCGACAACATGCTCTGCGTGACCCCGAGGCGCGTGGCTTCGTCGCTCTTCAGCGTGATCCCGATGTCCTGCGAGGTCATGTCCATGTCGGAGTGCACCCAAGTCAGCTCCGGCATGGTGTTCAAGAAATTCTTCAGGGAGTCGGCGGCCGACTTCATCGCATCGAAGTCGTTGCCGGCGAAACGCACCTCCACGGGATTGTTGACGGGCTGGTAGTCAATCTGTTTGAAACGGATATAGGCGTTCGGGAAATGGTATTCGTATTTCGGTCCGTACTCGCGGATGAGCTTCAGGGTGTTCTTTTCGGAGGTGGTGTTGACGATGAACTGGGCGTAGTTCTTGTGCGCCATCTGCGGTGCGTAAGTGGCGTGGAAGCGCGGCGAGGAGCAGCCGATGAAGGAGGTCACGGAGGTCACCCGCGGGTCGGCGCGAAGCACGTGTTCCATGCTGTCGGCGATGGCCCCCGTCTGCTCAAGCGTGCTTCCCTCCGCGATGTGCATCTCCACGGCGAAGCAGTTGCGGTCGGCCTTCGGCAGCATCTGGATCTGCAGGCGCGTGAACAGGAACACGCCGAGAGAAATGGCGCTGACAGCCACACAGATGACGATAGCAGGGTGATGGAAACAGTGCGCCAGCACCTTGTCGTAAAGGTTCTGCAAAAGGACAAAGAATCGGTTTTGCGCCGCCTCAAACCGGTTCGGCGCGATACCGTCTTTGTTCCGCTTGATGAAAACCGTTGACAGATAAGGGATTATCCATACGGCATAGAAGATGGAGCAGACTAACGCGAACAAGACCGTCCAGGGGAACAGCTGCACGAAGTCGCCCAACGGCCCGGTGATGATACGGGTCATCGGGAAGAACATGCCCGAGATGGCCAGTGTGGCCAACGACATCGGGACGAAAAGCGTCTTGGTGCTGTTAAACGCTGAGTACCAGCGGGAATAGCCCTTCTGCAGCGTGTCGGTGTAGCCGTCGATGACGATGACCGAGTCATCCACGATCATGCCCAGCACCACGATGAGGGCGGCAAGGGTGACCGTGTTCAGCTCGATGCCGAAGATGTACATCAGCCCCATGGTGATGGCGGTGCAGACAGGCACGCTGGATCCGGACACCAAAGCTGTGCGCAACGGGAAGAGCAGCAGCATCACCGCGATGACCACGAGGATAGAGAAAAGCAGGTCGCGCAGGAACGACATCACCGACTTGTTGACCACGTAGGGCTGGTTGGTGATCTTGTGCATATCGACATCCGGTGGCAGCGTCTGCTTGCATTTGGCAATCTCGCTTTCCACCTTCTTGCCGAAGGCCACGATGTTGTTGCCGGGTGCCATCTCCATGGAAATCAGTACGGTGGATGCCCCGTTGTATTTGATGTGGCTCTTGGCTTCGGCGTAACGGCGTTGGATGTCAGCGATGTCGCGAAGCCGTATTTGATGACCTAAAGGATCGGTGAAAATAATCTGTTCACCAATCTCATATTCAGATTGATAGGGGATAGAGACATGCACTTGCGCATCGCCGGCTTCGTTCTCCACGTTGCCGCCCATAGTGCGTATGCCTTGCGTGGCCAGTTCCACCAATAGCGCCCGCTGGCTAATGCCGTAGGAGGCCAATTTCTCCTGATCCACCAAAACGGCGATTTCCTCGTTTTGCTGTCCGAGGATCTTGATGTTGCCCATCTCGGGGATGCTCCGCAGTCGGTCACAGAGCTGTTCGGCGTAGTGCTCCAGCTCGCGTGGTGTCCGCTCGGGTGATTCCACGGTCAGCAGCATGGAGGAGGTGTTGCCGAAGTCATCGACTACCACGATCTCCAGTACGCCCGCGGGCAACGAGGTCTTCTTGAACAGCTGCAACCCGTGGCGAATCTTCGACCAGGCACCGTCCTTGTCCTTCACCGACACGCGCAGTTCCGCATACACATAGACGATGCCGTTCTCCGTCACCGAGTAGGTCTTCTCTTTGTCGATTTCGGAGTAGGTGAACAGGAAGCGCTCTAACGGCTTGGTGACCTGCTCCTCGACCTCCTGCGCCGTCGCGCCGGGATAGACCGCCGCCACCACGCCCTGCCGGATCGTGAACTGCGGGAACTCGTCCTTGTTCAGCTTTGTCAGTGCGAAAATGCCGAATGCAACCAAGCAAGCCACAATGAAGAAGATGATCTTGTGGCCGCGCATCGCGGAGAGGATATGGTGACGTTTATTCAATGGTTATGGGTTATTGGTTATGGGTTATTGAAGCTTGTGAATAGTGATTAGTGAATTGTGATTAGAAACTACTTTGGAGGTTAATTATCAATTATCAATTATCAATTATCAATTCTGCATTAAGATAAAGTTTGTCCATGCCGGCGGTGACGACGGTGTCGCCGGGGTGGAGGCCGGAGGAGACGAGTACGCCGTTGGCGACAAATTCCGAGGAGGTGATGAGACGGTGTTGCGCGCGGCCGTTCTCCATCACCCAGACGGAGAGGCCTTCGGGACGGGTTTGCACGCATTTGGCGGGAATCACAAAGCCTTGGTCGTCAGGTTGTTCGAGCATCACCTTGCAGACCATTCCCGGCAGGAGCGAGCGGTCGGCATTGGGGAAGGCGATCTTCACCTGGTAGCTGTGTGACAAGCGCGAGGAGGTCACGCTCCGGTCGGTGATGCGGCCCGTCATCATGCGGTTGTCCAAGGCGGGGACATAGACGTAGGCGTCTTCTCCGAGTTTCACGGAGTTGATCTCGCTTTCGGGTACCGAGAAGGTCACGCACACCTTGCCGAGGTCGAGAATCGTGACGGCGGGTTCGCCGGGCAGCAGCGAGCCGCCCGCTTTGGCGTTGCAACTGCCGATCACTCCCGATACAGGCGCCCGTAACGTGCAGTCATCCAGCTGTTTCTTGGCAATCTGCTCCATTGAGCGGGCTTGCTCTAAGGTGGTCTGCATCTCCACCCACTTCACCTCGGCCAGACTGCCCTGGTCATACACTTTCTTCAGCCGTTTATAGGCGTCCTCGGCCTGCTCCAGCGCGGCTTTGGCGGAGTTGTAGGCGTTCTGCGCGGTGGCGCTGTTGGCGGTGACGAGGATTTGTCCCTCGCGCACGCGGTCACCTTCATGCACATAGACGCGCTCCATGCGTCCGCCCATGGGGAAGCTCACCGCCACGGACAGGTTCTCCTCCACGGTGCCCACGTAGGTGCGAGTCATGCCGCCGGCCACCGTATCGACCACCAGCACTTCCACGTCTATGGGTGGACGCTCCTGTTTCGGCGCCTCGTGCTTGCAGCCGATTGCCACGGTACAGAATGCCGCCACGGCCAATATCAAGGATGTTGTTCGTTTCATGTCAGTTCTTTTCTGCGATGATGGTCATTTCCGGACCGCTGATGGTGACGGCGCTGTTTCCGCTCTGCATTCCATTCCAAACCTCTCTGAGTATCAGGATGTTCCCGTTGACGGTTCCGCTGCCCTCAGCCGAGATGCGATAGACGATGGTGGCTTCCTCATCTTGGTTGAGGTCGATGTCGATATCCGGGATGCTATTGGTGGAGAGGATGTTCGTGTTGAACGAGTGCGGGTCTATCAGCAGAGAGTCGCCGTGCAATGTGGCGTTCATCGTGTAGCATCCGCCGGTCATCTCGTTCATCGTGATGATGTAGCGGTCTTTGTCCGACTTGTCCCGCAGGATGTTCATCTGTCCGTTCCGGTGGATAAGCCGGTAGGTCACCGCCCCGTCCTCGTCGGTCAGCGCCACCTCGCCCGAAAGCTTGTAGCTGTAGTCGCCGGTCAGCACCTGTCTGTCGCGATCGCAGGCCGTACATAGCACCGCCATGACGAAAACACAGCATAGCGCGGCCGTAGTTGTGCGTGCCTTGCCCCACACTGTGCTATGCTTGTCGTTATCGTTGACTCCGCAGTCCGAACCAGGTTCCTGGTTCAATCCCCACGCTGCGCTGCGGTTGTCGTTATCGCTGTCTCCGCAGTCCGAACCAGTCTCGTGTGTCAATCCCCACACTGCGCTGCGGTTGTCGTTATCGCTGTTTCCGCAGTCCGAACCAGTCTCGTGTTTCAATCCCCACACTGCGCTGCGCTTATGTGGGGTTATTAGCGCTTCGCGCGTCTTGCCCCTTCGGGGCTGCTCAAGGAAAGTTTTCATATATATTGGGGTTTTTCGTTAATTCCTCATTAAATCATCGCCTCATCGTTTCATCGCCTCATCGTGTCATCGTTTCATCGTTTCATCGCCTCATCGTCTCATCGTTTCATCGCCTCATCGTCTCATCGCCTCATCGTTTCATCGTCTCATCGTTTCATCGCCTCCTCGTGTCCAACAAACTGCACGAACACGCTGTTGACGATCAAGTCGATGAGCATCTCGTAGGAGGGTTTGTACTGTTCGTATTTGTCTTCCACGAAAAAAGTGTAGCTCAGGCCGTTGAGGGTCACGCTGAGCATGTCGGCGAAGGCGACGGCCTGCTGCTCAACGGTTGCGGGCGGGTCGTTCGTCGGTTTGGCGTACCAGACCTTCTTGAACAGCTGGTGTTCCCAGTCTGAAAACTCGGCCATCCGATTACGTAAGTTGTCGAAACGGAAGTCGTTGTCCTCCAGGTGTTTGTCTTTCATGGCCACCTGAAGTGTGCCGGCTTCGGCGAGGAGTTCCACGCGTGCGAGGAGGTATTGACGGAGGCGGGGCAGCACAGGTTGCTGGTCGCCGGCCATGGTCTCCGCCAGCCGTTGCTGGATATGGTCGATCTCCGAGATGACCGTGGTGCAGAAGAGTTCTTCCTTGTTGCTGAAATAGTTGTAGATAGAGCGTTTGGCCTTGTGCGCTTTCTGGGCGATGTCGTCCATGGAGGTCTTCTCGAAGCCGAACTTCCGGAAAAGTCCGCTCGCGACCTGCTGTATCACCTCGCCCGTCGTCGGTTTGTTCATTTTTTGCACGTTTTTAGTTTCAGGGTGCAAAAATACAAAAATTCCGGTTTCTTTTGTCAAATCGGGATTTTTTTGTATTTTTGCCGTTGATATTAAACACACCAGAAAGATGACAGCAGTGCAATTAAACACGATGAATACGGAATTGTGGCAGAGCATAGGTGCCATAGCCGACTGCGAGCCTCTGATGCGGAGACTGACTCGGTATGCCAAAAAGTTGGCGAAGGAGAAAAGAGACGAGGCGCTGATGAGCGAGGAAGAATACTTTGCCAAGATTGAACGAGCTGAGCAACAGGCAGCCCGAGGGGAAGGTATGGAATTGTTACCAGGCGAAGATCTGACTACTTTCTTGAAACGTAACGGCTATGAAATATAAAGTATTCATTATGCCTGAGGCCGCAAGCGATTTGCAACGCCTTGCCAAAAATGAACCTAAAGCTTTTGCCAAGGCCAATCGTTTCATAGAAGAGCTTGCAGAGCACCCCAAGACAGGCACAGGTCATCCTGAACCGTTGAAAGGCAAGCCTGAAGGACGATGGAGCCGTGAAATCACTAAGAAACACAGACTCGTGTATCGTATTTTCGAAACCGAGGTGTACGTTGATGTATTGACTGCCTACGGGCATTATGGAGACAAGTGACATCCTGCGTTAGCGGCAGAATCTCTTGTGTCGCTGGGATTATAAGGGGATAGCCTGCGATTGTGAAGAAACTTCCCCGCATATCGTTTTCCAAGACAGGACTATTTCAGCGCCAATAGTGGAGGTCTTTTCTCTTTCTGAAAAAATTATCAAACAATGTCTGGATATTAAAAAAAATGTATTTTTGCGGTTGAAACATTGGTTGATGGTCGCAACATGGTAGCGGGGCACGCTCATCATCGGAGCCTGCATATTGAGGGTTCGACTCCCTCCGCCAAATCCCAAAGGAGGCTTCGTGCCTCCTTTATTTTATTTTCCGGTATTGGATTCCGTTCATTTTGCTCGCTTCCACTATTCCCCATGATTTCGCAAGGTTCATTACTATTCCGTGTCTTCTGTAATTTGTTTCAACAACCACCTTTACCAAGCGGTCGCCATGGTACGGGTGCGTACATACGTAAACAAGGTGTTTTTGTACAGTGTCCTCATATATGTGCGCGGGATTCTTCAATGCATCTTCGACAATTCCATAGTCTTCCACAGGGACATCGGCTCCCTTGGTCGTTTTGGGGTGATTTCGGTATTTGAAGATCTGTCGTTGCGTGACAATGATGTCTTTTGCATACAACTCCATGCCAAAAGATTTCATGTCGTTAATGATTGCCGAAGATATTTCACATATTCGACATACTTCCCCATCGCCGCGTCCTTTTGTCAACAACTCATTCGCAAATTGCAGTAACGAGCCTCTGTAATATTTTAATTTACAACATTTTGTATCCAAACCATCAAACATGGCATCTTTCGTTTTCATAGTGGCAATAATACTATTGCGGATGTTTTTAAACTACTTCTTTTTCTTACATTTTCCCCTTCGCCAGCTTCTTTGCCGTATCAACTTCCTTGATGAGCTGTTCTGATGTAGGAAAATACAATAGCCAGAACGTTCTCTTTATCGTTGCTTAAGAGTAGTCGTTCATAGAGCATGGAATTGATTTGCCGCTCCGTTTCCCGCGCTGTCCACGCATTGTTCACCGATTCCAACTCATAATACTCGCGCTTGTCAGGATCTGCGATAGCGGTAAGTAGCTTATATTGACCCCAGTTCAATTGCGTCCGCAGTGCGGACGCAATTGGGTAAAGTCGGTAAAATGCCCTTGCACGCTCTAATTGTCTTGGTCCAAATCCGCTGCCATAGTCAGGTTTCAATCGTGTGGAAAGGTTCTTAATCAGATAGGTGCCATAATCGGCACGCTCTTTCCCTTGTTGTTCTTCTTCAAAGATGCGTTTCCCCAAGTTCCAATACATCTGCACTCGACAGAAGTCCACGCTTCGCACAGCGTTGCTGCGTGCTGTTTCTATTATTTGACAGGCATCTTGGTAGAGTGAGTCTATGGGTGTGAAGGTCATAAGATTTGTTTCTTTCTTCATCCTAATCTATATAATATTTCCGCCGACAAACATACAAAATCCTTACGTGAAAAACAACCGAAAATAATGTTTAACTTGTTAAAAATCAAATATATAAAAATAACATTTTTCGATTTGAAAGATGTCGTTTTCGTGAACAAAATTGCAGATTGCAGAAAAATTGCAAAGCCCCGGGCATCTACTCGTAGGGTGGGACGGTGTGAATTTTGGATGATTTTGGCGATAGTACGTTCACTTGCGAGGCGGAGGTTCCGTTTGGCCGGAAAATGTCCGGCGGTTCCGACATTCATGGATCGGATAAGACGGCGATGGGAATGAACGGCACCACAAGGCGTGCCAGAGGTACGCTATTTTAGTAACCCCACATAAGGCCGACAGGCCGCAGTGTGGGGTTACGCGGACGGTGCGCGGGACTGCGTGTCGGAGACACGCCACAAAGTCGCCATGCTGTAGCGTGTCTCCGACACGCCGCCGGGCGACCGCATCCTTCACCCCACACTGCGCTCCACTCCGTTGCGCTTGTATGGGGTTATTAGGATTCCGTGCCTCCGGCACGAGTTCGCAACCGGTACTGGCATCCTATGCCATCTACTGGCAAATCGGAGAAGGAAGACGATGGTATGACCGTGATAAAGCGATGGTCATCGGAAAGTGCAAGGGCTTGCGGTATGGCGTGGTGGGCAAACGGAATGGCTTTGTAACGTTTTGTCAGCCCAGCGGCTCACACCTGTCCTTTCGCACCACGCGGTCGCGCATGAGGGTGGGACTGGTGAAGTTTCGGGCTATGTTTTGAACGAGTTCGCGATAGTTGTCACTTCCGTCTTCTTTCCTGTGGTAATAAGGCTTGATAGAAACACAATTCGGATGTTCGAAAAGCGTGGCAAGCAGCGTCCGGTCGGAAAGACCACAAGAGTGGCCCATGATGCAAACTTGGTACGGGGCGGATTCAATAAACGAGAGCATGTCACGATAGTTTGAGGCCTCCAAATATCGGAACGATTTAATGTGCTGTAAGTATTCGTTATCGTTCTTTTTCATCAGCACTTCGTATTCATCGTCCCGTTCGTCCCCATAGCCGAAAATCACGCTTTCGGGATTTGACAGATCACCGTGAATATGATTGATCGAATATTTGTATGCTTTTGGCAGATACATATCCGCAGTGTTGGTGTAATTAAAGTTGAGGAGCATAATATTATTTGGCTCCATTCTACCCCATTTATCCATGGAACTGATGGCAATGTCCTCCTTGTTAAAATACTCTAAGATCTGTTTTTGGATATTGGGATTGATGGTTGCCTTAGGGATAGATTTTAGATATTCGATGAGTTTGTTTTTGAGGAATTCGAGATCGTCATTAATGTGTTTTGGCACAAAACTTTTTTTCAAGAAAACGTAGAAAATGTCTTCAATATCAACCCACTTCTTTCTTTGTAGATGATTGCAGATATTTTCAAAAAAATCGCTTTTGCTTTTATAAGTGCATAAATCTTGATTATTTTTTGCTTTAGATAGTACTTCTTTGTTGCTCCAAGGTTGTTTAGGATTTTCATTAAAACGACAAGACCATGCATGCCCCCATGAAGCAGCACGTAAACTATCACTCAACTTGAAAGAATAAAAACGATCTTCTTCCAATTTGTTTTTGCCATTACGCAACCGTTTTCCCCATTCATCCCAATACCACTCAATGAAATCCGCATAGCTCGTTTTCAATCCATGCGCCAAATCGAAGCCGTTACCAATGAGAACTAGTTTGTTCATAAATGTATGGGGTTAATGATAAAACTCTCAAGTTATTCAAAAATCATGCCGATGGTCTCCATCATATTGAGGTTTTGAGCGGTGACGAAAATATCCAATTGGTTGTAAACTGATTCTGTTTGTTGTTTGGTTTCTTTGGAAGAACGACGAGCGATGATTAAGGCGACAATGATCGCAATTACTCCCACAAGTAGGCTAATAACCGTTGCACAAGGATAAAATAGAGTTCATGACATAAACTTGTTAAATGCTACTACTTTTCTTAGAATTCACCTCCAGTTTTAAGAGGGTATTAAAAACCTTGTTGTGGGTGGATAACCGTGTTAAATATTCTTGGTAATGACTCTATACATATTGTCTTTTTCCTTGTATGATGATATGAACTCTACTCTTTCCAAATATTGCAACAACTCTTTGTTATAGTTGTTAACGGCCAATTTTGGCCTTAAACCCTTTTGAGCAGCAATCTCCCGATATTCTCCTCCTAAAGTGTTCAAAAAAGTCTTTACCATTTCGTCTTCAACGTTTTCTTTCTCAGCAAGACTAACAAAGATTCTTATCTTTTCCGCAATATCGTCCATGCTTATAATGAACTTTATCATTTTACTAACGCCAAGGTTTTTAAGGGAACCCTCTTGAACCAAACGACAAATCAGTTTGGCCATCTCAAGTGGCACATCATTTTTGGAAATATCATCAATGTTATCAGAAATGAACGAAACCAATTCTTTGGCTTTGATGTTGTCAGGTTCCGCTTTAATGAACCCTTCTATGTTCTCCCACGTTGGTTTGATCACATTTGTTTTCAAAGCCACTTTCTTTTTAACATTGTCTGGAATTTCTGAAAGATTAGCAATTTTGTTGCGTTGTTTGTCTAAATATACCTCTATAGAGCCATCAATTTCAAATTCGTTGATTATAAACAAAAGGCTTTCTTCTGATTCTTCAATACTTTCTTCAGGAAAACAACCAATATATTCCTGAAGATTATTGTTCATATCAACAATAAGGGTTTTATTTCCAAGCATTCTTATAGTGGTCATGCTTGCCGAAATATAAGATTGTACCAATTTTGTATTCAAAAAGGAGACGATGCTCAATATGTTTTGCTGGTTTCGTTCAAAGTAGCACCCTAATATAATAAAACTCATGAATTCTGGATTACTGGACTTAGTAATCAAATCCCTAAATTTCAGGTTTCTATTATGAATGTGTGTTTTAATTTTTTTGGGTCCAATCTTATCCAAACAATCATTTATCAAATCAAAACTATTGCATATTTGTTTGTCAAAATCTAAATTGTTTTTAGAGACATCTTCAAGGTTTGCATACCTCAACAAAACTTCAAACAACACACTTTGTTCCTCTTCGTTTGATCCAGTTCCGGTAATTACACAGTCCTTATAAAAGGTCTTCCATTTTTGAAAAAGGCGAGTAAATACGACACTACAGTTATCATACTCAGAATAGAAAGCATGTACAAAGTCTTTCTCTTTGTGTTTTACAATGCATCTAATAATCCTATCTAATTTTGAAGACATTTCGTCACTACACGTGGAATGATCTGCAATGTGTTTAACAAGAGAAATATTCAAGACGCCTGCTTTATTATAGAGCTCATCTGTAAGTTCCTCAATAACAGAGTCGATTTTGATGAGTTGGTAGTTGTAATCTTTTTTTCGCCCCACGCGTAAGTCCGTGATGAACTCTTTATCTTGGGGGGTTAGCGTAGCTGGATAGAAATAAGATATGTAGTCGTAGTAATACTCATTGATATATCCTTTTTTTAATAAGAACTCTACAAGTCTGTTTTTATCTTCTATCTCAGAAATGTCTTTTTGATAGGCTTTTATGTCGGAAGAATTCAATAATAGTGCAAGGGGCTTTTGTTGACAAATGGAGATTTCTTCATCTATTTGTTCTATTTCGTTCAAAAGTTTCCGAATCACTTCATTCTCAAAATTTAACCTTTGGAGGTAACCGTGTTGAGCATCCACCTGCTTCTCGACTTTTTCAAATTTCAAATTTAAAGTATCAGTTTGTCGTCCATTATAATAATTAGTATATTCATAATGGCTAAAGTTATCATTCATCAATTCTTGGAACTTTTGTTCATCATCAATTAGTTCTTGTGGAGAGACTCTCTTGTTTCCAGAAACAAAATACAATATTTTGTATCGTGTATCTAACAAATACCTATTCACATATAACGACCTCAATTCTTGGCCAGTTGTCAACTGATATTTATTCTTCTCAGAAACATACTTGTCTTCAAGCTCTTTCTTTTTTTGACGCAATGTCTCTAGTACTTCATCCTGATACTTTTTCTTGTTTGAGATCACCTTATAAACAACCCCACCACGATTGTGTAATGCTGAAAAATCATCTGGAAAATAGTTTTTGTACACAATCATTCCGAGAAGATTTTTGGCCTCTAAGTTGTTACCAAGTTTTGTGCTATACTGAATATACTCATCAACTATATTGTACAACATTCTCATATCATCGATGTAGAGTCCCAACTCTTTACATGTAGATTCCAAAATATTTGTAACCCCATGTTGACGAAGAGCATTCAACAACATGTCTTTTGCATTTGAATAGTTGATGACAGGAATCACAGTCGTGATATAATCGAAGAATTTTGTCCTATTTGTATCATTAAAAATATCATCCCGGACAGCATAAATAAAGACGATACGTCTTCCAACTGAGTTTGATGAGTTTAGCAATTGATTGAGTTCACGCAATTTAAGGAAAATGTGAGTCGTTTCAAATCTGTCTAAATCTTCAATAATAACCACATTGTATTTTGTGACCTCAAAAAAGTAAATGATCTCATCCAAATGTTTGTTGAAAACCGATGTGTTTTCAGCAATGCTGATTTCTCCGTCTTTGAAATTCAATTTGTTTACTGTAGAATTGTATGTGGAGACAAAGATTTTACCTATAAAAAAGATAGAAACGCCAGTCAAGTAAACTACACATAATAAATCCCATACCTTCTTCCATCCTGTGCTGCAAGAAAAAATGGAGCGCAAGGATTCCACCATAAGGAACTCCGGCTCAAATAGTACTATTACAGCGATAACAGCAAGAACTATAGCACCTGCTATCATGAGCGCTTTGGGAAGTCTTATGTCTTGTATTCTTTTTAATCTTGATTGACGAAGCTTGCTGGCTTTCTCTTTATATATGATTTGCTGGAGAATACTGTATTCTATAAGGTGGTTGATTTCATCTTTTTCTTTTGGGATTTTTTTGTCGTTTTTGTCGGTCCCTTTATTCTGTTGAACTACTTTATCTTTATCAATCAGATCTTTATACAGTGTGTCGTCTTCCAATGTTGCCAACGAAATACTCAGGTACTTTGCCTTTGGATAATCACGCATTAATGTCCTTAACACAGAACTCTTTCCAGAACCGTAGGGTCCTGTTAAAGCAATATTTCTCACGTTCTCATCGCTGAGTTTATTTGCGATGTCTTCGACGGGACCATACTTTGGATTCGGCCGACCATCTTTATCTTCCAGTTCAATATATACTGGAGCCAAATCATACTGATTTGATTCGTCTTTAAAGTGGCGAAGTAAAGGATCTTTATGGTTAAATCTCAACTTGTGAAAGAAAGAACAGATTTTTTCTTTGTTTAACATGGTTTATAATTTACGAATATTTAATAATAATGACACATTTACTAACAAAAATCGTGCCATCTTTAACGAGGTCTCATTTCCTGTCAAAAATGCAGATTGATGGTGAAAACTGTTCGCTGCCCAGTTTTATCTGTCAGTCAAGTTATAATGGTTATAGCTTATTATGGAAAATCAGGGTGAATTTCACTCCTCGTTCTCCTTAAAATTCTCCACCTGCTCCATCACTTCCCTAAATACCTCAGGGGTATATTGAGGCGGGTAACCGTTCTTTACAAGGCAAATCTTGATGTCCTGCTTCAATTGGTCTCGAACACGCTGATTGTTGATCCAGTCGGCAAATGAGGATTTGGCATCAATGATTTCCTTAATCTTACTAGCAAGATTTTTACATTTGTCGTTCACCACGATGCCGTCAACGGTTTTGTCCTCACCATATTCGAAGTTGTTCTTATCGCGAAGGTGGATAAGAATGTCGTAGAAAGCCTTTTCCTCAAAAGTGAGTCCCAGTTTTCTGAAACTCTCTCGGTCCGCTTGCATCTCTTTAAGGATGTCAAGAGCCTGTTCCGTCGCTGTTTTGATGATGCTTTCTGCCGTTTCTTCTTGCGTGGCACCAGCCTCCTGCTCTGAAAGGAATTTCCTTCTTTCGTGGTATTGCGTGATGGTGGCCTCAAGCAACTCTTGAAATTTCTTGGAAGCGAGCTGGTTGGTCTTGCTGTATTCCGTAATTTGCTTGCGCAACAACTTCACGAGCATCTCCAACTTTGACGCAGGCATCTTGATGTCAGCAAGCCTTTCGGTAAACTCAGGCCCGAAGATGTCCATCTCGTCGCCTTCTTCAAGGATGCTCTCCACCTTGTTGTATTTCAGGGCCTCCTCCACCATCTTGGCCACTCGGCGGTTCATGGTGTCGGTATCGGGCGCATCGGTGCCGCTCATTTTGTAAATCATGCCGGCGATGGCCATGAAGCATTGCGCCAACGCTTCTTCCTCTTCACCCAATTCGCCTGAAGGTTGACAGAGGTCGTAAGCCTTGCGCATTCGCTTCACCTCTTGCAGGAAGTAGGTCTTGAAGCTGACCTTCTTGGTCTTTTTCCCGTCTTTGCTCACCGAGTTCAGAATCTCGGTGGAAGCAAACACATACTCTGCCGCCTTGGCCAAAAGCGTGTAGCGTGTGGCCGGGTCGGTGTCGGGATTCAAGAACGGCGTCAGGTCGTAATCCTTGAACATAGTCTTAAGGATTTCCAAATGTTCGCGGAATATAAGCGTGGCCTGCTCGATGTCATCTGGCGAGGGTGCTAGCGAACCGCCACCACTTCCATTGCCTCCACCGCCGTATATCTTCATGGCCTCCATCATATAGTCGCGGATGCCGATATAATCGACAATCAGGCCGAACTCCTTGCCCGGATATTTGCGGTTCACGCGGCTGATGGTCTGGATGAGCGAATGTTTCTGCAAAGGTTTGTCGTTGTACATGTAGGTAAGGCAATCCACATCGAAGCCAGTGATCCACATGTCCACCACGATGACGATGCGGAAATTGGAATGTTCCTGCTTGAAAGCGGCGTCCAACTCATCACTACGCTGGTCGTTCTTTACGCCACCAAGATAGTTGTACATCTCCGCTGGGTCGTTGCTGCCCACGCTGGCCACCATGGCGATGGTCGGCATCTCTTTCAGTTCCTTCAATTCTTCGGGCGAAACGGCAACGCCTTCGGGTGTCTTTCTCTCCTCAAACCATTCGGAATAATGCTCCTTGAACTTCATCAATAAATCGTAGGCAATCCTTCGGTTGGCACAGACTATCATGGCCTTCTGCACACGGTCGGGGTCGTTGGCTACTGCTGAAACATAATGGTCATGGATGTCCACCGCCAGTTTGTCAAGTCGGTCTGGCTCGCCCAGCAACACTTCCAGCGAGCTCATCGCTTTCTTGCTCTTGGCAATGTCCTCTTGCGTTGAGCCTTCTTCGGCACATTTCGAATAGTATGCCTCAATGTCTTTCACCCTTTCTTGATTCAGCAGCACTTTGGCAATGCGCGGGTGATACTTGATGGGGACGGTGATGCCGTCAGCAACGGCCTGGTCCATCGTGTAGCGGTCAATCTCGTCGCCGAAGGTTTGGTAGGTTTCGGCAATGGGCGTGCCAGTAAAGCCCACGAAGGTGGCGTTGGGCAAGGCCTCGCGAAGCACCTTGGCGTAGGGCTTCGACACCATCGCTTTCATGTTTTCGTCGGCATCCTCGCTGAACTGGATGCGGCGCGAGCCTTCAATCTGTGTCCTGTGGGCCTCATCGCTGAAGCAGATAATGTTGGAACGGTCGTTGATGAGTCCTACAGGGTCGTCCTTGCGGTCGCAGAATTTCTGAATCGTGCAAATGTAAAATCCTCCACTTTGGCGAGACTTCAACTCTTCACGGAGTTTCTTACGGGTCGGCACAATCATCACCTCTCCCAATCCCAGAAATTCCGTGCTCTTGGTGAACAACTTGGCTCCTTGTTTTTGCAGGTCTTCGCGGTCAACAATCATCAGAATAGTAGGTGAACCAATCTCGGCAGTACAGCGCATCGAGAGCTGGCGCGCCAGGAATGCCATCGTATAGGTCTTTCCGCATCCAGTGGCTCCGAAGTAGGTGCCGCCTTTGCCGCTCTTGTTTTTGACCGACTTGATAACGCTCTCACGCAGCAATCGCGTGGCGAAGAACTGCGGATAGCGGCACACAATCTCCTTCTCGTCGCGGTCGAAGTTCTTGTCTTGGAAATAGACGTAATCCCTGAAGATTTCAAGGAAACGCTTAGGGCGATACACGCCCTTTACCATAGTCTGCAACTCATCGAACGGCATGGTCGAGACCTTGTCGCCGTCCTCCACGCGACGCCAAGCATAGAAATGCTCGTAAGGTGCGCGAACGGTTCCCAAACGGGTCTTCACGCCATCGCTGATACAGGCCAACGGGCAATAATGAAGCAAGTGTGGAATATCTCTCCAATAACGAATGTTGATTTGCTCCCAAGCATCATAAACCGTGGCATTGGCATCGGCTGGGTTCTTCAGCTCGATGATGCAGACGGGCATACCGTTTACATAAAGCAACACATCAGGGCGGCGGTTTTTCAGCGCACCGTTGTTGATATAATCCACCGTAAACTGGTTGACCACGCGGAAGATATTGTTGTTTGGCTTATCGGGGTCGTCAACCTTGGTAAAGTCAATGAGTGATATCATTCGTGGCTCACCTTTTTGGGTGACATACTGAAGGCCATCCACCATCCAGCCGTACACCTTGTGGAGCGTGGCAAAGTCGGAGTCTGCACCCACCAGGCGCACTTTGTTGGCAATCTGGCGAATGTCATCATCTTCCAAGTCGGGATTGGTCTTCTCAAGATATTGGATAAGGTCATCCACATAGAGGACTTCTTTCCGGCTCGCCCTTGGGATATTGTCGCCATAGAGGTACTGCCACTCTTCCTGCTCGAGGAACGAGATTAGGGCATCCTCATAGTCGCTTTCCACAAAGTGACCATTGATATTCTTCAACTTTGCCATACTTGCATTCAGCTATTTATTTCATTATTGTACAGTTATTCTCTTTCTCTACGTACAATATCATTATCATCATTTAATTGCCCTTCTATATATATAATAGAGAGGCCTTCTTCACCATCGAATGGAATGTCATTATTATTTTGAATAAAGCATTTCAATAAATCACCTTGGTATCTATTAACATTATCATATCCTGCTTTTCTTCTTTTAAAAACAGAATTTGCAGAAATACTAATTAAGTCCCAAATCATCTGAGACCAATCATCAATTCTACCTCTTTTCTTTTCAACGAATGGTTTTCCGGTATGGAACTCAACGAAATCGACAAGACAACAAGCAAAACACCTTGAAGCTTGAATAATTTGAGAAGAAGGTGCCGTATAAAACTTTACATAATTTGGCAGATTATTTTCTTCAATAAGTAAATATTGTGCACCAGGAGTACATGTTTTTGGATTAACACTTCTTTGTTGGCCATTTAACATTCCAGCTCTCTGATATTTAAACATTGGCCATTTAGTATATAATGTAAGTTGATGATCATTTGCGGGTATAGAAGTCATACCCCAAGGATCGTTGTTCTTTTTTGCCTGCATCAATAATGCATTAAACATAACCTCGTTATTTTTGATTTGTTTATACACAATTAACAAATCTCCAATTTCAGGGGATTTTAGTTTGTTATATGGAGCTTTAATGAATTTTGCCAAAGGCTTTTGGTGTATAAAGCAACCGCCGACTTGGAAATTCATGCCTTTTATTCTTTTATTTAGTATTCCTGGTAAAGACTTCACAAAACCAGTTGTCAAAGCTGCAATATAATCCGGTTCTTGATGTTGAGTTAAGTTTTTTATTGCATCTAGTATGGAATTCTCTATTTCATGTGCAAGTATATGTTTTTCTCTAATATCCATAATTCTTTTCTTTTTTATTCTGTTAAACTTCCTCTTATCAACACAGGGCATATATTCTTTAGCTGTTCTTTGAGTGCCTCTGCTATGCGTTGGCGCTCGATATAACACTTATGGATATTGACAATCTCACGTTGAACAGAGATGTCTGGGATTGGAATAGCCACATCGTTCATATCATCCATCGTAAACACCTCTCTTGCACTTCCCCATGAATTGAAACGTGCATAACGGTCAAATTCAGGACGGTTGAAGTACATGAAAAGGTATTCAGGCATAAGTTTGTTTTCGTCTTTACACTTGAATGTTGTATAGATAGAGGAAATCAACAACGGCTTCTCTTCAGTATTCAACGCAAGTGCCATTTTATCGCCTCTTCTTGAAGTATCTGGAACATAAACAAAGACATTCTTTCGCACGACCTTGTATGAATCCAAACTGACACCATTCATGTCCGCTTTGGTATCAATGAATTTTTTCTCAGTAGATATTCCAACGAGATTATCCAAACCGTATATGTTATCAGAATTTCTTTCATCGCATTGCTCGATAAACTCTCCAATTCTCAACTTTTCACTTTCAACTTTCAACTTATCCAAGTACCCATCGCAAACCAGTTTCAGCTCCTCCACCTTGCTTTGATAGGCAGCGAGGTTCTTTTGAAGTGCCAAATAAACATCAACATATTTGCGCTGCTGCTTGATGGAAGGGAGAGTGATGTCAAAATCAATAAATCTTTCCCAATCCAAGTTTGAGCGAATGCTGCCATCGCTACAAAAAGCACCGAAACGGTCTTTTTCTTTCGACAAAAAGAGCATAAAGAAATATTCTGGAATAACAAGGTCTTCTCGAGAGATCTCAAAAGTAGTGTAAGCAGGCGAAACGATAATAGGTTCTTCGCCATTATACATACTTATACGGATACACTCATCACGACCTGTTTGCATACCACTGAATACAAACCGTTTGTTACGAACCACCTTGTACTTTGATTCGTCCAAACCTTCGGTATTTGCAACGGTGGGCATAAACTCTTTATTGATATTCAAACCATAAAAGTCTGTAAAGCCAAAAGAGTTTCGTTCATCGCAAACTGAAATTAGTTCTCCGAGTTTATACTTAGTCGATCCCATAGCCAATACCTTTAAAAGCCTCTTCAAGCATACGTTGTGATTCCTTTTCGCGCTGCATCAATTCACGCATTTCCTGTTGGATGCGGGCCATCTCCTTGGGATAGTCAATCTCCAAATCGTGGTCGATAAACTCAATGTATTTGCTGGGCACCAGCGTCCAATTGTTCTGCTCAATCTCTTCCACGCCCACGCTGCGGTATAGTTCCGGCTCGGCAAAGTCTTTTCCGTTGGTGCCAACGGTCTGCCATTCGTGGTAAATTTCGGCTACCCGTTGAATCTGTTCCGTAATCAGCTGCACTTTCTTCTTCTGTTCGCCCTTTACGGGGTTTTCCGTCCAACGGCGCAAGTCCATGAAGAGTATCTGGTGCTCACGGTTGCGAAGCTCGCGCCCATGATACTTGCCACCCTTCTTGTTTTGGTTCAGAATCCAGAAAGTGACACTGATGTCGGTCGTAATAAACAGCTCTCTGGGAAGGATGATAATGGCTTCCACCTTGTCGTTCTGTATCAGTTTCTTGCGGATTTCAAGGGCATCGGTATCTCCCAAGGCGCCATTGGCCAACAGAAATCCCGCTACGCCTGACAGTGGTTTCAAGTGCGAAAGCATATGCAGAATCCACGCATAGTTGGCGTTGCTCTCGGGTGGCTGGCCGTAGTCAGTCCATCGCGCATCGTTTTTTAGGCTGTCGTCCCACCAACCTTTGAGGTTGAATGGCGGATTAGCCATGATATAATCAAAATACAGCCCTTTGTGCAAGTCATTGGTAAACGAAGAATCGCTTTCGCTGCCTAGGTTGTGGCTGATGCCTCGCAAGGCGAGGTTCATCTTTGCCAGACGATAGGTCGCTGCCTCTTTTTCTTGGCCCCAAACATTCACACGGCTGATGTCACCTTGTTTTACCCTTACCAGCTCCGTGCTTTGTATAAACATACCCCCCGAGCCGCAACAAGGGTCATAAAGTGTACCATCGAAAGGTTCTATCACCGTGGCAATCAGTTGCACCACATCGTGCGGCGTATAGAATTCACCTTCCTCCTTGGTGGCGTTCACGGCGAACTCCTTCAAGAAATACTCGTAAACGCGGCCGATAAGATCTTTTTCCTCGCCGAAGGTCTTATGGTTGATTTTATTGACCTCATCCACAATTTTCTTTATGTCGTTTGCGCCAAGGTTGCGTTGGGTAAAAGTGCCCTCCACAAAACAGCCTTTCAGTTGCTGGGTAGATGAAGCAATGCTTTTCAAGGCATTATCTAACGCCACATTCAGTTGAGGGGCTGGTGTATTGATGATGGTTGACCAGCGTGCCTCAGGCATCAGATTAAAAGTGCCATCAGCGAAGGTAGGGTCATCGAAAAAGGCCTTTTGGATTTCCTCATTGTCAGGGTCCAATCCTTCCTCGATAAGTTTATTGCGTAAGACAACGATTCCGTCCTCGTATTTTTCACCTAAAAAACGAAGAAAAACAAGCGTTAGCATAATATCTCTCTTCTCGAAAAAAGAGCCTGAGTTCTTTGCGTTTCTCAAAATATCCCTGCACTTGAACAGGATGCTGTCAAGGTTGAGGGTTTCTTCTTTGTCTTTCTTTGCCATAAATCATTGTATATCTTTTTTCCCACCCAAATTTTTCATTATCCCTTTGATAGTAACGCTTTTATCGTAAAGCCACCGTACTGCATCCGACCATTGAGTCTTGTCATCTATATCAAAGGGTCTGCAAATCAAGAATCTACTCGCTTTAGAAGCCTCTTTCCATTTTATTTTGTCTCCAATAGCCTGCTCTAATTCTTCTGTATGATTCCGCAAATGATAGTAAAGTTCTTTATTGTCTGAAATGTAAAGGCCAGCTGTTAATTCATGCTTTTGACGACTTGCGGTTAAGCAGATATGATATTCTGAAGAACCGATACTCAAATCATACCAATGCTGTGGATACGCTTTCCTGACAGAAAACTCTTTGAAAAAAGTTTCATGGTTAACGGCTTGAGTGTTAAATTCCTCCCAAAATCTAAGTTGAATTTCAGAAGTGTCAGAAAAGGCACTCTTAATTGTCTTGTCAATGATATCAGTCTCGGGATTGATAGGTAGGTTGTTCTCATACTCAATAATTTCAGCATCATCAACAGCCATCGCTATATCCCTGAAAATGTCAAGCGCCACCTGTGGATCAACATTGAAAAACTCCCTGTTCTGGCGTATGCGCAAGTCGGTGAGGCGGTCTATCGTCTTGTGAACCAACTTCTCCACCTCATTGTATTTGGTGGTTCTCATCGTAGCAAAAATCTCAAATGGCAGAGGAACAGCCGTGTTGTCCAATTCTTTTGAACGGACATCCACGGGACGGGAACTCTTCCCAATCTTCACCCAATCCTCCTTAAAACTGGGATTCGTCAGGATATAGACATACCCTTCTTGCGGGTCTTTGGTCATACAAATGATTTTCTACAATTACAGCCGCAAAAATAGCATTTTCCCGCACATAATGTGCCAAATTACGAATGTTTTTGCAATGCCCGCAAAACCAATGTAACAACGACTATTGTGCTAAATCAGACTCTTGAACTTCCATGAACGTGCTCACCCTTCAGCAACATTCATAATTCTTAATTCTTAATTCAGAATTCCACCTTCGATCTCACCTCCCCGCAATAAAACCTCGTCACCAAGCTGTCGCCCTGCGCGAGCTCGGCGGCGTCGGTCACCGCCTTGCCGTCTTTTAACGTGATGCTGTAGCCGCGCTTCAGCACGTTCTCCGGACTGAGCAGCTGCAGCTTCTCCTCCATGGCCGTGAGGTCGCGGGTCTTGCGCTTCAGCAGGGCATGGCACTCGCGCGGCAGCCGCTCCTCCACGGTCACCAAATGCTGCCTCGACCGCTGCAACTGCAACTGCGTCTCGTTGCCCGCCTCGCGCATCAACTCTTTCAGCCGGAAATTCTGGCTTGTCATGAACTCTTTGCTCTTGAAAACCAGATTCTTGTAGGTGTCGGCGAGGTTGCTCCGATGCCAGTCCAGCGCCTTCGGCAACTTGTACTGCAGGGAGGCCTCCACCTTGAGCATCTCCTGACGGCAGTCCGTGATCTGCTGCTGCACCCGTTGCACGATGCGACTTACGGCGTCGTCAACCTGCTCGTCGAAGTGGCGGAAGGCGGCTAGCAGCGAGAAGGCCACATCGGTGGGGGTGATGAAGTGGGCGTGCGCCACCATGTCGGTGACCGTCAGGTTGGTGGAATGCCCGATGCCGGTGAGCACGGGCAACGGGAAGGTGGCCACGCTGCGGGTCAGTTCGTAGTCGTCGTAGCAGCTCATCCCTACGTCGCCGCCGCCACCGCGCACGATGACCGCCACGTCGAAGTCGTCCTGCCGCATCGCGATCTCCCCGAGCCGCCCCATGATTCCCGTAATGGCCTTGTCGCCCTGCAAGATGCTGGGAAACAGTTCCGTACGGAAACGGTAACCGTACTCGTTCTGCTGCAGCGTCTGCATGAAGTCGCTGTAGCCCTTGCTGGTCTCCACGGAGATGACCGCCACGCGCTTCGGCAGCAGCGGCATCGGCAGGTTGCGGTTCCGCTCGAAAAGACCCTCCTTCTTGAGACGCGCGATCACCTCCTGACGGTTCTTCACCATCTCCCCGAGGGTGTAGGTGGGCTCGATGTCCTCGATGTGCAACGCCAGCCCGTGCTTCGGACTGAACTGGATGGTGGCAAGGCACAGGATGCGGATGTTCTCCTTCAACGGCTCGCCGGTGATCTGCTCGAACCGCCGGTTGATGTCCTTGAAATTGGCGGACCAGATGACGGCGCGCATCTCGGTCTTGATGGTATTCCCCTCGCGCTCAACAAGTTCCGGATAGCAGTGACCGCTGTAAGGATAGTAGTTCAGCTTCAGGATTTCCGCCTTGATGTAATAGGGTCGGGTATAGGTGCGCTCGATCATCTTGTGGATGCTCATGGCCACATCCGACAAGGAATAAACGGTATGGTTGTTGAAGGTTTCGCGTTCGGACATGCTTTTGTAATGGTTATTGGTTATGGGTTATTGGTTATTGAAGGTTTAATGGTTATGGGTTATTGGTTATTGGTTATTGAAGGTTAAAGGTTAGAAGGTTAAAGGTTAGAAGGTTAGAGGTTAGAAGGTTAGAAGGTACGATGTTTAGGACGAAAGTACGGTTTGCCAATTATAATTATCAATTATCAATTATCCATTATCAATTAAACGTAATGTTTTTCGGGATTTTCAGCCAGTGTTCGTAGGGTTTGCCGAGGCGTTTGACGGCGAGGGGCCAGATCTCTTCGGGGGGCGTGTCGAATATCAGGGAATGCGTGGCGGGGGCGACTACCCACATGTTGCGCAGAAGCTCGTCTTCGAGCTGTCCGGGTGACCAGCCGGCGTAGCCCAACAGGAATTTGTGCTTCAGGTTGGGGATGGCCGCGTGCTCGATAACGGCCAGCAGCACAGGATTGTAGCCCACATAGACGTTGGGGAGCAGTTTGGACGCCTCCGGACAGGAGTCGAAGTTGTGCAGAAGGAAAACGGCTTCGGTCAGCACCGGCCCGCCGAAGAAAATGGGCGTATCGACTTTGATCTCGTTCACCACCTCGCGCACGCTGTGCGGCAGCGGCCTGTTGATGATCAGCCCCGCCGTGTGCTCCTCCTCGTAGTCCGTCAGCAGCACCACGGAATGGTTGAAGAAGGGGTCGTTGAAGTACGGGGTGGAGATCAACAACCGCCCCGCATCCGGCACGATCCCGGTGGGCTCAAAATCCAGAAAATCATTGTACATGTCCATTTTCCAAAATTTGCGCAAAAATACGATTTTTATTTTTATCCTAATATGATGCCGTTGATAGGACGGGAAGGAAGTTGTGCTTCCATTTTGAATTTTTTTCTATTTTCGCCGTTTGATAAATTTTGGATTCTTATCATTGAAACAATCTGATTATGAGATATTTTGACAGTAAAGTGCTGGACAATCAACAGGTGGCTGACGACATTTTTGTGCTACGTGTGGAACGTAATGGCGCGGAGGCGAAGGCGGGACAGTTCTACATGTTGAAGAGCTGGGACAAGGAATTGACTTTGATGCGTCCGATCAGTGTCTTCAAGGCGGAACCGGATGAGCTGTGGTTTATGTACCGCTTGGTCGGAAAAGGCACCCAAAGGATGTCGCTGTTGGAAAAGAATGCGTCCATCAAGTTGCTGGGACCATGCGGGAACGGCTACCCTTGCGAGAAACTCTCCGGAAAAGTGGCTGTCGTCGGTGGCGGACTGGGCGTCCCCCCGTTGTGCGAGACGTCCAAACAGCTGACCCAGGCCGGGGTCACCGTTGATGCTTACCTCGGCTTCCGGGATGTCCTTTTCGGCGTGGAGGATTTTGAGCCGTGGTGCGACAGTATCTTCGTCTCCACCGAAAAAGGAGAAGAGGGCTACAAAGGATTTGTCACGGATCTGCTGAAACCGGAAGGATACGATTGCGTGATCACCTGCGGACCCGAAATCATGATGCGCAAGGTCGCCGCGATGTGCGCGGAAGCCCATGTTCCCTGTTACTGCTCGCTGGAGCATCGGATGGCCTGCGGACTCGGCGCCTGCCTCGGCTGCAGCATCCGCACCCAAAACGGCATGAAACGCGTCTGCAAAGACGGCCCGGTCTTCCTCAGCACCGACCTGCTGTGGAATAGTTAGCCGTTAGTAGTTAGCAGTTAGCAGTTAGTAGTTAGTAGTTGGCGGTTAGTAGTTGGCTTTGAGCCAATAGTCATAGTCTAAGTCTAAGTTATAGTCTAAGTTAAAGTCTAAGTCTAAGTCATAGTTAAAGTCATAATGGATAAAGAAATCAATTTGTCAGTGAATATCGCGGGAATCCCGTTTAAGAATCCGGTCATTGCCGCATCAGGGACTTTCGGGTTCGGCGAAGAATATAATGAACTGTATGATGTCGGGCGTCTGGGCGGAATCTGTTCCAAAGGCCTGACCCTTCATCCGAAAGACGGGAACGAGGGCATTCGGGTCTGGGAAACGGCCTCCGGGATGATGAACAGCGTGGGGTTGCAGAATCCGGGTGTTGAGTATTTCATCGCGAATGATATTCCCTTGATGCGCCGTTTCGGGAATGTGCTGATTGCCAATATGGGCGGTCACAGTTTGGAAGATTATGTCACCGGCGCTTCCATGCTTTCCGCCGCCGATATCGACATGTTGGAACTGAACATCTCCTGTCCGAATGTGAAGAGCGGCGGCATGGCTTTCGGCATCAAAGCGGATGTGGCGCACGATGTGGTCAAAGAGGTGCGTGCGGTCTGCAAGAAACCCTTGATAGTCAAGTTGTCCCCGAATGCGGAGAACATTCTGGATATGGCCAAGGCGTGTGAGGATGCCGGCGCTGACGCGCTTTCGCTGGTCAACACGTTCCAGGCCATGGCCATCGACATCCGCAAACGGAAACCGGTCTTCAACAACGTCTATGCCGGCCTGTCGGGCGCGGCCATCAAGCCGATCGCGCTCCGCATGGTCCATTCGGTCAGCAAACAGGTCCGCGTTCCCGTGATCGGGATTGGCGGAATCTACACGGCGGAGGATGTCCTCGAATTCATGATGGCGGGTGCCAGCGCCGTGCAGATCGGCACCGTGAATTTTAACGACCCGCTCGCAGGCAAGAATGTGCTGGAGGATTTGTCCGCACTCTGCCGGCGTGAGGGAATTGTTGACATAAACGAAATCAAAGGGATATGCTAAATCGTTTTCGGAATTTATGGATGCTGCTCATTTGCATGGGCTTAACCGTTTATGGATACGGCCAGTCGTCGGCCACGCAGCCGCCTAACCCGGGATTTGAGAACTGGCCCGGCAGCGAGACCAGCTCCCCTGCGGGATGGCATTCTTACGACGAGGCCTCTGGGATTTTCGCCAGCACCGTCTCCAACAAAAGCGGCGGTGACCAGCCCTCCCTGCAACGGGTCAGCGGCCGTTTCGGGAAAAACGCCGTGGTGATCCGCTGCAACAAGGTCATCGGCGTCGCGGCCAATGGCGCGCTGACCTGCGGACGCGTGTGCATGGCGGCGATGGGCGCCTCCAGCCCGAAAAACTACTGCTTCACCGACCGAGCGAACGGATATGCCTACAAGTTCACCGCCCGTCCGGATTCGGTCTATTTCTGGGCCAAGTTCAAAATGAAAGGGAATGTGACGGCCTCCGCCAAGGCGCATCTGCACACCGACTGCGATTTCCGGGATTTTGTGGATATCGGCCAGCCGTCGGACATCGCCTCCGCGATTTTCTATTTCCAAGACAAGGGGAACGGCCAATGGCATCAGTACAAACAGGCGTTCAAGGCATTCGCCTCCCCGCAAAAGGCCACAGCGGAACAGGCTCCGATCCCCACGCTGGACAACTGGACCCGCCGGCCAAGCTACCTGCTGTTCTCTTTTACCACAAACCGTTATGTGATGAAGGGAACGAAGGGGGACGCCCTCTACATCGACAATATCCAGTTCATCTACAATAAGAAATTGTCCATGCTGTATATTGACGGGGTGGAGCTTCCCGACTTCTCTGGCGACAGGGATGAATATGTCTGCTTCTACGATCCGAAATCTTCGTCTTCACTGCCACTCGTCGAAGCGGCCACGGAATCGCCAAGAGCGGAGGTGTCTGTACGTCAGGCAACGATGGCCAACCCTGTTGCTGAGGTGACGGTCTCCCATGACGATGTGGTATTAGGCAACGCCTCGCCGAAAGTGTATAGGATATTTTTCCTCCCGCAATACGCCTCACCTTTGGCGTTGGGCAAAGAGGGTGCTCGATAGCAGAAATGTGCCCATGATGACAATAAAAGGAGGGATTGTACGTTATCGATTTTTATCAATAAAATAATAAAAGGAAAATGAAAAGTGTTCAGCTAAAATCCGTTATGCTGTTTGTGGCGTCTTTGCTGGTATTGAATCTCTCCACGATCGAGAATTCACACGCACAGGTCGCTTTAGGTATAAAGGCGGCAGGGAACCGGACAAATTATCAGAAACTGACAACAGCGAATTTCGGAATGGAAGCGGGTGTTTTCATGCGTTTGGGACAGAATTTCTATTTCCAGCCCGAGGTGAATTATTCTTTGAGAAATTCCACATTCAAGAAAAATTCCGATGAGATATCCTCCTCGAATGTGAATTTAAGACAACACTTCGTCTCTGTCCCCGCTTTGTTGGGATACCATTTCATCAATATGGAAAACTTCAAATTCCATCTGACTTTCGGTCCCCGTTTTGATTTCAGGATTGCAGACAATATCGAAGGGACAGATTGGAAAGCGAATTCTTTGCAGTGGGGAGCACAAGTTGGTCTGGGTGTGGATTTATGGCGGTTTACCCTTGACGCCAGTTATTGCTTTGCGGCGGATAATTTCCACAATACGGTCACCACGGTGACGCAAACCGAATTCGTCAATACCGTCCTTGTTTCGTTGGGCTTCAAAATTCTCAAATAACCCTTTCAAGCCTTGGGTGATTTTTTTTTGAGAGTCACCCAAGATTTTGTTTTCAAAATACGTTCATATATATGAAAGAGCAGTCGGAGGTGTTGCAGTGGGTGCAGGATTGCCGTTCGGGCAGTACCCGTGCGCAACACAAACTGTTCCGGTATTTCTATGGCAAAGTCATGAGCATCTGCATGCGCTACGCCGGAAGTACGGACGAGGCCGCCGATATGCTCAACGAAGGTTTCTTGAAAGTGTTTTCTAACCTTGATAAATATGAAAACTCAGGTTCTTTTGAAGCGTGGCTGAAACGTGTGGTGTGCAATGCCGCACTGGATTACCGGCGCAGGTATGACAAGAATGTGGAATTGGTGGATATTGACGAGGTTCAGGATTCCCATCTTTCGGATTACAATGTGAACGACGCCATGTCGAAGATTTCATCGGAGGAGATTGTCGGATTGATCCAGCACTTGCCGCCTGTGACGCGGGTCGTGTTCAACATGTACGTGTTCGAGGGCTTCTCGCATCGCGAGATCGCCCAACAGCTGGACATTTCGGAAAACACCTCAGCATGGCATGTGAATCAGGCCAGAAGTCGCCTCAAGGAATCATTAAAACAGTATGACAATGAATGATATGACGGATTTTGACAAACTGATCAAAGAAAAAGCGGAGAAAGCCTCCTATCCTTACGATGAGGCTGCCTGGAGACAATTCAAGCGCAAGGCTGGATTGCCTGGCAGCACTGCAAAGTATTGGGTGGCGGGTGCTTCCGCCCTTATGGTGGCCGGAGGTCTCTTTTTGCTCAAACCGGGGCATCCGGAAAAGTCGTTGCAGGATAATCCCTCAACGACGGGCGTTGTCGCGCCTGATTCTGCAATGGTGTTGCAGAACCCCTCTGACGAGGCATTGGAAGACACACTGACCTTGCCGGCAGAGAACACCACTGCGAAAAAACCGCTCCAGGCTTCCCGTCACCAAACCGAACCGATGGATGCAACTAAAGTACAAGCAAAGAAAGATACGCCTAAAGTGTCCCGAAAGGTCATCTACGGAAAACCGCTGGTCATTGATGTGGACACCATCACCCGGATGGTTCCTACGGACGAGGAACTGGAGAAAGGGCACAGCCGCTTGTTCTGAGGATAGTAATGAATGACAAAAAAAACACCGCAAATTTGCGGTGTTTTTTTTGATTATATGGATGTGATTACAGAATCTTCGCAGAGAGTTTCACCGTTTGAATCGGCTTGGCGGGGTCGTTCGTGATAATGTCGAGCGTGGCGTTTTGAGTGCTTGGACGACCCGGGGCTTTTATCGTGACGGTGATTTCAGCGGTCTCACCGGCAGGGATGACCATCATGTTGGTGCTGGCAGAGATCATCGGAACGCTGGACTCGAGGGCTCTGATGGCCAGAGGCGATTTACCCGTGTTTTTCACCTGCATGGTCTGGGTCTTGGTCGTGTTCTTCTGCATGTTGCCCAGGCTGAGAGAATCTGTGGTCAGTTGGCACACCGGAGCGTTCTTGAGTTGCTTGGGGGTGAGTTTGGAGAAGTCTTCTTTGATGTTGATGGCGTAGTGGACGCGTTTCGTAGGCTCGATGGAGTCGTTGGTCTGGAAGCTGATCATGTCTTTCACCTGACCGAATTTGTTGCGCTTGGAGGCATCGTATTTCAGGATGAAGAAACCTTCTTGACCGGGAAGCAGCTCGGCGCCGAAGTTGCGGTAAACTTCCGTGACATAGTCGTAAGTTTTGTCGAGCTTGATGGAGACGGGCTTGGTCCAGAAGTTGCGGACATTGAACGTGTCGTTGACCGTTGCGGTGTTCAGCAAATCGTGAGCGACGTTGGGTTCTTTGATTCTCAACATGCCGTTGGACTTGGTGTATCCGGCTTTTTCAAACTCTGTGGGGGGGCGTTTGATGACCTCACCCTTGATGAAAATCATGTGGGGTGTGGCTTTCTCGTTCTCAACGAAACGGGGTTCGTTGGTCGTGACGCGGATGTTCTTGTTGAAAGCACCCGGTCTGTTGTAAGGATTGTAAGTGGCCTCGATATAACCCTGCTCGCCGGGAGCAATGGCACCTTTGGTGTAGTTGGCCGCTGTGCAACCGCATCCGGGACGTACGTTGGTCAGTTCCAGGGGCTCAGTGCCGACGTTGGTGAAGATGAATTTACCTGTCACTTTGCCACCTTCCTCTTTGATTTTACCGAAATCGTAGGTGGTGTTTTCAAACTTGATTTCCGGCTGAGCAACGCAAATGATGCATGCTACAACCGCTAACAATAATAAACCTAACTTTTTCATTGTCAATTATTTTTGTTGTTTGTATTTTTATTATTTTTTGATATTTCTTCTATATTTTTAAGCCGGCAAAAGTACAATTTTTTCTCCGAATTCATTCAAATTAATTCCGTCAAAATTTCCCGATGACATCAGGAGAAGTACACTATGGTGCCAATCCATAGACAACAGCTTGTCTATTAGCATATTAGAGTCGTTGTAAATCTGTAAATCTTCTCGTTTGAAAGCGTTGAAAATCATGTCAGGACTTATGGGAGGAAGTTTTTTGTGTTGCACGGCGGCGGGGGAGTAGTAAACCATGGCCGTGTCTGCCTCATCCATGGCGTGTTGGTACTGCTTCAGAAACTCCTCCGTAAGGCTGCTGAACGTGTGCAGTTCCATACATGCCACCAACTTCCGGTCAGGGTACTGCTCGCGTACGGCGTTAATGGTCGCTTTGAGTTTGGATGGCGAATGCGCAAAGTCTTTGTATACAGCGCACTCAGAGTTCTCCGCTACTAACTCCAACCGTTTTGAAGCGCCTTTGAAGGTGGCGATGGCTTCGTAGAATTGCGCATCGCTCAGCCCCAATGCGTTGCATGCGAGGCGCGCGGCATTGATGTTCATCAGGTTGTGCTTGCCGAAAATCTGCAACGGCACGGGCTGACTGTCGGTTTTGAGATAGGTGATGCCCTCCTCGATATAGTAAGGATGGATGCCGTAGGGCTTGCAGGTTGTGGTGGTGATTTTTTCTCCGAGTTTTCGGAGCTCCGCATCCTCTTGACAATAAATCAGTTGTCCGTCCTGAGGAATCAGTTTTGCGAAAATCTCGAATTGCTGCACGTAGTTCTCGAATGTGGGGAAGACGTTGATGTGGTCCCATGCAATGCCGCTGATGATGCCGATAGTCGGCTGATAGACATGGAATTTCGGACGACGGTCGATAGGGGAGGTGAGGTATTCGTCGCCTTCGATGATCATCATCTTTGCCGTGTCGGAAAGGCGGACCATCACCTCGAAACCCTCCAGCTGCGCCCCGACCATGTAGTCGCACTCGATGTGGTTGTGCTGCAACACGTGTATGATCATGGAGGTGATGGTGGTTTTGCCGTGGCTGCCACCCACCACCACGCGGATTTTGTCTTTGCTTTGTTCGTAAAGATATTCGGGGTATGAGTATATTTTGAGATTTAACTCTTTTGCTTTCAGTAATTCCGGATTGTCTTCGCGTGCATGCATGCCTAAGATGACCGCATCCAAGTCGGAGGTGATCCGTTCAGGGTGCCACCCGATATCGTCAGGCAGAATCCCATATTTGGCCAGACGCCCCTTGGCTGGGTCGAATATTTCGTCATCAGATCCGGAGACCTCAAAACCTTTGATTTTCAATGCGATGGCAAGATTGTGCATCGCGCTGCCCCCAATAGCGATAAAATGTACTTTCATAATACTTTCAATTGTTTTGTCAGACTCGCCAATAACGAAAAAGTTGAAATATTATTACATTTTTTTTAGTTGGTTTTCCCTGTTTCCGAATCATTATCGCCTTGAACCTCACGTCTGTGGACCTGAATAAATCAAGTGGGTGAATAAATCAGGAAAAAATAGTCAGTGATAATCTTTTTTTTGTAATTTTGCGGGTTAGAGTAATGATTTTTTTAAGTAACTGATTATTAGTCTTATATGTCAAATAAGTATATGCGTGTCGAACAGTTTGGACATAAATTCTTGCGATTGGGATTTGCCTGCCTGCTCATGGGCGGGATCATGATATTTACCGCCGGTTGCGGGAAAAAGCACCGGAAAAATACTGCCAACGGCGTCTTTGAGGCCACGGAAATCATTGTTTCTTCGGAAAGCAACGGTAAAATGTTGAGTTTTGACATTCAAGAGGGACAGACCTATGAGGCAGGGACGCTGTTGGGGTGCATCGACACTTTCCAGACCTACCTGCAGATCAAGCAGCTGGAATCCTCGATCAGTGCGACATTGGCCCGCCGTCCCAACATGCCTTCGCAGATGCGCGTTTTGGAGGACAAGTTGGCGACCCTCAACAAAGAGGAACGCCGTGTGCAAAATCTGTTGAAGGCCGATGCCGCAAGCACCAAGCAGCTTGAGGATCTCCAAGCGGAAATCAACATCACCAAAAGCCAGCTCGCCGCGCAAAAGTCCGCCCTCTCCATTCAGGACCAATCCATCCTTGAAGAGGTGGAGGCAATGCGCTTCCAACTCCAGCAGCTGGAACACGCCATGGAGAATTGCAAGATTAAAGCCCCTATAACAGGCACGATTATCAACAAGTACATAGAAACCAACGAGTTGGCATACGCGGGGAAACCCCTTTTCAAAATCGCGGACATCACCAATATGTTCATCAAGGTGTATGTGACGGAGGACATGTTGGCGTCCATCAAACTGAATCAGGATGTCCTGGTGCATCTGGACAGCTACTCCCAAGAATCCGAAAAATCAAAAAAGGATAAGAAAACAGACGGTATCACCTATAACGGTAAAGTCACGTGGATTTCACCCAAAGCGGAATTCACGCCCAAGATGATCCAGACCAAAGAGGAACGTACAAATCTCGTGTATGCTGTCAAAGTGAATTTCCTCAATGACGGCTCTGCGAAGATCGGTATGCCCGGGGATGTGGAATTCAAGTAATGTCCTGACAAAACCGTTTTCCCGATGCTCAATGCCATCAGCATAGATTCTGTCAGCAAAACCTACGACGGGGGGATCCGCGCACTGCAGCACGTCTCTTTTGATGTGTTGGAGAACGAGGTTTTCGGACTTGTCGGTCCCGACGGCGCCGGAAAATCCACACTGTTCAACATCCTCACTTCCTTGATCTTACCTGACGAAGGAAAGATTTCCATGCTGGGCTATGATGTGGTGAAAGACTACAAAGCGATCCGGCGCATGATCGGCTATTTGCCGGGAACGTTTTCCTTGTACCCCGACCTCACCGTCCAGGAGAATCTGGAGTTCTTCGCGGTGATGTACGAAAGCAGTATCCGTGCGAATATGCGGTTGATCACTCCGATATGGAAACAGCTGATGCCGTTTAAGGACAGAAAGGCCGGCAAGCTATCCGGTGGTATGAAGCAGAAACTGGCGTTGTGCTGCGCGCTCATCCATCGCCCGCGCATCCTTTTCCTGGATGAACCTACCACCGGCGTGGACCCCGTCTCCCGTAAGGAGTTCTGGGATATCCTGCGCTCCATCAAGAGCCAGGGCATCACCGTGGTGGTGTCAACCCCCTATATGGACGAGGCTACCCGTTGCGACCGCATCGCCATGATTCAGGAAGGCGTTATCTTCAAGATTGACACTCCCGCCAATATCGTCCGACAATTCCAAGGTCACCTCTACTCGTTCAAATCCGAAAACATTTTCTCGCTGTTGCAGGTGATGGAGTCGTGTCCGCTGAATTGCATCTATTATCCCTACGGGGAATCGTGCCATATCGTCTTTTACGATGACATCTCGACAGCGCTGCCTTCGTTCCAAGAGTTCATGCAACAGAATGGTCAGAATATTTTGGAAATCACGCCAATAGACCCTTCCGTGGAAGACTGTTTCATTGAGATTGTCAAAAAGGCAGAATAAACCAGGTAACATATCCATTAATTGTTGTTGAATATGATGAAAATCACGTTGTTGGGCACTGGAACTTCACAAGGCGTTCCTGTTGTGGGATGCCAATGCGAAGTCTGCAAGTCCAACGATCCGCGTGACAATCGTCTGCGCACCTCCGCCTTCGTGGAAACCGACGGTGTGCGGCTGCTCATTGATGCGGGGCCGGACTTGCGTCAGCAACTTTTACGTGAAAACATTTCGCATGTCGATGCCGTCTTGGTCACGCATGAGCACAAGGATCATCTGGCCGGTCTCGACGATATCCGCCCGGTTTATTTCATACAGAAACAACCGATGGATATCTATGCGATGCAGCGCGTCTTGACCGTGATCCGAAAGGATTATGATTACGCGTTCAAGGACAATCCGTATCCCGGCGCGCCTTCGTTCCAGCTTCACCCTGTCCGATATGACCGCTTTTTTGTGAAAAATGTCGAGATACAGCCCATCCAGGTGCGTCATCTGACCCTCCCGATTTTAGGCTATCGTATCGGGACGTTCGCGTATATTACGGACGCAAGCTTTGTGGCGGATTCGGAACTTGCCCATCTTCAAGATTTGGACGTTTTGGTGGTCAACGCTTTGCATCACGAGAAACACTATTCCCATTTCAACTTGGAACAGGCACTGCATTTCGTGGAGGTGGTCCGGCCCAAACATGCCTATCTGACACACGTCTCCCACCACATGGGATTATATGCCGAAGTGGAGAAAACACTGCCGCCTCACGTGACGTTAGGCTATGACGGATTGCAGATCACAATCGATAGATAGAGACCACTTTGCGTTTCCGGATTGTTTTTCGGATTCGTAGATTCCAGCTCTCGATTTGCACCACATACATTCCTGCCGGTGCGGACTGGTTTCGGTCGTCAAGACCATCCCATCGGAATCTGGCTGTTGTTCCACACAACACGTTGTTTGCCAGATGTTTCACGGGAAATCCTCGGCTGTCGTAGATGGTGATGTTCACGCGGTTTTCCTCTTCGTTGAAAGAGCACAGCACCTCTGCGTAGTCCTCGTAACCATCATCGTCGGGAGAAAACACTTCCGGGGCGATTTCAAATTCGTTGTATTCCAAGGCATTGCCGGATTGCGAATTCTCGTATCCCGGCGTGCCGAAGCCCGCACTCTCCGCTGCCGAACGCCAGTTGTTCTCGTCTTGGGTGGGCATGTCCGCATACAGCCGTTCCAAACTTACCCCCTTGGTGGTCATCAGGTTCGGATAGTGCATCTCTTCGGTATAGCAGAACCGATCGATGGGTTGCAAACTTCTGTCAGTCAGATGGATGGTCCCTTTTCCGATGGCGAAGTCAGGCAATGAGTCGCACTCCACCAACCGTTTCTCGTCCTTGCAAACATACTGTTGTAGGGTTGCACTTTTCTGTTTGCAGAGGGCTACATACGTTTTGGGCATCAGCTGACAACCCTTGGAAATTGCCACGACTGCTTTTTGCGGCAAGGTGTCCCCGCCGTATCCGACTTTCACCTCCTTCAAATCGATGATGTGGTTTGAGCGGTTGTATATTTCAACATAATCCGCATTTTCGTTGTCGATCGGATTTGTCAGTATCTCGTTGATTATCAAATCAAAAGAGGATGGCGGATAATCTCTTCCGAACGGAATCCGCTCGTCCATCGGATAGCTGTTCCCGCCGCAGTCGGTGAGCGTGCCGGAAAGGAGCAGCGTGTAGTCCGTGTTGGGTTGCACTGCGGTTTCAAACTTGATGTCCAAAGAAGCGAATTCCGGCGGAACCTCGTTGATGCTCAATATGTTGAGAGTTGGCTTTATGTTGAAAACACTATGGTTTTCCAAAACATCGGCAGAGAGCGTTTTCGAAAAATGGACCCGCAAGGTGGTGGAATCCGTCAAGGTAACCCCTGTGATGAATGGCATGCTGTTGGAGTTCAGCGTGTTACGGATAGAGTTGGGTTGTCCGGGAGTGCCTCCGAGAGGACTTGCGGAAGAGTTCCAGTTTTCGCTTCCCGCGCACGGCAGGCTTTCGTTGATCATCTCCAACGACCAGCCTCCTTCCTGCTTGATGGGCTCTGTGTGCCAAGACCTGCTATAACTCACATAATGAATCACTTCGTCGTGTTGGTTGTATAGGGTCAGCCGTTGACCGCCGTCGGTGAGTGCCAGTGAGGACAGTGTGAAAATGTGGTCGCAATAGGGAGCGAAGTCCTCTGAATATTTCTGTGCGATGAGAACCGCGTATCCACAGCTGTCCAGGGTGATGTCCGGGAGTTTCTTGGAAGTGTTTCCAAGTGTCAGCCGCCAGTTCCGCAGGGTGCAGGGGTGGGGGAGTCGGCTGTGCAACTCAAGGTACTCCACCCCGGGAAGTCCGATTTCGGGGGCCGGCTTGGCCATGATTTCGCTGATGATGATGTCATAACGATTTGGTTCTGAGTCTGTTTGACTCAGAATGTGGCTATGGCTCAACAGGATAGATGCCGTAAGCAATAATGCTTTCAAAGTTTTTTTTGTCATACCGTTTTTTGTTTTCTGTTTGTGTTTGCAAAAATACTAATTTTGCAGCGAAAATCAAGTATTGTTGATAACTTTTTAAGAAAAAATCAAGAAATTATGAAAATAGCTCTTGTCGGAGCCACTGGATTAGTGGGTGGCGTAATGCGTAAAGTGTTGGTTGAAAGAGGATTTGAGGATTGTGAATTCATTCCTGCCGCCTCTTCTAAATCTGTCGGAAAAATGTTGTCATACGGAGACCGTGAGGTTGCCGTTGTGTCTGTGGAGGATGCCATCGCGCGGCGTCCGGACTTCGCCATCTTTTCTGCTGGCAGTGCGGCCTCGCTTGAATATGCGCCCAAGTTCGCTGCCGTCGGCACCGTGGTCATTGACAACTCCGCCGCTTGGCGCAGCGACCCGAAGATTCCGCTTGTGGTGCCCGAAATTAACGGCGACGTCATCACCCCTAATGACAAGATCATCGCCAACCCGAATTGCTCCACCATCCAGATGGTGATGGCGTTGGCACCGTTGCACAAACGCTTTGGAATCAAACGGTTGGTGGTGTCGACCTATCAGTCTGTCACGGGCACGGGCAAGAAGGCTGTGGATCAGCTGATGAGCGAGCGTGCGGGGCTTCCATGCGATCCCGCCTATCCGTATCCCATCGACATGAACCTCTTCCCGCATGGCGGTTCCTTCACCGATGACGGCTACACCACCGAGGAGATCAAGCTGTTGAATGAGACCCGCAAGATATTGAGGGATAATAATATACAAGTCACAGCAACGGTTGCCCGCGTGCCTGTCACAGGCGGTCATTCCGAGGCGGTGAATGTGGAGTTCCGTCAGGAATATGATTTGGCGGAGGTCTATGAGCTGTTGAATAATATGCCTGGCGTGAAGGTGCTGGACGCCCCTGCCGAGAATGTCTATCCGATGCCGAAATATGCTGAGGGACAGGACGATGTCTTCGTGGGTCGTATCCGTCGCGACTTCTCCCAGCCGAACACCCTGAATCTTTGGGTGGTGGCCGACAACCTCCGCAAGGGTGCCGCGACGAATGCGGTGCAGATCATGCAGTATATAATTCATAATTCATAATTCATAATGCATAATGCATAATTGGCGTAGCCGCGGGCTGCGCCTTTTTTCGATGTGCAATATGCGGGTGGATTTTTCGTTACCCGTTGATACGATATTTTTTGTAATTTTGCAAACTTATATTATCGGGTTATGAAAAGAACTTTTTTGCTGTTTTCCGGATTGTTGCTCGCTGTTTTACTGTACGCACAACAACCTTATAACAAGGCTGTTGTCGGTTTTTATAATGTGGAAAACCTCTTTGATACGATAGATGACCCTGTCAAGAACGACGAACAGTTCCTTCCTGATGGCGATTATCGTTGGAATACCGCGCGTTACAATGCCAAACTGCAAAGCTTATCCAAAGTGATTGCCGAAATCGCCAAGATTGACGGCGGTTTGGTGGTGCTGGGCGTTTCCGAGATCGAGAACGAGCAGGTGTTGCTGGATTTGGCCGCCACAGAACTTCTGAAACCGTATCATTTGTCGGTCTGCCATCACGAGTCGCCCGACCGTCGTGGTGTGGATGTGGCTTTCTTCTACGATGCGTCACGGTTCAAGATTTTGAGTACCAAGGCTTTCCCAACGATTGTCCCAAACAACCCCGATTTCATCACCCGCGACCAATGGCTGATGACGGGGGTGCTGGATGGCATTGACACGCTGGACATTGTCGTCAACCACTGGCCTTCCAAGTCGGGCGGTGAGAAAAGAAGTCTGCCCGGACGTATGGCCGCCGGTCAGCTCGGCCGTCAGATCGCTGATTCCGTGCTGCAATCCCGTCCCAACGCGAAGTTCATCTACATGGGCGACCTGAACGACAACCCGACGTCCAAGTGCATCTTGGCGGAGATGAACACGAAGACCAAACCCGAGAAGCTCACGCAGTACGACCTCTATAACCCGATGTGGAAGCTCTTCCGCGACGGACTGGGCTCGTACGCCTACCGTGACTCTTGGGAGATGCTCGATAACGTCATCATCTCCGGCGGCCTCGTGAATGCGAAGCCAGGCACCTACAAATTCCGTTCCGCCCATATCTTCCGAAAAGACTTTTTGTTTACGAAAACCGGCTCTTATATGGACTATCCGTATCGAACCTTCGCGGGTGGCAACTACCAGGGCGGATACAGCGACCACTTGCCGGTGTATATTGTGCTGACGCGATGAAGGACGATGATACGATGATGCGATGATGAAATAATTCATAGAGCAGCCCTGAAAGGGCAAGTTTTAATAAGCCCATATAAGCGAAGCGCAGTGTGGGGTGAATGTGAAAGAATAAAAACAACATCAATAATATGAAACGACTGGTTATTATTCCGACTTATAAGGAGAAAGAGAACATTGAGAACATCATCCGGGCAATTTATGACCTGATTGATGTCCATATTTTAATTATAGACGACAATTCTCCGGACGGCACTGCGGACATTGTGAAGTCGCTGATTCCGGAGTTTGAGGGACGTCTGTTCATTGAGGAACGTTCGGGCAAACTCGGTCTGGGAACCGCTTACATCCACGGATTCAAGTGGGGATTGGCGCGTGGCTACGACTATATGTTCGAAATGGACGCCGATTTCTCGCACGACCCGCACGACCTGCAACGGTTGTATGACGCGTGCGAGACGCAGAACGCCGATGTGGCCATCGGTTCCCGTTACTGTCAGGGAGTCAATGTGTTGAACTGGCCGATGGGGCGTCTGCTGATGTCCTACTACGGCTCCGCGTACGTGCGCACCGTCCTGGGCGTGCCCGCGAAAGACACCACCGCCGGCTTCATCTGCTACCGCGCCGATGTCCTCAACGCCATCGATTTCGACAAGATCAAACATATCGGCTATGGTTTCCAGATTGAGATGAAGTTCACCGCTTGGAAACTCGGTTTCAAGATTGTGGAGGTTCCGATCATCTTCAAGGACAGAACGTTGGGTGTCTCCAAAATGAGCTCCGGCATCTTTCGTGAAGCCATCTTCGGCGTCATCGGTCTCAAAATCCGTAGCTGGTTCCGCAAATGGGAACGCGTCGATAACCGCGCGAAGCTTCAATAACCCATAACCCATAACCATTACAAGAATGGAATACTTTGTGGCAAAAACGTTCGCCGGTCTGGAGACGGAACTTTTGAAGGAGCTGCACGCTTTGGGCGCCAAGAATTGCGAGAAGCTCAGTCGTGCCGTGGCTTTCGAGGGCGACATGGAGATGCTGTATCGGGCGAATTACTACTGCCGCACCGCCCTGCGCATATTGTGGCGGCAAAAACGGTTCACTTTTAAGAACAACCGCCAGTTTTACGAGCAGATTTTCGATTTTCCCGCCGAAGAGTACCTTTCCCCGGACGGGACGTTGGCCGTCCACGCCACGATTGTCGACACCATTTTCAGTACGCCGTTGTACGCCTCCGTGTTGGCCAAAGACGCGATTTGCGACCGTTTCAGAGACCGTTACGAGCGTCGTCCATCGGTGGACAAGGAGTACCCTGACGTGCAGTTCCATCTGCATATCTACAAGGACGAGGCGCAGCTGTTCATGGACAGTTCCGGCGAGTCGTTGCACAAGCGCGGGTACAAGGTGCGCAACCATCCTGCCCCGCTGAACGAGGTGGTGGCCGCCGCCATGATCATGAAGAGCGGATGGAAAGGCGACTGCGATTTCATCGACCCGATGTGCGGGGGCGCGACCCTTCTTGTCGAGGCGGCCATGCAGGCGCTGAACATCCCCGCAGGCTTCTACCGTCGCGAATACGGATTCTACCAATGGAAGAATTTCGACCGCCAGCTTTGGAAGAAGGTGCGTGAAGAAGCGGATATCAAGGATGATGTGGATATTAACTTTTACGGTTCCGATATCGACGGACGATTTCTGGATATTGCGCGCGCCAATGTCCAGAAAGCCCGTTTACTGGATTTCATCATTCTGGAGAGGCAGGATATGCGGCACAGTGCGCCGGAGAATGTCCCCTCGGTGGTGATGATGAACCCGCCATATGGAGAACGGCTTTCCGTCGATGACATCAACACCTTGTATCAGGAAATCGGAGACACGCTGAAAAAACGCTATGCGGGATGCAAGGCGTTTATTATCAGTTCGGATATGGAAGCCCTGAAGCATATTGGATTGAAACCCGCCCATAAGTGGCCGATGTTGAACGGTTCGCTGGAGTGCGTGTTCCTGGAATATGAACTTTTCTCAGGAGACAGAAAGCAACATGTCATTCAGAAAAAGCAGCGTGTATGAGGCGTAAACTGTTCATAGTAGCCCTGTTGTTGTCTGGATGCCTATGTGTGCATGCGCAGAGCAAGTACAGCAACGAGTTCCTCTCGTTGGGCTTGGGTGCGCGTGGTCTGGGCATGGCGAACACGATGTGCGCCCTGACCGATGACGTGACCTCCGCCTACTGGAATCCCGCCGGGTTGACCCGCATGGACAAGCGTTACCAGCTGGCTCTGATGCACGCCGAATATTTCGCAGGCATTGCCAAGTATGATTATGGTGGCATCGGTTTCAAGATAGACTCCTGTCAGTCGGTGGCTTTCTCCTATATCCGTTTCGGGGTCGATAACATCATGAACACCACGCAGCTCATTGACGACCAAGGGAATGTGGATTACGACAGGATCACCTATTTCTCGGCGGCCGACAACGCTTTCCTGTTGAGCTACGCCTATGCATTTCCGCAAGTTCCTGGCCTTTCGTTGGGCGCGAATGCCAAAATCGTGCACCGCAAGATCGGAAAGTTCGCCCGTTCGTGGGGCTTCGGACTGGATTTCGGCTTGATGTACAACCGCAAGGGCTGGCAGGCCGGGGTGATGCTGCGCGACGGTACCTCCACGTTCAATGCTTGGCGTTACTCGCTGACGGATGACGTGATCGCCGTGTTTGAGCAGACGGGCAACGAGATTCCCGAAAACGATCTGGAACTGACGGTTCCGGCGCTGCTTTTGGGTGGCGGCAAGACGGTCCACTTCGGGAAAGGATTTCACGGAACGTTCGCTCTGGGGTTGGATTTCACCTTTGACGGAAAACGTAATTCGCTGGTTAGAAGCAATGTGTTGAGTATGGATCCTCATTTCGGAATGGAGTTCGACTACAAGAAAATCGTGGCGTTGCGTGCGGGTATCGGTAATTTCCAACAGGAACCTGATTTTGACGGTAAGCGGAAAACCACCTTGCAGATTAACTTCGGCGTGGGTGTCTGCATAAAGAATATTGTAACGATAGACTATGCGTTCACCGATCTCGGAAATTTGTCCATCGCCCAGTATTCTCATGTGTTTTCCCTTAAGGTAGGTATTGATAAATTCAAAAAATAGCATTATGCCAGATAATAAAATAAAAATCCAAAAATTCCCTTTTTCGGATGCGCAGTTCAAGCAGCGGCTGAAGGCGGACACCACTTTCAATTATACGGCGGCAGAGGAGTTGGAGATGTGCAAAACGGTTCTGGGTTGCATTGATCTGACCACGCTGGAAGGTTCTGACACCAAAGAGAAGGTCACTAAGTTGTGCGAAACAGCGAAAGGTTTCCGTGACGATGCGAAAGGGATTCCCTCCACCGCATCGGTATGCGTCTATTCGCCGTTTGTGGCATTGGCGAAGGACCGACTGCAGGATACGCCCATCCATGTGGCGTCTGTCGCCGGCGGTTTTCCCGCAGGTCAGCTGCCCATCAACTTGAAGGTGGCGGAAGTGGAGTATGCCGTCGCCCAGGGCGCAGACGAAATCGACATGGTGATTTCGCGGGGTGCTTTCTTAGAGGGCGATTATCAGCGGGTGTATGATGAAATCCGCGCTATCCGGAAGGCATGTCCGAAACAGAAACTGAAGGTGATTTTGGAGACGGGCGAGTTGCAGACCCCGCAGAACATTTTCCGTGCCTCGCAGTTGGCCATCTATGCGGGTGCTGATTTCCTGAAGACCTCCACGGGGAAAATCGCTATGAATGCCACCCCGGAAGCTTTCTGGGTGATGATGTTCGCCATCCGGCAGCATTTTCAGGAAACAGGGGTGAAAGTGGGCATCAAAGTTGCCGGCGGCGTGTCGGAATTGACACAGGCATACACTTATTTGCATATTTGGAAGCACAATATGGGCAAGGAATGGGCCGTGCCGGAACTCTTCCGAGTGGGCACCAGCCGCCTAGCCAATAAGGTTTTCGAAAAAATTCAAGATTTTTTTGTATAAGTGTTGGATTATAAAGAAATTATTGTATTTTTGCAGCCCGAAAAATTAAGTATCAAACTTTAAACAAATTAAGATTATGACTAAAGCAGAAATCGTTAATGAAATTTCCAATCGTACTGGTTATGAGAAGAATAGCGTTCAAACTATCGTTGAAGCTTTCATGGATTCAGTGAAGAAGAACATGGTGAACGGTGAAAACGTTTATCTGAGAAGTTTCGGTAGTTTCATCGTAAAACACAGAGCCGAGAAGACCGCTCGCAATATTTCCAAGAATGAGACGATCACCATCAAGGCTCACAATATTCCGGCTTTCAAACCTTGCAAGGATTTCGTCGAAGCTGTTAAGAAAAACACGAAGTAATCATATAATTCAATTTATTATGCCTAGCGGAAAAAAACGTAAACGTGCGAAAATGAACACGCACAAACGCAAAAAAAGATTGAGAAAGAACAGACATAAATCAAGATAGTTCTTTCTGCGTTGCAAAATGAAAACTAAATGATTTTAACGAGTCATTTAGTTTTCTTTCTTTATAGACTATGGAGAATAATCAAGCAGAAATCACAAAAGAAATCATCATCACTTCTCATACCAATGAGGTTCAGGTGGCTTTGCTGGAGGATAAGAAGTTGATGGAAATTCATACCGAGAAATCATCGGCGCAGTTTTCTGTCGGAGATATCTATTTGGGCAAGGTGAAGAAGATTATGCCCGGTTTGAATGCGGCTTTTGTGGATGTGGGGAGTGAAAGGGAGGCTTTTTTGCATTATCTCGACCTCGGCCTGCATGGCCGCACTATCAATGCGTTTGTAAGTCAGGCGATCACGACCGGCAAACGCAGTATCAGTCGTGTACAATATTTAGAGGAGATTCCTAAAAACGGGAAGATCAGCGATGTGTTGACCTCCGGTCAGCAGATCATGGTGCAGGTGGCCAAGGAGCCCATCTCCACCAAGGGCCCGCGTATCACCACGGAGATCTCCTTTGCGGGCCGTTATCTCGTGCTGGTGCCGTTCGGCGACAAGGTGTCCGTCTCGCAGAAAATCAAAAGCAGCGAAGAACGGAAACGCCTGCGCACCGCCGTCCAAAGCATACGCCCGCGCAACTTCGGCATCATCATCCGCACCGTGGCGGAAAACAAGTCGGTGGAGGAACTCTCCGCCGACCTCGACATGCTCCGTTACCGTTGGGACACGACCGTGGAAAACCTGTTCGCCTCCAAGGCCCCTCTGCGCCTCGCCCAAGAGGAAAACCGCGTGGCTTCCCTGCTGCGCGACTTCCTCAACGACTCGTTCCACGCCATCTACGTCGATACGCCTGAAATGTTCACGGAAGTCAAGAACTACCTGCACGTGCATGCGCCCGAGCAGGAGGAAATCGTCAGCCTTTACAACGAAAAACGCCCCATCTTCGACTATTTCAACGTGGCCAAGCAGATCAAGGGGTCGTTCGGCAAAGTGGTGACCGTGAAGAACGGCGTGTATCTGATTATCGAACACACCGAAGCGATGCACGTGATTGACGTCAACAGCGGAAACCGTGTGAAATCCTCCCAGACTCCTGAGCAGAACGCCTTGAACACCAATATGATAGCGGCGCAAGAAATTGCCCGTCAGCTGCGTCTCCGGGATATGGGCGGCATCATCACCATCGACTTCGTGGATTTGCACGATCCCGCCAACAAGAATACGCTCAACAAGGCGATGGCCGAGTTCATGCGCAACGACAAAGCCAAACATACCATACTGCCTCTCAATAAGTTCGGACTGATCCAGATTACGCGGCAGCGTGTGCGGCAGGCTACCATTATTGAGAACACGGAGGTTTGTCCCACCTGTAAAGGGACTGGCAAGATTAAGCCGCCGATTGTCATTGAAGACGAGATTGCCAATGCACTCGACTTCCTTTTCCAGAAGCAGCACGAACCGAAGATCACGGTGGTCACACATCCGTTCGTATATGCTTATCTGACAAAGGGTTTCCCTTCCATCCGGATGAAATGGTGTTTCCAATACAAGAAGAATATCCGGATTGTGTCTAACCAAAGCAGCCGTCTGACGGAGGTGCATTATATGAACGAGCACAACGAGGATATCATCCTTTGGAACGAACCCGCAAGAGAATAACGATGGAGATACCATCTGAGATAATAATGAAAATAGAGCGTTTCTGTGCCTATCAGGAACGGTGTGAAAATGACGTGAGGAAAAAGCTCACGTCATTTCGTTTGTCGGGGAGCCAGGAAGATGCCATAATAAAATCGTTGCGTGAGAACAATTTTCTGAGCGACGAGCGTTTTGTGGAGGTTTTCGTGCGCAGTAAGGTGAAAGCCGGCTGGGGAGTTCAGAAGATTGTGGCGGCGTTGCGCGCGAAACGTATCCCGGCGGAACTCATCGACCAAGCCTATGCGCAAATCCCTGCGGATGATTATCTAGGGAAATTGCACGATGCCATCGCCAAATGGCGCCGCTCGCATCCCGACGAACCGGCCAAGAGTCCGAAACTGGTCCGGCACCTGCTGTCGAAAGGGTTTAGGGTGGAGGAGGCTCTGGAAGCAGTTAGTGGTTAGCAGTTAGTGACGGGCGACCCCAATTCCCCTTCTATTGAAGAAGGGGTGGCCGTAGGCCGAGGTAATAATATAAAAAATATATTCCTTGAGCAGCCCCGTTAGGGGCAAAAGCTCGGTAGGGGTACGGATGATGATGAATGGATGATGAAAAACGATGAATAAACGATGAATAAGAAAACGATAACGATTATTACGGCGGCGGTGTTGGCCGTCGCAGTGGTGGCGGTGAGTTTCGCCACCAAGGGGAAATCCGGGGCGCAGGCGGAGTTCGCCCGTGCGGAGAAAACGGTCGCCGTGGTGCCGGACGGGGCGCTCGAGGTCCCGACATTCACCCGCTCGCGGGAGCATTCGCAGCAGATTGCGCACAAAGCCTATACGGTGGATTACAACGAGGAGTGGCGATTGGCGAACTGGGTGGCCTATTCGTTGACGAGCGAGCAGACCAAAGGCCCGGTGGAGCGTTACAACAAATTCGATGCCGACCCGCAGGTGAAGGGTGCGACCGCTCAGTGGTGGGATTACAAGCACACGAAGTATGACCGCGGCCATTTGGTGCCCGCCGGCGACATGAAGTGGGACGAGACCGCCATGCGCGAGTGCTTTTACCTCAGCAACATCTGTCCTCAGGACCACACCTTCAACGAAGGTGACTGGAACTATCTGGAGAACCGTGTGCGCGGCTGGGCCAATTTCTACGGCAAGGTCTATGTGGCTTGCGGCCCGATAGTGTCGCAGCATCCCGAGGTGATAGGGGAGAACTGCATCGCGGTCCCCGACTCTTTCTACAAAGTGGTGCTCTGCGACATGCGCGGCACCTGGAAAGCCGTCGGATTCGTATGTCCCAACGATCCCACTCACCACAATCTGAACCATTATTGTCGCACCGTCGATTACGTGGAAAGCCTCACGGGCATCGACTTTTTCCCGCTACTCCCCGATGATGAGGAGAACCGCGCCGAGTCGGAGATTGACTGGGAAGCGTGGCGGATCAGGAAATAAGTTTTTTTTGATCTGCCGTATCCTTTAGTCCATCAGTGCGCGACAAGGGATAGTACATCTTCGGTGGTTAGTCCGGTGATTTCCGCCACGAGGTTCGGAGCGAAATTCTTGGCGAGCATGTTGAGGGCAAGCTGGCGCTTCTCATCTTCTCGACCCTGTTGTAAACCTTGTCGCAAGCCCTTTTCCAGTCCTTCCTTTTCCCCTTCGCGGCGACCGATGCCCTTCCAAGTGGCCTCAATGCTGACGGCATCCCAGTATTTGTCATAGAGGTACTCCTCTGCCTCGTTGTAGTTGATGATCTCCAATAGTTCGATGGCCTTGGCGATGTCAGGGTCGGCGAGCAGCTCGGGCGCAGGTTTCCTCGTCTCCTCGGTCATCTCCGTGAAATAGCGCATCCACAAGTCCATCTTAGTGTCACCCTTTTTTGGCAGTTTCTTGTACTTGTCCATTTCGGCGAAGACAATCTTGAGCCCGTCGAAGACGCGGTCGCTATGGTAGATGTGGACAAATTGATAAGGATGATACCATTCGTTGAGTCCCTTGTGCA
>JAFRUI010000036.1 GCA_017438945.1 Bacteroidales bacterium
ATAGGCGGAATAGAGTCCGTCCGTGCTTACTTCTATTATCACTTTTTCGGTTTTCATATTCTTTGTATTACAATGCAACACCTGATTTTTTCGCAATATCTTTTAATGTTCCCGAAGCCACTTCTTTTGCAGTATGGCGTGCTATCGGAAAACGCCTTTGTGTGATTGGACTATACCATATATCGTGATTGGCAACATGTCTGACCAGGGTGCATCCCGAATCAAGCAGCTTCTTCCGTAATTCAGTTGCCTTCATGATTTTCATATTTATTTTCACGGTGCAAAAATACAAAAAACAAAACCAAAAATCAATAATCTATAAATTTATTTTTATTTCTTCTTCACCGCAATCACCCTGAACCCGATTAGCGGGGACGGGCCGTTGTAGGGCTTCTCGCTGTCGATGCGGATGTCATAGCCGGGGTCGAGGTAGCTGCCGCCGTATGCGATGCCCCGCTCAGCAACCATTTCCGCCACGTTGCCACATACGTTGTATAGACCGAAATCATTAGGATAGTGTCCCTTTGCCATGTAAGTATAACCTCTATTGATGAAGGGATTATCATCCGTCACGACCACAAATTGTCCGTCCCGCATGGTGATATTTGGGTCACCAATTTGATAATACGTATAGTAGGGATAGCCATTTTTATCTCTGAAGTAAGGTGACCCCATCGAATATACCCGAAATGGATACCCGCTTCGGGCAGCATATTTCCACTGCTGTTCAGTAGGCAAGGTGTATTCCCACACTTCACCACCCATTTTCTCGGTCAACCATTGGCAAAAAAGTGTCGCACCGTCATAGCTGATTGACGACACGGGATACGGGCCAAACGCCGGATGATTGTAGTAATATGGGTAATCCAACATTCCCAGCGAAGTGTCAATCTTCGCCTTCTCGTAGTCGGCCATACGTCCTTGCGCCTTCAGGTCGTCAAGGAAGAGGTTGTAAGACGCGTTGGTCACCTCTGTCTCCAACATGCGGAACGGTGCGAGGGTCACCCGCATCGTGTCCCCTTTGGCGTTACGAGTCAGGAAATGGGAGCCCGGGATTTCCACGAAAGTCCCCACGAGCTGTTTCTCCAATTTCACGGTTTTCTTGTCGGGCTTCTGCGCCCAAGCCGCCACCACTGCGGCGATTAAAAGGATGGTCAGGGTTATTTTTTTCATAATGGATAAGGTTTTGATGATTGGTTTCTATAAGTAATAACGTGATTTATGGGGAGAATCTTGGGTGGGAGGATGTTATTTTCGTCATCGCTACTCCCGCTTTCTGCTGCGTCAAGCCCCACACTGTGCTGCGCTTGTATGGGGTTAATTGCGCTTCGCGCGTCTTGCCCCTACGGGATCCAGGGGCTGCGGTGCTCGTGCCTCGCGCCTTACCCCTGGCTACCGAGCTCTTGCCCCTACGGGGCTGCTTAAGGAAGTAGTTTTTATATATTGGGGCTTTTTCGTTTCATCTATACAGTATTCTTCTTCATCAAATTCTATTTCGTTTCAAAAATCAGGTCAAAATCTTTTCCCATAACGGCATCTGCACTTGAAGTATATGCAGAAACAGGGATACCGTATCTTGTATGTGGTTTTAGCGGACCTTCTATTGGAAATAAAACGGTGTGGTCATCGGCCCAGAACTCATTTTCTTTGAGAGGTGGTATTTCTATATTGAGACTGTCCGCAAAGTCTCTCCACCATGCAAAAAAAGGTTGCATAGGTTGCGAAAAAGAGATAACTATCGTATCCAAATCCGTATCTACAATGGAGTTTGCTGCTGGATAGGTGTATAATATGCGTGGTCTAAGCAATCTATGCTTGGGCAAATAGTATGATTCCATGTTTTGTGGCACTTGTTGAAGAAATCCTATAAGTTGTGGCATACAATCTTCGAAATATGGGGAAGGCGTTTTTATATTTGTGAGAACTTCAAAAAAGTCAATCATCTCATGCAGCCAAACAAATCCAATCAGGTTGGAAATGATCATGTTGGTTTTCATTCTTTCTTCAGAAACAATCGGGTGCATCTTGAGATATGAATATTCGCACAACCTGTTCATACTTTCGTAAAACATTGCTTTGGATGTTCCACAATGGTGACTTTTCAACTCGTCACTGACAAAGCTAAAGATGCTGTCGCAGGTTGATTCTATACTGCTCCAAAATTTGTCGCAGATTGGGTTGACATAATGGTGGCTTATCTCATGGACCAGAACATTAAGATCTGTTTCGTCGAAAACGGGATATCCTAAAGAATCGCTTGTACTACATCCTAACGCGCAGTCGAAATGCATTTTTCCTGTCTTATCTTGTTTCCACAAAGAATAATTATTTGCTCCATTAGCGGGTATTACCCAGACATTTGCCAGATTGTGAGAATGCCCAAAGAACGATTTAAACCAAAAAGTGTCAATCTGATTCACGATTTGCTGCATTCTTCCTTCTGCTGTTCGATAAAAATCGGTGTGCTGTACAAAAAAATCATGGAACTTGGTGTCCTTGTAAAACTTGTTAAGCAGACGAAGATACTCTTCCAATTCAGCTTTTGTCCATTCACTGTTGGTTGTATCAATTGTCGGTGCCAAATCATAGCAGGTGATCAGATTTTTAGAAAAATGGATGTTGTTACCGCTAATTACGATATCCGCTGCCGAAGTGACCACGAAAGTCATATCAAAAGGCTTTTTCGTCATCACAATGTGGTAAAGAAATTTGACCAATTCGTGTTCTTTGTATTTGTCGAAATAGGCATCAATGTCATTAGCATAGCTTTGGGGCACGGACTTTGCGAATGTTTCAATCCCTGTAAGCCGAAAGACTATGCCTGTCAATTCAAACCGCTCATCTACACGGACATTTGTTTGCCCATAAACAATTATTGATGAGGCAAATAGGAATAGGGTGACGATTGTTTTTTTTAAATTTTTCATTGTATGGTGATTGTTGGTTTATTTACACACTGTGTTCCTGCGTCGCTTATACAAGCCCAACACTGCGCTGCGCTTGTATGGGGTTATTAGCGCTTCGCGCGTCTTGCCCCTAATACTCCCCCGCCCTTCGGGCACCCTTTCTAAAATAGAAGGGGAATGGGCTGCTTAAGGAAGTTGTTTTACCCCCCTGCCCTGCGGGCATCCCCCTAAAGGGGAGAATTGGGGCTCTTTCGCACCATCATTCTTCTTTATGCATTATGAATTATGAATTACGCACCGTGTCCACCGGCTCGAACCGCAACGACAGCGCCGACTGCACCGTGACGACCAACGCCGTGAGTACCAATAGGATGACGTACGCGAGGAGGAAGATCCAGACGGCGATGGGCGCGTGGGCGACGAACAGCTTCAGCCACTGGCGGAGCAGCAGGAGGCTGACAGGCACGGAGAGCAGGAAGGCGACGGTGCAGAGGAGGGCGTACTTGCCGTTGGCGCGGGCGAGCAGCTGTCCCGTGGAGGAACCGAAGATCTGCCGCAAGCCCAACTCGGGACGGCGGTAGGTCATCTCCAACAGCAGCATCCCCGCCACGCCCATCAGTGCGAGCAGCACCGCGATGCCGCAGAGGATGAACATCCCCTTCGATAGACCGGCCTCTTTGGCGTAAGAGCCCGCTATGTCATCGTCCAACGTGCTGATTTCCAAATCGGTTTCGTGACCGTATTCGCCCGAGATGCGGCGGATTTCCCGAATCAGCGCGGCAGTGTCGGCATTCTCCCCGTACTTGATGAAGAATTGGCGCAACACCTGACCGTATTTCCCGACTTCAATGCCCAACGGCTGGATGGTGTCGAACAACGGACGGAAATGGAAGTCCTCCGCAATGCCGATGAGCGTTGTCCGCGAGACATCAAACATTCCCTCGTAATACCAATTCAAATGCAATTGATAAAGGTTTTGGGCCTTCTTATTGAAGATGACATACCGCTGACCCTTAGTCATCTCGCAATTCTTGAACGTACTTCCATCACTCATCCGTATCCCGAAGAACTCCATAAAATTGGGGCTCACCTGCATGCAATTGAACTCGACTTTCTGTTCCTTTTCGCTATCAGGATCTTTGAGCATTTCCCCATACAACACATAGCCGGAATTGCGCACGATGTTGCACGATGCCGCCGTTATATCTTCGACACCAGGCAATTGTCCAACCGCATGGATATATGACGGTATGCTGTCCGTCCAACGAATATCCGCACTGTAATTCAGAATGTTATGCGTCTGGAAGCCCATGTCATACTGCTTGAGGTAACGGTTTTGGACAGCAACATACAACGTGCAGGTCAGGATGACAGAGGCGAGAAAGAATTGCAGCCCGATGAAGAGCGTGCGCAACCGAATCCCCGTCTTCGAGAAGCCGTAGTTGCCCTTCAGCGCGACATCCGGGGAGACAACGGTGACCATGCGGGCGGGGTAGAGGGAGGCGACAACGCCGAAAACAATGGATAACAACAAGGTAATCAAGACGATAGACACATTGCCGGACAAGGTGATGGGGGCAGTCAGCATGGGGATTTCCGGCAAGCGGGTGCAGAGCAGGAAGACGAGGAAGGCGATGAGGAAGGCCACGAGCGCAATCGTGACGTAACCCTTCGCCATCGACCACCATATTCCGCCGTCCGACTCGCCGAGCACCTTGCGGGTGTTCACGCGGCGCATCCGCAAAGGCGCTTCCGCGATGGCGAAGTTGGCGAAGTTGAGGAAGGCGATGATGAGGACCGTCCATGCGATGCCCGACAGACAGTTGGTCACGAAACGGCTCACTGCATCGGGATTTCCACTACGTTCGGCATCGGGCTCGAAATGGATGTCTTTGGCGGCCACCAACCGCACATCCGACGGGGCAGAATTCCACATTTTTTCGGTGTAGAACTTAGCCTTCAACATAGCAGTCAATGTGTCAGGATTGGTGCCGGGCTTCAGTTTGCAATAGATAGAGCCCCAGCGATAATCTTTCCATACGCGCTTCGCCATCACGGGTGCAGGTTTGGTTGAATCGCAGGAGGCCCTGAGCGTTACGTCTTTATACTCAGGTTCTCCCGTCGCTTGGTAACTGCTGGCCGAGAGCGAAATCGGATCGGATTCCGACGACTCTCCGTAAAGCTCAGCATTAGCGAACAGAGAAACTTCCTGACCCTCAATGTTAAAGACCATCGCGTGACATTTCCCGGGACCGTCCCACAACGCCTGAATCGAATCCTGATCGACTTTCACCACTTTATATTCCCAACGGGGCATTTTAATGAGAATCAGCGGGTTGCCGAAAGTATTGTTCGCTGGCATATCCTTGTAAACAGCCACGACTTTTCGATGCAGAATGGTGTCTTTGCCCCTGTCTCTGTCTCGCAAGGAAAGTGTTTTCCCGACAGGACTCTCTTTGGGGAAAAGTTTCTTGGCCAACGACTCGGGCACCACGACCTCTTCATCGTCATCCAGCTCGCTGAA
>JAFRUI010000041.1 GCA_017438945.1 Bacteroidales bacterium
TATTCCACCGATTTCCTCGCGATGAACGCGCCGGAACTGAGCCACACCTGCATGCACCTGCTCTGCACGGCGGGCGAAGGCAGCTTCGTGTTCAACGAGAGGTGCTACCATATCGTAAAAAACGACCTCGTGGTGATGCCGGATCCCACTCGGGCGAAGAACCTGGCCGCCGCCCCCGGAATGCAGGTGGAGTGGTTCGCCGCCGACTACAAGTTCCTGCAGAACCAGCTGCCGTCGAACAACTACAGCATCGGGGGCAGCATCAGTCTTAACCAGAACCCCGTCATCAAGGTCGATGATCGTCAAGCGGAAATCCTGCTGGAGGACCTCCACCGCCTCCGCGACCGCATGGACGACCGCGAGCTGCTCTTCTACCGCGAGATGATGGGGAGCCTCTGCTTGACCATGATATACGACATCTTCGAGCTTCACGCACGGCGCGAGGCCACCGACACCCACAGCGACCGCACGGCCTATATCGTCAAGCAACTGATGGAATTGCTCTCCACGGGCATCAGTCGCACGGAACGCGAGGTGAGCTACTATGCTGAGCGACTGCATGTGTCGCCGAAGTACCTCTCTGCCACGGTCAAGCGCGTCACCGGCCACAGCGTCAGCAGCTTCATCGACCGCCACACGGTGCCCATCCTGAAGAAATATCTTGATGATGAACGTCTCTCGCTCACGCAGATCGCCGACCGTATGAATTTCACGTCGCTCTCCTACTTCAGCCGCTATTGCACCAAGCATCTCGGACAGTCGCCCAGCGAGTACCGGCGGAGTTTGCAGCCCAAGGGGTAAATTCTTTGCTATTTCAACATTTTCAACAACGGCGACCGGCTCATGTCTGTGGGGTTGGTGCCGGGAACGCTTTCGGGAACAGGCACACCAAGTTCTTCGAAGTGCTTGATCCAGTATTCAGGCAGGTTGCCGTCAGCGTCACGCCAGTTCATCGGCTGTGACGGGAAAATGTCGCCAAAGGCCACCTGGATGAGCTCCGAACAGTAGTAGGCATCATTGTCGGGCAGGAAGGCGTTGTCGTAGGGTTTCCCGACCAGACTTTTGGCACGGGCGATAACCGCAACTGTGTCGAAGGGCACATTGAGACGGTAGATGTCGATATTCCCTCGGAAGAATCCGAGGTTGTTTTCCCTTTCGAATTGGCTGTAGGGTATTCGCTGCACGCCGTACTTTGGTGAAGCCTCGATGACCCACACGTCGTCAGCACTGTCGCGTTCCACCAGAGCCACGTGCGAATATTCACCCGTGCTCGCTGTGATGGCTTTCTCCATGTCCGATTTGTTCTCATTCAGGAACAAGAGGTCGCCGGTTTGCAAGGTGTTGTGGAATTCGTTGCGGCACACCACGTCAAGCTCCCCTAACCGGTCGCGCTGCTGCGCTTGCGCGCTGACGGTCAAGAGGAAGGTGATGAGGACAAGGAGGGCCTTTTTCATGCCTTTTGAGTATTATACTATGGTTAGTAGTTCTCTGCGTTGATTTCGAACCAGCCCTGGGCGTAGAAGCAGACGGGACAGACCTTGGGGGCTTCGGTGCCGATGACGATGTGCCCGCAGTTGCGGCATTCCCAGATGCTGACACCGCTCTTGCGGAAGACTTCGGCGGCCTCCACGTTGTGCAACAGGGCACGGTAACGCTCCTCGTGGTGCTTCTCGATGGCCGCGACGGCCCGGAACTGCTCAGCCAGCTCGTGGAATCCCTCCTCGTCGGCTTCGCGGGCGAACTTGTCGTACATGTCCGTCCACTCGTAGTTCTCGCCTTCGGCGGCGTGCAGCAGGTTTTCGGCGGTCGTGCCCACGCCGCCCAGATGGTTGAACCAGAGTTTGGCGTGTTCGCGCTCGTTGTCGGCAGTCTTCAGGAAGAAGGCGGCAATCTGCTCGTAGCCGTTCCGCTGGGCCACAGAGGCGTAGTAGGTATATTTGTTGCGGGCCATGCTCTCGCCGGCGAAAGCGGCCTCCAAGTTCTTCGCTGTGCGCGTGCCGGCATACTTGCTTGTACTCGCGGGCGCATTGGCTTCCACAACAACCTTCTCGAAATCCGAGGCGGGATGTTTGCAGATGGGACAGATGAAGTCCTCCGGAAGTTCCTCGCCTACATACTCGTAGCCGCAGATAACGCAACGCCAAACGGTCTTGCCCTCGGCGGTCTTGCCCACAGGTTGCGGCTTCGGCTTAATGTGCTCCATGTAGTAGCTATACGTGGCGGAAGGTACCTCGCTGAGCACTTCCGCTTCGGCGACGGGCCCGATGAAGAGGACGTGCGAACCGAGATCGACGACCTGCTCCACCTCGACGGAGATAAAAGCGTTGGTGCCGCGATTGACGGCTAATGTGCCGTTGGCGACACGGCGGCAGTCCTTGAAGTCGGCGAACTTATCTACCTCGCGACCGCTCTGGAAGCCAAAGTGTTTGAACAGCTCGAAATCGGCAGCCTCACTGATGATGGAGGCGGTGAATTTGCGCGAACGTTGGATGAGTTCGGTGGTCAGATTGCCTTTGTTGAGGGCCACGGAGATGCGGTCGGGCTGCATAGCCACCTGCGCGATGGTGTTGCTGATACAGCCGTTGTCGCGGCCGCCGTCACACGTGGTGATGACGAACAGGCCATATTGGATGTTGAAAAGGGGATTGCTCATAATAATCAGTTTTTATGAGCGCAAAGATATATAAATTACGGATATGTACAGACGGTATATAGATTGCTGACAATCTTGGGATTGCTATTTGTAGCTTGTCGCAACCTCTTTGACAAAACTCATAAACAGCGGATGCGGATGCAGCACCGTGCTGGAGTACTCGGGGTGGAATTGCGTGCCGATGAACCAGCGGTGACAGGGAATCTCCACGATTTCGACCAAGTCGTTGCCGGGATTCGTGCCCACGCATTGCATGCCGCTCTTCTCGTACTCTTCCTTGTACCGGTTGTTGAACTCATAGCGGTGACGGTGGCGTTCGCTGATCTGGAGGGTTCCGTAGATCTCCGCCACGCGGCTGCCTTCACGCAACTCGCAGTCGTAGGCACCCAAGCGCATCGTGCCGCCCATGTTGGTCACCGATTTTTGCTCCTCCATCAAGTCTATCACATTGTGTGGGGTGGCCGGGTCCATCTCGGCAGAGTTGGCATCACTGTATTTCAACACGTTGCGGGCAAATTCAATCACCATCATCTGCATACCCAAGCAGATGCCGAACGCCGGCATGTTGTGGGTGCGGGCGTATCCCACGGCGATGATTTTCCCTTCGATGCCGCGTTTTCCGAAGCCGGGACACACTAAGATTCCTGCCACGTCTTTAAGTTTCTCCGCGACATTTTCTTCAGTGATATTCTCACTGTTGATGAACTCGATTTTTACCTTTACATGATTGTAAATTCCTGCCAACGAGAGACTTTCGCGAATGCTCTTGTAAGCATCCTGCAGGTCGTATTTGCCCACCAAGCCCACGCGGACTTCCTTTTCGGCGGTGCGCTGCAAGTCTAGGAAACGGTGCCAACCCTCCATCTTGGGAGTCTCGCCCACGGGCACGCCGAACTTCCGCAGCAACGCGGCGTCCAATCCCTGTTTCTGCATGTTGACAGGCACTTCGTAGATACTCGGCAGGTCCTCGCTCTGCACCACGCACTCCAAATCGACGTTGCAGAAGGAGGCCACCTTCTGGCGGATGCCGTCGGAGAGGTGCTTTTCGGTGCGCAGGACGAGCACGTCGGGTTGGATGCCAGCTCCCTGCATCTCCTTCACGGAGTGCTGGGTGGGTTTGGTCTTGAGTTCGTCAGCAGCCCGCAGATAGGGCACATACGTGAGATGCACGCTCACGGCACGATTGCCCAGCTCCCATTTCAGCTGGCGGATGGCTTCCAAAAACGGCGCCGACTCAATGTCGCCGATGGTGCCGCCGATCTCCGTGATGACAAAGTCAACGTCGTCGTCACGCAGCATCCGGCGCTTGATCTCGTCGGTGATATGCGGCACCACCTGGATGGTCTTGCCCAAGTAGTCGCCGTGCCGCTCCTTGTCGATGACGGTCTTGTAGATTCTGCCGGTGGTCACGGAGTTGGCACGGGTGGTCCGGATGCCCGTGAATCGTTCGTAATGACCTAAGTCCAAGTCGGTTTCCATCCCATCGACGGTCACGTAGCACTCGCCGTGTTCGTAGGGGTTCAGCGTGCCAGGGTCAATGTTGATGTAGGGGTCGAATTTCTGGATGGTGATGGTGTATCCCCGCGCCTGCAGCAGCTTTCCGATGCTGGCCGAGATAATGCCTTTGCCTAAGGAGGAGACCACGCCTCCGGTTACAAATATGTAGCGTTTCATAATTACCAGTTTCAAGTTTCAGGTTTCGTATTAGTTTACGATGCTGCGACAGACTTCCATTTGTTTGTTAAAAATAAATAAAGCGACAAAAATACATTTTTTATAATGTTATGGTTCTTTTCGTGAAAAACTTTAACAAGTATGTAACTGTCTCTATTATGATTTTTGTGTATTTTTGCCGCTTAATTTCAAGTCAAAACTATAATTTATAGCAAATGGAAAAATCACATTCTTGGCGCATATTTGGAATTGCAACAGCACTTTTTTTGCTACTTTTTATCAGTGCATCAATTGGAAAGGCTCAGGATATGCCCCTTAAAACTGCGGCTGTTCCACATCCCGTTTCAGACATTCTCTATGTGAAAAACATTCCTTGCGAACAGGTACACTTTACCATTTACAATGCTTTAGGACAAGAAATTACGGCAGGTTCCACTTATGGGACGATTTCTGTCTCTGATTTGGAAAATGGGTTCTATTTTTTGAAGGTCAAGGGTAAGGATTTTCAAAAAACATCGAAATTCATGGTGAAATAAACCGGCTTAAGCGTTCCTATTCATTAGGGATTCGTACAACATATCGTATAATACCGCTTCCGTATCACCACTAACCGCACCAGCCAAATTGCGAAGAAGACATTGGAAAGAATCTTGTAGAGCGGGGGCATCGTGACGAACCAAGAGACAATCCAAAGGATGAGGTCGATGTCGAACAGGATGTTCCAGAGTCGCTCGCGGTCGTGGAACGTGCAGAGAACCTCGCCGTTTTGCGGTATCTCCACCTGTGCGGTGGATGACAGTGACAGGTCAATGCTCTTGCCGCTTTTCCCCAAACGCAGCGGACCGCCGAACTGCACTTTAAGGCTGTAAGTTCCAGGCGGCGTTTCAATACGCAGGTCGTGGTCCCTCATCATCCCGGCGAAAAACCCGTTGATGAAGACGGCGTGGGGCAACTTCGGCTCGTACCAATGACGGATATGGCGGACGGTCAGCATTATCCCTCAATCTCTTCCAGCGCCCCCGTTTCCGAATCGATGATGAACCCGCGCACCACGATGTCCTTCGGCACGAGCGGATGGGACTTGTAGCCTTTCTGTGCCACGAAGGTTTTGTTGTATTCGATAATCTGGTCAATCATTGTTAGTCGTTCTTCAAATTTTCCGCAAAAATAGAAAAATTACCAAATGAAAAACATTCTTGAAACCTATAGGTTGCAAATACAAAAAAATTGTATCTTTGCAGCACTATTCAAAAATTGAAGAAGATGACGTTTGACAAAATCATTGATGACGGACGATTATGGGCCGTCCGCTTTGACAAAGACAATCAGAATGCCTTGCAGAAAGTGTTGAATCAATGGAGTGATGCTGAATGGTTGGCTGATTTTTTCACGCAAAACCTTGACGACCTGATTTCTTATTTCAGGATTACAAACATTGAAGATGCCATTTATCAGACTATGGAAGACAGGGATGAGTTGGCTTGCATCATTATGGATATTTCCCCGGATGCCAATCTTGACCGCTTTTTCCGGCCACTTGAAAACAATCGGTCAAGAGAAATGATACTTGGGAAAGAAAAAGGACGCCCTCATCGCAGAAGTTGGTTGCGTTTGTATGCTATCAAACTGAACGTGGGCATTTATATCATCACAGGTGGTGCCATCAAATTGACAAGAACAATGCAAGAGCGGGAACACACTTTGCAAGAATTGGAAAAGATGGAGAAAGTGAGGAACTTTCTGATTCGGGAAAATGTATTTGACGAGGACAGTTTCACAGATTATCAACAGGAGGTGGAATTATGACACAAGAACAAGCTATCGCACGGCTAAGCCGTTACCAGACCGAGAAACCGTCAGAGTGGCAGGTGGAAGAAGAGAAAATCCGCTACGCCAAAAGCAAAGGCTGGTTGCAATATTCTCGCAAGATAGCCATTAAAGTGGCTGTGTCAATGAAGCGGCAAGGCCTTTCCCGACAAGACGTTGCCGACAGAATGGGATGCTCGCCTCAGTACATTTCCAAGTTGTTGAAAGGAGAGGAAAATCTCTCCCTGGAAACTATCTGCAAGTTAGAAGATGCACTGAACATTGCCATCTTGCAGTATGAGTTTGCGTAAAATTCGTGGTGCCCGACACCTCCGCCTGTTTCAAAGAGGTGGCCTTAGTGGAGTTCGACGGCCGGCGGATGTACCGCTTCATCTGCGAAAAAGAGGATTGTATGGTAGCGATGCTGATGACGCCATCCGGCCAGCGTTTTGTCACAGACACCTTTAATTTGCAGCTGGAGCCCTATCTGTTTTCCAAGGAATCCATTGACAATGGCCAGACGGTGGAGATATACTACCTCGACTGCGATGTGCGCGACACGGTGAGGATACGGGCGGTGGAATGTCCGTAAGGGATGATTTTGCGGTTACACCTTGCACATTCTTTCAATCAATTCACCGTGCTGGGGATACAGCCCCGACAACTCGTCCCTTTTGGCTAACTCGAAATTCTCGAATCGGAAGGCCGGTCCGACAGCGCACCCGACAAGACAAAAACCGCGCTTGGACGGTATTTCAGCAGCGAACCACTGTTCCGGATAGATAATCACCTGCATCTCATTTAGGTCTGAAAGTTGATGGACGGTCAGCGTTCCGTCCGGGTCGATTACATAGATGTTGAGCGGCTCGCCCGCGTGGAAATACCAGATTTCCACCATATTATGCAGACGGTGGAACGCCGACATATCGTTGGCGGTCAGCATATAATAGATAGTAGAGACCGCTTTGTCACCTGTTTCATCGTTGCCGAACAGCTGGCGGTAATAACCTCCCTCGGGATGTGGCTCAAGGCCAAGTTTCTGTATGTATTCTGTAGCGTTCATATTTATTTTGGATTCGTACAACATATTTTATAATATCGCTTCCGTATCACCACTAACCGCACCAGCCAAATCGCGAAGAAGGCATTGGAAAGAATCTTGTAGAGCGGGGGCATGGTGACGAACCAGGAGGCCATCCATCAGCAACTTCGGCTCGTACCAGTGGCGGATATGGCGGACGGTCAGCATTACCTCTCAATCTCCTCCAGCGCCCCCGTCTCCGAATCGATGATGAACCCGCGCACCACGATGTCCTTCGGCACGAGCGGGTGGGTCTCGTAGCCTTTCTGCGCCACGAAGGTTTTGTTGAAAGCGATAATTTGGTCGATCATAATATTTAGGATCAAAAAAATCGACACCTTTATTTTCTCCACAATCTGGTCGAAATAGGGCTGTTTTAAGCGGCTGATTTTACGCACCATTGACCTCAACGACATCACGCTGTTCGTATTTCATAGGATGTTAGATTTTGTTTTCGTTCAACCAGCGAGCCATATTATTTCTTGATGTACAGAGGAAAGCTTGTCGTTCCTCTTCAGCTGTCCACTCGCGATTTTTTGTCTCTTCTTGAGACTGCGAGATGTGGAACACGTTCCCTAACGAACGTATCAACGCCACAACACTCTGCGCCACCTTACTGCGCCCATCATAGGATATTGTTAATGTTGCCATATCTTCATTTTTTTAACCCGCAAAAATACTAAAATATTTCGAACAGCAAGATAGTGTTCTCAAACTGATTATCGCGGGTTGCAATACAACCCGTGATTTCGGGCGATTTCACTGATGGTCTCTTCGGGCAAACGACTGTAAAAATGAAGGTAATAGTCATATCCGACATCAACCTGCACTTTTTTGGTCTCGTTTACCAATGCGCACCAGAACAATTCCCTCAAACAAGCTTTCAATACCGTATCTATCTTGGATGCTGTTATCCGCTGACCTTCCTTCAAAGAGGAAACAATTTGGTATATAGCTTTGTTCTCTTTATTGAACGCCTTTTCTCGACGCAAATAAAAAGTGTCTGGATTAACAATCGTTAAGAACTTGACACCCGAAACTTCCAAAAGCTCTTTTACGGTGTCAACGTATGCGGACTCGATTCTCAGATATTCTTCCTTGGTCAGCACCACTCCGTCAAAGCTTCTCCCTATGTCGCTAACAGATATCCATTCATTTTTGGTATAAACACGATTCTTATAGTATTGAGGTTGATATTTGACAATCTCACAGCTGTATTTCACAAAAGGACTGTTCAGATTCGTGGTGTTCATTCGTTTGAAAACTTTGTCTTGTAACATAGCCGTCATATCAGTTTTAAAATTTAGCCGCAGAGATACACTTTTTTCAAATGCACAATCATCAACTTGCTGAGTTTTTCAAGTAATAAATCCCCCCTCACTCGCTGTAATTGTGGTCCACCACGACCACTACATCCATTTCCGGCACCAAAGGCTGTATCTCGGCGGTGAGCTGCGCAATGAGGGCGGCGTCATCGTGGACGGAGATGTCGGGGACCACATCGACGGAGAGCATCTTGTCGCGCTCCGAATAGTAGAAGCCGTGTACCTGCACAATCTCTTGGTGGGCGGACAACGTCTGTATAACCTTCGTCTGCAACTCGGACATCCGGTTCTCGCCGGTGGCGATGGCATAAACCCCGACGGTCATAATGATGCCGTGCCGCGCAAACATTTGCGTGGAAATCTTGCGCGTGAGCCCGTGGATGTCGTGCGCCGACATCGTGTCATAGACGCTGATGTGCAGCGAGCCGATCTTCACGTCGGGACCGTAGTTGTGGAGGATGAGGTCATACACCCCGTGTACGCCCTCGAACTCGCTGACCTCCTGCTTGATCTGGGAAGTGAGCTCCGCCGGGATGCTGGTGCCCAACAGTTCGTTGACGGGCGAGGCGAGCATCTCGATACCGGCCTTGATGATGACTAACGAGATCAGCGCACCGAGGTAGCCGTCGATGGAGACGTTCCACAGCAGCATAATGCCTGCCGACACAAGCGTGGCCAAGGTGATGATGGCATCGAACAGAGCGTCGGAGCCGGAGGCAATCAGCGCATCGCTTTTCAGCTGCGTGCCCTTGCGTTTCACGAACAGCCCCAACATGATCTTCACCGCGATGGCCACCACGATGACCACGAGCGTCACCGTCGTGTAGCTCGGCTCCGTGGGGTGGAAAATCTTCTTCACCGACTCGATGAGTGAGGTGATACCCGCCGACAGCACGATGACGGCGATGATGATGGCGCTGAAATACTCGATGCGCCCGAAGCCGAAGGGATGCTTGCGGTCGGCGGGACGCTGCGAGAGCTTCGTGCCCACGATGGTGATGACGCTCGACAGCGCGTCGCTGAGGTTGTTGACGGCGTCCATCACGATGGCCACACTGCTGGCCACGATGCCGACACCGGCCTTGAAAGCCGCCAAAAGAACATTGGCGGCGATGCCAATCCAACTGGTGCGGATAATCTGTGTACTGCGATCGGGTTGATTGCTCATATCTTTCATAATGAATTCAGGGTTAATGTTTACACATTTTTAAGAGGCCTTAATATTGTTTGTCGATTTTGCTAAATCCCCAAAGAGTAAA